>CAYNZQ010000001.1:0-225183 GCA_964401795.1 uncultured Citromicrobium sp.
TCGCGGTTCTCGGTATTGCGATGGCCTATCTCGCGAGCAGGCCGAGCCAGAGCCGTGCATGGTTGCGCGCGTCGATATTCTCCATGGCGGCACTCGTTCTCATCCAGGGCTTCCTTGGCGGCGAGCTCGCGCATGGACCGAACCACCTCGGTATTTCCTGGCTCTGAAGGAGTTGAAAAGCATGCGTACTTCCAGATTGAATGTAGCGATCGGGTTTCTCGCGATCGCGCCCTTGATGTCCGCTCTTGCTGCTTGCGACGAGGCGCAGGAGAGCACACCGATCACCGAGGTTTCGCCTATGGGCGAAGCTGCGGTGGGGGCTGGCACGGCACCCGAGCCGGGCCTCGCCGATCCGGCAGCCTCTCCCTCCGAAGATGAGGCAGCGACTGCGCGGCAGAACGCTCTTTCGACAAATCACGCCGCGCCGACCGCCTCACGGCCTGCTGCCTCTCCCGCATCACGCGCAACTGCCAAACCCGCAGCGCCAGCAGCGGGCACGCAACCCGCGAGCGAAGCGACCCAACCCGCCGATCCCCATGCGGGCCATGACATGTCCTCGATGGCCGATCACGACATGGAAGGCATGTGATCGGACGCGTTTCCCGGTGACACAGTTATTCAGGAGAGACCCTCGGCAAGAAATCGCAACGAACAACGCAAGATCAGGAAAGGACGGCCCCGCCTCCCCCCGAAGCCCTGCGGGTCGCAGGTGCCCCCAAGGGGTCGTTCAGGAACCCCGCGTGAAGACCAACCCGCGCGGGGTTCCGTTTGCCCGGCTTCGCTGTCGCCGTGCCAGGCGCATCCCGGTAGGGCTTTGTGCTATGTGAGCAGCGTGCAGACGATCGCCTCGTTGGTTATGAAAGGAACCGCATATGTCGGAAACGGGAAAAGCCGGGGCGCTGTCGCGCTGGGAAGACGAAGGCGGGGCATTGCCCTGCGGGCCGCAGGAAGCGCTCGCTGCCGATTGCGAGAAATGGGATATTCCGCCACTTTCCGATGCCGAGATCATCCAATTGCGCATCAGGGTGATCGCCCTTGAGAACATGGTGCTCGGCCTTCTGTCGAAGGCCAGCGCCGATCAGCTTGCAGCAATCGAAGAAATCGCGGAATTCATATCCCCGCGTGCCGATGCGAAGCCGCATCCGCTTACCCTGCATGCCGCCACCCAGATGGAGCACTTCGTCGAGCGCGCCCGGCGGCTTCGCGAGCAACCCACCGCTGATTGAGCGACGCATGACCGGGCCACGAATGCTGGCCTTCCTCGCCGCGGCCCGACCGATGATCCGAAAAGAGTGCGATGGACCTCGATACGCTTCTCATCCGCTATTTTGGCACTGCCGATCCTGGAGCGATTGGCGCAGAAACCTTGGCCTCGGGGATCGAGCGATGCCAGGTCGATCTCGGTCTGGAGCAGGACCGGGGAAAACGCTTTGCCCTGTGGGCCATGCTCTACCTGCTCGGGTCTGCCCCCGATCTCGATGTGGCGTTCGAAAACGAGGAGGACCGGGAGGCCGCGCGCAACTTCATGGATCTCCTGGCGGCATCGGAAGGCAATGGGGCAGGCTGATTGCAGCTGGGTCTTGGCACCTTCAGACCCACACCCGACACCCATCCGGCTTTCTTCGCGAACAGTCCTGAACCAGGTCAGCTGAGGACGGCAACCCGTTCCTTTCCGGCCGTGTGGTCGCGCTTCGCGCGCCTGCCCGCACCACCCGTCATGAACAGGTTTCCCTTCGGCCCTTCAGGCCTGCGGTGCAGTCCTCCCATGCCCTGCTTCTTCTGGATGTTCGCAAGCCGGAGATGGTCTCCGGTTTGAGGAACTGAAGGAATTTCATCATGACCAATATCGCAATCCTCACCGGCCGCATCGCCCGCGATCCCGACACCCGCGAGACCAAGGGCGGCACCAGCGTTACCGGGATCACTGTCGTCACCGATCGTCCTGCACGCGACAAGGACGGCAAGACCTACAAGGACGAGAACGGCTACACCGCCAAGGACAGCGAATTCCACCGGGTGACCTGCTTCAACGGCCTCGCCAAGACCGTCGGTCAGTACTGCTCGAAAGGCCAGCTGGTCTCGGTCCAGGGCCGCATCCACTACACGCAGTGGGAAGACCAGGACGGTGTGACGCGGTATGGCTCGGAGATCCTTGCCGACAAGGTCGATTTCCTCTCGCGGGCCAATGGCGGCGACAACCAGGACGCCCCTCCGATCGACTGATCCGGCGCCATCGAACCAGCCAAAGGAGGCTCTGCCGGAAACGGCAGGGCCTCTTTCGCTGTTCACCCTTCCTTTCGCTCGGTCTTTTCTCCGGGGAATAGCCAGGCGCTGCCCAGGGGGGCGACCCATTATGGCAGCGATCATCTGAAACGGTCGTTTGAGGTGGACTGGATTGGCCTGGCTTACCGCATTTCCAGCATGATGGTCCCGCGCCGCCCGCATCAAGGACGGCAGGGGCCCCACCATTTTGTCCGCCGCCGGATTGCATCCGGCACCGGACAAAACCGTTTCCCCCTGCGCCGCTTCGCGGTCGCCCTGTCAGGCGATCCTGTGACCCGGTCTGCCCGGGCCCATCGGCCAACCTCCTGTCGTCTCGCGACAGATTTCAGGAGGATTATCATGACCTATTTCACGAAATGCACACTGCCTTCGCGCAATTATTTCGAGGCTCTGGAAACAGCCGAGCAACGGGCCTTGCACAGCTTCTTCGACCAGCATGTTATCGAGGATGACGAACTCGGATATCGCGCGGTCGACGAGGGCGACTACAATGCGCTGCCCCCGCATCTTGCGATCCGGGTCGTTCATACCGTCCATGGCGGAATGCTCGACGAATTCTGAGACATTCGGCAGGGCAGGGGCCAGCAGCGGTTCCTGCCCTTTTCTCGTGTTTCCGTAGCTGAGCGCTAGGGTCAAGATGTCGATCCAGAAGAAACCGGCGTTTCTCCGAATATCAGCCTGGCCCACGGGCCTTCGGGATATGTCGAGCGGGGCTGGGGACGCACTCTGTCCCGCGCATCTGGCGATGCGCTCCTGAGGGTGCGGCATTATGCGTTCCGGGGCCCCGCACGCACTTGCGAACCGGCAGCGGGTCGGGCGAGCGGGAAGCTACGGCCGCGACAGGCCCCGCTTGCCTTGCTTCCCACAGGCCCTTGGCCGCTGCCTCTATCGCAGGTGCGGCATCTTTTTCGGACCTTTCGGCATTGCAGCCGAAAGTCTGCCGAGCGGCGCAATAGCGTCGGGCCCTGCACGGATGCCGCCCTTCCTCGATGCTGCCGAGCTCATGATCGGTAGGGGCGACAAATCCGAACGCAGCATCGTGTCGCTCCCCCCATCGCCAAGGCATGCGCCATCACCCTCCGCAATCAGCGGCAGTTAGCCGCAGCCACCCGAGCCTCTTGGAGCTAACCCCATGCCCGCCGTTCCCGATCCGGTCCGTCCCCGCTACCTGCGCACCCCAGATGCCGCGGTGCATCTGGGGCTTTCGCCGCGCACGCTCGAAAAGCACCGATGCTATGGAACAGGGCCGGTCTACCACAAGCTCGGCGGCCGCATCGTTTATCGGCCCGAAGATCTCGATGCCTGGGCCGAGCAGGGCTTGCGCCGTTCGACCAGCGATCCGGGCAAGGGCGTCGTTCATCCTGCCAAGCGGATCGACGGCTACACCGGTCCGGTCCGGCGCTGAGGCGATACCATGCGCTCCTTGAAGACATCGGACGGCGGGGCCGGACAGCTCGACCTGTTCGTCGGCGCGGGCAGCGACATCGCCGCGCGCGATGCGCAGGATCTGATGGCCTGGCCTTTCTTCAGCCTCGCCAAGTCGAAGCGAGTGAAGCCGATCGACTTTCGCATGGGCGAGGTCGCCATTCTGGTCGAAGCGACCGCCGAACATGGCATGGCCACCATCTGGGACGCCGATGTACTGATCTGGGTAGCGAGCCAGATCGTCGAGGCGCGCGATGCCGGCAAAGCCACCTCGCGCCTTATCGCGGCGACGCCCCATGAAATCCTTACCTTCACCCGGCGCGGAACCGGAAAGGCTGGCTACGAGCGCCTGAAGGCGGCGCTCGACCGCTTGCAGTCGACCAGCATTGCCACCTCCATCCGGCAGGCCGGGGCGCGACGCCGCCGACGATTTTCCTGGATCAACGAATGGCGCGAACGGCTCGACGACAATGGGCGCGCGCTCGGCATCGAAATGATCGTGCCGGACTGGCTCTACGAGGGCGTGCTCGATCGTGCGCTCGTCCTGACCATCGACCCGGCCTATTTCGCGCTTACCGGCGGTCTTGAGCGCTGGCTCTATCGCATCGTACGCAAGCATGGCGGGAAGCAGAAGGGCGGGTGGAGTTTCGACATTGCGCACCTGCATGCAAAGTCCGGCGCGCTCTCGCCATTGAAGCGTTTCGCTTTCGAAGTGCGGGCCATCGTTCGCCGCCAGTCGCTCCCCGGCTACAATCTCGCTCTTGAGCACCAGTTCGGCCGCGAGCGTCTCCTGTTCGTTGCAGCCCCTGTCGATCCCTTCGCGGCCGCGCGGCGCCGCATCGGGCTGCCCCCTGTGGAAAAGGGCCTGTGATGTTCGGACTATCGGGAACCATGACGTTCGGACGATCGGGAACCCGATGCCCGGACTATCGGGAACCGGGAGCCTGCGCGACTCGCCGGAAACGCAGCGCTTGCGAAGCCCTTAACAATGCTAACAAGGAATCTTCCAGATTCCTGCTAACGCCGCCACGCCTGTGCAAAAGCGCAGCGCGCGTTTCGCCTCCGCCCACGGAAAGGGGCGGCGCAGGGGCCGGTGATCCGCCACTCACGCATGTCACGCTGGTGTGGCGCTGCGGCGTAGAGGAAGACTGGCTTCGGTTCGGCAAGCCCTTCGCAGAGCGCATCCTCGACCGCCGGACGCGCATCGAAAGCTATGCTCCGGGACAGGTCTTTGCCCTGGTTCGGTGGGCTTCGAACGATTACGGGACCGTCCGCTCGACGCTCACGATCGCCCAAGCCGCCGGTTTCGGCGAGCCGTTCACCACTCTGCCGCAGGTCGATCCTGGCGCGCAAATCCTGCTCTCGGTGCGAAGCTGGCCAAAGGTTCGCCAGGTCTTTGCGCTGATCGATGCGATCGAGGACGTTGGCATCGATCCCTGCGATGTAGCTCCCGACCACTGGCATCATGTCCACAACAGGCTGGCAGGGGGCATGCAAGTACGTTCCTATCGGCTCGCGCGCCATCGCGACTGGCTGCGGCGGCGAAAGCTGCAATCATGAGGCGGCGCACCGCCTTTCTGGCAGGCATGGTCGCGGCAGCGACACTGGCCAGCATCGCAATCCCGCTCTCGCGACTTTTGGTCTGGAACGTGACGGCTAGCGTGCCGGTCGGACTGTACGCTATAGGCGCGCAGACCGGTCTTCAAAAAGGCGACCGCGTCGCGATCGAACCTGCTTCCGGGCTGGAGAGGTACCTCGCTAAGCGTGGCTACCTTCCTGGGGGCGTTCCGCTCATCAAAGAGGTTGCGGCGCTTGGCGGGGATACGGTCTGCAGGCGCGACCTGCTCATCGAAATCAATGGGACGCCTGCGGGAGCGGCGCGCCGGCGCGACAGTCTTGGACGCGAACTGCCCGTCTGGAAAGGATGCCGGACGATTGCTGCGCACGAACTGTTCGTGATGAACAGGCGCGCCCCCGGCAGCTTTGACGGGCGTTATTTCGGGCCTGTCGCGCGCGCCGATGTCATCGGGCGGGCGCAGCCCCTCTGGACCGACGAAGCAGGCGACGGAGACTATGTCCTGCTGGCCCCGCCTGCCGACTTTCCTATCCCCAACACAACTGAAGGAGACGCACAATGACCTGTATCGGCACTTTTACAGCCACGCCCGACGGTTTCGAGGGGCGGCTGAAAACCCTCACAATCGATGCACCGATGACTGTCCTCGCTACCGACCACGGCGACACCGAGAACGCTCCGGGCTATCGCATCATGGCAGGCGAGGGCGAGAAAGCCTACGAGGTGGGCGCAGGCTGGAAACATGTCGGCGACAAGGCAGGCAACTTCGTAACACTTCTTATCGACGATCCTGCGTGGGCGCGGCCCTTGCGCGCCAATCTGTTCAGTTCTGACGGTCAGAGCCATGTCCTGATATGGTCGCGCGGCGCGCGCCGCCCGGCCAAGGACTGATACCGTGCTCCGCCCGTGTCTTCTGCCGGGACTCCTGGCCGCCATGCTGGCGGTGAGTTCGGCGCAGGTTTTTGCGCAATCGGAGCGGTTTGTCCGAGCTTCGCAGAGCGTCGAGATTGCCGCGCATGTCAGCGAAGCATCCCAGCAATTCGGCATTCCCGAGCACTGGATCTACGCGGTGATCCGGATCGAAAGTGCGGGCCGGGTGCGGGCGGTTTCCACAGCAGGAGCGATGGGTCTCATGCAGCTCATGCCCGGAACCTGGTCGCGCCAGCGCGCCCGGTTCTCGCTTGGGAAAGACCCGTTCGACCCACGCGACAACATTCTGGCCGGCACGTCTTACTTGCGCGAAATGTATGATCGCTACGGCGCGCAAGGCTTTCTCGCCGCATACAATGCTGGTCCGGAACGCTACGAAGACTGGCTTGCCGGACGGCGTTCGCTGCCACTCGAAACGCGCCGCTATGTCGCCCGGATTGCGCCGCTGTTGCAGTCCGAGCGCATGTTTGCGGCGGCGCCTCTCCAAGCCAGGAATGCTCCGGCTGGCGCCTTGCAGCCTCCCGGCGCGGCGCGAAAAGAGTTGGAGGAGGTGGCTAGACCCGGCCCCGCGGCGAACCCCTTCGCGCGTCCGGAACAGCCCGCGCACGATCTTTTCGCGCCCGTCTCGACGGCTTCCTCCCGATGAAAGCGAGCCTCGCACCTTCGCGCAGCCATACGTTCACCGGCGAAAGCGGGCGAAGGACGGGAGACTTGGGGATCAAAGGAAGGGAGGGATGGCGAGATAAAAGCAGCGCCGTCGGTCGGGCTGCAGGTGGTTGGTTTTGCGGGAGATTATGCGCCATCTCTGCTGTACGCCTGCAGGCGCTTGGACCGAAATCCTTAGGCTTTTCAATGCTGAAAGCGCCGTCTGCCGGTTTCCCTGTCTATGGCTGACGATGAAATCAACATCAGGCCGGGTCAGTCGCGAGACAGCGATGCGCGCGCCTATCGCAAGGCCGGTTCGCTGGTGGGACGCGTGCTGCAGGCCTCACGCCGGTCAGGCTATACACCGCTCGGGCGAGGCCGGGCAGGTGGCGGAACCGGTCACTTGGGGCGCGGCAAACATGCTGCGTTCAGAGGCAGCCCCCATGCTTTCCAGCGGCGGGTCATCATCAAGGCGCGCGTCGTTCGTCATGGCGGCAGCCGCTTCCGCTCTGCACCGCTCGCTCGCCACATCGCCTATCTCGAACGCGACGGCGTCACCCGTGACGGATCGGATGCCCAGATGTTCGATGCCTCGTCGGATGAGGTCGATGGCGATGCCTTCGCCGCGCGCTGCGGAGACGACCGGCATCACTTCCGCTTCATCGTGTCGCCGGAAGACGCGAGCGAGATGGCTGACCTTTGCGCTTTCACGCGCGAGCTCCTTGAAGATATGGCGAGCGACCTCGACACCAGCCTCGACTGGGTGGCGGTCGATCACTGGAATACCGACAACCCGCATGTCCATGTTCTGGTCCGCGGCGTTGCCTCGGATGGCAGGGACCTGGTGATTGATCGCTCTTATATCAGCGAAGGCATGCGGGCCCGTGCCCAGGAGCGCGTCACTATCGAACTCGGGCCGCGCAGCGAGCGCGATATTCAGCTAGCGCTTCGCCGCGAGGTCGATGCCGAGCGCTGGACCTCACTCGACCGCCGGCTGCAAAAGCAACGCGACGATCTCGGCGTGGTCGATTTGTCCCCCGAAGTCGATGCGACACGCCGCAGCAACCGCGCATTCCTTATCGGCCGCGCACGAACGCTCGAACGCATGGGATTGGCCGAGCGGATCGGGGCGGCGCGCTGGACCTTGGCCGCAGATCTCGAACCGACCTTGCGCGCGCTTGGCGAGCGCGGCGACATCATCAAGACCTTGCACAAGGCGATGAGTGGACGCGGCGCACAAGGCGCCCTTGCATCCTTAGCGCTGCATGGAGAAGACGAGAACCGCCGAGTCATCGGCAGGTTGGTCGAGCGCGGTCTCCATAACGAGCTGACAGGCGAGGCTTATGCGATCGTCGAAGGAGTGGACGGTCGCGCCCACTATCTTCGCTTCCCCGATCTTGACCAGACGAGCGATGCAGCACCCGGCGCGATCGTCGAGACAAGCGAATGGACCGACCGCAAGGGGCGGCGGCGCGAAAGCCTGCTGGTGCGCTCGGACCTGCCGCTCGAGCGGCAGATTGACGCGCGCGGGGCGACCTGGCTCGACCGGCAGCTGCTGTCGGCACGAGCCGTGTCGCTGGGAGGCGGCTTCGGCAATGAAGTCCGGAAGGCTCTTGACGAGCGCCGTGAATGGCTCGTCGATCAAAGTCTTGCGAAGCGACATGGTAGGAGCGTGACCTTGGTGCGCAACCTGCTCGGAACGCTCCGCAAGCAGGAACTGGACGCGGCAGGTAAAGCGCTGGCTGCGCGTCATGGTCGTCTGGCAAATCCGGTAACGGAAGGTGATCACATTTCCGGCATCTACCGCGAGCGCATTTCGCTGGCGTCGGGTCGCTTCGCCATGATCGATGACGGAGTGGGTTTCCAGCTCGTGCCCTGGAGGCAAGACCTCGAGCGGCATCTTGGAAAAGAAGTCGCTGGCAAGGTCCATGTGCGAGGCGGTGTCGACTGGAACTTTGCGCGTTCGCGCGGTCCGGCGGTTTGATGAGCACCGGCATCATAACGGAAATCTTGACAAACGCACCATATGATGCTTATAAACGCATCAGGAGATGCGATATGGTAAGTGCAGCGATTCAGCATGCCGAAGCTCCCCCGGGGCTTCAGACCTTTGCAAGCGACGGTGATCGCAGCCGCCTCACCAGCGCTGCGGTAAAGGCCGTGCTGCGCCTCATTGGGGCCTGGGGTGCGAGCAACGCTGAGGGCGCTGCGCTGCTCGGCGTGTCCGAAAGCACCTGGGACCGGATGAAAGCCGGAACTTGGGAGGGCTCGCTCGGTCAGGATCAATTGACCCGCGCGTCGGCGCTGATCGGCCTGTTCAAGGGACTGCACCTGCTGTTCGCCAACGACATGGCCGATCGCTGGCCAAAGCTCGAAAACAGGGCGCCAGTGTTCGATCGCCGCTCGCCCATCCGGGCAATGATCGAAGGCGGCATTCCGCGCATGCTGGAGACCAGACAATATATCGACGCGCTTCGTGGCGGGCTCTGAGGAGGCAGGCGAGCCCCCGCAGATCCGCGAAGCGTTCGAGCGGACAATCCGGCTCGTTTCCAGCGCGCGTTTGCGCGAAGCGGTCATGGCCCCGCTGGCCGACAATGATGACGAGCTTGCGCTGCTCGCTGAAATCGAGGGGGCGACGAGTTCGCGCCTGATCGCCGAAGAGCGCGGGTTTGGCGGGCTGACAGCCGACGAACTGGTTCACGGCGTGCCGCATGCCAGGTTCATCAATGCGAGCTTTGCTTACGCCAAACCGCGCGAGCCCAATCGCTTCAACCCCGCGAACCGCGGCGCATGGTATGCCGCGCTCGATGTCGAGACCTGTATTGCCGAGGTCGGTCATCACCTGACACAGGCGCTCGCCGATGCCGGCGATTTCGATGCCGTTGTCGAATATGGCGAGATGATTGCCAGCATGGCGGGCGTCTTCATCGATTTGCGCGACCTCCCTGGTCACCCGGCCCTCGATCCGGACAAGACGAAAGGCTATCCGGTCGGCAATGCTCTAGCGGCGCAGGCACGCGCAGCCGGTCATAACGGCATTATCTATCCCTCTGTGCGCCATGCGGATGGGACTTGCATCGCGGCCCTGTGGCCCAACGTCGTGCAATCGGTCGCGCAAGGGGCGATGTACCGCCTGACCTGGTCCGGTAACCCGGACTATAGTCGGGAAGCAATCTAGCCGTACGCTGCTTTTGCTACGCCAACCTGCGATCACGCAGCTTCCGACTTGAATATGCAATGCAAAGCCGCCGTGCTGTCCTTCACGAAAGGAGCCAGCCTTGTCGGCAACCCGGATATTGTGGGGTCAGATACTCGTCGTCTTTGCTCTCACGCTCGCAGGTGTGTGGGCGGGCACCCAGTGGACGGCGCACGCGCTCGGCTATCAGGCACAATTGGGCGGGCCGTGGTTCAGTGTCTCCGGAGCGCCCGTCTATCCGCCTTACGCCATCTTCTGGTGGTGGTTCAGCTACGAAGCCTATGCGCCTCGCATCTTCGAGACCGGCGGAATGATTGCCGCATCGGGCGGTCTCGTGTCGGTGGCGGTCGCGATCGGCATGTCGGTCTGGCGCGCCCGAGAGATCAGGAACAGCGCGACCTATGGCTCGGCGCGCTGGGCGACCCGTTCCGAAATCGCGCGCGCTGGCCTTCTGGCGGGCAAGGGCGTCATTATCGGCCAACACGCCAATCTCTATCTTCGCCACGACGGGCCAGAACATGTACTCTGTTTCGCACCGACGCGCAGCGGCAAGGGGGTCGGCCTTGTCGTGCCGACGCTGCTGACCTGGCCGCACTCGGCGATCGTCCATGACATCAAGGGCGAGAACTGGGAGCTGACCGCTGGTTTCCGGTCCAGCTTCAGCCGCACGCTTCTGTTCGATCCGACCAATGAAGCGTCGGCAGCCTATAATCCGCTGATGGAAGTGCGGCGCGGCATCAACGAGGTGCGCGACGTCCAGAACATTGCCGACGTGCTGGTCGACCCGGAAGGCTCGCTCGAACGGCGCAACCATTGGGAAAAGACCAGCCATGCGCTTCTCGTCGGGGCCATTCTGCATGTGCTTTATGCCGAGCCTGACAAGACGCTCGCCGGGGTGGCGAACTTCCTCTCCGATCCGCGCCGATCGATCGAGGCGACATTGACCGCCATGATGCACACGCCGCATCTGGGGGAAGACGGCATCCATCCGGTTGTCGCGAGCGCGGCGAGAGAATTGCTCAACAAGTCGGAGAACGAACGCTCGGGCGTGCTCTCGACCGCCATGTCGTTCCTTGGGCTGTACCGCGATCCGGTGATCGCCAGGGTCACCCGGCATTGCGAATGGCGTATCGCGGACCTGGTGGCACAGGGCCGACCGGTCACACTCTATCTCGTCGTCCCGCCCTCCGACATCAGCCGCACCAAGCCGCTCATCCGGCTCATCCTCAACCAACTCGGAAGACGCCTGACCGAGGACCTGCAGGAGGGTGCCGATCGCGAGCGGCTTCTCCTTATGCTCGACGAGTTTCCGGCCTTGGGCCGACTCGACTTTTTCGAAAGCGCGCTCGCCTTCATGGCGGGCTACGGCATCAAGGCCTTTCTGATCGCGCAGTCGTTGAACCAGATCGAGAAAGCCTACGGGCAGAACAATGCCATCCTCGACAATTGCCATGTGCGGGTGTGCTTCGCGACCAATGACGAGCGCACTGCCAAGCGCGTTTCGGAATCACTCGGGACCGCGACCGAAACCCGGGCGATGCGCAATTATGCCGGACACCGCCTCTCGCCCTGGCTTGGTCACCTGATGGTCTCGCGCTCGGAGACGGCGCGCGCTCTTCTGACCCAGGGCGAAATCATGCAGCTTCCCGATACCGACGAAATCGTGATGCTCGCAGGCGTGCATCCGATCCGTGCCAGGAAAGCGCGCTACTACCACGACCCCCGGCTCAGCAAACGGGTAGAGCGTCCACCAACGGTCCAAAAGGGCGAGTTTGCGGCGGATGAGAGCGAATGGCACGGGAGACTTGTGACCGCGCCTGCGCAATCCGCGAAATTGCTGACCGGGTCTGAAGAGTACGAGGTCGATGATCGCCAGTCCGATGGCGGGATCCGCCAATCGCCTGAATTGCCGGAATACGAGAATGGGGCGCCGCCGCCCATGGCAATTCCCAACGAATTTGAGTTTGACGACCGTACCGACGAGGATCAGGCAAACAGCAACCGCAGGATGGCCGAGCGGATGCAGGCCAATGCGCGGCGGGCTGCACTCGATCCTGGCGACGGGATCGAGCTATGAGCAAGGGCAACCGTATCAAGCACACCTTTCGCTTGCCGCCAGCCCTTTCCAGGCAACTCGCCGACTATGCCGGCCGCAAGCGCGTCTCGCAGGCTTCGGTAGTGGAGGCCGCCATTGCCTCTTTTCTCTCTCCGGATGGATCGGAACGCATGGAAGCGGCCTTCAGTCGACGCCTTGATCGCATAAGCCGACAGATCGGCAAGCTCGACTATCATATCGAGGTCGGGAACGAGGCATTCGCGCTCTACCTCAGGCGATGGCTGGCGGTGACCCCGGCCATGCCGTTTGAAGCCAATGCCGCTGCGCGTGCCGATGCAGAAAAGCGGTTCGACTTCTTCGTCGAAGCGCTCGCGCGGCGCATGGAAACGGGCAGGCATCTCGCTGACGATCTCATTCGCGCGGCTTCGGAACCAAGGCTGGGTGAGATTGAAAATCCGGACGGAGACGGCCCTGAGCCTCCGGCGTAGCCCTGACAAAGACCTTCGATAGTCCGGCAGGAAACACACATGAATAGAGCAGAGGAACGCTTTCTTTCATGCGCCGGCGCACCTGCAGGAATGCGAGGGTGCAACCATTCCAAGTGCTTGCTAAAGGTCCAGTAATGCGCACCGAACTCGATCATCTGCCTCCGCAAAAGCAACGGGAACTTGAGCGCGTGGTGCAGCTGATCTTCGAAGAATTCGATGATGCCTTTGCGCTGGCGAAGCACGAGTGGAAGAAGGCCGGTCGCATTCTCAAGGTCATTCTCTACGGCAGCTATGCCCGCGGCACCTGGGTCGACGAGCCGCATACGGCCAAGGGCTACCAGTCGGACTACGATCTGCTCATCATCGTCAACGACAAGCGGCTGGTCGACAGGGTCAAGTACTGGTCGAAGCTCGATGACCGGCTGATGCGCGAGTACGGCGTGACCAAATCGCTCAAGACGCCGGTCAATTTCATCGTCCATACGCTGCAGGAGGTGAACGACGGTCTCGCGCACGGACGCTATTTCTTCATGGATGTCGCGAAGGACGGGATCGCGCTTTACCAATCCGACGACACCGAGCTCCACACGCCGAAGCCCAAGACTGCCGGTGAGGCGCTGGCAATGGCGCAGGAGTATTTCGACGAGTGGTTCCCGACAGCGATGCAACGGTATGAGCTATCAAAGGTGGGCCGGGAGCGAGGATTCCTAAAACCTGCAGCATTCGACATGCATCAATCGGCCGAATTTCTATACCATTGCGTGCTGTTGGTCTGCACGTTCTATACACCGCATGTACATAATCTGGGTTTTCTCCGCACCCAGGCGGAGCGAATCGACCCACGCCTGACCTATGTCTGGCCGCGCGACACGCGCCGCGATCGTGCGCGCTTTGAGAAGCTGAAGGAAGCGTACGTCAAGGCTAGATACTCAAAGCATTACCGCATCACCAGCGAAGAGCTCGAATGGCTCGGAGAGCAGGTTGAGGAGCTTGGCCGGGTCGTGCACGAGATATGCTCAGACGGTCTCAAAAAGCTCAGTAATGAAATAAACCCCTAATCGATGCTCGCCTGTCGGGTCCGATCGCACTGTAGCAGATGTCTGCGTTGCGCGCCTACTTCGGACCTAGCTGAATATTGTTTTCGATCGCGAGGAGAGACGCTCATCACAGGGCGAAGTTCTAAAAGAGGCCTAGTCGTGCTCGGAAAGTAGTGTGAAAGCGAAACCAGAATTCTGCAGCACACTGGCCGAAGGATGCGAGCTCTCGCCATCAAATAGCTTGCCAATCGGCTTATTTTTCTGGCTCGCATCGTTGCCCACGCTTCTGGAAGGAGCGATTAGTTGGGCCGCTTGGCTGGGTTTAAGTGGATATTTTAGATTCTGGAAGCCTGTGCGGAACAACTGCTGAAGCTGGGTTTGCTGCTGGAGCGCCTCTATTTCGGATCGACTATTGGTGGCGACATCACCGAGGTCGATACCCAAGATCGCATCGGCAAAATCGTCTTCCTGCGTCTGGTCGAAGGCGATGCGTGCGGTCTTCGTGCGCTGATCGATATGCATCACACCTGTCAGATCGGATTTGCTACCGATCTTGATTACTACGAGGTCGCCATTTTTTGTCGGATAGGCGCATTGCACGGTTATGTTGAAAGTACGAGGAGGCAGGGCCATCATTCCCACGCGTCCGATGTGATCGAGATATTGTTGCCGCAGATTGAGGGCGCTAACGTCCCTTAAAGTTTCCGCAATCTTTGCAGACCCGTCCGACGCCAAGTGATTTTTCGCGCGTTGAAGCGTAATTGTAGCTGGAAATCCGAAGTCCCATCTGATCTGATAACGCTTCTTCCCGCGTGTGATGATTGGCGTCGTCTTGTCTTCGCCAAAAAGTGGCTCCGTCATAGCGAGCGGTTCTAGGGTACCTCCGATAAGCAGTGCTGCGTGGAGGTTTTTGCCACGCAGCAGATCACATTCCGGCGAGGCAACGAAAAACACCCTGTTTGGGTCGCCTTTGAAAATGCTGGCCTTGCTGACCGATCCCTGGAACCGGGACATGAGAATGTCACCAAATGTGAGTGGCCAGACCGAGCCATTGTCTCGCTTGCGCCGCTCGGGATTAGCGAAGACCGTCCGCTCGATGAGGCGGAAACTGTCCTTTCCCTTAGCGATCGTCAAAGGAGCCGGCTTGTCGCTTATTTTGTCTAGCGCCTCGGCTCCGGACAGGATTTCCTTGTCGGCTTCGATTTCATATTGAAGGACGCGGTCGAGAACGCTGACCATATAGCTTGATGGCAGCAGTCCTTCGGCTGATAAAAGCAGCGATTTGATATGATGCAGGTCGTCGATATCGATTCTTCGCAATTCTCGTCCCGCACGTTCGACCGCGTCAGATGCGCCGGTCTTCCACTTATTAGTGAATTCCGCCAGCAAGAGACTATCTTCACGGTGCGTCGCCAAGGTTGCGATGATGCGCCGCATTCGAGCGCCCTTCTTGATTACCTTTTTCTGGATGCTGCGGAAACCGGATGCGTGGAGCTCGACCTCGTCGCGAAGCCCGGGTGCCTCTTCTGTGAGGCTGATCTGCGACATCAGAACAACTGCGGGGGGGGCGTCACGGCCGTCGATCACTTTTTTCAGGCCGGCTACAGTCGTTTGCCTGTCTTCGTCCGACTGGGCGGCACCAAGAAAAAGGTCGATGATGATGAGGTCGACCTGCTCGGCAGCTTTGACAAAGTCGCGTCCTGCTTTGGTGAACGCAATCCCGAGATCGGTCAGTATTTCTTCGATCTCACCGAGAGCTTTGATGTCTCGCAGGCTCTTCGCGACATAGTCGGCGAACAGGTCGCGAACCAGATCGTCAAGAACTCCACGGTGTTCCCACAGCGCTTGAATGAAGGCGTCATCACCGCGAAGATCGGCTCTCTCATCGGGGTCAAAGCCCGGGAAAACCGCTTCCAAGCGCTCGAGCGCGTCGCCAATGGCGTCGTCGAAAAAGATATCCCAGTCTACATCTGCAAGCTCGCTCGCGCGCGGTACTAGGTCATAGCCATCATCGACAATGAGCGCGGACTTTATGCCCGCCGCGGCGATGATTTCCTTGTCCGTCATTCATCGCTCCCGATGACGCGATAATCGAACGTGGTGTATCGTCCCTCGCGGTTTACAATTTCGGTGTCGATGACAAGCGCGCCGCCATTGTGCTCCGCTGCTTCGCGGGCAATGAACAGCCCGAGTCCGCGCCGTCGGCTCTTGTCCTTCAGCGAGAAAAACAGGTCGAAAACCCGCTCGGCGTATTCGGGCGATATACCGGGCCCATTATCGGTTACCCGTACCCGCGGTGGATTGTCCTCCACCGCTATCGTGAGCAGCGGCTTGAAGCCCAGTTTGCGTTCGCGCTCAATATCCATCCAGTAGACAGAATTGGAAACGAGGTTTTCAATAACCTGTGCGACCATGCCTTTGACGGCTTTCAGCGCAACCGGACGATCGGGGAAATGCGTTTCAAGTTTGACATGGTGTCGGTCGAACTGCGCTTCGTGGGCACTGAGGAGGTCGCGGACAAGCTCGTCAAGTTCGAACGCCTCCTTGCGTTGTCGGCCACTCACGCTGAGCGGGTCGAGAATACGAAGCCGCTTGCTTATCGCTTTCATCGACGCGCGCAGACTTTCCAACCTGCTTCGTACCTCTTCCGGTACGTTTTTACGCTGAAGCTTGTTTAGCGTGTCGAGCGCATCCTCGGCGGATCGAGCCAATTCGTGGGCAACGACCTCGACCATCAGACCTACGCCGGCCATCGCGACCATCTGATCGGTATCCTGCTCGAGCTCGAGAATCCGTTCCCGCGCTTCTGCGGCATACCGGGAAAATTCTTCACGCATCTCTTCAAACTCGGCGACGATCTCTCGCTGGTCTTCATCGGCCGATCTGGCGAGCGCGCGAATTGCTTTCTTCATCCGCTGTTCGAGGGCTTTCGTACGGGTCGGGTCCGTCGGCACTCTCGGCTTGTTTTTCTTGAAAGCGTTTTCGACGCGCTTCATTTCGTCGCGTAGCCTGTCGACAGCGAGCTGTATCGCCTCTTTGAGAACCGCTTCTTCTGGGGTGTGCCGCAAACCCTCTCGGTTGGTTTGGTCGATTAGATGCGGATTGCTGAAGCGGCCAATATCTACCTGTCCGACAAACTGAATCCGATTGAGCGCATAGCCCTTGGCGCGCAGAGCTGTGCGATCGAGTTCGAGCCAGTCATCATCTTCGGTACCATAGGGATAGACCCTGAACCCGTCGCGATAGAGCCGCACTCCCATCCATTGGTCGAGCAATTTGCGCAAAGCCTGGTAATCGCCTGTACTCCGGCCCTTTCGCAGCGTTGCGCGATTGAACCAATAGAGTTCGAAATTGAAAGGTCCGACGTCAGTCAGTGCGGCTGCGTTTACATCACGCTTGTTTTCCCGGCTGCGTTTTTGACGCAGGCCGACCAGTGCGGCGAGCAAATCGTCGAATTTCAATGTCTCGATCTGGTGCTCGACGGGATGCTCGAACCCAAGATTGACGAGCTCCATTCGCAGCGTGAGTTCGGGAGAGCCGTCCCGGATCTTATACTCACCCTTGAGGGTCGCGTGGGCATGAGAAAGGAAATTTTTGTCAAGCCGGGCAAAATTGATGCGCTCGCCGTTCCAGAAAATGGCAATGCGGTGGCGTTTGGGCTTTCCAATCGGGTTGGCAAGCAACGAAAAATCATCAACGGCAAGCCGTTCAACACGGTTGCGATCCCAATTGGCCTTTAGCCTGCGGACGCGAATGTCAGTCCCGCTGTAGTCCGGTTGCGGCTTCTCTCCGCCCACGCGCGGTTCGATCGTGACATCCTCGATCATCTTTTGCGGATCTTCGAAGTCGGTCCAATCGATGTCCAAGATGTTGAAGGTCTCGTCTTCTTCACGGGCGGTTCGAACTGTCAGCCGGTCGCCAAGACGCATTGCGGAGAGCCGGCCTATGCCTTTCTCGCCCAAATACGGAGCTTCGCTGACACCGTCTTCAAACGCAGTGTCAACTTCTTCTTTGCGCGATTTGGTTCCGAGAACCAGAAACACGGTTTCGAGCTGTTCCAAGGACATGCCCGACCCGGTGTCAGAAACCGTTACCTGGTTGAGCACATCAATCTCTTCTAGCGCAGCATCGTATTCGTCGAGATCGTCGATATCCTCGAGAAATTCGATCGCCCTATCGTAAAGCTTGCCTGCATCGCTGAAGAGGCGGGCACGGGTTTCATCGAGCAGTTCGGCAAGCGCTTCCTCGAAATCGAACTCATCTTCCGCATGATTGCCATTGTCGGGCATATTTCGCAGGCGGTTCACGGTATGGCGCAACTCGAGATAGTCCCTGCGGGCGAGGACAACCTTGAATTTGATCGTGACGCCGTCCTTCGTCCCTGCGTCAACACCGTTCTTGATAAGCTCATAGAATGCGATCGCGTCGGAGCTGATGAGCTCTGAGCCGAGCTCAAGAACGGTGCGGGCCGAAACCTTAAACATCACGGGCACATAGAACGGAAATGGTAAAATGACAGTATTCTAATTTTGGCATCTCAAGCATGCCCCCGGAACCAAGGAAAGTTGATTTGTCGACATCATAGACTGCAAACTTGAGCCTCGATATTTGTAGGCTTCGTCATTTGTGACAGACGAGACAGCCGCTGTCCTCGTCCGCAAGCATCTGTTCCACCGTCCTATCGGTGATCCGTGCTCTCAGCGAATTTGGCATTCTGCGAGCGAGCGCCTGTGCCTTGCGCTCTTCATGATTGCGCTCGATCTCGGCAACCCGCTCCGGCCGCGCCAGTTCTTCGAGACTTTCGTTCTGGGTCCAGGTGAACGGTGAACCGTGCTCGATGGCTGATTTCTCGTAACGCTTGGCTTCCTCGAAGGCGTCCGGGTGCTCGCGCATCAGCCGCACCCATTCGATCTTCTGCTGGTAAAAGCAGAATGTGCAACCGCTGCGAGAGCGCCAGCGATAGTAATCCGGTAGGCCAAGCCCGGAGTTTTCCAGCAGGCCGATGACCGAAGCCTTGTCGAGGCCGGCCTCCCTCAATGGGAAATGGACGTGCATGTTGGGGTGGGTTGCGATCATTCCCGAGCGGCTCGGCTCGTCGGCCCGGATCGCGACATAGGAATGCACCTCCACGCCTGCGTCGAGATGCGGTTTGAGCCACTTCTGGAACGGCTGAATCTTGAGCTGCCGCGTGCACCAGCGGGTACGCGGGGAAGGCAGGAAGTGGCCGTATTCGGCTAGCCAAAAATCGAAATCCCGACCAGGGTTGAGCATTTCAATGGTCTTGCCAAGGAAGCCCTCAAGGCGGCCGAGATAATCGTAGACCTCGGGTAGCTCCTTGCCGGTGTCAGTGAAGAAATACCGCACATCGATGTCCGGACGGTGATCGCGCATCCAGACCGCGAGGGCAGCGCTGTCTCGTCCGCCGGACAGACCCAGAACATGCATCGCCTCGCCGGTCACGCTTCCTTCTCCGCGCTGATGGGCACAGTGACATCGCGCTCGCCGTCATCCTCGATATGACGCTGCGCGAGCTCCACGATCACGGCGAGCACCATATCGGGCTCGAGCTGTGCGGCGTCGAGCGTCTTGCCGATCTCGTCGAGAAGTGGCCCTAGGCGCTTCTGCGCCTCGGTTGCAATCTGTGCTCTGCGAACGACGCTTCGTTCGGTCGACCCGACACCCGCCATCACCATCACCGCGGTCTGGGTCGGTTGCTGGTCGCTGTCGCCGAACAGTTCCACGCGGCGGAACCGGTAGGCGTATTCCGACAGTTGCATCGCCGCCCGGCTCGGCTCGAGATCGTGCCACGTCGTCACCGGCTTGCCCATCACGAGACCGCAAATTTCCGCCATGCTTTCCGTCGACCCATCGAACTCGGCCAGCCTCGTGATGAAGCCTCGAAGCTTGAGGTCGTCTCCCCCATGCCCCGCTATTCGCTTGGCTCGCTCCACCAACTCGGCGAGATTTCCTGCGTCGCGATGTTTCAGGCCCTCCAGCATCCGGGTTTTCAGATCCTCGATCATGTCTGGGTAAGCGTGATCAAGTTCGCTGAGGACCGTGCGCAGCGCACGTGCGGTGCCTTCGCCTGAAGCCTCGAGCGCTTCGGGTATGTCGACGAAGAGGAACTGGTAGGGATCATCCGCATCGAGCAACAAGCGGCGCACATCGATCGCTTGCTTGGAGAGTGTGGCTTGCGCCTTGCGGGACCAGTTGGGAAGGCTGTACGCAAACTGCACGAGCGCCTGTGCTATATCGAGCGGCTCCTCCGATGGCGCCTCTTCGACGAATTCGCTCGCGACGGCTGCAAACTCCTTCAGCGCGACCGCATTCGCGGCATCGGTCGGAACCGATCTCAGCGCAATATGGTCGGGGTCCTGCAGCAGAAGATCCATGACCAGATCGGATATGGCCGGCTGGAAGGCCTCTTTCGCATAGATCGCAGTGCTGTGACGGCGCGAGAAAAGATAGGTCACGAGCAATAGGGGCATCACGCCTTGCTGCACGCCGTAAGGCGGCTCGCCCCAAGCCCGGTAGATGTCGGTAACACCAACCTGCTCGCCGGCTTCGAGCAGGCCATCGGTTAGCGACCAGAGAGGGGCGAACGTGCTGGTTTCGCCGGGCGGAACGAAGTCCCACCGCTCGCCTTGCCGGACATAGAGACCCGCGCGTTCCAGAACGGTAACCGCTAGGCCCTTCTCGGCCGGGTAGCCCTTGATCCCGAAGTGCTGCTCGCCGCGGCCCACTACAATAGCATGCAACAGGGCTCGCATCGCCGCATTGGAATTGCTCGAAGGCCGCCGACGATTGATGAGTTCGGAATGCACGATCGGAGCCTGCCGGAAAGTCCGCCGGGCGATATCGCTTGCTGCTTGCGACAGGCCATAGGAAAGCGACTGCAAATCGAGCGGCTTACCCGTGTCGAACCAGTGCGCGCGCTCGAAACCCTCTCTCAGGAGACCTTCCAGCTGCGCGGACAAATGGGCAATGCGGGCATCGATCTCGCGCCTGGCGGCTGCATCTCCGGCCAGTTCGGGGCTTTCGTTGCGCACGTCTCGCGCGGCTTCGAGCTCGATCGCTGTTTTGCGAATGTCCGCACTGTTCGATGCAAGGCCAACAATTACGGGCAGACCGTGCCGATGCTCCGTGCGCGAGACTTCGATCAGACTCGCCTCCGCTTGGCCGGGATCGACGTCGATCCCAGGCAGAAGCAGCAGGAACTTGCCAGCAGCCCCGGCGCTAACCCGAACGTCTTTCGGGCCAAGCCCTTGCGGCGCCAGTTCGCCGATTTGTGCGTCGAACCAGCGCGGCGTGCCATATTCGGCGTAATGCCGCTTGGCCAGAATCGGCTGCAGCGAGGCGAGATCGTTCAGCGACGCTATCTCGAGCCGCCCGCGTTCGGCGATGCGGGCCTCGATTTCGCCCTCAATGTCGAAATCGCTGCCGGCATAGATTGCATAGGCGCCGAGATGGCGACGGTAGACCAGCGCCGAAATCTTCACGAGATCGGCAAGCTGCTCTTCGACGTCCGCATCGGAATGACCGAGGCTTGCCGCAATCGTCCGGGATGAGGCTGCCAGACCCGATCCATTGCTGAACAGATCGATGACCGCCACGGTCTTCGCGATCTGCAAGCGCAGGTGGGTGCCGTCGCGGCCCGCCCTCGCTATGGCCTCTGCGGCCTGTGCCCATCGATGGCCGTCGGGCGAAGCCATGATCGCAGGCTCCAGATTGACCTGCAGATAATCCCAAAGTTCTGCCGGTCCGAAGGTTCTTCCCGAGGCGAGTGTCGTGCGCTGAAGGAATTCGGTGAAGCCGCTGGGTTCCGCCGAGGCAAGAAAACCGAACAGGCTGCGTTCGTTCTGGCTGAAGCGCCGCCGGGTGATCGGCCCGAGCAGCGCTGCCGCCGCAGGGTTGAGAGGCCAGCAATCGTCGAGCCTTTCCGCAAGATCCTTGGGCACACCTGGTCGCCGTTCGGCAATCTCGCTGGCAACAATAGCGGCAATTGGATGCGACTGAGGGTGCGAACGCTCTGTCGTGACGGCACGACCGACCAATTCGATGACCTCGTCGACCGCCGTAATGATCGGGACATCCGCAAAGCGGCCCTGAACCTTGCGCCATTCGTCCTGGACGCTTTGCCCGAGGCGATCCGCATAGCGCTCGAAAGCCTGGTGCAGCACGCCCACAACGATAAGTCTTCCCTCGCTGCGATTGGCCGCCTCTGCGAGATCCTGGAAGAAATGGATGTCGACGGCGTGATCGGCAGCACCTTCCAGATATTTGCCCAGTTCGTCGACAATGACGAGAACCCCGCCCTTGGGACGCGCTTCAACCTCGCGTTGCAGCCGCTCGACGATATCGCGCCCGTCAGCTGCTTCCATCCTGGACCGCTTGGTCCGAGCGTGGCCCGGCTCGCCAGCGATTGCGGATGCGACCGCTTCGCGCAGGTCCGCCACCGGGTTGCCCCGCCGACCGCTCACCGGCACGCACAGCCAGTCTTTAGGCGCACGCCCAAAAACGTCGGCCACTTCGGGCACATCGCCAAGCAGTTGCTTCGCTTCCTTGTAGGCGGGCCCGCGCCCGAGCGAATAGGAGGCGAGCGCTAGCGCAAGGCTCGACTTGCCGCCGCCATAAGGGCCCGTCCAGGTGAACGCGCCCTGGCCGTTTGTCGCGAGGCGGAGCGTGGTGGTCAACGCATCGCGCGCCGATCCTTGCAGTACATAACCGGAGAGGGGGTCGGCCTGGCCAAAATCGGCATCGATCCTGATCGATCTCTGGTAGCGCGGGGCGACCGAAACATGGTCTGAGAGATAGGTCTGCGTCATGCCGCGAGCGCTTTGGTGTGCGGATAGGCGCTAGCGATGAAGGAGGCCGGATCAGGCAGGCCTTCTCCCCGCCTGGCAATCGCGCGCACGCCTGCGCTGTCGGTCCACAGAAAGGCGCCCTTGGCGACCCTTTCGATATCGACAAGCCGGTCGATCAGCGCATCCTCGTCTAGCTTGAAGATCCGCCCCGGCGATCCGGGCTCGTATACCAGCGTATCGATGGCGAGCGTTGCTTGCTCGAGTGCACGCCTTGCCCAGAAATCTGCAAGCGCAAAAAGGAAGATACCGTTGGGCAAGCCGGGCTTGGGCCCATGGCGGAAAGCGAACGATCGCGATGAGACTTCGCGCATAAGGCCAAGTTCGCCAAGTACGGTTTCCACCTGATCGTCAACCGCGCCCGCGCCGACCTTGGCGACATAGGATCTGACAAAGCATTCCACGTCGCGCTTGATCGTTGTGGAGGAGGCCCGCGACCGGTCGAGTTGGGCACACAGCAGCCGGATCGGCTCGGCAATGCCGTCGCGGTCGATCCCGTGTGCATTCAGATGGTTGAACGCATAATACCATGTCGTCGCGCGCTCGAAATTGCTGGCGATCTGCCAATGGAGCAGCCATGTGGTCGCGAGGCTTTCCATGAATGGATCGAGACCTGTATCGCGGTCGAAGATGAGCTTGCCGAAGGACGTTGCCTTCAAGGCGCCGACACCCCGCTCCGGGTCTTCTTCAATGATTCGGCAAGTGAGCGCCCAATGCTTGATTGCCGCAACCATATTCTTGCCGACTCCGAACCGGATGATCCCTTCGTCCTTGTCGAAGGTATTTGGGGCCGGAGCCTCCGCATCCTCGCAGACCGCATCGTAAGCCTTGCGTAGCCACAGCCGCCTCAGCGGAAAGGTTTCATGTCCCGCGAAGCGCGTCTTCACGCCGGTTTGTCCAAGAGGGCCTCTGAGCATAGCTTTTTCCTACTGGTGATTTCCCCCAGTTGGCAACCTCGATGCGGGCCCTGCTTGGAAATTTACGCTTCAGGCCGCTGCTCGGTAGGCTTTCTCGTGCGCGGCCAAGAGCGCACTGACGGCACGGTCAATGTCCGCCTCGGAAGTGGTTCGGCCAATCCCGATGCGAACGGACGACGAAGCCTCGTCAAAGGAAAGCCCTTGCGCCAACAGGACGTAAGACGGCTCGATGCTGCCTGAGTTGCAGGCTGAGCCTGTCGATGCCGATAGTTCGCCGCGGGCATGCAAGAGGATGTCTTCCGCATTCACTCCCTCGGCCCTGAGGCTTGTGCAACCCGGGATGCGCTCGGCATGCGGATTGACAGTAAATGGGCATCCCTTCCTGGTGACCCGATCTTCGAAAAGTCTTTGTAATGATTGAATATGTGTGCGTGCCGACTGGCCGTGGCGCTCGTAAAGCCGCGCCGCCGCTGCAAGCCCGGCGCAAAGCGGAACCGGCACTGTACCGCTGCGTCCGAGAGGCTGCTGTCCACCGCCATCAAGCTGCGGAACGAGCCGTAACCGCGCGGCGCGCGACACGACAAGGCCGCCGATGCCTTTTGGACCGTAGAACTTGTGACCGGAGAAACTCAGCAGATCGGCACTGATATAAGTGAAATCGACATCGATCTTTCCGACGGTCTGCGCCGCGTCTGTGTGAAACAGGACGCCCTGGCGATGGCAGATTTCGGCAATCTCGTGCACGGGTTGAATAACGCCGGTTTCGTTGTTGGCGTGCATGACCGATACGAGCGCCGTGTCGGGCCTCAGGGCCTGCGCGATGGCTTCTGCGCGAACGCGGCCATTTGACCCTGGTCTGACCTCGGTGACCTCGATCCCGCGTTTGACGAGCGAACGGGCGGCTTCCAGCACGCATTTGTGCTCGATCGACGACACCACCAGATGGTTTCCGCGTCGTTCGGCTGAGCTCATGACACCTTTGATGGCGAGGTTGTTCGCCTCGGTTGCTCCGCTGGTGAAGAGGATTTCGTCCTCCCCGGCACCGAGCAGCGCCGCAAGCGCTTCGCGCGATCGTTCGACAATTTTCGAGGCTTGCAGGCCATGCGCATGATCCGAATGCGGATTGCCCCAGTCATTGCTCATCGCATCCGTCATCGCATCGATGACCGAAGGATCGACCGGAGTTGAGGCCATGAAATCGAGATAGGCGGGGCCGGGTCTGCGCAAGGAATACCCTTCATTGAAATCGGTGCACCGATAAGACCAAAACTGGCCAGGCAAAGCAACCGCGATCGCGCGGCGTTCGAGCTTGGACGGCGGCGACCTTCCGATTTGGCCTTTTCCTTTCTTTCTTATTCTTCGCTCGTCTACCCTCATTGCAGATCGCTATTGCCTGAGGGCAAAGTAATGTCTTTTTGATCTGCCTCGCGAACGCAGCCGGTGGTCGGTTGCCGCATCCGAGGCAGTCCATGAGCGTCATCCCCCTTCGATCCGAAGTCTCATCGCGCGGCGCGCGCATGCTGCGCACTGCGCTTGGCGGCGACATCGCTCGCTGGCTCGACGAGCCCGATGTCATCGAAGTCATGCTCAACCCCGACGGGCGTCTCTGGGTGGACCGATTGGGCGAGGGTCTCGCGGCGAGCGAATGTCTGATGAGCGCAGCCGATGGTGAGCGGATTATCCGGCTGGTCGCCCATCATGTCGGTGCCGAGGTTCATACAGGCGCACCGCGTGTGTCCGCCGAACTGCCGGAAGGCGGCGAGCGCTTCGAAGGTCTGCTGCCCCCGGTGGTTGCCGCTCCCAGCTTTGCCATTCGCAAACCAGCCATCGCGGTGTTTTCACTTGCTGATTATGTGACGGCAGGGATCATGAGCAATTGGCAGGCCACAGCGCTTGCCGATGCAGTCGCTGCGAAAAAGAACATTCTGGTGGTTGGCGGCACCTCGACTGGCAAGACGACGCTCACCAATGCGTTGCTCGCCGAGGTCGCAGCCACGTCCGACCGTGTCGTCCTCATCGAGGATACGCTGGAGCTGCAATGTGCAGCGCCCAATCTGGTGTCGCTGCGGACCAAGGACGGCGTTGCCACCTTGTCCGATCTTGTCCGGTCGGCGCTGCGCCTGCGGCCCGACCGCATTCCCATCGGCGAGGTGCGCGGTGCCGAGGCGCTCGATCTGCTGAAAGCCTGGGGCACCGGTCATCCAGGCGGGGTCGGCACGCTCCACGCCGGCTCGGCGCTTGGCACGCTGCGGCGGCTTGAACAGCTGATCCAGGAAAGCGTGGTCACCGTGCCGCGCGCGCTGATCGCCGAAACCATCGATATCATCGCCGTGCTCGTGCGCGACGGCACCGGGCGGCGCCTTGCCGAACTCGCCGAAGTGCGCGGACTCGATGCCGCGGGCGAATACGTCCTCGCACCCCTTCCATCCACAACAGGAGACCATTCGTGACCCATATCTTGTCGCGAGCGCACCCGCGCCTGTCCGCTTTGATCGTTGGCAGCGTCATTGCGCTGGCATTTGCGGCGCCCGCCCATGCCGCCGGCTCGTCAATGCCGTGGGAAGCGCCGCTCCAGGCGATCCTCGAATCCATCCAGGGCCCGGTCGCCAAGATCGTCGCGGTGATCATCATTATCGCCACCGGGCTGGCGCTTGCTTTCGGGGATACGTCGGGCGGTTTCCGGCGCCTGATCCAGATCGTTTTCGGGCTTTCGATCGCCTTTGCCGCGTCCTCCTTCTTCCTTTCGTTCTTCTCCTTCGGCGGCGGAGCGCTGGTCTGATGGATAGCGGTCAATCTTCCCTTCCGAACGGCTTTTCGGTGCCTGTCCACCGGGCGCTGACCGAGCATATCCTGCTCGGCGGTGCGCCGCGCGGACTTGCCATCGCCAACGCGACGCTGGCGGGTGCGATCGGACTGGGTCTGCAGCTGTGGATCGCAGGCGTCGCGTTTTTCGCGCTCGGCCACATGGTCGCGGTCTGGGCCGCCCGGCACGATCCTCAATTCGTCGATGTCGCGCGGCGGCATCTGCGGTTCCCCGCGCATCTGCAGGTCTGAGCCATGCTGTCCCTGCGCGAATATCGGAACAAGGCCGACCGGCTTGCGGACTTCCTGCCATGGGCGGCGCTCGTCGCCCCCGGCGTCGTGCTCAACAAGGACGGCAGCTTCCAGCGCACGTCTCGCTTTCGCGGGCCGGATCTCGACAGCGCGACCCCTGCCGAACTGGTTGCAACGACGGCGCGCCTGAACAGTGCGCTGCGCCGGCTCGGTTCGGGCTGGTCGATCTTCGTCGAGGCCGTGCGCCGTCCGGCACTGGATTATCCCGTCTGCGCATTTCCCGATCCGGCCTCGGCACTGGTCGAACGAGAGCGCGCCGCGCAGTTCGCAGAAGAAGGCGCGCATTTCGAGAGCCGCTATTTTCTGACCTTCCTATGGATGCCGCCTGCCGAGGATGCCGCGCGGGCTGAAAGCTGGCTCTACGAAGGAAAGGCCGAGAAAGGCGTGGATCCGCGCGAGCTTCTCGAGGGCTTCGCCGATCGGACCGACCGGCTGCTGCGCCTGTTCGAAGGGTTCTTTCCCGAGGTCCAATGGCTCGATGATGGCGAGACCCTGAGCTATCTTCACAGCTGCATCTCGACGCGGATGCACGATGTACGCGTTCCCGAAACCCCGATGCATCTCGATGCGCTGCTTGCCGACGAGCCGCTGACCGGCGGTCTCGAGCCGCGCCTGGGTTCGGCCCATCTGCGGACACTGACCGTGATCGGCTTTCCGAGCGCGACATTCCCCGGGCTGCTTGATGATCTCAATGCGCAGGGCTTTGCCTATCGCTGGGCGACGCGGGCGATCATGCTCGACAAGAGCGATGCGACGAAGCTGCTCTCGAAAATCCGCCGGCAGTGGTTTGCGAAGCGCAAATCGGTCGCCGCGATCCTCAAGGAAGTGATGACCAACGAGGCCTCGGTGCTGGTCGACAGCGATGCGGCCAACAAGGCCGAGGATGCCGATGCCGCGCTACAGGAGCTGGGCGCTGACCATGTCGGGCTCGCGCTGGTCACCGCGACCGTTACGGTGTGGGACGAAGAGCCAGCGCTTGCCGCCGAGAAGCTGCGGCTGGTCGAGAGGGTCATCCAGGGACGCGATTTTACCTGCGTGACCGAAGGCATGAATGCGATCGAGGCCTGGCTCGGATCGCTGCCCGGCCATGTCTACGCCAATGTTCGCCAGCCCCCAATCTCGACGCTGAACCTTGCGCATATGATGCCGCTTTCGGCCGTCTGGGCCGGACCGGAACGTGATGCGCATTTCAACGCGCCGCCGTTGTTTTACGCCAAGACCGAAGGCTCGACCCCGTTCCGATTTTCGCTTCATGTCGGCGATGTCGGACACAGCCTCGTCGTCGGTCCGACCGGGGCGGGCAAATCGGTCTTGCTGGCAATGATGGCGCTGCAGTTTCGCCGCTATGCCGGGTCGCAGATTTTCGCTTTCGATTTCGGCGGCTCGATCCGTGCGGCCGCGCTCGCGTGCGGCGGCGATTGGCAGGATCTGGGGTCGGGTCTTTCCGAGGACAGCGACGAGGCGGTCCTGCTGCAACCGCTGGCGCGGATCGATCAGCCGGCACAGCGCAACTGGGCTTCGGAGTGGCTCCAGGCGATCCTCGCTGCGGAGGGTGTCGCAATCGATCCGGAGACCAAGGATCATCTGTGGTCGGCGCTGAGCTCGCTGGCGAGCGCCCCGGTCGCTGAGCGCACGCTCACCGGACTTGCTGTCCTTTTGCAATCGCAGGCATTGAAGCAGGCGCTTGCCCCCTACTGCGTCGGTGGGCCGTTCGGACGGCTCCTCGATGCCGAAAGCGAACGGCTGGGCGAAGCGAGTTTCCAGGCGTTCGAGACCGAAGGGCTGACCGGATCGGCGGCTGCGCCCGCCGTGCTGTCCTATCTGTTCCACAGGATCGAAGGGCGCCTTGATGGCTCGCCGACGCTCATCATCATCGACGAAGGCTGGCTGGTGCTCGACAGTCCAGCTTTCGCCGCGCAATTGCGCGAATGGCTCAAGACCCTGCGCAAGAAGAATGCGAGCGTCGTTTTCGCCACCCAAAGCCTTGCCGATATCGAGACCTCGGCGATCGCGCCCGCGATTATCGAAAGCTGCCCGACGCGAATCTTCCTGCCCAATGACCGGGCGGTCGAACCCCAGATTTTGGGTACTTATCGCCGGTTCGGACTGAACGACCGCCAGATTGAAATCCTCAGCCGGGCAACGGCCAAGCGCGATTATTACTGTCAGTCCTCTCGCGGTAACCGCCTGTTCGAACTCGGCCTTGGCGAAGTGGCGCTCGCCTTTGCCGCCGCCTCTTCCAAGAGCGATCAGCTCGCCATGTCCCGTATCATCGAAGAGCATGGCCGGAGTGGCTTTGCCGCCCACTGGCTGACGTATCGCGGCCTCCACTGGGCCGCCGAATTGCTCGGCAGTGATGCGCACTCTTCCGACCCCCCAAACCCACCAGAAGGAGACCTGAAGTGACCTCTCGAAAAATCGTCCGCAGCATGGCCATGGGCACTGCGCTCGCCTTTGCGAGTACGAGCGCCTTGGTATCAACGCCTGCACACGCCCAGTTCGGCGGGATCGTTTACGATCCATCCAATTACGCGCAAAACGTGCTGACTGCCGCGCGCACGCTCGAGCAGATCAACAACCAGATCCGCATGCTGCAGAACCAGGCGACGTCGCTCATCAACGAGGCGAAGAACCTTCAAAGCCTGCCGCTGACGATCGTGCAGCCTTTGCAGGACCAGATCCGGCAGACCCAGCAACTGCTGAACGAAGCCCAGCGCATCGCCTACGATGTCCGCACAATCGAGGGCGCTTTCGACCAGCATTACAAGAACGTTCCGCTCGGTGCCTCGCAGCGGACGATGGTCGACGGCGCCGAGGCGCGCTGGCAGAACAGCGTCGCGGCCTTCGAAGATGCCCTCAAGGTCCAGGCGGGCACGGTTGCCAATATCGAAGGTTCGCGCGAAGCGCTCGGCAGCCTCGTTTCCGCAAGCCAGTCCGCCACGGGCGCCTTGCAGGCAGCACAGGCTGGCAACCAGCTGCTGGCATTGCAGGCCCGCCAGCTGGCCGACCTGACCGCCACGATCGCCGCTACTGGCCGGGCGCAGGCGCTCGATGCCGCCGAACGCGCGGCGGCCAAGGCACAGGCGCGCGAGCAGTTGAGGCGGTTTCTCGCTATTCGTCCGCGCTATCTGCCCGGCGGATCGGACTGATCCGCGATGGACACCAAGCTCCTCGCGCGCATCGGTGCCGTTGTGTTCGTCGGTCTCGCCATCGCGACGACGATCGTCCAGCTGCGCGAGGAGCCCGCGCCGGTGCGGCAAGCCGACCGGCGCATATGGGTGCCCGACGGCGATCCGCTCCCGGCACAGCTGAGGGTTTGCGCTGAAATGGGCGAACTGGCGCTGTCCTCGCCCGATTGCCGCGCCGCCTGGGCCGAGAAGCGCCGCCGCTTCTTCGCCGTCGATCACCCCGAGGCTTATTCCGGGATCGGCGACAGGGCGCTGCCTGAGTCCTTTTCCCGCGAAGCGAGAGGAGAGAACTGACATGGGCGGCACCGGTGTTGTCGATCGCTTCCTCGCGATCTTCTCGCAATATATCGACAGCGGCTTCGGGCTGCTTTCGGGCGAGGTCGCCTTCATCGCGACCACGCTGATCGTGATCGATGTCACGCTCGCCGCCCTTTTCTGGAGCTGGGGCGCGAACGACGACATCATCGCCCGGCTCGTCAAGAAGACGCTCTTCGTCGGCATCTTTGCCTACATCATCGGCAACTGGAGCGCGCTCGCCAACATCGTGTTCAACAGCTTTGCCGGGCTAGGCCTGAAGGCGAGCGGCTCGGGGCTCGGCGCGAGCGATCTGTTGCAGCCGGGAAGGGTAGCGCAGGTCGGCATCGATGCCGCCTGGCCGCTCCTCGAATCGATTGCCGATTTGATGGGCTATGTCGGCTTCTTCGAGAATTTTCTGCAGATCACTATCCTGCTGGTCGCCTGGGCGATTGTCATCATCGCCTTCTTCATTCTCTCCATCCAACTGTTCGTTACCCTCATCGAGTTCAAGCTGACGACCTTGGCGGGGTTCGTCCTCATTCCCTTTGGCCTGTTCGGCAAGACCGCATTCCTCGCTGAACGCGTGCTCGGCAATGTGGTCTCGTCGGGAATCAAGGTGCTCGTTCTCGCCGTCATCATCGGCATCGGTTCGACGCTCTTCGCCGAGTTCACCGGCGCCATCCCCGGCGAGCCGACCATCGAGGATGCGCTGGCCATCGTGCTCGCCAGCCTCACTCTGCTCGGTCTGGGCATTTTCGGGCCGGGGATCGCCAATGGCATTGTCGCGGGCGGTCCGCAGCTCGGTGCAGGCGCTGCTGCGGGCACCGCGCTTCTTGCAGGCGGTGCTGCGGTTGGCGGCGTGGCCGGTGCCAAACTTGCGGGCGGCGCGGTCGCCAGTGCTGCCTCTTCCGTCGCGCGAGGCACCTCGCGCGCTGCCGGAGGTGCGACCATGGCCTATGCCACCGGTTCGGCGGGCAAGAGCGGCGGCGCCGCGGTTGCAGGCGGAATGGCGGGTGTTGGCCGCGCAGCAGGCGGTGCCACCATGTCGCCGCTGCGCAAGGCGGCAGACAGCGCCAAGAGTAATTTCCGCGACGGGGCGCGTGCGTCGGTCGGGAACATGGGTGGACGCATCGTTCCTGCTCACGGTGCTTCGTCACCGGATCCGGAACAGACGAACGGCCCGCCGGCCTGGGCGCGGTCCATGAAGCACAGGCAAAGCCTGGGGCACTCGGCCTCGCTTGCCGCGCACACCGTGCGCTCCGGTGATGGCCATGGTGCAGGCGCTTCCATCGACACCAAAGAGAAGGATTAGCTTCCAATGTTCAAACGGCCTTCGATCCGGTACGCAAAAACGCCTCAAGCAGAGACGCCCTACCAGCGCGCGGCGCAGGTCTGGGACGAGCGCATCGGTTCCGCGCGCGTCCAGGCAAAGAGTTGGCGCTACGCCTTTTTCGGTGCGCTCGGCCTGTCGGCAGCGCTGACCGGCGGGCTCGTGTGGCAGAATGCGCGCGGCACCATCGTGCCCTGGGTGGTCGAGGTCGACAGGCTGGGCGAGGCCCGCACCGTAGCTCCCGCCGCTGCGGATTACGAGCCGACCGATCCGCAGATCGCCTTTCACCTCGCCCGGTTTATCGAGCATGTCCGCGCTATCCCCGACGATCCAATTGTGGTGCGAGAGAACTGGCTCAGAGCCTACCAATTCGCCAGCGACAAGGGCGCCTTGGCGCTCAACGATTATGCGCGGGCCAACGACCCGTTCGCGGCAATCGGCCGCGAACAGGTTGCGGTCGATGTCACCAGCGTGATCCGAGCCTCGCCGCGCAGCTTCCGCGTGGCCTGGGTCGAGCGGCGCTACCGCGACGGCGCGCTCGCCGAAACCACTCGCTGGACCGCTATCCTCGGCGTTGCCGTCCAGCCTCCCAGAACGCCCGACGCGCTCACCAGCAATCCGCTCGGGATCTTCGTCACCTCGATCAACTGGTCAAAGGAGCTTGGCTGATGACGCACTTACTTCAATTCTCCCGTCCGGCGCTGCTCGCAGCCGGCGTTCTACTCCTTGCCGGATCGCCCGCGTCAGCGACGCCTGCGCCGCAGGCCCGGGCCGCATCGCGGGCGATCACCGCCTTCGACCTCGCCGATGCATCCCGCCTTGTTCAGGCCATTGCATATGCCAACACCCCCTCGCGGCAGGCCTCCCCCACTGCCGCGCGCCGCTCCCCTGCCTCTGACCCCGCCCCTGATCCTCAGAGCCATGTGGGAGCGGCGAACGAGGCCGCCAGGATCGAACCGGACAATGCCGGATTTGACAATGCCATCCAGCGCTATGCCTATCGCGAAGGTGCGTTGTTCCAGGTCTACGCCAAACCCGGGCAGGTGACCGACATCGCCTTGCAGGAGGGCGAAACGCTGGTCGGCCCCGGGCCGGTCGCTGCAGGTGATACCGTGCGCTGGATGATCGGCGACACGCTGAGCGGCTCGGGAGCGACGCAGCGGGTGCATATCCTTATCAAACCGACGCGGCCCGACATCGCCACCAATCTGGTCATCAATACCGACCGCCGCACCTATCATATCGAACTGCGCGCCAATCCGGACATCTATATGGCCTCGGTCAGCTGGTCCTATCCGGCAGACGAACTGATCGCGCTGCGCCTTGAAGAAGAGCGAGCGGCGCGAGCCACACCAGTCGCCGACGGGTTCACGCTTGAGGCGCTCAATTTCGATTACCGCATCTCGGGTGACAAGCCTGACTGGCGCCCGCTACGGGTCTTCGACGACGGACAGCGGACCCTGGTCGAGTTTCCACCCGATATCGCCCGGGGCGAAATGCCGCCATTTTTCGTGGTTGGCGCCGGTGGCGCAGCCGAGCTGGTCAATTACCGGGTCTCCGGGCGCTATCTCATCGTCGACCGCCTCTTCCACAAGGCCGAACTGCGCCTCGGTGCCGGTCGCAGACAGGTCCGCGTGAAGATTGAAAACCGCAAGAGGGGGCGGTCGTGAACGAGGAAAGCAAGACCGAGCCGCCACCCGATGCCGAAAGTATCGTTCAATTGCGCGGGGAAGGGCCGCGCGTGGTCAGGCTGTCGCGCAAGGCTATCGGCATTGCCAGCGCCGCGGGTCTGACCGTCCTTGGCGGTATATTGCTCTACGGCCTGCAGCCGCCCTCACAGGACAGCGGCGAAGAGCTGGTGAACACCGACGGGATCGCTGTGGCAGACGGGCTTGCCGCAGCCCCGGCGGACTATTCCCAGGTTCCGAGGTTAGGGCCACCGCTGCCGGGCGATCTCGGTCAACCGATCCTCGAGGCGCAGGATCGCGGTGCTATTGCCGCGCTGCCCCCTGTCGGCGCCCCGCCTCCGGTCCCGCCCCAGCGGGCGGCGCCGAGCCCTGAAGAAATAGAGCGCGAACGCCTAGAACAGGAACGCGAGGCGGCGCGCGGCAGCCGCCTGTTTTTCGGCGGCGGGACACAAGCTGCCAGTTCCGGTCCGGCAGCTTCGGGTTCTGGGCCACAACCGGCAGTACCAGTTCAGCCTTCCGTCTCGACCGCGCGGGCAAGTTTTCTCCAACAGCCTGCCGAGACGCGGACAGCGTCCGTGCAGCGGCTTGAGGCGGTGCCATCTGGCGCGCTGCTTCAGGCCGGGTCGATCATTCCGGCAGCGCTGATCACCGGCATCCGCTCAGACCAGCCCGGCCTCGTGACCGCGCAGGTTACCGAGAATATCTATGACAGCCTGACCGGACGGCATCTTCTGATCCCGCAGGGTGCGCGCCTGATCGGTGAGTACGAATCCGATGTCGGGTTCGGGCAACGCCGGGTGCTGCTGGCCTGGAACAGGCTCATCCTGCCTGATGGTCGCTCGATTGTGCTCGATCGCCAGCCAGTCGCCGATCCCTCGGGCTATGCCGGACTGGAAGACGGCGTCGATTACCATTGGGGCGGTGTCGTCAAGGCGGCGCTCGTTTCCACTTTGCTCGGGATTGGTGGCGAACTCGGCGCAGGTGGAGATGATGATCTGCTGCGCGCTGTTCGCCGCGGCAGTCAGGACAGCATCAATCGCGCTGGCGAGCAGGTGATTGCACGCGAGCTCGATATCCGCCCGACGCTGACGATCCGCCCCGGCTTTCCCGTGCGGGTGCTGGTGACGCGCGATATCGTGCTGGAGGGTGGAGCATGACCCGGCTCAAACTCTCCGACATCACCGATGGCAAGCCTGTAAAGTTAACGATCGAAATCCCTGCCCGGCTCCATCGCCGGCTGATCGAATATGGGACCGTGCTCAATGGCGGGGTATCAGAGGGTGCGCCTGTGCCTGAGCTGCTTATTCCGCCGATGATCGAGCGCTTTGTTGCAAGTGACCGGGATTTTGCCAAGGCACGCAGAGGATCGCGCGCACTATCCAAACAATAAGCACCTACAATATCGGAACTTTTTCTGGTTCTTCCAAGCCATTCTTACTTGCGAAATGCACACGTAGGTAGAATTGCGCTGTTTCCGCGTGCATGATTGGCCTTATCGTGAAGTAGCGAACGCATGTTCCTAGCGACCGGGTGGCGACACGCATGTCCAGGCGAAAAGCTAAAAGTGTCGATACACTCGCCAACGGGTGTTTCCATCACCCGGTCGCATCTTCGACCACACTGTATTTATAATTCCATTATAAGTTGGTCTGAATTCCGCTCCGCGCTCACTCTCCACTTGCGACGTCCGAGTCGCGATACCAACCACAGGAGTGAATCATGAAGGAGTTCGACCATAACCAAAATGAGGTTATCGACCTCGGCAAGGCCTCGGTTGAGACCAAGGGCGCCGTCGGTTTCTACATCGACGCCAGCGGCGGGCAATTGGCCAACAGCCCGGGCCTGCTCGACGAATAAGTCCTCGGCGGGCCGTGCGGCGCAATCCTGCCGCGCGACCCGCCGATTCGGGCTCCCAATCGATGGATCTCCACCGCGAAGGACTGGCGTGGCGCATTTTGGATGGCCAGCTCCTATTTCTCGATGTTTCCAACGATCGCTACTTTCGGTTGTCGGATGACGAAAATCGCAGATGTCTCGAAAAACTTGGCCGGTATCCCGAGAAGCAATGGCACCAACCGAGCAGCCTCGCCCGGCCTGCGGACTGGACCGTCCCAGAACAATCGAGCCCGGCAATCGCCGAGCACACCTTTAGTCTGCCCGCAGTCGCGAGAGCGCTTTGGATGCAACGCCGCGTTGAAGCGCGGCTCGCGAAACACTCTTTGGCGCTGGTCCTTTCCCAATTACGGAGCGTTGTCGAATCCAGGTCGGAAAGCCAATTCGAGATCAGTGAGAAGGGACGCAGGTGTATCGGGGCTTTTGAGGATGCACGATTGTTGCGCACCGCTGCGGACCGGTGTCTTTCGCGCTCCATCGCTCTCGCGACTTGTCTTGCCGCATATGGCGACCGGGCGCGGATCGTCATCGGCGTCCATACACCCCCTTTTGCAGCACACTGCTGGACGCAGCACCGAGACACGGTCTTGAACGACAGTGTCGAAGAAGTGCTCCGCTATGAACCAATTCTTGTCGTATGAGACCGCTACGTTTTGTTCTTGCGGTTCCTCATGGCGCGAACGGCCAAATCTTGCCGTCAATCGTTGCAACCCCGGGTCAGGTTTGTTCCGATGTCGCGGCCTTGTGGTGTGACAGCGAAACGCCCTGCCATTTCCTGAACCGACAGTGCTGCCTGATCGGGATCGCTTTTTCCCGAACGACATATCGCCGCGTGCGCGCCGCCGAGGAACTCGGGTTGGCCCCGGCCGAAGCCGAGGAGGCCGCCAAGCATCTCGTCGCCAACGTCTGGGGTGGATATGTCGCCATCCTAGGCGATTGGAGCAATGGGCCAATGGGTGTGCTGGTCGATCCTTCCGGACTCTTGCCCGTTTACCTTCTCTCCACATCCGAGCACGTCATACTGACCAGTGACCCGCTCCTGATTGCGGAAGCGGGAGGATTGGAGACGCCGGTTTCGTACCCGGCGCTGCACGCGCACCTGCTACGGCCTGAACAACGCCACCGGAAAACGTGTCTTGAGGGAATTGACGAACTCGCGCCTGGATCGCTGCATTTACTCGCGCGCCAGGGTTTGCAGATCCGTAGGATATGGCATGCAACCGACTTTCTCCCACGAATGCCGATCCCGGCATTCACGGATTACGCCGCGCAACTGAAGGAGCTCGGCGCCGCAGTGCTGCAAAGCTGGAGCGGCATGTTTGGAAGAGCAAGCGTAGCGGCATCGGGCGGCGTCGATTCGTCATTCATTTGCGCTGCTCTGGCCCATTCGGGCGAACGCTTCGATTGCGTTACTTTCGCCACTCCGGATCCGTCCGGCGACGAGCGCATATACGCCAATCGCGTGGCGGAATGGTTCGGGGTTCGGTGTGTCGAACGGATATACGACCCGGCGTTTTACGATCCTTCGAGGTCTTCCTCCCGGGGGTTGCCGCGACCGGCCCGACGTTCATTCCAGCACATTCTTGACGCCTTGCTTGTCGATGCGATGGCGGACCTCGGCGCCTCGGTCATCTACGATGGCAACGGAGGCGACAATCTGTTCTGTTTCCTCCATTCCTCTGCGCCGGTAGCCGACCGGCTGGCAGCGGAGGGTCTGGGGACAGGCGTGCTGCGCTCCCTGATTGACATGTGCCATATCACCGGATGCTCGGTCCCCACCATGGTCGCCGCAGTTCTTCGCAGACGGCTTGGTAAGGGAACGAGGGAAAGCTGGCCGGTCGATGCGAGTCTGCTTACCTGCGGAACTGACGCTGCGTACAGCGAGCCACTCGTGCCCTGGCTGAGTCCTCTAGGGATCTCAGGTTCGGGAAAACGCGACCATATGGTCCTGATCATGCGGGCACAGAACCACATTCATGGACTGGCCGCCGGCCCGCCTCGATTTTCGCCACTAATGAGTCAGCCGCTCATGGAGTTTTGTCTCGGTGTTCCGACTTGGATATGGGCACACGGCGGCAGGAACCGCGCTTTGGCCCGGGCGGCATTCGCACAGGAATTGCCGCCTGCCGTGCTGGCCAGAACATCGAAGGCCGGACCCGACAGCTTCGTAAGGCAAATTTTCGCCCTGAACCGAAATTCGATCGCCGAGCGCTTGCTGGATGGGTTGCTCGCCGCGAACGGGGTAATCGACCGCCATGCCGTGGAAGCCGCGCTGCGCACTGATGAACGAGACGACAACAGCATGTTCGGTCGCATACTTGACCTGCTCGAAGCCGAGAATTGGGCTCGCTCATGGACCCGCTAATGGTTCAGCATGGCAGCGAAGGTCGCGTGTGGGCGGGGCACCCTCCATGGCGCTCCAGCGGGCGTACTGTGCTTCTCTTGAAGGATTGCAGTTCAGCCTGCCCATAAGCCAGAACTCGAACCATTCGACGACGCGCTCGTACATCGCCAGGCGATGCGACGATTGCCATTTGACATGAGACTCATCGGGGAACACGTAGAGTTCGATAGCCTTATTGTTATGCGAGAAGGTTTCAACGACATCGAGGCTGCCTTCGTACTCGCTGTCCCCTGCCTGGATCAAAATTGGAACATCGATCCGGTCCACATTGAGTATGAGCGACATGGGCTCCCAGAATGTTTCGGCACCGGGCTCGAAATAGCGATAACCCATGTCCCGCAAATACTCGGTAAACCGTGGCCCTGCAGCGAGAGCGAAGGAGTAGAGATCCTCGCAGCACGATCCCATCGAAGCGACCTGGAAAAGGTCCGAGTTGATCAGCGCCCACTGGACGGTCGATCCGCCATCACTGAATCCGCTGATCCCCATGCGCGTTGGATCGACCGCACCAGTCTCGACGGCGCGTCGTACAGCGAGCTCTAGTGCTTCCTGCACCTGGCGCCGGTCCGCCCAGTCATCTTCGCTCAATGTCCGTATTTCTGCATCGGTTGTTGCCAGATACGCCTCTGGCGGGAAATCAGGCCGGTCGAAACTGAGGACCGCGAATCCGCGTGCGGCGAGAGGCTGGATCGGAACCTCGTCCCCGGTTCCTCCGCGAAGGAAGCCCCGGCTCCGGTACTGCACCACGATCAGGGGATGCAGTTCGCCAGGTCGATGAGTGGGCGGCAGGACAAGGTCGGCGAAACTCTCGACACCGCTTGCCAGGCGGAAGCGGAAACGCTGGACGGAGCCATACTCCATGTTCTCAAGCTGCGGGTTTGGATCGTGGATCAGTCGTTCTGATCCCGTTCGCATGTCGAGCGCCACTAATCGGCGAGGCTGTGTGCTGCCCTCACGCCCGCAAATAAGTTCGTTGGCATGAGGGGCGCACCCGATGAACACATCATCGGAAATCAGGACTTGGCGAGGCGCAGCATCGCGGGGATCCCAGCGCAACAATGCCGTCTGGCTGTCGGCCCATCCAGTACGCTGGACGAGGAAAAGGGCGCGCTCCGAGGCCGACCAGAACAGTTCTCGGATGCCGTCGCATTGCGTGACAGGGCAGACTTTTCGGCTGCCGTCCGGAGCGGCCAGAACCAGCCGCGTCGGGCTGAGGAGACGCTCGGGGAACTCTGCTTCGAGCCAGGCCGAAAATCCGCCCTCTCCTGATCGAACATTTCGTGCGTTGTCCGGTATCGCTGCCGGTCGCGGCGGGGCAATAAGCACCTGCTCCATTTCGGTTGCAGGTCGCGATGACCCGTCCCGAAGCGAAACCCATGTATAGATCGGATCGGCATGGCCGGTCGGTATCGGTCGGTCGGCTGCCTGCGGCGCAAACCGCGCGTCGAAGAGAAAGCCGCGTCTGCCTTCGCTGGCGATTGCCGCGGCGGCGAGGCGAATTGCAGGCCTTGTGCTGACAATGAGACCCATTCCGTCCTGAGCCCAGGCGAAATCGTCGACATCGTCGGCCAGATTGGTTGCTCGGACCGCACCCGTTTGCCCGGTTGGGCTGGCCAACCAAACCTGTGTCGAACCGGCTTCTCTCCTCAGATACGCAATTCGCATGCCATCCGGCGACCATCGCGGCGCGCTTGTCCTAGGCCAACCGGCCAGTATCGCGGTGAAGTCGCGAAGCCGGAAATCGTCGCGAATGAATTCCCCGCCGCGCGCCACCTCGATTGGAGAACCTTCGCCGTTCAACGGCGCGACCAGCAGTCTTTGGCAATAGCTATTCGTCTCGGGAATTGCGCGACGGACGGTGAAGGCAATTTGGCTGTCGTCAGGCGAGATGCCAAATACACTTCGATTGGGAGTTCCGACCGGTGCGCCAATATCCGCAATCCGGACTTGTCCGTCCACTGTCCACTCACCTAATTCCGCATTTGCCGTTTCCTGGGCGATGGGCAGTGCATCACACGGATCTTCGGCCGATGGCGGATCTTCAGCTGTCGGCACGATCGTCAGGCTGAGCGCTAGGGTAAGGAGCGCAGTCATTACCAATGCCTCCTTACGCCAAACGCGATGAAGCGCCCGATCGGAGAATAATTGGTTGAATCGTAGGGTGTTGTGTTGGGACCGGTTTGGCCGATCACGTCCGGCTTATCGTTAAACAGGTTTTGAATGGTCAACGAGAACTCGAGGCCGGGATCACGGTCGTCGCCGCGAATGACCGCATAGTGCATGCCAAGATCGACAGTTGCGCTTGGTGACAGCCGCTGCACGGTTGCAAGCCGTCTGTCGACGAGCGCACCGATATAACTGACTGCCGCATTGGCGGTAAGGCGGCCTGCCCGATATCTTGCTGCTCCACGCGCGCGGTAGCGGGGCGGGTTGAAAGTCGTACCGGCAAGCTGGACTTCAGGTAGTTCGGATGTGATGGTTTGCCTGCTGCGCAACCAGCTGCCGTTGAGATCCAATCCTATCGAGCGGTCATTCCCGAGATCGCGGTTCCAGGCAATCCTGGCATCCAGCCCTTCTACGCTCCACGCCGCGACATTGATGTTCCTGTTATCGAACAGAACGACAACATCTGCAGGATCGAACGGGCGGCCTGTAAAGTTCTCCAATCCGAACTGGGCACCCGCGATGAGTTCGGCCAAATCGGCCGGATCAGGTGAAAAATCGATGAGGCTGGCATAGCCCGGATTGTTGATAGCAGCTGCGATCGATCCAACGATCGGCGCAACGACGCGGTTGTCATAGCGGATATCATACCACGTCGCGGAGGCGGTCAATCCTCGGACTGCCGCAGGCTGGAACTCGAATCCCGCCGTCCAGCTTCGGGCGCGCTCGGGACGGAGGTTGGGATTGCCGCCCCCGCTCAGAAAGACTGTGTCGGAGCCGGTGCCCGCTCCGAACACCGCAGCAGGCACCAGAATGGCCTGAGAAAAGATGTTTTGCTGGAAAAGCGTGGGAGCCTTGAACGAGCGTGCCCAACTCGCTCTGAACATCAGATCACCACTTGGCGAATAGGTAATCCCAAGGCGCGGGGTGGCGAGCTGGTCGAGTCCGGGATAGTCTTCGTAGCGAACTGCAGCGGATAGCGTTAGCTGCTCGATTCCATCGACGGCGTTCCGACCCGACACGAATGGAACATACAGTTCCGCATAGGCGAAGCGAGCCCGCTGCGTTGCATCGAATTGCGCATTGAGGATCGCGCTTTCCAGAGAGTACTCGAGTCGATTGTTACGAAATCCGATGCCGACAGCCAAGCGCGTCTCGCCGCCGGGAAGAGTGATAACCGGGCCTTCCGCACCCATTTCCAGCGAGGTGATCTGATGCAGGTAGCTTCCCGTAGAGACGCGCGCCGGACCTGTCTCTGGAATGAAACTGGTCTGGAAGCGGGTTCGATCGCGCCCGAGGACACCCGCGAGATTGGCCTTCCAACTCGGCCCAAGGTCAAACTGCAGCGACGGCGCTACGGAAAAGGTCTCGAGGTCGGGCTCACGCCGAATGCGCTGGGCCGGCGTGCCATCAATGGTGGTTGATTCGCGATACGAATAGAGCGCGTCGAGATTGGCCTCCACGCCTTCTGACAAGCTCTGGTGCGTCGAAAATGTTACGGCGTGGCGCCGGTTTGAGGGATAAAGCAAGGTTTCCGGTAGCAGTGATCCTGCATAGGCGCGCTCCCTCGCCTCAATCCCGGAATTGTTCGCGAAGTCGTAGGCGAAGACGAAGCCGCCACTGTTCCAGATTGTGCCTGCGACTATGTCGGCCTGTTGGCGAAAGTTGCCTCCATCGGTGCTCGCTCCAATCTGGGCCGAGGTTGTCACGCCCTCAAAGTCGCGGCGCAGGATGACGTTCACAACGCCGCCAACCGCGTCCGAGCCATAGAGCGCTGAAGCTCCATCGGGGACGACCTCGAGCCGGTCGACAATGGCGAGCGGAATGGCGGAGATGTCGACGCCCTGGGACGCCGAGTTGTATGGAAGGCGATGACCGTTGAGCAATGTCAGCGTCGCATCGGGCCCAAGCCCGCGCAGATTGGGAGACGATGCTGAATTTACATTTTCATTGCCGATGCCGCCGCCCGAACCAACCCCAGGGTTCTGACCGCCCGAGAAATTCTGGGGTAGGTTGCGGATCGCTTCGCCGAGGTCCACCTGGCCCGTCTCGACGATCGTCTCGCGATCAAGCTCGATGACTTCACCTACGACCCGTGCGCCTCGGATACGCGTTCCCGTGACAACGATCGCGGAACTCTCTTCGTCCAAAGCTGTATCGCCAACCTCGGCAGCGTCATCTTGTGCCTGTTCGCCTGGACTGTCTTGGGCGAAAAGAGGAGGAGCGGCACCTGCAAATGCTGCCCCGGTTAGAAGGACGGAAAGTGTGCGAATTGTCGACGACATTGATATCTCCCTGTTTTGGCGCGGACCGGCCGCTACAGAAGATGACGCTCACTTTTGCGAGCACCTTAGTTTCAATTGAAATTAAATTTTGAGTGGTCCCTTTTGGCCGGATGCCTGCAGTCACCAACTGTGACCCAGCGCTTGACGCAAATGCGCAAGAGCTTTCATCATGTGATAGTCGACCGTCGGCAGTGCGATGCCGAGTTCGATATGTATCTCTCGGTAGGATTTCTTCTCGAAGCGGTTCATCGCGAAGATACGCGCGCACTTTTCGGGGAGCTCTGCGAGCGCGATTTCCAGCGCTTGCCGGGTTTCACGGACATGCACGGCATCTTCTTGCGCAGCACGGCTTGGCGCGTCTGCGTTCTCCAGAAGTGGCTGGGTCCTGACCCGGCACTTTTGCCGCCGCGCCTCGTCCACCATCAAGTTGAATGCAATCCGCCTCAGAAAGCCCGCCGGATTGACGAGTTCCGTCAGCTGCTTGCTGGTCGCCGCACGCAGGAACACGTCCTGTGCCAGGTCGCGGGCGCGTTCGGAGCCCACGCGGCGCGCAAGATAGGCGATCAGTCCAGCCCGTTCCTCGCGGTAGAGGGCATCGAGTGTGCGGCGGCGACCGACCGTTCGGCTTACCTTTGCAGCGCAATATGCGGGACCCACGCACTGGGGAGATTGGTGCCGAATTTCGGCGGCAATTTGAGTCATGCTTCGAACTTGGAGGCGACCGCAACCTGAGTTCGCCGTGGCGAACTGCGTGCGGGTTCCAGGTCTGTGCCGCCGTCCGGGGCCTAGTTTGTGCCCCTTGATCGGTCCGGCCGCCGGGCCTGCGATGGACCGGCGTGCATGATGTCCGGCGGAAAGATCCACGCGGATGGTGCCAGAATATCAATCCGCGCGCTGTCAATCTGCCCAACATAGGAATGGCTTGCAAGAGGTAAGTAGAGCCGTTTTGGACCCGCTTGTGGCGGCGGTCGTCGCCTTCCCTAAGAAAGCAACGGTCTCGGCGAGCGCCTGATCAAATATGCCCAATATTGGGGAGGCGGCCCCCTAGGTCATGGAATGTCGGCGCGGTGCTGGCGCCTCTAGCGAAATCGGCGAGAAAGGAGGTGCTCCATGGATCGACCATTTGACAGCAACGACCGGACAGGCGCATTCGACTATTCGGATTTCGCGCAGGAATTCCTGCGCCGCAATGCCGCGTACCGGCAACAATACGCACGGATCGCCAGCGAAAGCGGTTTCGACCCGCAATCCCCAGCTTGCCGCCGAATGGCGCGTTCATGGGGCCTTGAATTTCCCGATTGATCCCGACCTTTCAGCTCGCAGCCATCCGGCGATCTGGCAAGCCGAGGAAAACGCTCATGTGGTAATTCTTGGCGGTGGGCGCGCAGTCAAGGCGGCGCGCGCAACGTGCGACCTGATCTCCAAGCGAACCAGCAATGCGGGAGATCATCTGGTCCTCGCCGGTGGTGGCGCTCGCCATCGGCTGCTCGTTATGGCCTCCGCCCGGTTGGGTGGAGACAATTATCTGATCCCTCGGGACCAGTCGTTTCCGATCAGGCTGGCGGCGCTCGATGCGTTTCACTGCTGTGTAGATGGTTCCGCTGCTCCCAGCGTGCGAAACCAGTTGCAGCCCACTGCCTATCAGTCCCACCGCTTCCACTTGCTGCTCGCCATACTTGATGCTTTATCCCGGGCGCCTGAGGGTGTTATGCTAAAAGATATCGCTGGAACCATTGTTTATCGGGGATTGTCCGCGCAGCGCGCCATTGACTGGAAATCGTCATCGCAACGCCGCCAGACCCAGCGTCTCGTGGTTGAGGCGCGGCGAATGGCGTCGCACGGCTATCTCGGCTTGCTTCGCCAAAGCCGGCTCCGCTCTTTTCAAACGCACTGAATGCACTATGGTTTTTCGTGGGGCATGCTGCTGAATTTTGCGGCGCGCCCGGATTGGAACCGGACCTTGAGGGTCGCAACTGCAACTGCTGGAACAGGTGGAATGGAACCGTCTGATCCGGCACCGAGCAGGCGGTCAGGTGGCGGCGTGTTGGATTGCGTGCTGCCGATCGAACGGCAGGTCTATGTACGCATATCTCGCGGAGGAATTCGCAACTGAACTTATCAATGTCCGTTCGGACACTGAACTCGACGGTGCGCTTAAACAGGTTTCCCGGCGCCTTGGCTTCGACCACTTCGCGCTTAGCCTGGAGATGCGTTCGACATCGTGCGAGGCACCGGGCCTGCTATTGCACGACTATCCCGACGAATGGGCGAAAGTCTATATTGCCTTCGACCTCGCAGGGCAGGATCCGGTGCGAAGAGCCTGTGACAAGACCATCATCGGTTTCGCCTGGGACTGGATTGACGAACTCGTCCCTCTCACGCGCGGCGACCGTCAAATGCTCAATGTCGGCCGGGAATGCGGAATTGGCAATGGTAATACTGTTCCGCGGCATTTGCCCGGGATAGGGCGCGGCACCTGCACCTTTGCTGTTCGACCCGAGCGAGAACTGCCCCGACGGCGCTTCGCCGTCGCGGAAATGATCGGGACGCTGGCTTTGAGCTGTGCGCTGGGCCTGAGTTCAGAAAAGTTCGATGAGAAGGTCCCTTCCCTGACCGATCGGCAGCGGGAGTGTCTGCTTTGGGTTGCAAGAGGGAAGACTGCAGCTGAAACGGCCATGATACTCGAAATCAGCACCGAAACCGTCATTCAGCATCTTAAGATGGCCCGCGAGCGCTACCAGGTCCATTGTAAACAGTCCCTCGTCGTCGCGGCGCTGTTCGACGGGTTGATCGGGTTTGCCGACATTATCCGTTGGCGGGACACAGGCTAGGGTTCGTGGACAAACCTTGCATACCAGCAATCTGTCGGTAAGTGCGGAGAGTGATCAATTAACTTTCGTGGAGATAATCGAGTGCGTGCAACCTATTTCCTCATAGCTTCCTCTATATTGTTGGCAGCCTGTGGGCAATCAACCGATTCAACGGCATCGCGAAATGGCACGGAGCAAGTTCAGAGCCAATCGGTGCCCACTGCGAGCGAGAACGATGGGAATTGGTCCTTACTTAGCGAGTATGTCGGTCAGCATCCTGTGGATAGCAGGCTCTATGACGAAAGCCCGATAGCGCCCGAGCTCAGGAACCTTCTCGACGACAAGCTGAACGTGCTGATGCAGAACAGCGAGACAGCCGCTCCCTTGCAACGCGATGGCGAAGTTTTCTTCACGTCGGGCAACAAGGATAATGAGGGGGGTAGCGACGCATTCTATCTGCTTGTCGATCCGTCAGCCAAGGCAGTCGAGGTCGGCCTTTGGGAAAACGGAGAGTTGACCGTTTATAAGACCCCAGGTTCCGACATTCTGAAACCAACGCATATCCAGACGACAATATCGAACGCGGAGATGTAAACGTCGCTGTGGCCCGGCAGGAACGGCCAGCAATCCTTGACGCGTTACCGATCCACTGATTCAAGGCTGGCTTTTGGAGGCAGCTTTGGGCGAGCGTATCGGCGTTACAGACGAGGAATGGGAAGTGATCGGGCCGTTGTTGCCGCCTGAGCATGGTCGTGGATGCCGCCCGGCGCAGGATAATCGCCCGTATTTTGAAGGCATGATGTGGATTGCGCGAACCGGCGCGCAGTGGCGACACCTGCCAGACGAGTATGGTAAGTGGAACAGCGTGTTCCGGCGCTATCGGCGATGGGTCACGACCGGCGTGTTCGATGCCATGCTCGAGACGCTGGCCGAACTGGCGGGACGCGATACCGCCGCGGACATGATCGACAGCACAGTGGTCCGGGCACATCATTGTGCTGTCGGCATAAAAAGGGGACTCAACAAACCGAGGCGCTTGGCCGATCGAGAGGCGGCTTCACTACCAAGCTCCACGCAAGGTGCGACGCTAGAGGCCTCCCACTCGGCTTCGTGCTGACACCCGGACAGGCGCACGATGTGCAGGGCTTCGCTCCGCTGTTCCGCATGATCACTGATCGGATCGAGACCTTCCTGGCCGACCGAGGCTACGATGCCGATGCAATCCGCGAGGAGATCGGAGCAGCAGGCGTCGAGGCGGTGATCCCAGCCAAGGTCAACCGGCGCAATCCTGCCCCGCACGACCGCGCCAAATACAAGTGGCGCAACCTGATCGAGCGCCTGTTCAACAAACTCAAGAACTGGCGCCGCATCGCCACCCGCTACGACAAAACCAAAGAATCTTACCTCGGCTTCGTCGCTCTCGCATCAGTCAAACTATGGATACCCTTTGTCCACGAAACCTAGTTTTCGCGCCACTGCCTCTCAATCACTCGAACATGGCCGTACTGCCTATTTCGCAACCGTTCAGAAAGCAATTTGACTTCTCTCGGCATTTCGATATTTTAATAGTTATCGAATCATTGGAGTGAGCGATGCAAGCCGACCGCGTGATCCGAGCCCTATCTGCTCTGGCACAGGAGCATCGCCTCGCCGCATTCCGCCTGCTCGTGCAGGCAGGCGAGCAGGGCGTTGCCGCTGGGGTGCTAGCTGAGAAACTCCAAGTGCCTCCGTCTTCAATGAGCTTTCACCTTGCCCAACTGGGCAATGCGGGGCTGGTCACCCAGCGGCGCGAAAGCCGCTCGATCATCTATTCGGCGGACTATGCCGCGATGAATGGCCTGATGGGCTACCTCACCGAGAACTGCTGCGGCGGCATGTCCTGTTCCCAGGATACCGAATGCTTTCCTTCTCCTCAACGAAAGAGCGCCTGATGAAACGCTTTCACGTGCATGTCGGCGTGACCGACATCGACCACTCTATTGCCTTCTATTCAAGCCTGTTCGGTGCCGAGCCCGACGTGGTGAAGGCCGACTATGCCAAGTGGATGCTGGAAGATCCGCGCATCAACTTCGCGATTTCGATGCGCGAGGCTGCTGCCAAAGGCATCGAGCATGTCGGCTTGCAGGTCGAGGACAAGAGCGAACTCGAAGAGGTCTATGGCCGCCTCAAGGCTGCTGACCGCCCGGTGCTCGAAGAAGGCGCGACGACTTGCTGCTACGCGCAGTCGGAAAAGAGCTGGATCGCCGATCCAGATGGCGTCGTCTGGGAAGCTTTTCTGACCGATGGCGAGAGCACGACCTATGGCGGCAGTCCTGACCTCGACCAGCTCGCATCTGCCATTGCCACTTTGGGCGCCTGCTGCGCGCCGCAACTGGCACCTGCCAAGACGTCCTGCTGCTGAGGTAACTGATGTTAGATCAACCGCTGAACGTGCTGTTCCTGTGCACGGGCAATTCCGCTCGTTCGATCCTGGGTGAGGCAATCCTCAACCAAGACGGTGAGGGTCGATTCAAGGCCTACAGCGCCGGAAGCAATCCGATCGGCACAGTGAATCCCTGGGCGATCCATACGCTCAAGACACTGGGCTATCCGGCAGATGGCTATTCCTCAAAGAGCTGGAGCGAGTTTGCCGAAGGACCAGAATTCGATCTGATCTTCACCGTCTGCGACAGCGCGGCGGCCGAGACTTGCCCAGTATGGCCGGGTCGTCCGACTTCCGCGCACTGGGGCATTCCTGATCCGGCGGCGGTCGAGGGCAGCGATGCAGAGAAGGCAGCGGCCTTCCTCGATGCGTTTCGCATGCTGAAGCGCCGTATCGACCTGATGCTGGCGCTGCCGATTGCCAGCTTCGAGCAGATTGCCCTGCGCGAAAAGCTGCAAGCCATTGGCCACGAGGCGGATGAACAATGACCGCTGCAGCTGCTGACATGGACGCCCGCGCGGCGGGGCTAGGCCTGTTCGAGAAATGGCTTTCGGTCTGGGTCGGCGGCGCGATCCTCGCCGGGATTGCGCTCGGCAATGCAGCGCCAGAGCTATTCGCCTCGCTAGCGGGCATCGAATACGCCTCGGTCAATCTTGTCGTCGCAGTACTGATCTGGGCGATGATATTCCCGATGATGGTGGCGGTCGATTTCGGCGCGGTGCGTCGCGTCGGTGACAAGCCAAAGGGCCTGATCATCACGCTGGTAGTGAACTGGTTCATCAAGCCTTTCACGATGGCTGCACTTGGCGTGTTGTTCTTCGAGGTCGTCTTTGCCGACCTCATCGCGCCTGCCGATGCCCAGCAATACATCGCCGGGCTGATCCTGCTGGGTGCGGCCCCTTGCACCGCGATGGTCTTCGTATGGTCGCAGCTCACCAGGGGCGATCCTGCCTATACGCTGGTGCAAGTCGCGGCGAATGATCTCATCATGATCGTGGCCTTCGCGCCCATTGTCGCGCTGCTGCTGGGCGTGACCGACATTGCGGTCCCGTGGGAGACGCTGCTGCTCTCGGTCGCGCTCTATGTGGTCGTGCCGCTCGCAGCCGGTGCCATTGTGCGGCATCGGCTTCTCGCGACCCATGGCGGCGATGAAGCGGCGGTGTCCGAATTCACGGGGCGCATGAAGCCGCTCTCGATCATCGGCCTGCTGCTGACGGTGTTGCTGCTGTTCGGCTTCCAGGCGGAAACCATTGTCGCCCGACCGCTGTTGATCGCGCTGATTGCAGCGCCCATTGTTGTCCAAAGCTACGGCATCTTCTTCATCGCTTATGGCTGGGCCAAAGCGTGGAAGGTCCCGCACGCAGTAGCCGCGCCCTGCGCTCTTATCGGCACGTCCAATTTTTTCGAACTGGCGGTGGCGGTTGCGATCGGCCTGTTCGGCCTAGGGAGCGGAGCTGCTTTGGCTACGGTGGTAGGCGTCCTCGTAGAAGTGCCTGTCATGTTGTCGCTGGTAGCGATCGCCAATCGGACGCGTGGTATATTCCCTTTGGCTTGATGCGGATGTGCCTCATACCGGTCTGGGGGCGAGCAAGATGACGCCGGCGCCTACAAGGCAGATCGCCACGCCCAGAGTGTCCCACCGATCGGGCTTCACGCCTTCTGCGATCCAAAGCCACAAAAGCGCGGACAGAATGTAGACCCCGCCGTAGGCAGCATAAGTTCGACCTGCATGCTCGGCATCGACCAGCGTTAGCAAATAGGCAAAAAGGACGAGTGAAGCCACGCCCGGAACGAGCCACCAAGCCGACTTGTCCATACGCAACCACGCCCAGAAAGCGAAACAGCCCGCAATTTCAGCAATTGCAGCACCGAGATATGCGAGAAAGGTCATCATCTGACCTCTATCGAGATTTCGACTGTCGATCGCAAACGGGATTACCCGGTTGATGGCTTTACTGGACCAAGCGAGGCGCAACTACGATAGCATGGAGCCAAGATCGGAGCCCACGCTCGGATACACCGATACCATTTTCTTGAGATCGCTTGTTGTCAGTCCAAGTCGGATGGCCAAACCGAAGAAATTAATGATTTCGCCATATTCGGGTCCGAGCAGATGGGCGCCCAGGATAGTGTCGCTGTCCTTATCGATTATAACCTTGGTTGCAGCGCAGCTTTCGCCAACGCGAAGGTTGGAATACCAGTCGCCGGTGTCATTCTCGACGACGCGGATATCGTGCCCGGCCTCTCGTGCATCCTGTTCGAGCATGCCAACGCGGGTTAGCTCCGGTACGGTAAATACAGCGCTCGGAACTCCCGAATAATCCGGCTTGGTCCGGTTGCCCTTGAGCATATTGGACGCAGCTACCTTGCCCTCGAAAACCGCGACAGGCGTAAGCGGGGCACCCTGCGTATCGGCGGCATCCCCGGCAGCGTAGATTTTCGGGTTGGACGTGCTTTGCAGGTAGGCGTTGACCGCAACGCCCTTGTCACCTGCCTCGACATTGGCTGCGGCCAGATCGAGCTGATCAATTGCCGCGACGCGGCCCGCGCCTTGGACGACGAGATCGGCGCGCAAATCTTTCGTTTCGCTACCCGTTTCTACCGTGACAAGAAAGTCCGTCCCGTCCTTCTTGATGGATTTGAGTGACGTGCGCCGTCGCAGTTGGACGCCGACTTCCTCGCCTCGCGCGACGAGTCTTTCAACAAGATCGGCATCGAAACCTTTAAGCGGTCTCTCGCCGCGATCGATCATGCACACCTCGCTGCCGGCGCGTGCTGCGATATGGCCAAACTCGAACGAGATGAAGCCGCCGCCGATGAACAGGATGCGTTCGGGCAGCGCATCGAGCCGCATGAACTCGGTGCTGTCGGTAAGGTGTTCGGAGCCGGGAACATCTATCGTCCGCGGCTTGGCACCCGTTGCGATCAGGAAATGGTTTGCCTGAAACTGCCCCTCGCCGTCGATTTCGACGGTATCTTCGCCGACGAAGCGCGCTTTCCCGTGAAGGGTAGTGACGCCGTTGCTCTCCAGACCGTTTTCGATCCGACCGGGCATTTTGTCGGTGAACGTCTGCGTGAAGGCGACCAGATCGGGCCAGTTGATGGCGATGTCGTTCGGTTCGATGCCCTTGCCGTGCATGAGCCGCGCTGCGTCGATGATTTCCGCCCCGCGGCGGAGCATTTTCTTCGGATCGCAGCCGCGCAGGGCGCAGGTGCCGCCATAAGGCAGTTCGTCGACCACCGCGACCGACCAACCGGCTGAGGCGCATTTGTTGGCGGCATTTACGGCCGCCATACCAACACCCAGCACTATAAGATCGAAGTTTCGCGTACTCATCTCACCGCCCTCCGCAACATGTGGCGCCCTTGCGATCGGCACGCGTTTCCTGGATCGGCGGGCAGGGGATGGTGCCGAATGAGCAGAAGACACAGCAATCGCCCGCATTGGGGCGGAGTTTCACACCGCAACCATTGCAATCGTAGAAAAACCAGCAGGCATCCGTCGGCATTCTTTCGAGCTTTTTGTACCCGCAAGTAGGGCATGTGATCTCGGACTTCAGTTCGATCATAGCGCGCTCTCTGAAAGGATCGCCGGATATCCGGCCTCGGTCGACGCCGCGGCGATCGCGCTTGTGGTTGTTCGCTCAGGATCGAACTGCGCAGTCGCCGTCCTGGTCTCGTAATCGATAGTCACCTCGTGCACGCCTGCCACGCCTTCCATCGCGCGCCGAACCGTTATCGGGCAGGTCGCGCAGGTCATATTCTCGACCGCAAAACTTGCCGATTGCAGATGCGCGGAATTTTGTTGAACCCGTTCGTCGGAGTTTGGCGGAAACAAGGTCGCTGCCCAGATACCCGCTCCGGCCAGTCCCAGTATCGCAACTGCGACGATCATCGTCTTCTTCATCTTTCGAACTCCTAGTAGAATTGCGGCGCCCACCACTCGACCGTGGACGAGGCAGCGACCAATACGGTCGCCAGCCACAGGGAGCTTTTGACGAGCAGGTTTGCTCCGGGCCGCGCGCAATATATTCCGTCTTCGCAAGGTTCGGCTTGCCGAAAATAGACGTGCCGGAATCCAAGGGCCAAAAAGACAACCGCAATGGCGATAAATACCCATTTGTACGGTTCGAGCGCAGTGAGATTGCCGATCCACGCGCCGCTGATGCCAAGGCTCAGCAATAACAGCGGGGCAATACAGCAGGACGAGGCGAGTATCGCGCCGAGCGTCCCGCCGCTCGCCCATAAGCGCTGCGCGTTCTTGTGCATTTGATCGACCATGGAAACCAATGTACTCCCTGTAGTAACTACAGGTTCAAGCACTAATTGGCATATGGCTCATGACAGCATCGCAAGTGATCAAACGGGGAGAACTGGCCAGACGGTCGGGCTGCAACCTTGAGACAATCCGCTACTACGAGAACATCGGTCTGCTTCAGCCTCCCGAGCGTACGGCAAGCGGGCACAGGCTCTATCCACCCGGCGACCAGGCGCGGCTCGGCTTTATCTTGCGCGGCCGCGATCTGGGTTTTTCGATCGAGGAGCTCAAAAGCCTGCTCAGCCTCGTTGATTCGCACCCCTACAGCTGCGGCGAGGTTCGGGATCTGACCAATAACCATCTGGCCAGCGTGCGAGCTAAAATTGCTGATTTGACTAGGTTGGAGCGCACGCTAGCCGATGTATCAGCCCGCTGCGAAGGCGGTGATGTTCCGGAATGCCCCATCATAGATACGCTCTTTGGTCGTGGTCCTGGCGCCCGATAGTGAAGCTATGCCGTCGGAACGGGTGCGCGTCTTGAAGCTATTTCGATCGAAGCCGGATGCGACGAGGCGAGGGAACGAATATGCGCCCTGTCCGTCCCCTCACTACAGAGCCTCGTCATTTAACTTTTGATAGCTTTCCATGCCGACCACCATTCTGATTGTCGAAGACGAATTCCTCATAGCTGTCGAAATGGAGGCGGTGGTTCACGATCTCGGTCATGAATCCGCAGGCATAGCCGACGACATGCAATCGGCATTGGCAAAGGCTTCAGACGCGATCGATGTGGCGCTCGTCGATGTCAATCTGGCCGATGGAGCCACTGGTCCGAGGATCGGCGAGAAGCTTGCTGCGGATTTCGGGATCGAGGTTATTTTCGTAACCGCCAATCCCGCACAACTCGGCGAAGGGGTGAGCGGAACGCTGGGCGCGCTGGAAAAACCGGTCGATCTTAGCATTCTCAAGCAGGTTCTCGACTATGTCATTGCGGTCCGGAAGGGCGAAAAAATCGATCCGCCAGCCCGTCTTAGGCTCTTCTTTAACTAGGCTCCTGCAACCTGCTTTTTCGGACATCCATGACGAGTTCAACGCCATCGTCATGCCAGGTTCTCTCGTAATTGCCTCCTAGCTGTTGCTTCACGGCCAACTCGATGAGGCGACTTCCGAAACCCGTTTGAGGCCCACTCGCCTTGTCGATGTGAGCTCCGTGTTCCCTCCAGCGGAAGCGGACCATCTCGTCCTCGGTTGAAAGGTCCAGCGAAATCCTTCCCTCGGGATTGGACAGAGCTCCGTACTTCATCGCGTTGGTAGCCAGCTCGTGGAACACCAATGCAACCGGCGTGGCGGCGCGGCTTTCGACCGCGATATCGGGGCCGGAAATAGCAATCCTTCTTTCGGAAAAGGCAGGATAGGTCTCGAAGATCGTCGCAAGCAGCGTGGCGAGGGTCACTTCCTTGCCCTCGGGCTGGGACTTTTCGCTGTGGGGCCGGACGAATTCGTGCGCGCGCCCCAGCGCGGAAATCCGGCCCAGCAGGTCGCGCGACGCTTCACCGAACGCTTCATTTGCGCGCGCTGTCAGGCTGATCAAACCGGAAACAATCGCGAAGATGTTCTTGATGCGATGGCTGAGCTCTTGACTCAGGATTTCGTTTTGGAGGGCGGTGCGCTTCTGCTCGTCGATATCCGTACAAGTGCCGATCCAGCGCTGGATCTCACCCTCCTCGTTGAGGATCGGCAGCGCACGACCGATCATCCAGCGATAATCGCCGCTGTGATGCCTCAGGCGATATTCAACCTCGTACGGTTCGCCGGTAGCGAGGCTGTAGTTCCATTTCTTCCATGTGTCGGCCTGGTCATCCTCATGGAACATCCCGGCCCATCCTTCGCCGTCGGTTGATCCGACAGGGACACCCGTGAATTCATACCAGCGCGCATTGTAATAATCGTGGGAGCCGTCGGGAAGAGTCGACCATACCATCTGCGGCATGGTGTCGGCGAGCGCATGGAAAGCAGCTCCGGCGGATTGCAGCGCATGCTCTGTAGCGAGGGGCAAGACATCAGGCGCCGAAGAGGATTCGCGGCTGCCAAGCTGGAAGTTCGTGATGACTTTTGCATTCATAGCCAGCTTGTGACCTTCCCGGGATGAACAGAATCGGACCCATAAGATACCTGTCGTATCTTGATGATTTTCAAACGCTGACGCTCATCGCAAAGGTGGGATGGCCAGTAAACTCTCCCCTGTAGAGCGCCAGATGTGGCCCTCCCCAGTTCTTGGTATGTCGCTGCCTATCCGGATTTGATGAGATGCGAGCAGTCATCAAGTTCACAGGTAATCTTCATGCAGCAAAGCAGCGGTATAAATGGTGCAAACTTGGTCGATCCGGCACTTCGCGCCATGTTCGAGGCGCGCAAGCGCGTGTTCGTGGATCTTCTTGGGTGGGACGTTCCGGTGCTCGACGGGACCTTTGAAATCGACCAGTTCGATACGCCCTCGGCCGCCTATCTCGTCCTCACCGGCGAAAAGTGCGAGCATCGCGCATCGGCCCGGCTCCTGCGTTCTGATGGACCTCATATCTTACGCGATCTCTTTCCGCAGCTGTGCACCGGACCTGTTCCGCAGGATGAGGCATTTCGCGAGATTACCCGATTCTGTATCGATCCCACGTTGCCGCGCGCTGATCGCCGGAGTGTCCGCAACCAGCTCGTCTCCGCACTCGCCGATTTTGCAATATCGGAAGGGATCTCTGGTTATTCGGCGGTCGCCCCAGTGCCCTGGTTCCGTCAGATCGCCCAGTTCGGCTGGCGCTGCCAGCAGCTTGGACCGTGCGTTTCTATCGATGGGCAGCAGCTTGTCGCTCTTCGGATCGACATCGACCAAGATACACGCGCGCAACTCGCCAACGCAGGGATCTACTGCCGCAATCCTAAGCCGGAAGCCTATGGCGGCATGGAGCTGGCAGCATGACTGGGCCGAGGGAGGCGCATTGGCTCGATCAGCTGCAAGAGGATGGCTATTGCATCATTCCGCAGCTTGTCGCCGAGCAACAGATCGCCGCACTCGATGCCGACCTGGAAGGTGCATTTGCGCAGGCGCCCCTCGGCAAGGGAGACTTCTATGGCCATCGGACCAAACGGTTTGGAAGCCTGCTTCGCCGGTCGCAGGTCGCAGGCGATCTAGTCCTGCAGCCGCTAGTCCTATCGCTCGCCCGCGCAATTCTCGGCAGCGCCTGCGACCGGATACAGCTCAACGTCGCCCAGGCGATCGCGATCCATCCCGGCGAGATAGAACAGTTTCCGCATTGCGATCAGGATATGTGGGCAGGCCGCAAGGGCGATGACGAATATCTTCTCAACGTCATCTGGCCGCTGACCGAATTTACTCGCCTCAATGGCGCGACACGCATCTACCCCGGGACGCAAAGGAAGCCTGTCGACAATCTCGAAAGTCTCGACGATCCCATAGTAGCTGTTTGCAAGCCCGGCGATGCGATCTGCTTTCTCGGCTCCACCGTCCATGGAGCGGGACCAAACCAGACCGAGGATGTCCGCCGCGGTGTCGTAATCGGCTACAGTCTCGGCTGGCTCAAACCCTACGAGAATCTCTGGCTGGCCTATCCACCAGCAGTAGCAAAAGAGTTCTCTCCCGAACTCGCCGAGCTCGCCGGATATGTGCAGCACCGTCCGAACCTGGGTAATTTCGAAGGGCAATGCCCGTCGGTTTTGCTGAGCGACAAGGTGCCCGAATTCCCTCAGGCAACCGATAGTCTGCGCCCCGACCAGAAAGAAGCGGTTCGTGAGTTCGCCAAGACGCGCCGCGGCGGACGATGAGTCCCGCTCACGTCCTCGAGCCTACGTACAGGCGGTTGAAAGATGCATTGCTGGAAGGGCGCTTCCGGGCCGGTACGAAGCTTGAGGCGATGCGACTCGCTGACGATTTCGGAGTGAGCATGACGCCGGTAAGAGACAGCCTGAACCAGCTTGTCGGTGAAGGGCTGGTCGACCTCACGCCCGGCGAAGGATTTCGCGTACCGCTGCTTACCGAACAGGCCTTGCGCGACATTCTGCAAGTCAACGCCCTGCTTTTGGAGCAGGCTCCCGACAACGATCACAAATCACTGCCAATCAACGAAGGATCAAACGACACGCGAGGTGCTTATGCCGACCGATTGGCGCGCGCCTTCAGAGACATCGCGGCAAGCTCAGGCAATCGGTTTCGCGTACATTTGGTCGAACGCATTAGCGACAGACTCCATCCGCTACGTGAACTCGAGCCGGTGATTTGGCCTGGCGCGCCGCATGCCCTTGAGCAAATTGAGCGAAAAGCGCAGCAAGGGTTCGATGGCTCAAACCGAGCGGTACGCGCATATCATCAACACATTGAGGATCTGGTACCCGCTCTTGTCGGACGTTTGAACCAGCAGACGCCCTAGCCCTCGCCAATATTTTAGGTCGTCTCCCCACTCTCGGACAGAACCGTCGCGAGGTGGTCATTCCAGGCATCGAGCGCCTGGCGCTTTTCGTCCTTCCAGTCGTGGCGCTGGTAGATGCCGGCGACTCCGGCGCGAGATCCGCCCACATGGTTGAGAACGGCTTCGGTGACTTCAAACCGAACGCCAAGCCGCTGGAAGTTCGTTGCGAGGGTTCGTCGTAGATCATGAAGGCGCCAGGCTTCGAGCGGCTCTTCGCAACGTTCCTCGATCAGGCTGTCGAGCTTCACCTTCCCTTTGGCGTATCCCGTAAAGCCCGCCCCGCTAGCTGTCGCGAAAACACGGCCCTTACGCGGCCACCTCTCGCCGCGAGCCTCCCGGTCGAGCTCGGCGATTGCAAGATCGTTGAGGGGAATGGAGTTAGGTTCTCCGTTCTTGGTTCGAGATCCGGGCAGGGTCCATAATCTTTCGCTGCGACTGAGCTCCTGCCAGTGCATCCCGGAGACTTCTTCACGGCGCTGTCCGGTTACGATCAGAAGCCTGACAATTGGACCAAAGCAGCGATGACATTCCGGCGCCGCATTCCAGATATGGCGGAGTTCGCCATCCTTGAGCCAGCGCTCTCGTGGCTTGACCGGAGGCGGCGTTTCCATGCCCTCCATCGGATTGCGATCGATATCTCCGCGACTGACGGCCCAGCGAAACAGGCGGCGCATAACGGCAAAGACATTTCGCCGGTTTGCCACCTGCTTGGGCGGCATCTGATCGAGAACCGAAACGACGTCGATCTTCGTAATCGCTGGCAGCGCCTTCATTCCGAATGTGGGCTTGAGGTAGAGGCGAATGGATCGCTCCACGAGGCGACGCCATCCCTCGCGTTTGCAGGAGCGAGTGAAGAGGTCAGCGTAATTCGAGAAGGCGAGGTCGACAGCTTCCCGGCGGCGCTGCTTTTCCGCATCAACCGGATCAATGCCCTGCGCAACAATCACCAACAATCGCTCAGCTTCCAAGCGTGCAGTAGTCGGTGTCCAAGGCGATCCATGTGATCCGATCGTGAAACGACGGGTCTTCGCTTCTCGTCCGCCCATTCGGAACTGGATTATGTAACTGATTGATCCAGCAGTTGTAATCTTGACGCCAAAGCCCTTGAGATCGGTGTCCCAAAGATAGTTTTCCTTTGGTCCAACCGGGAGCGAATCGACCGTGCGCTTGCTGATTTTTCCTGTTGCCATGCGATACCTCGTGGCCTTTTCTGGCAATCACCGGGTAATCACGCAAGCGGAAAAAGGGGCGAATTGGAGGCAATTCTGGCGTAAGTGTTTTGCGCTAAGTCGTTGTTTTTACAACATCAGCGTAGTCTAGCGTCGCCTGAATCGAAAGTACCACACCTCGTGTTCGAAGACAGTGCGCGCTTTCGTCTCGTAGCGCGTTTCGGGCCAGCCGCCGGGGCGGCGCTGCCAGCTTGCCGGCCCTTCGACCAGCCATTCGAAGTCGTCGGTGAAGCGACGCATCACCATCAGCGCGTGGCGCAGATAGATCGCATGATCGGTACCGAAGCGGAATTCCCCGCCCGGCTTCAGCTTGTCGGCGATCATGCGCACCGGCCCGTCGTTCATCATCCGCCGCTTCGCATGACGGGCCTTGGGCCAGGGATCGGGATGGAGCAGATAGACGAAGCTGAGCGATCCGTCGGGAATGCGCGAGAGGACCTGCAGCGCGTCGCCCATGTGCAGGCGCACGTTGCGCAAGGGGCCGTTGCCTTCCGGGCCGTCGCGCACATGGGTCAGCGCCTGCGCCACCCCGTTCACGAACGGCTCCGCCCCGATGAAGCCGTGGTCGGGCAACATGTCGGCGCGGATCGCCAGATGCTCGCCCCCGCCGAAGCCGATCTCGAAATGCAGCGGCGCGGACTGGCCGAACAACCGCTCCGCCGTGACGGCGCCATCCTCGGGCACGGAGATCTGTGGCAGCAGCGTGTCGAGTAACTCCTGCTGGCCCGCGCGCAGCTTCTTGCCGTGGCTGCGCCCGTACAGGCGGTTGAGCGTGGTCGGGTCTCCGGGCTTGTGCGCAGTCATCGTGCCGCGCGCGCTACCGTGTCGCATGGCGATCGTCCAGCGGCGGGCAGTGGCGCGTCCCACGAAAAAGGCCGCCCGCAGCACGCTGTCGGCTGCGGGCGGCCTCGATTGTCGTTCGATCGCGCGCGCGCGACACCCGCCGGTCAGCGGCGGCCCGCGTCCTCCGGCTTCACCGTGATGCGCACCGTCTCGCCCGAATCGCCGGGGAAGTCGGTGAACATCGCCTCGACCAAATTGGGCACCAGATATTGCAGGCGCTTGCTGGAAGACATCGCTTCGGCGCGCCCTTCGAACAGGCGCTGGCCGGTGGCGCGGTCGTCGATCTTCAGATCGATGTCGCTGGTATAGACGGTATAGCTGCGCACGTCCGGGCCGGGCGAGAGCCACGGATCGTACAGGCCGTAGCCCCAGCCGCCGTAGAAACGGCGGCGCGAGAGCGGCCCGTAGCCGTACCAAGGATCGTAGAACGGATCGGCGAACCCGGTGGTGCGCACGCGCTCGCGCCCGTTGTCGACACCGTAATCGAACTGCACGATCAGGTTCGCATTCGCGGGCGATGCGGCGCGGGTGTAGCCCAGCCGCTGCATCTCCTGCGCGACGTAATCCGCATATTGCGAGAATTCGAGCCCGCCGGCCAGCGCCGGATCTTCCGCCACCACGGCGAAGGTCTGGCCCTGGGGTGCGGGCAGTTGCGTGCGGAAGCGCGATACGTCCGCCTGGAACGGCGTGGCGCATGCGGCCAGGCTGGCGAGGAGCAGCGGCACCGATGCCGCCTTCAGCCAGCGCTTGGGGGTGAAATTCGTCATAGTTGGCAACCCTTTCGTTCAATCGGGCTGCTGGCGCGGTGTGCGACTCGCGATGGTCCCCCGCACGCATGCCCTACGATGAGCCGTTGCCTATCATAGCCGGGCTGAACCGGCATTGAATAGTCGACCGTCTATGAGATGCCCGGGACCCGCTTCGGGTTCCCGCGATCAGCCCCGCACGAGGCCCAGCGCGGCATAGACCGTATCCAGCGTCGGGATGGCCCGTTCGCGGGCGCGCGCCGCCCCGCGGGCGAGGATCGCGTCCAATGCCTCGCGGTCCTCCATCAGCTCGGCGAAGCGCGCGGTGATGGGGCGCAGCGTCTCGACCAGCAATTCGCCCAGCGCAGGCTTGAACGCGCCGAAGCCCTGCCCGCCATGGGTGGCGAGCACGGCATCGACCGGTTCGTCCGCCAGCGCGGCGTAGATGGTGACGAGGTTGAGCGCCTCGGCCCGGCCTTCCAGCCCGTCGCGCTCGGACGGCAGGGGTTCGGGGTCGGTCTTGGCCTTCTTCACCTTCTTCATCACCGTGTCGGGATCGTCGGACAGGTTGATGCGGCTCATCTCGCTGGGATCGGACTTGCTCATCTTCGCGGTGCCGTCGCGCAGGGACATGATGCGCGCCGCCACCGGCGGGATGAAGGGTTCGGGCAAGGTAAAGACCGGTGCAGCATCGCCGTTTTCATCCTGCGGGGCGAAGTCGTTGTTGAATTTCTGCGCGATGTCGCGCGCCAGCTCCAGATGCTGTTTCTGGTCCTCGCCCACCGGCACGTGCGTCGCCTGGTACAGCAGCACGTCGGCCGCCTGCAGCACGGGATAGGTGAACAGCGCGACGCTGGCGCCTTCGCGGTTCTTGCCCGCCTTGTCCTTCCACTGCGTCATGCGATTGAGCCAGCCCATCCGCGCGGTGCCGCCCAGCAGCCATTGCAGTTCGGCATGCTGGGGCACCTGCGCCTGGTTGAACAGGACGGAGCGCGCCGGATCGATCCCGCAAGCGACGAGCGCCGCCGTCATCTCCAGCGTGCCGCGCCGCAGCGTCTGCGGGTCGTGCGGCATGGAGATGGCGTGCAGGTCGGCAAGGAAGAACAGCGCCTCGCTCCCCTCCGTCAGCGCATCCTGCATCCGCACCCAGTTGCGGATCGCGCCGAGATAGTTGCCGAGGTGGAGATTGCCGGTCGGCTGGATGCCGGAAACGATGCGCATGGTCTATTCTGTGTCCTTTTGGGGGGCGGGCGGCGTGCGGCGCATCAGCGCCTTCGCGTCGCCTAGCCGGAACGCGCCGGTCGCGAAACTGGCGGCGAGGTAGACGATCGCGCCCCCGCCGACCAGCGCGGCCAGCGTCGCCGCGCGCCAGCCCATGCCGCCGGCCATGAACGGGGCGGCGAAGGGGCGGGCTGCGATCAGCGCCGCGCCCATCACCAGCGCCGCGATCGCGAGGCGCGGCAGGCGGTGGATCAGCTGCCGGTCGGCCGCGAACTGGCCGCGGCTGCGCAGTGTGCGGTAAAGCAGCACGGTGTTGACCGTCGCAGAGAACGCGGTGGCAAGGGGCGGACCCAGAACGCCGATGGTCGGGATCAGCGCCGCATTGCCGGCGATGTTGAGCGCGATCGCGATCATGGCGAAGCGTACCGGCGTCTTCGTGTCGGAGCGGGCGTAGAAGCCGGGCGTCAGCACCTTAATCAGCACATAGGCCGGCAGACCGAGCGAGAAGGCGGCGAGCACGTTCGCCGTCGCCGTGGTCGCCTCGGAACTGAACTCGCCATACTGGAAAAGCCCCCGGATGATCGGTTCGGCGATGGTCAGAAACGCGACCGTCGCGGGCAGCGTCAGGAACAGCGCCAGCTCGATCCCGCGGTTCTGCGTATGCATCGCGGTTTCGTCCTGCCCGTTGCTCAGCATGCGCGACAGGGTGGGCAGCAGGATGGTGCCGAGGCCGATGCCGATCAGGCCGAGCGGCAGCTGGTTGAGCCGGTCGGCGAAGTAGATGTAGCTGATCGCCCCCGGATCGAGCAGGCTGCCCGCCAGCGCGGTGGACACCAGCAGGTTGATCTGCATCGCGCCCGATCCCGCCGCGGCGGGCAGGATCAGCTTGAACAGGCGGCGCATCTCGGGGTCGATCCGCGGGCGGCGCAGCTTCAGGCGCAGGCCGATGCGGCGGCAACCCCAGATCAGGAACAGCAATTGCAGGGCACCGCCCGCCGTCACCGACAGCGCCTGGACCCACGCGGTCTCGTAGGGATCGTCGCCGTGGAACAGGCCCAGCCCGGCGATCATCGCGACGTTGAGCAGGATCGGCGCCGCGGCGTTGACCCAGTACCGCTCCAGCGAGTTGAGAATTCCGCCCAGCAGCGAGACGAGCGAGATCATCAGCAGATAGGGCAGGGTGATGCGCGACAGCGTGACCGCATAGGCGAACTGCGCCGGGGTGGGATCCTTGAACCCGCCCGACAGCGCGTAGGTGACGGGCCACGCCGCGATCATCAGCGCGGCGGTGAACACGATCAGGATCGGCAGCAGGATCGCCAGCGTGCGCTCGGCGAAATCCACCCCCGCAGGACGTCCGCCTCCTTCGGCCACGCGGCGGTTGAACATCGGGATGAACGCGGCGGAGAACGCCCCTTCCGCGAACAATGCGCGGAACATGTTGGGCAGGCGGAAGGCGACGAGGAACGCGTCGGAGGCGAAGCCTGCGCCGACATAGCGCGCCTGCAACGCATCGCGCCCCAGTGCCAGCACGCGGCTGACCAGCGTCAGCCCGCCGACCGAGCCGAGCGATTTTACCAGGTTCACGACAGGTGTCCGTCCGCGCGCCGCCGACCGGGCGAGAGCATCGCTATCTCTCCCTCGCGGGGCGCGCGGCGGATTTGTGCGTCAGTTCGCGTCGGAACCGCCGGGTGCCTGCTCGCCCGCGCCTTCCTGCTGCGCGCGCTCCGCGAGGCGCTGCATGTAGAGGCCGTTGAAATCGATCGGATCGACCATCAGCGGTTGGAAGCCGAGGTCGCGAGTCGCATCGGCGATGACGCGGCGGGCGAAGGGGAAGATCAGGCGCGGCCCTTCGGCATAGAGGAACATGTGCGCCTGGTCCTCGGGCACGTTGCGCAGGCCGATCAGCGCGGCATAGACCAGCTCAACCAGGTAGATCTTGCCGTTCTGGCAGCTCGCATCGACGGTGATCTTCAGTTCGACCTCGTGGATCTCGTCGTTGACGGGATTGGCCGCGATGTTGAACTGCAGGTCGATCTGCGGCTGTTCCTGCCACTGATAGACCGCCGGGGCGTTCGGGTTCTCGACCGACAGGTCCTTGATATACTGGGTGACGATGCCCGCCGCGGGGCCGTTGTCGGCGCCGTTGCCGGTTGCATTGCCGGGGCCGTCCATGCCCAGATCGGAGAGGATGTCGCCTTCGTCGGCCATGTCTGTTGTCTTTCCTTTTGGTTTTTCCGGCAATTGGTGGCCCGCACGCACCCGGCGACCCACTTGTCGATAGGCTCGCGCGCCTAGCACCGTGCGCCGCGCCTCGCAATGCGGCGTGCGACAGGGCCCGGACACGGCGCGGCCCGCCGCTATCGGGGCGTGCGTACCGTTGCCTATTTGAAATTGTCCCCCATTTGGGAGTACAACAGGTTCCGCATCCGGGGTGGGACCGGGCGCGCCGCGCCGACAAGTCGATTCCCCCGCGAAGTTACAGGTGACTGCCTACCGTGATCTACGAAATCGTCATCCTCGCCATGATCGCCGCCTTTCTGGGCCTGCGGCTCTATTCGGTCCTCGGTCGCCGGGCCGAGCACGAGGAGGAGCCGGTGCCCCACCGGTTCGAGGCGCCGCGCCCTGCGAAACACGCGGAAGAACCGCAGCAACGCGCCACGGGGACGGAAGAACAGGTGCCAGCCGATGCGCTGCCGTTCGTGCAGGACGGCATCCGGGAGATCGCCGCGGCGGACCGTTCGTTCGACATCACGCGCTTCGTCGACGGGGCGAAGTCGGCCTACGGCATGGTGCTGGAAGCGTTCTGGCACGGCGACCGCGAAACCTTGCGCGAACTGTGCGACGACGATGTCTACGCGAGCTTCGATGCCGCCATCGTGGCGCGCGAGGAAGCCGGCGAGACGATGGACAACCGCCTCATCCGGATCGAAGAGGCGACGATTCGCGACGCCGTGCTGGACGGGCGCACCGCGCGCATCACGGTTCGCTTCGTGTCCGACATCGCGGCGGTGACGCGCGACAGTGACGGGAACGTGGTCGCAGGCTCGCTCGACGATGCCGTCGAAAGCCGCGACATCTGGACCTTCGCGCGCCGGGTCGACGCGGCGGGGCCGCACTGGATCCTGGACGAAACCGACGAGGGCTGACGGCCCGACCGTCGCGCCGCACGATCAAGAGAGAGGGGGCAGGCCGATGGCCCGCATGTCACGCCTGCTGTCGCTCGCCGCCCTGGCGCTCGGCCTGTCCGCCTGCGCCGGGGTCATCCCCAAACCGCCCGAAGCCGCCATTCCGCCCCCGCCCGGCGCGCAGCCGACCACCGCGCTGGCCGGCGGCATCGCCCGCGGACCCGCGATCGATACGCTGGCGCTGACCGCGCCCGATGCGGGCGATGCGCTGAACGCCTTTCGCAGTTCGTGCCGCTGGCTCACGACCAAGGATGATCGCAGCGGCCTGACCCGCTCGGCCGACTGGCAACCGGCCTGCGACGCGGCGGCCAACTGGTCCGATCGCGACGCCGCGCGGTTCTTCGCCACCCAGTTCGAGACGGTGCAGGTGGGCGACGGCACCGCGTTCGCGACCGGCTATTTCGAGCCCGAGCTGCTGGGCAGTCGCACGCGAATTCCCGGCTACGACACGCCGGTCTATGCGGTGCCGGACGATATGGTCCGCGCCTGGCCCGCCGATACGCCGCAAAACGAGCGCACCGGCCAGCCGCCGCTCGGCCGCTACGACGAAACTGGCGCCTTCGTCCCCTATTACGACCGCGCGGCGATCGATGCCGGCGCGCTGGCGGGACGCGGGCTGGAAATCGCCTGGGTCGCGGACCCGATCGAGTTCTTCTTCCTCCAGATCCAGGGCTCGGGCCTGCTGCGCCTGCCCGACGGGTCGCGCATGCGGATCGGCTATGCCGCGCAGAACGGGCGCGGCTACACCGCGATCGGCGCGCTGATGCGCGAACGGGGCCTGTTCGGCGACGGGCCGGGCCAGTACGCCTCCTCCATGCAAGGCATCGTCGCCTATCTGCGCGACCACCCGGTGGAAGGGCAGGCGCTGATGCACGAGAACCCGAGCTACATCTTCTTCCGCGAACTGACGACCGACGGGCCGCTCGGTTCGCTGGGCGTGCCGGTGCGCGGCGGCAGCAGCGCGGCGGTCGATCCGCGCTACGTCCCCTATGGCGCGCCGGTGGTGTTGCAGACGGACCGTGCGGAAGCGAACGGGCTGTGGATCGCGCAGGACACTGGCGGTGCGATCAAGGGCGCCAACCGCTTCGACACGTTCTGGGGCAATGGCGACCGCGCACGGGAAATCGCCGGCGGGATGAGCGCGCGCGGCCGCGCCTTCGTGCTGGTACCCAAGGGGACCTATGCCCGCCTGACGGGGCGATGAGCCATCCGCGCGGGTTGAGCGAGGCCGAGGCGGCGGCGTGGGAAGCGCTCGCCCGCACGGTCGAGCCGCTGGCGCGGGCCCGCCCGGCCACGCGGGTGCAGGCCGCATCCCCAGCCCCGGCGCGAGCGGCGCCTCCGCCTCCCCCGGCGCCGCAACCGCGCAAGGCGCCGCCGGTGCGGGCGACCCCGGCCCGGTCCGTGCCACCCCCCTCACCGCCGCCGCCGCGGCGCGGCACTCTCGATTCGCACTGGGAACGGCGGCTGAAGGGCGGGGACATCCGCCCCGACGTCTCGCTCGACCTGCACGGGCACGGGCTCGACGCGGCCTATCGCCGGCTGATGGACGGGATGCAGCAGGCCCGGGCGATGCAGGCGCGGGTGGTGCTGGTGGTAACGGGCAAGGAACGGCCGGTCGATCCGGCCGACCGCGGCACACGGCGCGGGGCGATCCGCGCCAAGATCCTCGACTGGCTCGCCGCCAGCGATCACGGCGGCGCCATCGCCGCGGTGCGCAAGGCCCACCGGCGCCACGGGGGCGAGGGCGCGCTTTACCTGATCCTGCGCCGTTCGGGCTGACTTGTCCGCACCGGGCCGCTAGCGTCGCGGTCTTTGCCCGGGATCCCTGCCATGCGCACCGCCATCTTGCTCGCCACAGCCGCTTTCGGCCTCGCTTTCGCACCCGCGGCGCGGGCCGCCCCGCCACAGGAGGGCGCCCCGGCGCAGACGCCCGCACCGACCGCCGCGGACGAGGCGCTGCGCACGCTCTACGAAGGGGACCGGGCGTGGCAGATGAAGCGCAGCGGCACGATCGAGGGGCCGGACGGCAGCCTGGAGGCGGGGCCGCGCCTGCCCGACGCCGCGCCCGCGGCGCAGGAGGAGGCGGCCCGCCATGCGCAGGCGATGCTGGACGCGCTGGCGACGATCGATCGCGACCGGCTGTCGCCCACGGAGCGGATCAATGCCGCGGTCTTCGCCACCCTGCAGCGCGAGACGCTGGGCGATGCGCGGTTCCGCGAGTGGGAGATGCCGTTCAACAGCGACAGTAACTTCTGGACCTATCTCGACGAGCCGGCCCCGCTGACCAGCGTCGCGCGGTACGAGAACTACATCGCCCGCATGCGCGACGTGCCGCGGTATTTCGCGCAGAACATCGCCAATGCGCGCACCGGCCTCGCGCGCGGCTTCAGCGTGCCGCGCGTGTCGATCAAGGGACGCGAGAAATCGGTCGAACCCTATCTCGATGCAGGCGACGACAACCCGTTCTGGCAGGCTTTTGCCGCCATGCCCGCAAGCATCCCGGCACAGGAGCGCGCGCGGTTGCAGGCGGCGGGCCGGGCCGCCATCCGCGAGGCGATCGTGCCCGCCTACGGCACGCTGGCGACCTTCCTGGCGGATGAATACATCCCCGCCACGCGCACCAGCCTTGCCGCGGCGGACCTGCCCGACGGGCGCGCCTATTACGCGCAGCAGATCCAGCAATACACCACGCTCGACCTGACGGCGGACGAGATCCACCGGATCGGGCTGGACGAGGTCGCGCGGATCGAGGGCGAAATGCGCGCGATCATGGCCGAGGTCGGGTTTTCCGGCACGATCGCCCAGTTCAACGAGAGTTTGCGGACCGATCCGCGCTTCATCGCCGGGTCCCCCGACGAGTTGATGGGCGTATCCGCCTATGTCGCGAAGCGCGTGGACGGGCGGCTGGCGGACTATTTCGGGTTCCTCCCGCGGCACCGGTTCACCATCCGTCCGGTCGCACCGGCGCTCGCGCCGTTCTATACCGCCGGGCGCGGCGGGCTCGATGCGTGCCAGATGAACACCTACGACCTGCCCTCGCGGCCGCTCTACAACATTCCCGTCCTCACGCTGCACGAGTGCATTCCGGGCCACAGCTTCCAGGCAGGGGTCGCGCTGGAACTGCCCGCTCTGCCGGATTTCCGGCGCCAGACCTATTTCTCGGGCTTCGGCGAAGGGTGGGGTCTCTACACCGAATTCCTGGGCGAGGAGATGGGCATCTACCGCACGCCCTACGAACGGTTCGGGCGGTTGAGCTACGAGATGTGGCGCGCCGCGCGGCTGGTGATCGATACCGGCATCCATGCCGACGAGTGGAGCCGGGCGCGGGCCATCGACTATCTGGCGGACCGCACCGCGCTGTCGCGGCACGAGGTCGAGACCGAAATCGATCGCTACATCAGCTGGCCGGGCCAGGCGCTCGCCTACAAGCTGGGCGAGCTGACCATCCTTCGCGTACGGAAGAAGGCTGAGCAGGCGCTCGGGCCCCGCTTCGACATCCGCAAGTTCCACGATGTCGTGCTGTCGCTGGGATCGGTGCCGCTGCCGGTGCTGGAGGAACGGATCGACCGCTTTATTGCCGAAGGCGGACCGGGGCTGGACGGCGTCACCTACGACTGACCGCGCACCGGCGCTCCGGAGTGGAGCTTCGATGCGCGGCCATCTGGGTAGGGAGGCTCGAAGGCGTTATTCGGCCGGTTCGGCCTGCGGCTCGCGGTGCGGGTCGGTCTGCGGTTCGGCGTCGAGATCGGCGTAGCTGTCGTCGATCGACTTGGCGGACGCCATGCCCTTCGCCTGCGACTGCCCGCCGATCTGGTCGCGGACCGCCTTCTCGATCCGGTCGCCGATCCCGGCATCGACATTGCGCCAGTACTGGAAGGCGCGTCGCAGCACCTTCTCGCTGACCCCGTCGGCGAGGTGGCCGGAAACGTTGGAGACGAAGCGGTCGCGCGCCGCGTCGTCCATCACCTCCATCACCAGCGCGCGGGCCTGGCTCCAGTCGTCATCGTCCTCGCGCAGGGTATAGGCTTCGCGCACCATGTCGCCGTCGGCATGCCAGTGCCCGGCATCGCCCACCCGGCCGGGCTGCGCGGCGGGACCGCCGTAGGAATTGGGCGCATAGACGGGATCGACCGCGTTCTTCACCCGCATGTCGCCTGCACGCGAATAGGAATGGACCTCCGTCTTCGGCGCGTTGACCGGGATCTGCTTGTAATTGACGCCCAGCCGCGCGCGGTGCGCATCGGCGTAGGAAAACCCGCGCGCGAGCAGCATCTTGTCGGGGCTCAGGCCGATGCCGGGCACGATGTTGTTGGGCTCGAACGCCAGCTGCTCGATCTGGGTGTCCCAGTCGACCGGGTTCTCGTCCAGCGTCAGCGTCCCGACCTCGATCAGCGGGTAATCCTCGTGCGGCCAGGTCTTGGTCAGGTCGAACGGATTGATGCGATAGGTCTTCGCATCCTCGTACGGCATGATCTGCCATTTCAGCGTCCAGCTGGGATAGTCGCCCCGGTGGATCGCGTCGAAGAGGTCGCGGCGGTGGTAATCGCTGTCCTCGCCCGCCTTCTTTACCGCCTCGTCCTGCGTGAAATGTGCGTTGCCGCCTTCGTCGCCGACATTGGTGTGGAAGTGGAACTTGACCCAGAACTTCTCGCCCTCGGCGTTTTCGAGGCTGTAGGTGTGGCTGGAATAGCCGTTCATCTCGCGCCAGTTCTTCGGCACGCCGCGATCGCCCATAAGGTATGCGACCTGGTGCGCGCTTTCGGGGCTCAATGTCCAGAAATCCCACATCATGTCGTGATCGCGCAGGCCGTTGTCGGCGCGCCGCTTCTGGCTGCGGATGAAATGCTGGAACTTCATCGGATCGCGGATGAAGAAAATCGGCGTGTTGTTGCCGACCATGTCGAAATTGCCGTCCTCGGTGTAGAACTTGACCGAGAAGCCGCGCGGGTCGCGCCAGGTGTCGGGGCTGCCGCGTTCGCCCGCCACGGTGGAGAAGCGCATGGCGGTGTCGCACTTCGCGCCCTTCTGGAAGATCTTCGCCTTGGTGTATTTCGACACGTCGGCGGTGGTTTCGAAATGGCCGAACGCGCCCGATCCCTTGGCATGGGGCTGGCGCTCGGGAATGCGCTCGCGATTGAAGTTCGCCATCTGCTCCAGCAGATAGTGATCGTTCAGCAGGATCGGCCCGTCGCGGCCGACGGTCAGCGAATGTTCGTCGCTGGCGACCGGGATGCCGGCATCAGTGGTGGTGGGGGGTGCGGTACGGTCGGCCATGATGCGCGCTTTCTGCTGGGGAGAAACTAACCTCGATCAAACGATTGCGGGCGCCCGCGCGTTCCGGATCGCCAATGAAAAAGGGTCCCGGCATCGCTGCCGGGACCCTTCCTTCCCCTGGTGGCGGGAAATGCCGGTGTCAGCCGTGGTATTTGGCGCAGGTGAGGTCGAACCGGTCGGCGTCCATCACCTTGGTCCACGCGGCGACGAAGTCGTTCACGAACTTCTCCTCGTTGCCGTTTTCGCCGTAGACTTCCGAGACGGATCGCAGCTGCGAATTGGACCCGAACACCAGATCGGTGCGCGTCGCGGTCCAGCGCTGCGACTTGTCCTTGCGGTTGCGGCCCACGAACTCCTCGTCCCCGCTTTCGTCGACCACTTCCCAGAAGGTATTCATGTCGAGCAGGTTGACGAAGAAGTCGTTGGTCAGCTGGCCCTTGCGGTCGGTGAAGACGCCGTGGTCCGAATTGCCCGTATTGGCGCCCAGCACGCGCATCCCGCCGACCAGCACGGTCATTTCCGGGATCGACAGGTCGAGCAGGTTGGCCCGGTCGATCAGCAGGTCCTCGGTCTTCACGCTGGCTTTCGACTTCAGGTAGTTGCGGAAACCGTCGGCGAACGGATCCAGCGGCTCCCAGCTTTCGGCGTCGAAATCCTCGCGCCGCGCATCGCCGCGACCGGTGGTGACGGGCACGGTGACGGCGAAACCGGCATCCTTCGCCGCCTTCTCCACCGCTGCCGCGCCGCCCAGAACGATCGCATCCGCCAGCGACAGGTCGCCGCGCAGCTCGTCGAGCCTGGTCAGGACCTTCGCCAGTTCCTCGGGGTCGTTGACCTTCCAGTTTTTCAGTTCGTCGAAGCGGATATGCGCGCCGTTCGCGCCACCACGATGGTCCGACTTGCGGTAGGTACTGGCCGAGGCCCACGCCGCCTTTACCAGTTCGGTGACGGTCAGGCCGCTATCCAGCACCTTCGCCTTGAAATCGGCGACCGCGCCGTCCGACGCTTCCTTCCCGGCGGGGATCGGATCCTGCCAGATCAGGTCTTCGGCCGGCACGTCGGGGCCGAGGTAGCGGACCTTGGGCCCCATGTCGCGGTGGGTCAGCTTGAACCAGGCGCGGGCGAACGCATCGTCGAGCGCGGCCTGGTCCTTCATGAACCGCTCGGAAATCTTGCGGTAATCGGGGTCCAGCTTCAGCGCCATGTCGGCGGTGGTCATCATGGTCGGGACCTTCTTCGACGGATCCCGCGCATCGGGCGCCATGTCGGCCTCTTCCTGGTCGATCGGCTGCCACTGCTTGGCCCCCGCCGGACTTTCCACCAGCTCGTATTCGTATTTGAACAGCAGGCGGAAATAGTCGTTGCCCCACTGGGTCGGGTTGGGCGTCCACGCGCCTTCCAGGCCCGAGGTGGTGATGTGGCCCTGCTCGATCTGCTCGGCATCGGTCGACCAGCCGAAGCCCATCAGTTCCATGCCGCCGCCCTCGGGCGCGCCGCTCAACTGGTCGGGTGGCACCGCGCCGTGGCACTTGCCGAAGGCGTGTCCGCCGGCGGTCAGCGCGACCGTCTCCTCGTCGTTCATGGCCATGCGCGCGAAGGTTTCCTTCATGTCGCGCGCCATGCCTTCCGCATCGTGCGGATTGCCGCCCGGACCTTCGGGATTGACGTAGATGAGGCCCATCTGGATCGCCGCCAGCGGGTTCTCCAGCGCCTTGCCCTCGTCGGGAATGATGCGGGTCGCGACGCCTTCGTTGACCCACTGTTCTTCCGAACCCCAGTACACGTCCTGCTCCGGTTCGTAGACGTCCTTGCGCCCGCCGCCGAAGCCGAACACCGGCCCGCCCATCGATTCGATGGCGACGTTGCCGGTCAGCACGAACAGGTCGGCCCAGCTGATGTGCTTGCCGTATTTCTGCTTGATCGGCCACAGCAGGCGCCGCGCCTTGTCGAGGTTGCCGTTGTCGGGCCACGAGTTGAGCGGGGCGAAGCGCTGCTGCCCGCTGGAGGCGCCGCCACGCCCGTCGCCGGTGCGATAGGTGCCGGCTGCGTGCCACGCCATGCGGATGAAGAACGGGCCGTAATGTCCGTAATCGGCCGGCCACCACGGCTGACTGTCGGTCATCAGCGCCTTCAGATCGTCCTTCAGCGCCTGGTAGTCGAGCGCGTTGAACGCTTCCGCATAGTCGAAATCGGGACCCATCGGATCGGGCGAGACGCCGTCCTGGGTCAGGATGTGGAGGTCGAGCGAATCGGGCCACCAGTCCTTGTTCGTGCGGCCCAGCAGCGCGCGAACGCCGCCATCGCCCGTGAAGGGGCAACCCCCGCCGATCGATCCTGTCTTGGCATCCATAACGTCTCTCCTCTCGAATTCTGTCTCGACTCGTCAGGATGAAAGGATGCCGCACCGGCCCTGATCAGTCCAATCGATTAGTTGGCATGCTTTGATCGCCCCACCCGTTCTGCAAAAGGCCCCGCCGGCGCACGGGCACGCCCCACGCGAAAAGGCCCGCCTCCCCATGCGGAGAAGCGGGCCGTTCGGATCGCCGGGGAGGCAAAGCCCGCCCTATTCGGCGGCTTCGGCCAGTTCCTGCGGTGCGACGTTGCGGATGAGGTAATCGAACGCGCTCAACGCCGCTTTCGACCCTTCGCCCATCGCGATCACGATCTGCTTGTAGGGCACGGTGGTGCAATCGCCCGCGGCGAACACGCCGTCGAGGCTGGTCGCGGCCTTTTCGTCGATCACGATCTCGCCGTGGCGCGACAGGTCGATCCCGCTGTCCTTCAGCCAGTCGGTGTTGGGAATGAGGCCGATCTGCACGAACACGCCGTCGAGCTCGATCGTCCGGTCGACCTCCGCATTGCGGTCCTTGTAGGCGAGGCCGGTCACGCGGTCGCCGTCGCCCAGGATCTCGGTCGTCTGGGCGGAAACGACGATGTCGACATTGGGCATGGAACGCAGCTTGTCCTGCAGCACCTTGTCCGCGCGCAGCTGGCCGTCGAATTCGATCAGCGTGACGTGGCGCACGATGCCGGCAAGATCGATCGCCGCCTCGACGCCGGAATTGCCGCCGCCGATTACCGCGACGTGCTTGCCTTTGTAGAGCGGGCCGTCGCAGTGCGGGCAGTAGGCCACGCCCTTGTTGCGATATTCCTGCTCGCCCGGCACGCCGAGATTGCGCCAGCGCGCCCCTGTGGAAAGGATCACCGCACGGCCATAGAGCGAGGCGCCGTTTTCCAGCACCACCTCGTGATAGCCGCCCTTTTCCTCGGCCGGGATCAGCCGCGCCGCGGTCTGCAAATTCATCACGTCGATGTCGTATTCGCCGACGTGGCTTTCCAGCTGCGCGACCAGCTTTGGCCCCTCGGTGTAGGGCACCGAAACGAAGTTCTCGATCCCCATCGTGTCGAGCACCTGCCCGCCGAACCGCTCGGCGGCTATGCCGGTCGAGAAGCCCTTGCGCGCGGTATAGATGCTCGCCGCGGCGCCGGCCGGGCCGCCGCCCACCACCAGCACCTCGAACGGGTCTTTGTCGGCGATCTTGGCCGCGGCGCGCTTCGATGCGTTGCCGTCCAGCTTGGCGAGGATTTCCTCCACGCCCATCTTGCCGCTGGCGAACATCTCGCCGTTGAGGAAGGTCGCGGGCACCGCCATCACGCCGCGCTCCTCGACCTCGTCCTGGAAGGTGCCGCCTTCGATCAGCGTGGCGGTGATGCGGCTGTTGGTCAGCGCCATCAGCGTCAGCGCCTGCACCACGTCGGGGCAGTTGTGGCACGACAGCGAGAAATACATCTCGAACGCGTAGTCGCCCTCCAGCTCGGCGATCTGATCCAGCACGTCCTGGTCGACCTTGGGCGGATGGCCGCCCGCCCACAGCAGCGCGAGCACCAGCGAGGTAAATTCATGCCCCATCGGCAGCCCGGCGAAGCGGACCCATTTTCCAGGATCGGACGCGCGCCGGATGATAAAGCTGGGGCGCCGCGCGTCGGTGCCGTCGAAGCTCGCGCTTACGCGGTCGTCCAGCGCGGCGATCTCTTCCAGAAGCTCGCGCGTCTGCGCCGATTTGGGATCGTCGCCGAGGCTCGCGACCAGCTCCACCGGCTCGCGCAGATTGCCGAAATATTGCTTGAGCTGCTGGGTCATCGCGGTGTCGAGCATGAAGGCGTCTCCGAAGCTGGGGGATGGTCTAACGAATAAAAAGGCCCGGGTTTCCGAGGGGGGGTGAGGGGGGAAACCCGGGCCGGCAGGCACCTCCGCCGGCGAACCGGCGGGCGCACCCTTATGGATCGGTCGGGCCGATCAGATCTTGCCGACGAGGTCGAGCGAGGGGGCCAGCGTCTCGCTGCCTTCTTCCCACGCGGCCGGGCAGACCTGGCCGGGATTCTCGCGGACGTACTGCGCCGCCTTGATCTTGCGGGCGAGTTCGTTGGCATTGCGGCCCACGCCTTCGCAGGTCTGTTCCATGATCTGGATCACGCCGTCGGGATCGACCACGAAGGTCGCACGATCGGCCAGGCCCATATCCTCGCGCAGCACGTCGAAGTTCTTGGCGAGGGTGTGGAGCTGGTCGCCAAGGAACGGGAACTTCAGCTTGCCGATACGCTCGCTGGTGTCGTGCCATGCCTTGTGGCTGAAATGGGTGTCGGTCGACACGCCATAGACCTCGACACCCATCTTCTGGAGCATCTCGTACTTCTCGCCCATGTCCTCGAGCTCGGTCGGGCAGACGAAGGTGAAGTCGGCCGGATAGAAGAAGAACACGGCCCATTTGCCGCGCACGTCCTCGTCGGTGACCTCGTAGAAGTCCTCGCCCGCCTTGAACGCGGTGGCTTTGAACGGTTTGATCTGGCTTCCGATGATACCCATGAATGCAATTCCTTCTTGCTCGGTGAAAAATGTCGCACCAGCCAAATAGGAATTGTTGCGTCGCACAAAAGCGCTTTGATGCGATTGCGAATATCGAAATATTCCATCACCGGATCGGAACTTTCGCAAAATCGCCCGTAACCGGCGTTGCGCGTCAGCGACCGGTCTGGCCCCGATGCAGCAGCTTCTGGTCGGCAAGCACCAGCGCCATCATCGCTTCCACCACCGGTACGCCGCGAATGCCGACGCACGGATCGTGCCGCCCTCGGGTGGCGATCTGCGTCGCCGCGCCGTCGCGGTCGATCGTCTCGACCGGCGTCAGGATCGAACTGGTCGGTTTGAACGCGACCCGGCAGGTCACCGGCTGGCCGGTGCTGATACCACCTGCGATGCCGCCGGCGTGATTGGCGAGGAAGCGCGGGGTCTCGCCCGCTTCGCCCGGTCGCATCGGATCGGCATTGCCTTCGCCCGAGAGGCGCGCGGCGTCGAACCCGTCGCCGATCTCCACCCCCTTCACCGCGTTGATGCCCATCATCGCCCCGGCCAGCTCCGCGTCGAGCTTGGCATAAAGCGGTGCGCCCCAGCCCGCGGGCACGCCGTGTGCGCGGCATGCGACCACCGCGCCCAGCGACGATCCCGCCTTGCGCGCCGCGTCGACCCGCTTCTCCCACCGCTGCGCGGCGGCCGCGTCGGGGCAGAAGAAGGGATTGTCGCCGATCTCGCTCGCGTCGAAGGCTGCAGGGTCGATCGCATCGCCGCCCAGTTCCTCGACCCAGGCGGTGATCGCCACTTCCGGCACGACCAGCCGCGCCACCGCACCCGCAGCGACCCGCATCGCCGTCTCGCGCGCGCTGGAGCGGCCGCCGCCGCGATAGTCGCGCGGGCCGTATTTCGCATCGTAGACGTAGTCGGCGTGGCCGGGGCGATAGGCCGTTGCAACCTGCGAATAGTCCTTCGACCGCTGATCGACGTTCTCGATCATCAGGCTAATCGGCGTGCCGGTGGTCCTCCCTTCGAACACGCCCGACAGGATGCGCACCGCATCGGGCTCGCGCCGCTGGGTGGTGAAACGGTTCTGCCCCGGTCGCCGCGCGTCGAGGAACGGCTGGATATCGGCTTCCGACAGGGCGATGCCCGGCGGGCAGCCGTCGACCACCGCGCCGATGGCGGGACCGTGGCTTTCCCCCCAGGTGGAAAAGCGGAAAAGGTGGCCGAAGCTGTTCCAGCTCATGGGGACGGGGTTCTATCGCCCCGCGCGCGCCTGTCGAGCGCGCATTGCGATAGGCTTTCGTGGCGCGGATGCATCTTTCCTACTTCGCCGCGGCGGGGGTAAAAGGCGCGCATGATGCCCCGTCCCATCAACATATTGATTCACCGCGATTTGGTGCGAAAGGGGCGGTCCGTTTTTCCGGCCCTGGACACTGTTCCATGTGTTCCATCGTGTAGGACTTCGCACGCCGAGTCTGGCCAAACCGAGCCGGCTCGGGCAGGGAACAAAGCATGATTGCGAAGCTGAAGGGCCTGCTCGACGAAACCGGAACCGACTGGGCGGTGATCGATGTGTCGGGCGTGGGCTATCTCGTCCATTGTTCGGCTAAGACGCTGACCGCACTGGGCGAGGTGGGCGAGGCGTGCACGCTCTACACCGACCTGCAGGTGAGCGAGAACGACATGCGCCTGCTGGGCTTCGCGGATGGCAGCGAGCGCGACTGGTTTCGCCTGCTGACCGGCGTGCAGGGCGTGGGGAGCAAGGTGGCGCTCGCCATTCTCTCGGCGCTGAGCCCGGGCGAATTGCGCGATGCCTGCGCCGCGGGCGATGCGGCCAGCGTGGCGCGCGCGCAAGGGGTGGGGCCCAAACTGGCCGGGCGCATCGTCAACGAACTGAAGGACAAGGCCGGCGCGCTGCCCGGCGGCGGAACGCTGGGCATGGCAGCGTCCCTGCCTGCGGGCAGCGCCAGCGCGGACGCCGTCTCCGCCCTCGAAAACCTGGGCTTCAAGCCTGCCGTCGCCGCCCGCGCCGTCGCCACCGCGCAAGGCGAACTGGGCGAAGGCGCCAGCGACAGCGACCTCATCCGCGTCGCGCTGAAGAGGGCGGCGGGGTGATGTTCGTCCGTGGGATCAGGGGAAATCTCAAACTCCACCCGTCTATCAAAGCGGCGGTTTTTGTAGTCCTCTGCCTTCTCCTTTTGCCTCTCTTTGCCTGGGGAGTTTACTCGTACATCATCGATCTGGACGCTCGGGCCGATGAATGTCGAGCCAGAGGAGGGATTCTGACTGGTGTCGGTGTGCCCGTAAGAGCGGGGATCGGGCGAGCGTTTCGAGACAACTGTATCTTTCCCCAAAATGATGGAGAGAGCCAGTGATCGACTCTCCTCCCCTCCATACCCCGGATCGCCAGCCGGACGATCCCGATGCGGCGCTGCGGCCCAAGTCGCTGCGCGAATTCGTCGGGCAGGCGGCGGCGAAGGAGAACCTGGCCGTGTTCATCGCCGCGGCGAAGGCGCGTGGCGAGGCGATGGACCACACGCTGTTCTTCGGTCCTCCGGGCCTGGGCAAGACCACGCTGGCGCAGATCGTCGCGCGCGAGCTGGGCGTGGGCTTTCGCGCCACCAGTGGGCCGGTGATCGCCAAGGCGGGCGATCTCGCCGCGCTGCTCACCAATCTGGAGGCGAACGACGTCCTCTTCATCGACGAGATCCACCGTCTCAATCCGGTGGTCGAGGAGGTGCTGTACCCAGCGATGGAGGACCGCGCGCTCGACATCATCATCGGGGAGGGGCCGAGCGCGCGCAGCGTGCGGATCGACCTGCCGCCCTTCACGCTGATCGGCGCGACGACGCGGCAGGGACTGCTGACGACGCCGCTGCGCGATCGCTTCGGCATTCCGGTGCGGCTGAACTTCTACACCGAGGCGGAGCTCCTGCGCGTGGTCGGGCGCGGGGCCGACCTGCTCGGCCTTGCCATGGACGAAGGCGGCGCGCGCGAGATCGCGCGGCGCAGCCGGGGGACGCCGCGCGTTGCCGGGCGCCTGCTGCGCCGGGTGCGCGACTTCGCCCATGTCGAAGGCGATGCGGTGGTGGACGCGCGGATCGCGGACGCGGCGCTGGCCCGGCTGGAGGTCGACCGGCTCGGTCTCGACGCGATGGACCGGCGCTATCTCCTGATGATCGCCGACATCTACAAGGGCGGCCCGGTGGGGGTCGAAACGCTTGCGGCCGGGCTTGCCGAACCGCGTGACACGATCGAGGACGTGGTCGAACCCTATCTGATCCAGCTTGGCCTGGTGGCGCGCACCGCGCGCGGGCGTTGCCTCAACGATCGGGGCTGGGCGCATCTCGAACGCAGCCCGCCGACCGATTCGCGCAGCCAGGTTCAAGGGGGGCTGTTCGACCGCCCCGAGTAGGAATTGCGTAATGAACCCCGCGACTTCGGTTCCATAACGGGACAGGTCGGGGCGCCGGCCGCTCCGGCGACGAAAAAAGCGCGTCGGGGGGGCGATTCTCTGGTTAATCCGATTGCCCTCTTCCTGCCCGACCTGTTCCATGAAGAGCAAGGGATACGCCCACGACCGGACTCGCCGGTCCACGGGAAAGCCCGCTCGGAACAGAGAGTTTGACCATGTCGGTAAAGATGGCCCTCCTGAAACTGTCCGCCATTTCGGCAGGCGGTGCGCTGCTCGCCGGTGGCGCGGTACATGTTGCGGAACCGCTCGCAGCGGAAGTGGACTACAAGACGGCGACCACGAAGCCGGTCAAATACGTCAAGACGCACAAGGCGGAGCGGCGCATCCCGAAGAAGATCATGCGCAAGCGCCGCGTCGTGCACCGCGAGATCGAGTGCGTGCCCGCCGATCAGCTCGGCCCGCGCGACGTGCCCTATCGCGCCGGCGCCGCCTATGATGCGCCCCTGCCGGCGGACGCGGCCGATTGCGGTCGCGGCGCCTCGCGCACGATCGTGACCGTCGCGCCTCCGCCGCCCAACGGATACGGCGTCAGCGGCGGCGGCGGCGGCGGCGGTGCCGCAGTGGTCGGCGGTGGCGGCTTCGGCGGCGGTTTCGGCGGCGGCTTCTTCGGCGGTTTCTTCGGGGGCGGCGGCAGCAGCGGCGGACAGATCGCGATCACCAGCACGAGCTCCGGCAATGTCGATGTAGAAAACAGCAACGACAACAGTAGCAACAACAACAGCAATAGCGAGAGCAACGCCAACAACGAGAACAACAACTCGAACGAGCAGAGCCAGAACCAGGATCAGGACCAGTCCCAGGAACAGAACCAAGGGCAGGAACAGTCCAGCGAAAACAACAACAATAACAACAACCACAATTCGAACGAGAACAACAACTCGAACGAGAACAACAATCACAACAACAACGAGAACAATAACAACAACGAAAATAACAACGAAAACAATAACCACAACAACAACAACAACAACAACGAGAACGAGAACTCGTCGAGCGGCAACATGACCTCGTCGACCTCGGGCGATTGGGGGCACCACCACGGGTCCAGCGGCCATCACGGCAGTTCCGGGCATCACGGTTCGAGCGGCACGCCCGTTCCCGCGCCGCCCATCACGCTGCTGTTCGGTGCTGCCGCCGCCGCGATCCTCGGTCGGCGCAAGCTGCGGGCCAAGGCGCCGCGCCCCGCCTGACCGCGCGCACCGCATCGACCTTCAAAAAAGGGGCGGCTCTCCCGGTGAGAGCCGCCCCTTTCCTTGCCATCGCGGCACCAGCCCGACGGCCCGGCATCGCCACCAATGAAAAAGGGCGGCCCCCGCGAAGGAGCCGCCCCTTGATGTCGGACGAGAGTGCCCGTGGCCGGTGTCAGGCGGCCAGCTTGCGGATCACGTACTGCAGGATGCCGCCATTGCGGTAGTAATCCATCTCGTTCTCGGTATCGATCCGGCACTGCGCGGTGAAGGTGAAGGACGAGCCGTCCTCGTGCGTCACCTCGACCTCCACGTCCTGGCCCGGCGTCAGGTCGGCCAGACCCTTGATCGTGAAGCTGTCCGAGCCCTTCAGGCCCAGCGTCTCGCGCGTTTCGCCGTTCTTGAACTGCAGCGGCAGCACGCCCATCCCGACCAGGTTGGAGCGGTGGATGCGCTCGTAGCTTTCCACGATGACCGCGCGTACTCCCAGCAGGATGGTACCCTTCGCCGCCCAGTCGCGGCTGGAGCCGGTGCCGTATTCCTTGCCGCCGATCACCACCAGCGGGGTGCCGTCGTCGCGATGCTTCATCGCAGCGTCGTAGATCGGCATCTGCTCACCCTTGTAGGTGGTGAAGCCGCCTTCGACACCCGGCACCATTTCGTTGCGGATGCGGATGTTGGCGAAGGTGCCGCGCATCATGACTTCGTGGTTGCCGCGACGCGAGCCGTAGGAGTTGAAGTCCGCCTTCGCGACCTGATGCTCGCGCAGATATGCGCCGGCTGGGCTGTCTTCCTTGATCGAGCCGGCGGGGCTGATGTGGTCGGTGGTGACCGAATCGCCCAGCACGGCCAGCGGCTTCGCTTCCACGATGTCGCCGATCGGGGCGGGGGTCATCTCCATCCCGTCGAAGAAGGGCGGGCTGGCGACATAGGTGCTGCCCGGGTTCCACTTGTAGGTGTCGGACGCCTCGACCTTGACCGCCTGCCAGTGCTCGTCGCCCTCGTAGACGTCGGCATAGCGGCGCTCGAACATGCCGCGGTCGATATTGGCCGTGCGCAGATCGGCGATTTCCTGCGTGGTAGGCCACAGATCGGCCAGCATTACGTCGTTGCCGTCCTGATCCTGCCCGATCGGGGTCGCGGTAATGTCCTGCGTCACCGTGCCCATCAGCGCGTAGGCGACGACCAGCGGCGGGCTGGCGAGGAAGTTGGCGCGCACGTCGGGCGACACGCGTCCTTCGAAGTTGCGGTTGCCCGAGAGTACCGAAGCGGCAACGATGTCGTTGCCGTTGATCGCCTTGCTGATCGGCTCGGCCAGCGGGCCCGAATTGCCGATACAGGTGGTGCAGCCGTATCCCACGAGATCGAAGCCGATCGCGTCCAGATCGTCCTGCAGGCCGGACTTGACCAGGTAATCGGTGACCACCTGCGATCCGGGCGCGAGGCTGGTCTTGACCCACGGCTTGGGCTTCAGCCCGCGGGCGCGTGCCTTCTTGGCGACGAGGCCAGCGGCGATCAGCACGTCGGGGTTGGAGGTGTTGGTGCAGCTTGTGATCGCGGCGATCACGACGTCGCCATCGCCGATGTCGTGATCCTTGCCGGCCACGTCCACGCGGACCGGCGCGCTCTTCTTGTAGAGACGCTCGAGGTCGGAATTGAACAGCTCGTCCACTTCGGGCAGCGCGACCTTGTCCTGCGGGCGCTTCGGCCCGGCCAGGCTGGGAACGACCTTCGACAGGTCGAGCTCGAGCGTGCTGGAGAAGATCGGATCCGGATTGCTCGGATCGTGCCAGAAGCCCTGTTCCTTGGCATAGGCCTCGACCAGCGCGATGCGGTGCTCTTCCCGGCCCGTGAGGCGCAGATATTCGAGCGTCTTGTCATCGATGCCGAAGAAGCCGCAGGTCGCGCCGTATTCGGGCGCCATGTTCGCCAGCGTCGCGCGATCGGCGAGGCTGAGGGTGGAGAGGCCGGGGCCGAAATATTCGACGAACTTGCCGACCACGCCGTGGGCGCGCAGCATCTGCGTGGCGGTCAGCACGAGGTCGGTCGCAGTAACGCCTTCCTGCAGCTGGCCGGTGAACTTGAAGCCGACGACCTCGGGGATCAGCATGGAGATCGGCTGGCCCAGCATCGCGGCCTCCGCCTCGATCCCGCCGACGCCCCAGCCCAGCACGCCCAGGCCGTTGATCATGGTGGTGTGGCTGTCGGTGCCGACACAGGTATCGGGATAGGCGACCGCCGCCCCGTCCTGATCGCTGTCGGTCCACACGCATTGCGCGATGTGTTCCAGGTTCACCTGGTGGCAGATGCCGGTGCCCGGGGGCACGGCGGAGAAATTCTCGAAGCTCTTGGAGCCCCATTTGAGGAAGTCGTAGCGTTCGGCATTGCGCTGGTATTCCAGCGCCATGTTCTGTTCCATCGCCTTGGGATGGCCGAACTCGTCCACCATGACCGAGTGGTCGATGACGAGGTTGACGGGCACCTGCGGATTGATCTTGGCGGTATCGCCGCCCAGCGACGCGATGGCGTCGCGCATCGCGGCGAGGTCGACCACGCAGGGCACGCCGGTGAAATCCTGCAGCAGGACGCGGGCCGGACGATACTGGATCTCGCCGCCCGTCTTGGGATTCTTCTGCCAGTCGGCGATCGCCTGCACATGGTCGGTCGAGACGGTCTTGCCGCCGTCCTCGAACCGCAGCATGTTTTCGAACAGGGCCTTCATGCTGAAGGGCAGGCGGCTGACGTCGCCCACGCTCTTCGCCGCCTTGGCGAAGGAATAATAGGCGTATTCCTTGCCGTCCACGGTCATCGTGCTGCGGGTGCCGAGCGTGTCCTTGCCGACCTCTGTCATGATGAAGCCTGTCCTTTCACTGTCGCTGTTGCAGGGGTTCTCGTTCCATAAATGGTCGAGGCCCGCGAATGTGCCGCGCGATTGCGCCATGGCGGGCGGCGCGTCAAGGTTTCGCCGGGGCGGTCGCGCTCAGACCCGCGCCTGTTCGGGGGCGCGCCGCCGCGCCGCGATCCAGCAGCCGATCACGATCAGCGCCGCGCCGGCGACAGTCGTTCCCTGCACCGCTTCGGCGAAGAACACCCATCCGAACAAGGCCGCCCAGACGAAGCCGGAATATTCGATCGGCACCAGGACCTGCGCCTCCTCCCGCGCATAGGCCCAGGCGAGCACCAGCGAGCCTGCCGCGGTCAGCGCGCCCGCCACGCCGATGCCGGGCAGGACGCGAGGCGAGGCGAGGTGGAAGAACCAGGGCGCGAACAGGGCCAGCACGGCGGCGCCGACGCCGGCATGGAACACCGCCACCTCCAGCGGTCCCGCCATCGTCGCCTGGCGCCGCATCAGCACCAGGTTCCAGGCATAGAGCAGCGCGGAAAACAGGATCGCGGCAAGGCCCCACGCCGCATCCTGCGTCATTCGTTCGCGCCCGATCCGTCCGCCCACGATTACCAGCGTCCCCACCAAGCCGAGCGCCGCCGCCCCGATCGCGCGCCGCCGGATCCGTTCGCCCAGCAGCAGCGCGGCCAGCCACAGCGCGAGGAGCGGCGCGACGAAGGAGATCGCGATCGTCTCCGCGATCGGCAGCCGGGTCAGCGCGAAGAAGAACGACAGTGCCATGAACGCCGCCACGACGCCGCGGATCAGGTGGACGCGCAGCGTCGCCGAGGGAATGCGGCGGGGACCGGTGGCGAGCCACAGGGGCAGGACGATCGTGAGCGCGACGCACGAGCGCAGCAGGCTGGCGCTGTAGGCCCCGGTCGCCAGCGCGGCCCCTTTCATGAACGCGTCCATGAGGGCGAGGAAGCCGATCCCGGCGAAGGCCGCCGCCATGGGCAGGAAGGAGCGCGCGCGGCCCATGCGCCGCCGCTGTACCGGGGCGTTGCGGCCGTGTCACGATACGCCGCAATGCGGCATCGATTCAGCTTGGCGCAAGCCGCGATGCTTGATGGAGGCCGCGTATTGCGGCACATTCGCAGCCGCGCCGCGAGCCTTTGCCCCGCGCGCATCGAAACGGAAAAAATCACGCATGCCCAGAACCTTGGAAATATCGCTTCTTCTCGCCGGCGCGGGTCTCGCCCTCGCCGCACCGGCCGCTGCGCAGGTGGCTGATCCCGCCAATCTGCTGCCGCCCGACCGGCCGCAGAACAGCGCGCCCGAAGCGAAATCCACGGCCGCGCCGGCCCCCGCATCCCGCCCCGACGCATCCCGGCAGAACGCCCCGGCGCAGGATGCCGAATACGATCGGCCGACCGTCGATTCGGCGTTCGCGAGCTACAGCGATCCCGTGGTGCAGAAGGTCGATCCGCTGGTGCAGCACTGGAGCGCCGCGCAGGCGAAGACGCTGGTGAGCCTGATCGAGGGGATCGGCGCCGATGGGCTGGAGCCTGCCGATTACGACGCGGCGGGCCTCGAGGCGGCGATTGCGCAGGGCGAGGGCGCGGCTCTCGATACCGCGGCGAGCGAGCGTTTCGGCTGGCTGATCGAGGACATGCGCGATGGCCGCACCCCGATGGATGCGCGCAAGCAGTGGTTCGTGGTCGATCCCGATCCCGACCGCTATCCCACCGGCACCATCATGGCGGGCGCGCTGGCAAGCGGCGACCTCGCCGCCGCCTTGCGCGGCGTCGCCCCGGTCCACCCCGATTACGCGGCGCTGAAGGCGGAACTGGCCAAGGCGAAGCCCGGCTCCACCCGCGCGAAGCTGGTGCGCGCGAACATGGATCGCTGGCGCTGGCTGGCGCGCGATCTCGGCCCGCAATACCTCATCACCAACGTGCCCGAGTTCCAGCTGCGGTTGAAGGTCGGCGACAAGATCGTCCGCACGTACAAGACCGTGGTCGGCAAGCCGGGGCGGACCGCGACCCCGCAGCTGGCGGAGAAGGTCGAGGGTGTGATCCTCAACCCCACCTGGACCGTGCCGCAGTCGATCGTGAAGGGCGAAGGGCTCGGCACGAAGGTGCTGAACAATCCCGGCTGGGCGCGCAATGCAGGCTACAAGGCGACCAGGGGCGAGAACGGGTACATCTCGGTGGTGCAGCAACCGGGACCGGGCAATTCTCTCGGCCAGATGAAGCTCGACATGCCCAATCCGCATGCGATCTTCCTGCACGATACCCCGGCCAAGCAGCTTTTCGGGAACGACAACCGCGCGCTGTCGCATGGCTGCATCCGGACCGAGCGCGCCAGCGAACTGGCGCTGACGCTGGCCATCCTGCAGGCGGGCCTGACCGCCGAGGAAGGGGTCGAGAAGCTGACTTCGGGCAAGTACACCCGCGTCGCGTTCGAGAAGACCATGCCGGTCTACATCACCTATTTCACGATGGGTCGGAACATCGACGGCGAGCTGACCACGTTCAAGGACATCTACGACCGCGACGCGCCCGTGCTCGCATCGTTCGACGAACCGCGTGTCGCCAACCGGGCACGGCGCACGAGCGAGGAAGTGGTCGAGATCGTGGACGACCTGCAGACCTGATCGGGGTTCGGCGCGTCCGGCCGGGTGCCGGGCGTGCCATCGCCCGCCGGTCCGCGATCAGCCGGTCGGCAGGACGATGCGCGGTTCCTGCGTCATGACGGGCGGCACCATGCCCGACCCATCTTCCGTCAGGCCGAGCCGGTCGGAATAGAGCAGCCGCCCTCCCGACAGGTTCAGCAGCGCCTGCTTGAACTCCGCCTCGCCCATGGCGAAACAGCCGTTGGAGCGGCCCAGCTTGCCCCAGCGCGCGATGTGTTCCGGTTCGGCGTAGGTGGCGCGGTGCATCACGATCAGCCGCTCCAGCGCGTTGGAATTGCTGGGATCGAGGCCGCCCAGCCGGATCGAGGTGCCGTACTGGCCCTTGTACCATTCCCACGTGACGAACGCGCCGCGGCTGGTCTGGTTCGATCCTTCGCGGTTGGAAAAGGTGTTGAGCCAGCCGTCGTGCTCGGGATCGGACCCCATGCCGTGCGCGACGTAGTGCGACCGGACCTCGCCGCGTTCCAGATCGACGAAGTGGAACCGCTTTTCCGCCGAATGCAGGCCGAAATCGGCAATGCCGACGATGTCGCGGCGCCAGATCACGTCGCCCGCCTTCGCCAGTTCGCGCTTGGCGATCTCGGCCAGCTGGCGGTCGCGCGGGTTGCCGGCGATCGGCTGGGCGAAGACTCGCGCGGGCAGCAGGCTGGCGGCGCCCACGGCAAGCGTCGATTTGAGAAGGTCGCGACGGTTCATTGTTCCCCTGTCACATAGCGATCGCGGCGCCCCGCTTGAAGCGCCTTGTCGTCCGCCCCTGCCTGTTCGGCGTATCCGGGCCACCATTCGTCGTTCACAAGAGGGCCCCGGTCGCGAGCGCGGACGCCACGGGGCTGGCGAAGCGCGCGTTCTCGCTCGCCATGGCCAGCATGGAGCGGGCATGGCGCGCGGCCACCTCGTGCTGGTCGGTGCCGTAGCCGCCGCCCAGCGCGCTCGCGATCGGCAGGCCGCGGCGGCGCGCCTCGGCCACGACGTAGCGATCGCGCGCCTCCAGCCCCGCATCGCTGAGTGCCAGGCGGCCGAGCCGGTCGTCGCGGTGCGGGTCCACCCCCGCCTGGTACAGCACGAGGTCGGGCGCGAACTCGTCCAGCGCGGCGGGCAAGTGCCGCGCCAGCGTTTCGAGATAGGCGGCATCCTCCATCGCGTCGGGCAGCGGCACGTCTAGGTTCGACTGCGCCTTCCTGACGGGGAAGTTCTTCTGCGCGTGCAGGGACAGGGTGAAGACGTCGCCGCGCCCCGCCATCAGGCTGGCGGTGCCGTCGCCCTGGTGGACGTCGCAATCGACGATCAGCACGCGCCGCGCATCGCCCTGCGCCAGCAGGCGGTTCGCCGCCACCGCGAGGTCGTTGAACACGCAATAGCCCGCCCCACCCTCGTGCAGCGAGTGGTGGCTGCCGCCCGCGCTGTTGGCGGCGTAGCCATGCTCCATCGCCAGCCGCGCGGCGAGCCAGGTGCCGCCATTGGTGTGCTGCACGCGCTGGGCGATGTGGGCGGTGACGGGAAAGCCGATCCGCCGCTCGCGCTCGCGCGGGACGGTCTGCGTGAGCACCTGCTCCACATAGGCGGGGTCGTGCACCGCCTCCAGCCACGCGCGTGGCATCGGCGGCGGGGCGTGTTCGGTCATCGCCTGCCCGCTTTCGCGCAGGATGCGCATGACGAGCTGGTACTTGTCGAACCGGAACGTGCCCCGCTCGGGCGGCGGGGCCATGTAATCGACGTGATGGACGACGTGGAGCAGCGCGCCTTACTCCGCCGCCACCGGCTCCGCTTCGCCGGCATCGCTCGCTTCCGCCTCGATCGCAGCGGCGCGGTCTTCCACCAGCTTCACGATGTGGTCGAGCATGTCGGCGTTCTCGATGTGGTGGTCCTTGACGCCCGAGAGGTAGACCATGTGCTTGCCGTTGCCGCCGCCGGTCAGGCCGATATCAGTCTCGCGCGCTTCGCCCGGGCCGTTGACCACGCAGCCGAGCACGGAAAGCGAGAGCGGCGTCTTGATGTGCTGCAACCGCTCTTCCAGCGCCTGCACCGTGCGGATCACGTCGAAGCCCTGCCGCGCGCAGGACGGGCAGGAGACGACGCGCACGCCGCGGGTGCGCAGGCCCAGCGCCTTCAGCATCTCGAACCCGACGCGCACCTCGTCCTCCGGCTCCGCCGACAGGCTGACGCGGATGGTGTCGCCGATTCCCGCCCACAGCAGGTTGCCCATGCCGATGGAGCTTTTGACGGTGCCCCCGATCAGGCCGCCCGCCTCGGTGATGCCGAGATGCAGCGGGCAATCCACCGCCTCCGCCAGGCCCTGATAGGCCGCGACGGCGAGGAACACGTCGCTCGCCTTCACCGCCACCTTGAATTCGTGGAAGTCGTGGTCCTGCAACAGCTTGATGTGGTCGAGCGCGCTTTCGACCAGCGCCTCGGGACACGGTTCGCCGTATTTTTCCAGCAGGTCCTTCTCCAGGCTGCCGGCGTTCACGCCGATGCGGATCGCGCAGCCATTGGCCTTCGCGGCGCGCACTACCTCGGCCACGCGGTCGCTGCTGCCGATATTGCCGGGATTGATCCGCAGGCAGGCCGCGCCCTTGTCCGCCGCCTCCAGCGCGCGCTTGTAGTGGAAGTGGATGTCGGCGACGATCGGGATGTTCGACGCGCGCGTGATCCGGTCGAAATGCGCGGTCGCTTCCTCGGTCGGGCACGACACGCGGATGATGTCCGCGCCCGCATCCTCGCACCGGCGGATCTGGTCGATGGTGGCGCCCACATCCTCCGTCGGGGTGTTGGTCATCGTCTGCACGGTGATGGGGGCATCGCCGCCCACGGGCACGCTGCCGACCATGATCTGGCGGCACTTGCGGCGCTCTATCGTGCGCCAGGGACGGATGTCGTTAATGCTCATGAGGTCGGGCCTGAATGGATGGAACACATGGAACAGTGTCCTGGGGGCAGAAAAAGGGGTGCCACGCACGCAGGGCTAAACGCTTCGTATTGCGGTTTTGCGTGGCGGTAGGGCATGGACGGGCCATAGCACTGTCCGGGGTCGTAGGAAAAGCATGGCATCCATCAGCGAAGATAGCGACGGCACGATCGGCGACACGCCGCTGCTGTTCGCCCGCATCCTGGACGGGAAGGGCGGCGGCCGCCCGATCGGCTGGGACGAGATCCAGCACTGGCGCCCCGGGACCGATGGCGCGGTGCTGTGGATGCACCTGTGCCGGACCGTGCCGGGCGTCTACGACTGGCTCCAGCAGCGGCTCGGCATTCCGGAGCCGACGGCGGAACTGCTGACCAGCGATGCCACCCGCCCGCGCGCCTTTCGCGAGGGCAAGGCGCTGGTCGCGACGCTGCGGGGGATCAATTTCAATCCCGGGGCGGAACCGGAAGACATGGTGTCGATGCAGGTGTGGAGCGACGGCGCGCATCTCGTCACGCTGCGCCGTTTCCCGCTGCAAACCCCGCGCGACGTGCTGGCCAGCATCGACGCGGGCGAGGGCCCACCCGATGCTGGCGCGGTGGTGACCGAACTGACCGAGGCGATGGTGACCCGCATGAACCAGTCCATCGTCGACATGAACGACCATATCGACCTGCTGGAAGAGGCGGACATGGACGCCGATGCCGAAGGCATGCTGGAAAAGATCGCGGTCATCCGCCGCAATTGCCTGGCCCTGCAGCGCCACATGGGGCCGCAGCACGTCGCGCTGGAATCGATCAGCCGCGATGCGCCGCCCTGGTTCGAGGATCACGACCGGCGCGAGATCGCGGAAACGATCGATCGCCTGCGCCGCTATCTCGACGATATCGACGTCAGCAAGGAGAGTGCGGTGGTGCTGATGGACGAGTTGCGCACCCGCGCGCTCGCCAGCAACGAACGCGCGACCTACATGCTGACCATCGTGGCGGGCATCTTCCTGCCGCTCAGTTTCCTGACCGGGCTCCTCGGGATCAATGTCGGCGGGATGCCGGGGGTCGACGATGGGCACGCCTTCTGGTGGGTCGCGGGGGTCTGCGCGGCCATCGGGGCCGTCCTGCTGGCGATCTTCAAGAAGCTCAAATGGCTGTGAGCGCCCGGCGGCGCTGGGCCGCGGACCTGGTGCACGTCTGGTTCCACGCGCTGGCGCCGGCGGACCATTTCCGCCGCTCCGACGCGGTCGACGCGCTGCTGCGGCGCCGCTTCGCGCGCGAATGGGCGATGTTGCGCACCCAGCCGCCCGAACGCTTCCTCGACCGGCCCGGCGACGCTCTGGCCGCGGTGCTGCTGTTCGATCAGGTGCCGCGCAATTTGTTTCGCGATTCGCCCACCGCCTTCGCCACCGATCCGCTGGCGCGCGCCATCGCGAAGGGTGCGATCGCGCGCGGGTTCGCCCGGCGGATGACGCGCAAGGAGCGGCAGTTTCTCTATATGCCGCTGATGCATAGCGAGCAGATCGCGGACCAGCGCCTGTCGCTGCGGCTGTTCACCCGTCTCGGGCGCGGGTTCGGGATGCCGTTCGCGCGCGATCACCATCGCATGGTCGCGCGGTTCGGCCGCTTCCCGCATCGCAACGCGGTGCTGGGGCGAGAAAGCACCGCCGCGGAGGAGCGGGCGATCGCAGCGGGGAACGCCTGGTAGGGGAACTGTCGTCCGGCCGGGATCCGCGGTCCGCCGGGGATCGCGTCAGAGCCTGAGTTCCAGCAGCCATTCGTCGTCGCGGTGGTTGCCGACCCAGAAATCGATATCCGCGATCTTCGCAAAACCGTAGCGGGCGTAGAACGCCTGCGCCCGGTGGTTCTCGCTCCACACCGACAGCTGCAGCGCGTCGTGGCCGCGCGCGCGGGCCTCCGCCTCGGCCCAGTCCATCAGCGCGGCGCCGATCCCCTCTCCGGTGCGGTCGGGCGCTGTATAGAGCTGGCCCAGTGCGATCGGGTTCGCGGCGTCGGAATGCGCGGTATAGGGGCTGGGGTGGACCAGCTTGCAGAAGCCGATCAGCCCGTCTTCGCCCTCGGCCAGCCGGTGGGTGCAGCGCGGATCGGCGATCTCGCGCGCGACCACCGCGTCGGCATAGGCGCCGTGCAGGAAGGCGGCGAGGTCCTCGGGCGCATAGAGATGCGCGAACGCGGCGCGAAAGCTGTCGCGGCCAAGCGCGGCGAGGGCGGGGGCATCGGCGGATGAAGCGGGGCGCAGGATCATGACCCTGCGCCCCGTATCGGTTTAGCCGCGGGCGGTGAAGCCCCTTGCCTGGGACCGGTCAGGCGCCCGGCGGCAGCGGGTCGTCCTCGGTGCCGGCCGATTTCGGTTTGCTGCCCGGCCGGCGCGGAGCGCGCGTGCCGGGGGCGGAGCCGCTGCCCGCGTCCCACTTGTCGAGCTGGCGCGCCGCCCACTCGCGGCCCCCCAGTCCGAAGGCGAGCGCGCCCGCCACCGCGATACCGATCACGATCGCGCTGAACGCGGTCTCGGTGATGATCTCGCCCACGCCCGTGAACTGCAGGCCCATGAAGGTGAACAGCACGATCGTCGCCCAGCGCACGATGGTAGCCGCGGTGCCGCCGCCGTCGGTCCCGCCAATCACCCGTGCGAGCAGGTTCGCGATCAGGAAGCCGAAGCCGATCACCACCGCGCCGAAGACCACGCGCCCGCCCAGTTGCAGCACCTCGTTCAGGATCGCGGTCAGTTCGGGAAAGGCGAGCAGGCGCGTCGCCGCGATGGCGAAGAACAGGATGATCGCGATCTGCGCCACGCGGGCGATGATGCTGCTCGCCATGGTGCCTTCGGGCAGCAGGCCGGTTTCGCCCAGCGCCCGGTCGACGCCGAAGCCGGTCATCAGCTGCTTCAGTATATCGACGACGAAACGGCTGATGACGTAGCCGATGCCGAGCAGGATGGCGGCGCCGATGATGCGCGGGATCGCGTCGAGGATCATGCGCAGCATGTCGCTCGCCGGGGCGGAGATACTGTCGAGGTTCAGCGCGTCGAGCGCCAGGATCGCGACCGGGATCACGATCAGCACGTAGACGATGACGCCGATGGTGCGGCTGATCGCAGTGTTGCCGGTGACGTTCTCCGCCCCGGCGCGATTGGCCCACTTGTCGAAATCGATCGTCTGCAGCGTCGTCACCACGATGTCGCGCACGATCCCGGCGACCATCAGGCCGATGAACAGGATCAGGCCGGCCCCGATCAGGTTCGGGATGAAGGCGACGATCGCGTTGAGGAGATTCGTGACCGGCTGCATCACGCCGCCCAGGTCGAGCACCTGCAGCACCCCGATCAGGCCGAGCAGCCAGATGACCAGCGAGACGATCCGGCCGAGCGATTCGCCCAGGCTGCGGCCCGAACCGGTCCCCCGGCGGAAGAAGGCGATGTTGTCGACGAGCTTGGCGAAGGCCCATTTGGCCGCTTTCGCAAGGATCCATGTGACGACGAGGATCGCCACGATCATGATCGCCTTTTCGGCGAGGTTCCAGGCCATCGCCTGGTCGAATTGATAATTCTGCACGTGCAGCTCCCCCGATTGCGGATGTCGGCGGGGCGCCGCCCCTGCGGCATGCCCCTGCTTTCAGCAATAGGTAGCGCGCGCCAAGGTTCCGAGAAATCAGGCGTTTGCTGTCAGGCGGGGCCGGGTGGCGCGCGCCAGGACGTCGCCGAAGCCGCGGGCGATGCAGTCGTGGCCGTCGTAATAGCCGCGGCGTGCCAGCAGGCGATGGAGCGCGGGCAGGCGATAGGGCGGGACCCCGGCGAAGATGTGGTGCTCGAGATGGTAATTCACGTTGCACGGGCTCAGCAGCAGCGCCTCCCACCAGCGCGGGATGGTGGTGCCGGTGTTGAGCCGCGCGTCGATCTGGTCGCGGTCCTTCGCCACGCCGTGTTCCGATATCTGGCGCAGCCGCATGGTCGCGGGATAGACGAAGATCCGCGCCGCCCACCACAGGCCGTACGCCCACGGCGCGCCCGCTGCCAGCAGCGCCATGAACAGCAGCGCGTGGAACAGCACCGATGGCCCCGTCTGTGCCCAGCGAAAGCCCCTGATCTCGCCCAGCAGGTCGCGAAAACCGGTGCGCCCCGTCAGGTCGCGGGCCAGCTTGCGCCGCAGCGAGGCACGGCTGACGGGATAGCTTTGCACCATCCACCGATCGGGATCCTCGCCCGTCCCGGCATGCCGGTGATGTTCGAGGTGATAGCGGCGATAGAGATCGAGCGGGACGTGCGCGATCGCGCCGCTGATCCATTTGCCGACGAAGCGGTTGAGCGCGGGCGTGCGAAAGAACGCGCCGTGCGCGCAATCGTGGGTGACGATACCGAACGCCTGGATCCGCCCGCCCAGCAGCACGATCGCGGCAAGGATGGTCAGCGGGTTGGGCCACGCGATCGCGAGCGCGAACGCGGCGACGGCCAGCGACGCCTGCCAGCCGACGGTGGCGAGCGCGCGCCAATCGGACTTGCGGCTGAGCGCGGCCAGCTCCTCGCGGGAGATGTAGCGGAAGATTCCGGGCGCCTGTTTCATGGCCCGGCAATGATACCAGAGCCGCCCGGACCCGGCAATCAGCCCCGCTTGCGCGCCTGGCGATAGCTGCCCAGCAGGCGCACCGCATTGGTCTGGAAGGCCAGTTCCTCCAGCGCGGTATCGACCCGCGCCTCCCCCGGCACACCTTCGATATCGGCGTAGAAGGTGGTCGCCGCGAAGCTCGCGCCCTGCTGATAGCTTTCGAGCTTGGTCATGTTGACGCCGTTGGTCGCGAAGCAGCCCAGCGCCTTGTAGAGCGCGGCAGGGACGTTCTTCACCTCGAACACGAAGGTGGTGATCGCCGGCTCGCCGACCAGCGTGGCGGGGTCTATCCCCTCGCGCGCGAGCACCACGAACCGGGTGGTATTGTCGGCCGCGTCCTCGACATTGTGCTGCGCGATCAGCAGGCCGTAGAGGTCGGCGGCGATGGCGGGCGCGATCGCGGCCAGCGCGGGGTCGCCCCGTTCCTTCACGAAGGCGGCGGCGCCGGCGGTATCCGCATGGCTCAGCGGCACGATGCCGCGCTCGCGCAGGAAGTGCGCCGACTGGCCCAGCGCCTGCGGATGGCTGTAGGCGGCCTCGTACGGGCCGCGGGTGAGGCCCATCAGCGCATGCTCGATCCGCATGAAATGTTCGCCGACGATCTTCAGCCCGCTGCCCGGCAGCAGGAAGTGGATGTCGGCCACGCGCCCGTGCTGGCTGTTCTCGATCGGGATGATCGCGCAGCCCGCGCGCCCATCGCGCACCGCATCGATCGCGTCGCGGAAGGAGAAGCAGGGCAGCGGCAGCAGTTCGGGGGCGTATTCCTGCGCCGCGCGGTGCGAATTGGCGCCGGGCGCACCCTGCAGCGCGATCGCGCGGTCGGGTTCGCCCGCGGCGGCGGCGCGCATCGTCTCGACCATGGCGAGGGCGGGGGCGGGAAAGCTGCTCATCGTGTCGGGCGGGTAGCGCCCGCCCGGTCGGCCCGCAAGCGCGCGCATGCGGGCACGGGACTTGCCTTCGCGCGGCGCGCCGACTAGATCGCGGCGCGAACCGCCTCGCTTAACCCCTCCATTTCGCGAAAGCCGACTTTTACGCATGAACGACAATCGCAACACCATCTTCGGCTGGATCCTGTTCTCGGGCGTCGTCGCGCTGGGCCTGTCCAGCGTCAGCAGCCGCATCTTCGAATCCGAGGAGCCGGAGAAGGAAGGCTATTTCGTGGAAGACGTCCAGGAGGACGCCGGTGCGGAAGAAGGTCCGTCGCTCGCCATGCTGCTGGCCAGCGGCGATCCGGCGAAGGGCGAGGCGATCTTCGCCAAGTGCGCCGCGTGCCACACCATCGCGCAGGGCGGGCCGAACGGCATCGGTCCCAACCTCTACCACGTCGTGGGCGAGAAGATCGGCGAGGGCCGCGGCGGCTTCGCGTTCTCCAGCGACCTGTCGGGCCATGGCGGCACCTGGACCTACGAGAACCTCGACGCCTGGCTGAAGAGCCCGCGCGCGTTCGCTTCCGGCACCAAGATGAGCTTCGCCGGTCTTGGCAAGGCGGAAGATCGCGCCAACGTGATCCTCTATCTGCGCGAGAACGGCGGCGGACCGCCGTTGCCCACGCCCGAAGCGCCGGAGCCCGAAGCGGGCGCGACCGAGGCGGTCGACGGCGCGAGCGAGGGCCCGGGCGTGGCCGAAGGCGCCCCGGTCCAGCCCGATTCGGCGGTCGGCGCGATGGGCGACGAACAGCCGGTGGCCGGTAACGGCGCGGCGCCTTCCAACTGATTCGATGCGATTGCACCCGCGCCACCGGGCGCGGGGCTTTCCCGGCGAGACAGGCCCAGCGGGCGGGTTAGATCCGGCCCTTGAAATCCTGCGCGACCACGTACCACTCCGACGAACCCTTGCGGCTCGCCGGGGGCTTGGCATGCTTCACCGCGCGGAAGTGCTTCTTCAGCAGCGTCAGCAGCTCCGCATCGGTGCCGCCCGCCAGCACCTTGGCCACGAAGGTGCCGCTCGGCGCCAGCGTCTCGACCGCGAACCACGCCGCCGCCTCGACCAGGCCCATGGTGCGCAGATGATCGGTCTGCTTGTGGCCGACCGTGTTGGCCGCCATGTCCGACATCACGAGGTCGGGCGCGCCGTCCAGCGCCTCTGCCAGCGCGGCCGGGGCCTCGTCCGCCATGAAATCCATCTGGAAGATCGTCACGCCCTCGATCGGCTCGGTTTCGAGCAGGTCGATCCCGACGATGGCCGCCTGCGGGCGCAGCTTGCGCACGACCTGGCTCCACCCGCCCGGCGCGATGCCCAGATCGACCACGCGATGGGCGCGTTTCAGGATGCCGAATCGCTCGTCCAGCTCGATCAGCTTGTAGGCCGCGCGGCTGCGATAGCCGTCCGCCTTCGCCTGCTTGACGTAAGGGTCGTTGAGCTGACGCTCCAGCCAGCGGGCGGAGGACGCGGTGCGCCCCTTCGCCTTGCGCAGCTTGCGATCGGGATCGCTTCGCGCGCGGCTCATGCGTCGGGCCTGGTCGGGTCGGGGCGGATCATCGTCCGGCCCTGACAGATTGTGCCGCGCCCGTCACGAACCGGGTGCGCCGTCGCGAACCTGCCGGCTTTCCTCGGCAGCGAAATCGGCCGCCATCAGGCTGCGCAGGATGCCTTCGCGAATGCCGCGATCCGCCACGCCCAGCTTGTCCGCTGGCCACAGGTCGAGGATCGATTCCAGGATCGCGCATCCCGCCACCACCAGTTCGGCCCGGTCCTGGCCGATGCAGGGCAGGGTGCCGCGCTCGTCCATGCTCATGGTGGACAGGCGGGTGGAGATGCCGCGCATCGCGTCCGCCGGGACGATCAGCCCGTCGACCGCGCGGCGATCGTATTGCGGCAATTCCAGATACAGGCTGGCGAGCGTCGTCACCGTGCCGCTGGTGCCCAGCAGGCGGATGTCCTCGTGGGTGGAGAACGGCGCGACGCGCTGCGCGAATTCGGCGAAGGCATTGTCGACCGTGGCCCGCATGCGGGCGTAGCGGTCGGCGCGCGCCTCCCGCCCCTGGCCTTCGCGCGTGACGGTGTCGGTCAGCGAGACGACGCCCCACGGCACGCTCTGCCAGTCGACGATGTGCGGCACGGGGCCGTCGCCCGGCTCGATCAGGACGAGCTCGGTCGAGCCGCCGCCGATGTCGAAGATGATCGCCGGGCCGTGCCCCTGTTCCAGCAGGATGTGGCAGCCCAACACCGCCAGCCGCGCTTCCTCCTGGGCGGAGATGATGTCGAGCGCGATGCCCGTTTCCTGCCGCACCCGCTCTATGAAGGCGGGGCCGTTGCTGGCGCGGCGGCACGCCTCGGTCGCGACCGAGCGGGCGAGGTGGACGTTGCGGCGGCGCAGCTTTTCCGCGCACACGTGCAGCGCGGCGAGCGTGCGATCCATCGCCGCATCCGACAACCGGCCCGACGCGGCCAGCCCTTCGCCCAGCCGCACGACGCGGCTGAAGGCATCGATCACGGTGAAATTGCCGCCCGACGGGCGCGCAATCAGCAGCCGGCAATTGTTGGTGCCCAGATCCAGCGCGGCATAGGCCTGCCGGTGGTGGCGGGGCGGCGATGTACGGGTGCGCGATCGCGGCTCGGCGCTCCGCGAGGAGCGGGTCGCGGGGCCGCCGGTGGCTTTCGTATCGGGCTGCGGGGGTTTCTTGTAGCGATAATCGGCTACCTTGCCGGACCGTTTTCCCCCCGGCTTGCCAGCCCTCCTGTCAAAGTCCGGCGGAGTGAAGTCCGCCATTGTTTCGTCTCGTTCTTCCTCCTGCGCGAAAGCCGCGCAGGGACCTGGACACAGGGTTAGCGAATCGAGCGGGTGGCGGCAAGGCCGGTGGCGGATGGGCCTTGCGTGCCCTTCGCCCTTGACGCGCCCGTGCGCCGAAACTAGATGCGCGGGCCTTGCCACATGGCAGGCGCGCCTGCGCCCGCCATCCGGCCGATGCCCCGTCGTCTAATGGTAAGACTACGGACTCTGACTCCGTCAATTGAGGTTCGAATCCTCACGGGGCATCCAATTCACCGGCATTATGGCGCACTGGAACCAATCAGGGGTCAGGATTGGTCGGCCATTCTAAGAACTGCTTCGACCAGCATTCGCACTCCTTCGACGGCTGGCCCCTCGACGAGAAAGCCGCATTCGAAGTTCACGTCCATCGAGCGTCGAAGCATATTCGCTGATCCTACATATGCAGCGACGCCATCAGCCAAAACGATCTTAGCGTGAAATGTCTCATCCTCGAGCGATGGGGAGCCGTAGCAGGCCAAGGTTGTCACGGATGCAAGGAGACGCTCTCGAAGGTTTTTCTTGATCCCATCGAGGCTTGCTTCCTCGCGCAGGACTAGGGTGCGTTCAGTTGCCGTAGAGGCGCTGAAAAGTTCGCATGCCCATTCCGCTCCCTCACGATCCATGAAGGGCACCATAATCGTAAACCGATCGACTGCTCTTCGTGCGAGATGAATGAAGGCATGCCTGGTCGGAGTGAGCGACACATACTGGCTCGCGATATCGCGTGAGAGCTCCTTCGAAAGACGACTGGGCTCAGGTGGCATTGTTACTACCAGCCTTGCGGTCGCCTGAGGTGCGGTTGTCGACGGTTTCGAGTTCACCTGTTCGAGCCTTCAAAGAACCCAACGAGATTCGGGGCTGATTGGCTTTCCCAGTTCGGCGGCGTTCCACCTTGAAGAGCAGCACGCGATAAGAGGAGGTTGGATGCCACACAGCTTACCTCAGAAACCATCACGCATGCGGGGCATGCGCCCCCGCGGACATCGCAAAGGGCGCCTGATCCGCATCGTAGCTGGCGAGGATCTATCGCCCTCCTCAAGAAAGCCTCTGACGAGTTTCGCCACATTGCGGAAATGTTGCCGAGGTCGGGCGTCATTCCTTTGCGATAAATGGTGAATGCCAGGTCTGCGGGAAAAATGTGTTCTCCGATGCCGTCCCGATCAACACCCGACGTATCTGCGAGCGCGTGCATGAACTGATGTGAGAGCGTGTGAAGAAGCAAATAGATATAGCTCGGCAACGTCCGAGCCTCTCCCTGCCTACCCTCGCGATCTTTGAACCCCTCGAGAAACTGCCCGAAGTCTTCATACTGCTCGAGAAATGCCCTACCCAGATTTTCGTCAGGCACGTCGGGCACACCATTTTTCCGCAACCATTCCCGGACGCGGTTTTCGTCCAGCTTGAAGTAAAGAGCTTCATTCTGTTGCTGAGTGACGTAGACCGGCCGCTTTGAATCTTTAACTGGAAGAGGATCGAAGGCCATCAGCCTAACTGGCATGGCCGTCTTGGCCCCGTTGAGCTCGCGAGTGTAAACTGGGCCAGATGAGACCCGGCTATAGCCGAAGCTAAACTCGCAGATGGGCAGCCCGCGAAGTAGCACGAGCTGCTCGAGCCCAAGCCTCTTCATGAGTTCGGATGTCCCCTTGAGATAGCGCTCGTGCCGGACAGGGTCATTGGTAGTATCGGTCAATGTGAGGTCCGGTTTGAGCACGTCGACCGCCCGATAGACCTCCATCGCGGAGACGATGTGTTCCTTTACGAATGCATCGTGCTCCACAGTCAGCCGGATGGGATCGTAACGTCGAGCCCAGTCGCCTCGACTACGGACGGCACCGCGGATTGGAGGACTCTCCAAGCTTCCTCGATCGATCAGGCCTGCTGCAAACCATCCTTCTCTAAGCTCACGAGCTTGGGCCTTCCACCTCTCGGCTGCCGCGGTCTTGCCTGCCTCTTCGTTCTTCGCCGCCATATCCAACAGCGTTTCGTAGTCTTCCCACTCTGTCTGATGCTCGGCACTACCCTCTACGGCTGCGCGAACATCATCCTCCGATGGCTCGATGAAAGGAATGTCGTGGATCTCAGACAGTCGACCTAGGAGATCAGTCATGCGTGCCGGCGACATCAAGTCGATCACTTGGCGATCGGCGAACTCAATGAAGCTGCCACGTTGCGGATAGAAGGCCGAATTGGCCCGATAGGAGATCGGGAGCATATTCACTTCAACGAAGTGGAAATCCCTGCCTCGCTTCTCCTTTTCACGCTCCAGCGTCCCAAGAACATCAGGAGCAGCCTTTTTCAGCTGCCGGCTCTCACCACAACCTTCACAGATATAGCGCCATTCAGAGAACGTCGGCGCATCGTTGCGCAGCTTGAATGCCTGCGATCCACACGTGCACCGATTGAACTGAATTACCTCCTGGTTGATGGAATCGTAATTGTAATTGAAGGGACTGAGCGGGCGCAGCTCACCTGACCAGTGAACATAGACGACATCGACCTGTGTCCAACGCGCGGGATGGCCATGGCATGTCCGTGGTAGCGGCCTACGCGCCTGTTCGGAGACGCTGTTGTATTCGCGGACTGAGCCGCAAACGCCGCAGCGATAGACCTGGGGGTAGGGAACATAGCCGATCTTCTCTGGACCTGTGAGCTGGAATCGAGGGCGCTCTACCTCAGCTTCTCCTGTTCGTCGGTTCCTGAACGGTGTGTCCAAGATCAACTCGTTAACTGGATCATCGACGGCTGAGAGCGCTCGATCTCTCCAGTTCTCGACGAATTCTTTTATGTGATCAAAGATTTGATCCTCGGTAGCGCTGCCCTTGAGAGCGCTAATTTCATTCTCGAGTGGAACGGTCCGGCAGATTCCCTTGCCCCCTTCCCACGTCATCAGGACACCTGGTGCATAGGCGGTCGCGAGCTGCGCCCTAGACCGCGACATAGAGGGCGGGCGCGGCATATCGCGGTCATCCCGATCCCCTCCGAAAGCGCTGGGGCGCCTATTTGAGGAAGAACGCCAATCGCCTTTGGTTTTGCCGTCAGCCATCATTCACCTCCATCGCCATCTAGTTCGGAGGACGTGCCTCTCTGACTGCGCACTACGCGCATAACTTCGGCGACATCATCTAAGCGCAAGGTCGTGCTCCGAGCTCCCTCCACTTTTGGATCTCTAAGGGCTGCGACGATCATGCCCGCCTCGTCTACGTCCCGCAGCGAGGTCATCGGTTTTTGAAATTTCGGTTGGTCATCCCAGTAATCGACCAGCGCAGTGGAAACGCCCCGTTCCGCTATGTCGTCGGCAAATTCACCCGCCTTTTTGTCGATCATCGTGCGATAAAATTCTCCGTAATGGGGGGAGCCCAGAGCTTCTCCGCCCTTACCGTTGAAGCCGGATGCCGCGAGGATGAATGCCGCTAAATTTTGGGAGAAGCCGAGCGGATCGCGTTTCGCGAGATTTCGCAAACGACTGACCTGATCCATGTGCTGAACCTGTTCTTTCCTGTCGTCTGCTGCGGCAAGAAAATCGTCTGCCTCCTCCAGCATGACCCAAGTCTGGAGATAAGATGCCATCGTCCGTTGAACGGCGCTCTCTGCCCACCTTTCGATGGCCGGAGGAGCGATCATGCGCTCAAGAAAGCGGTGAAAGATGTCATGCGTTTCTATGACATACCGGTCACGACGGTTTTGCGGCGTAGGCAGCAACATTACGAAGCCTACATGGGTTCTTCCCACGCGGCTCGATGCCTGAATATACTCGGCAATGTCGGAAGGTAGGCCGGCGAAGAACATGCTGTTGAAACGATCAACGTCAACACCGTGGCTGATTGCTGAAGTCGCCACGATACTCCGAACTGTCTCGGTAATATCGGGATAGTCGCTTCCGGCGAACGGCTTCTCGGCGTCCTGCATGACCCCTTGAATTTCGGTCATATCGACTCCGCCCGAAATCAGCCTGGAGTCGAACGTGAGTTGGGATCTTCCCAAGAGCGCGTGCTCTTTCTCGACGGACGAATGGAGTGCATCGATGATCTGGTCGCCGCCCTTCTTGTTAGTGACGTAAGCGAGCGCAATGCGATGGAGATCGACCAACGCCATGATCTCGTCCACGCGGTCCTCGGCGATTGCTCGATCGAGCGCTGCTCGGCGCCAATCCCCATTGGGCCCTTCGGTGATAGAACCCCTGATCCTTGCGATGGTGTCGTCACGGGTTTGTTCATCAAGCAGCCCATCCCAGAGAGCCGTTATGATGCCATGGAAAGCAGCCAAAACACCGACGGTCGTCACCGTGTGTGTTGCGTCGTTCGTCATGAGGGATACGTAGACTCGCATCCACGGAGATGTCTTCTCAGGTGCCTCCGCTAGAGGAAGATGCGTGAACAGCTCCTGCCGCTTATGATTGATCTCTGGAGGTGCCGCGGGCTCTGAGAAGAACGAATGATAGAGGTCGGAGCCGGGATAAGGAAAGCGGAGCGGTTTGCGCTGATAAAGAGCCTCCAGCTGCCGATGCGGTGAGGAAATTGTAGCTGTGGCCGCGATCACCTTCGGCATTCGAGGTAGTCCGCTTCCATCCGGAACTCGCGAGACGTTTAGATCGTCGCCCGCCATCTCCGTGATACTGCGAAATACGGTTTCGAGGAGCGTGTCGAAAAGCCCGCTGAAAGTGCCCAGGCTCTCTTCGAGAAGGTGAGCCTCATCCTGAATGATGAGAGATGGGAAGGGGTCGAAAAATACGCGTCGCCCCTCTGAATAAGCCGGGAAAACGTTAGCGCACCCGGCTTCAGCCTCGCTCTTTTCCAGCTCTTCAGCTTTGCGCGGAGTTGAAAGATTTCCGTGTTCATCAACGCGTCGAGCGAGGCCGAACATTCCGAGGACTTTGGTGATGGTTGCGGTGTGCTGACCAAGCATGGCGAGCTTGTCGACAGTGCCAACGACTACCGCCGGAGCCCTTGCGTAAATCGCATCGTCCGACAACAGAAAGGGCAAAGGCTGGGATCCGTAATGAGCCACATTCCAATCACATGCCTGATTGAAGCAAACGATTCCCACGCGCTTACCGGAGGAGCCTTCCCCCGTAACTCTTCGAAGGCCAGTTCGCTCTCCGCAAACGGGACAACGAGGTATCTTATTGAAAGCCGCTTGGGCTTCAGCATAGCGTAGGGACGGTTCAGCAAGGCTGCCCGAACCCTCTTCTAAGCGCTCGTCATCCGGGTGTTCGGCATCACCAAGCACCGGCGCTGCAGTCCCAAAGCCAGCGTAGCTATTGGGTGTGTTTTGGCCTCCAACCCAGAAGCCCATCTCAAAGGGCCAATTCCCGACCTCATGCCGCATCCGGACCAACTCAGCTCGAACGAGGAGCTTGAGAAGTCTCTGGGCCTGCTGGAGCGTGAGAAGTCTGAGGGGGTAACGGATCATTGCGGTTATACCGCGATCCTTGCCTCTCAGCCGGTCGGTAAACATCGTAAAGACGAGAGTTCCGTAGAAGGCTTCTGACTTCCCGCCTCCCGTAGGGAAGTATAGCAAGCTGGCCCCTTCCTCATCGAGGAGGCGATCATGGTAGTCCTGCCATTCCGGCATCCGCGAGACGAATACGGGGATATGAGCTAGAACGAACGCCATTTGGAACAGGCGCCATCCCCTGTCGGGGTCGAACGCGTCTCGATCCGCGAACGCTTCGTTGGTCATGCACCACGCTTGCCATGGTGCGGCTCGATGCCGTTCGGCTTCGGTCGCAGCCGTCCTTGGAAGCGAGTCAAATGCCTTCTTCGATTCGATCAGAATTTCAATGCCGCGCTTGATGTAATCTGCCTCAGCTCGCTGAGCGGTCAGATCGTCCTTGAGCCTGTCACGCTCCACGCGCGCATCGTCGGGATCCAATCCGTTGGTAACGGTGGGAGAAAGACGTTTGTCTTGGGCGTCTATCCATTCCGAATAGCGGTCCGGAAGCTCAAGCAGCTGGCTCGGATCACCCGCCAGGTCTTTCAGGATCGCGAACCTATACTCAACATCGAGATTTCGCGGGACAATACGGGGCTGAGTAAACCGCGGTGCCATGGTCGTGCGCAGATCGAGGTTTGATCCGCGCTCAATCGCTTCAACTCCGCAATTCAGACCTATGGCGGGATAAGTGAGGTGATCACGAAACCGATAGGATGATTCCACCCTGTCCAGGCGAAGGGCGAGATGCGCAGAGCGGGGCAGCGTAACCGACATCTGCGCGCCGAAGATCGCATTACAAATGGTCTTTGCGTCGTTCCTGCTCAGTTCTGAGCACCCGTTTTCCAAGGTCACTCGATAGGAAACGCGTGATGAGTCGAGAAAATCCGGCTGGCGCTGCAGTCTCACCTCGATGCGCGAAAGATCGGGCAAGACCTTGCTGGTATCGAGTGGCTTTGACACGATTTTTTGAACGGCCGCCGTCCATTTCGCCTCCGTCAGTGCCTCGTCTGCGGAGATCTTCACATCACGCCAACCTCGCTGCTGGCCTTCGGTGGCCGCCCACGACGAAAGCGCATCATTGATGGCTTGGCGTAAGTCAGCATTGTATCGCTCTAGTCTGAGCGTGATGGCTTCATCATCATCGCTTGCTTCCACCTCGAGCGCAGGCAGTTCTAGATCGAGCCTGTGCCATTTTCCTGGAATTGGCGCAGGGCGGATAAGGTGAGGCGGTATCGATCTGCCCTCACGAAGTAGGCGCGTTACGATCGGGCGGGGTGCCTCAGGTGTGTCTTCGTCAGATTCGCTGGCATCGTCCTCATTGTCGCCATCTGCGGAGACAAGCTCATTTTCACTCGATGCTTCGGGGAAGCTTTCTTGTTGCTCGCTTAGGAGTTCAATGCCTTGCTCGGCGTAGGCCTTCCTCCGGACCTCGTTTAGGATCTGCCCGCGTGCTTCACGAACTTTGACGCGCTCCGCCTCGTCCATTTCCGACCACTTCGGTGTCGCAACGCCGGCAGCTTGCAGGGCTAACTGACGCTCCGCCCTGATCTTCTCGTCGATCTGGCGCTGCACATCAGGGTCAAGCTTGAAATCGAAGTCGAGCGGTCCTCCGGCCATGACAAAGTCAGACCATTCAGGGATGACGCGCAGGAAAACGGAGAAGCTAGGCTGGAGGCGGATCGAGCCCTCGGCATTGTCGGAAAGCACGAAGTCCATTCCCAGCGTCGCGATACGGATGTCGTTGGTTTCATCGTCCAACCCGGTGACATCAAAGCGAGGAAGAAGCTGTCCAGAGAAGATGCCTCTTCTGGGCGATGTGCCGAACGCGGTCTTGCCACGCCCGTCCATGCCACTGACTCTCGTCGTGACGAAATTGACGAGACAATCGCAGATCGCCTCCTTCAATTCGACATCGACGCCCGAAAGCTCCTTGTCTGACAGACCCTTCATGCCGCGCTGACCTTCTCTATCGATTGCACCATTGAAACATGTTCTTCCGCCATCAATCGCAAGGCTCTGATCTCGCTTTGTCGATCACGGTTTTGTGCCATTGCGGCGTGCGGATCGGTAAGAATGCCTCTAAAGGCGTCATGGAAGAGGTTCCCTGAGCGCATTCTGTGCGACCGCTGAGCGACGATCGCCCACAGCCAAAAGCTCTCAGCTATCCGCTCGCTGATGCCGAGAGCAGATGTGAACTTCATGAAGGTTTCACGGTCTTGCGGAGCATGAGGGACAACCTCGTGCATGGGCTTTTCGATTTCTTCCTCGATGTCCACCCAATAGCGAGCTCTGGCTGTGCAGCCTGGGTCCCCCATGGCTTCGGCGAGTGATCGTATCTTTTCTGAAACAGATGCCCCTGGCATCCGGGAGAATCGTTCGAGGACTTCTTCGTGATACGTCCGGATCTCTTCGGCGGCAGCGGCCCTGATGTTTACGAGATTGCGGGCCCGTTCAATGAAGGCAGGCCCAATAGCACACATCTCATCGCCTTCTGTGACGTCACTCGCCTGCCTCTCAACGAATGAAGTGGTAGCAGCGGCGTCATCGCGGAGAACCAACATGGTCCCCTTTCGGGCGAGAATGCGCTGCCCACTATGCAGAGTAAATTGCAGTAGCTGCCTAGCCCCCCTCGTTCCGCCCGACAGATCGATCACGCTAGTGTCAGTCAGATCAAGGTCATCCAACGGGGGGACCTTGTCTAGATTGGTAGCATGCCGACCAATTTCACAGACACGGGTGGCTGCCGAACTCGAGAACTTCGACAACCGCTCAGCTATTGGATGACTGCCTAAATCTCCCGAGAGCCGTTCAGCATCGCGCCCCGCATATGCGAGTGTATCGGCATCCGCGAGCACGGAGATATTCTCTGGGAGCCAAGGTCTTGCAAAGAACTTGAGAATCGTTGAGCGAGTTGGCGCGACCAAAACAAGCTTTTTGAACTGATTTCTCGAAGCAAATTGCGATGCGGCGATTGCATCCAAGGCGTCATTGCCACCGAATACAGTCATGCCGGACTCAAGTCTCTCAGCAAGCTTTCGGTTGCTTGCCATCCGGTGTGCAGCAAACTCTGCAATCATGTCGGAGCGGAAGATAAAGACTGATTTGGATGACGACCTCAGGCATGGGATGAGAGTTTCGTCCAGAAGCGTAGACATTGGCGTCGCTTCGGTAAGGCTCGACATGAGCTCTTCCACACCTTGACGCACTGTAGCCCCGGCATCGATCTGAGATGCTATGCAATCTGGCTCGGACAGGTCGGCGATCACCCCCGCGCTACGGTAAGCTGCGATCCGATCGCTGGCTATCGCGGCGGTTGTTTCGCTCTCGAGAAACTGACTGAAATCGCCGACCGAACCCGGTAGCGATGCCGCTCGACGAACCATGACCCCCAAATCCTTCACGAGGTCCGACGATTTGCGATCGCCGGCGTCTGCGATCTTGAAGGAAAGACGGCGCAATTCTTCCGACACGTTCCCGGCCTGACCGTAAAACCCGTTTACGTGGATGGACCCTACGGGTTCAAAGTCGGGCTCGAAACCTGCCGACAGAATGCCGCCCGATAGTCCGAGGATCGTCTCTCCCGGTGCGGGCAGCAGCTTGCTCTTTTTCCCATATTTCCTCTCCCCCAACACATCGAAACGTGTCGAAGAAAACGTCCAAGGGTCATCGGTAATCGCAAGGATACCGGCCGATGGGTGAACTTCGCGCATGCATTCGACGACCTCTCTTGCACGCGATGACCAGTTCCATCCGAGACGCTGGCGTCCTGTCTTTGTTAGGTCGATCAGGAGGAGGTTGATCGGCGCCTTCAGTGACCGGATGACGACGCCAATACGGTCGGTGGGCCGGAGCTCGAAGGCGAAGAACCGAGCCAAGGAAGGGTCATCCGCTGTTCCGGAGCGAGCCTGTCTTACAATGTCCGTCTTCCGAAGCGTGCGCCAAAGAAGCGAGCTATTGGAATTTCCCACGCCAGAAGGCGGTCCGTGCGGCACTACCTCGTCGAGGATCGGGTGACGGAACTCGGGATAGAACTCGCCGTCCTTGGCCCGGCCATCCAAGCTTCGCACCCTCGACATTACGTGGTGGTAATCCTTGGAGGGGTCCCTGGTATCGTCGACCGTCCTCATGAAGTGTTCGAAGTTGATCTCGCCAATGCATTTCGCATCAACCTGGACACGGCGAGCGGGAGAGTGTGTGCTCCTTGCATAAGGAAAAATAGCGACCCGAATGGGCTCAGCATCTTCGCGCGACCAAGTCTTCACCCCCGCAACCGTAGTTTCGATCCGTCTTGCTCCACCAGCCGCAGCCATGGTCATTAGCCCAACGATAGCGGAGGGTGAGAACGCCTCAGGTGGCCACACAAGCAGCGCCTTACTCTCGCCAGAGTCCGCTGAATTTACCGCTGCCTCGACAATCCTTCGATACTCGTCAGAGAGATGCGCTGCCTCCGACTCTCCAAGAGCATAAAGAGGCAGTTCATTGAGAGCCCTCACATATGCTTCGCAGTCTCGAGCCTGAAGAATTGGTGAAATCTCCTCAGGCTCTTCGACCTTTGGCGTCTTCTTGGGGGTCGCGGCCAATCGAGCGACCAACTCGCGTTTGCGAACCGCAGCCTGGCGCTGTTGCTCGTTTCCGGCTCCAGCGTAAGAATGGGACCTATCCCAAGGGGATTTGTGGCGCCCCATCAGGAAACCACCTCTTTCGAGGTCATGTAGGCTGAAAGCGCAGCCTCCTCGGCATCACCGGAGCATCGCTTCAGTGCGCTCGCAAATGCCTCAGGACTTGGAAGGTCTAGCTCGCGAATTAGAGAAACCGAGATGGCTGCAGTCCCGGATACTCGTCGGTAACGGCGATCAACTTCAGCTGTATTCAAAAGTTGGCAAAGGAGCTCAACGCGCTCCTGCGTAGAAGCGGTCAATGCGATGATGTGGTTTTCAGTCGTGAATCCGCCCCATCGTTTCACGACTTTCGGGTCCACAACCGCCGAGATAATCCGCCTCGGCTGCTTCTCATTCGTCGTTCGCTGCAATACGAGTGCAGGACCTCTAAGGATCGCTCTGCTTGGCTTTTCAAAAGTCACGAAATCAATGCCGTGACCCTTCTTGCCGGACGGTCGGCAAAGCCGACCAGGCTGGACGTTTTTTGCCCAGACCAAAGGGAAAGCTGTTCCCTTCGCAGGATTGGTCTTGAGCCTGTCGAGCTGTCTGTTCCAGACAAAATAGCCAGACCTCACGTCTACACCCCAATCTGCGAGAGTGCAGCCCCCAACGAATTCGTCAGACTGATCTGGGAGCGGCCATGGATCTTCTACGCCTTCAGGCAACTTAGCCAGCACTCGTGATGAAGTCGGTGCGCCGATTGTATGGAAAGCTACTGGCGCGTCGTTCCTATGCGGCTCGCCTTTCCGTAGAATCAGGACGCTGACATCTTGAGCAACATCAACGAAAAGACGGTTGCGTTTTGCGACAGTGCCAATTGCGAGGACTTTGCATTCTGAGCGAATATGCCGGCGAAGACGCGAAAAGAGGGGGCCAGCTCGAAAGCTACTCGGAATGACGAGTGCCACGATGCCGTTGGGCTTCGTATGGCGCACGCAGAGATCCACAAACAACGCGTATTTGTTGATGTGACCCCGATGGCAGACTTCTTGCCACGGAAGCCCGACCGCTTCTGCCTCAGACATCCTCCCATAGGGTGGATTGGCGATAACTAGACCATAGGACGCCGGGATCTTCGTTTTGAGCGCGTCTCCAGAAATGATCATCCCGCGGCGGGTTGTTGCTCCTAATCGGTCAGCAATAAGAGTTCGGGATAGGGCGGCGAGCCCGCGATCAATTTCAATGCCGTTGAAGCGGTATGACGCTTCAGTCGGCTTAATTCCCTCCTCTTTTGCACGTCCGGCAATTGTTGATAGGAATGCTGCGCCACCCGCAGCGGGGTCCAGCACATCGTCCTTTTCGAGATCAAATCCGGCTTCTAAGGCAAGGTCGAGAACAACCTCCGCCAAATTTGGTGGAGTGAAATAGGTAGCCTGCTCCTTCCTTACTGCGGGATCTAACAGCAGGGTATAGAACGTGCCAACCCAGTAATGGCGCTCATCGATTGGTATTTTTGAAAGCGCGGCCGCAAATTCGGCAGGTCTGCCAGTCAGCGATCTGTTACGGAGCAGGTTTCGGCAAATCTTCGAGCGGCTTGCATCGGAAGTCGCTTCGGAGCGCAGTGCATTCGCAGCAGCCCGAGCAAGTCGAAGCATTGCAGAGCTGTTTCGGCTTCCCTTCATTTCGACCTCCCGAACACGTCCGCGAATTGTAGGATGAAGAAGTGCAAGTGCCAAACAGCAGATGGTCTTTTGTTCTTTTTCTTGGCTTACTTAGCGGGCCCATCCCTCCGAGCTAGGAATTGCGCGCCGGATTTTCCGGTAGCTTCATCTATGTTCGAGGGGATGTGGATCCATTCTGCATCGAGCGCCTTGAGGCACTGCATCAGGAAGACTGCGGTGAAACGGCCGCGGCTAACCTTGTTTCGAAGGTTGAGCTCGTTGTCGTGGACACCGATCGTCTCAAGCCGTTCAGCCAGGGCCGCATAGGAAATGCCGCGCTGCATCATTGCTGCGCGCAAAGTGTTTTTTGCCAGTTCTTCCCAAGCCTTTTCGTCGTCTGCCATCGGTTTGGACCCTTCGATTAACGTGCCCTTGTAGGACGTGCGCGGGGAAAGGCCAAACCTCGTGCCATCACTTCTGGTGACCAGCGTCATCAAAACTGATGATTTTAGACTCGACATGTAAGGGGCGTAATCATATATGATGATGCAGAACATCACATATCATGGCGCAGCACTTTCTCCTTTCTCCACAATGTCGGTCGATGAGTCTTCTCACCATCGCCGAAATGTCGGAGGACTCTGCCCATGAGAAATTCAAGAGCATCATTTGGGAAGCAAACAGCGGAAATCCGATCTGCCCGGAATGCGGCTGCACCGACGTCTGGATGATCCGCAAGAACTGCCGCTGGAAATGCTCGGACAAGGCGTGCCGTGCACAATTCAGCGTAACCAGTCATACGATTTTCAAGGATCGTAAGCTGACGTTCCGCAAGATCCTGATGGCGTGCGCAATCTTCGCCAACGGTGTGATGGGAGTGGCCGCCTGCCGACTCTCCCGTGAAATCGACATCAGCTACAAGTCGGCCTGGGTGCTGCTGCATAAAGTTCGGGACGCTATGGGCAAAGATGCCGAGGCGATGCAGCTCGGCGGTGTGGTCGAGATTGATGGCGCTGTGTTCGGCGGCAGCCTCCCCCGCCTACCCAATTCGAAAGAGCTGTGGGCCGAGTTCAAGAAGAAGCACAAGGCGGCGGCGAAGAAGAAGCAGAAGCTCATCGTCGTCATGCGCGAGCGTGATGACCATGAGGCGGGTGCAATCGGCCGTCTGCGCACTTTTCTGCTAGGAAAGGAGGGTGACGCGATCGAGATTGCGCGGAATACGCTCTTGCCGGATACGATCGTCCATGCAGATATGAGCCCGCAGTGGGAGCCTCTGCACATGCTCTTCAATACGAAGCGTATCAACCACTCGGAGCATTTCTCAAAGAACGGCGCCTGCACAAATATGGCGGAAAGCTTCTTCGAACGGATGCGTTGTGCCGAACGCGGCGTGCACAAGCACATCTCTGGGGCGCACGTGCATCGGTATGCCATGGAACTGGGGTGGCGCGAGCAATACCGGCGTAGAGCCAATGGCGAACATCTACGGCTAATGATTTCGACCGTAGGACGCACGCCGCCCTCAGCTTCGCTCGTGGGATATTGGCAGGGGCGAAAGAAGAAGGCGGGTCCGCAACCTGCGAACGATCTGGGTGGCGATGATGCCATCGCCTATCTTACGGGGTAGGTAACCTAGAGCCGCCAGCGGGAATAATGAACCATTTCCGCGAGAACTTCTCCCCAGTGTAATCCGCGAATTTCCCCTGCTTGCCGCGAAGGCTCGCATCGATAGCGACCTTGAGCCGGTTGAGTAGATCTCGGTCCTCGGGGTCCAGGTCCTTCACCTCGATGACCAGTTTAGCGATCTCGCGCGTAGTCATCGGACGGTCCTCACGACGCATCACATCGAAAGCAAGCCTGGTCGCTTCGCCCGGTTCGAATGGGATCTTGATCACGTTCTTGCGGCTCGGCCGTATTGAGTCCGGCTTCCAGGTCGGCGCGATCTCCGACATGATCGTCTTCATGCTTTCCAGCAGAAGGTCCACCTTCTCGAGGCGCTCGCGCTTTTCATCAAGCGCCTCGTAGGCGGCAGTAACCTCGTCGATGTGTTTCTGAAGATCATGCTGTTCGCCGAGCCAATCGGCGAACTTCCGCTCCAGCATAATTCGCAGATTCGTCATCCCCATGAGGCATCAGTAGAAACCTGATCAGGTAAGGGGCAAGCGGGAGCGCTTGGGAGGTGGGGAAAATCATCCTAAAACCTGTGCATCAACAAGGAGCCACGTCGGTGCGTCACATCTTGAAAGGCCTTCTCGTCGTCATTTCGCTGACGACCGGTGGTGCGGCTTCCGCCCAATGTGCGGTCAAGGCTGCTCTGCGTGGAAATGCAAAAGCGTTCGAGATCAAGAATGAGTGGGATGGCACGACATACTCGACCTATCTCGTTCGAAATGCTGACCGCGATGAACAAGGCGTGCTTCGCCAAGCGATCCGCTATGAGATCAGCTCACAGCGCTGGGGGTTCGACCTGCGCTCTCCTAATGAGCGCCTGCTTGCACAAATCCGAAAGGAAGCTGTTGGTGACGATGGCCTCGCCTATACCCAATGGGTAATTGAGCCTTATCCCGATCACGAACAAGCATGTGCTGGACGAAAGTTCGTCCTACAGGTGGCATCGAGAACTGAGGCTCGCGTCGTAATGAATGGGGCGACAATCGGGAAGATCATGGACTTCCCGTTCCACGAGGCATTCTAGATCGACACTAAGCGCTGGTTCCACAGCGCCATAATGCCGCAATTCACTCCCCTCATCGCCGGGTTCACTGCGTCAGGCGCGCGAAATTCGCCGCGCCTTCGTGGCGCTTCGCGGGTGCGGCGCGCGGCGCTTCGCCTGCGAGCGCGGAGAGCCGGTCGCGTAAATGGGCCATGACCGACCGGTCGAGCGAATAGAACACCAGCTTCGCCTCGCGCCGGGTTTCCACCATGCCGGCCTGGCGCAGCACCGCCAGCTGTTGCGATAGTGCGGGCTGGGCGATCCCGCTTTCCGCCTCGATCTCGCCCACATTGCGTTCCCCGGTGGCAAGCGTTTCGACGATGCGGAAGCGGGCCGGGTGGGCCAGCGCCTTGAGCTGTTCGATGCCTGCGTCAGCCATCGTCCCCGCCTTCCGCATCGGGCCCGCGCAGGAACCAGGCGGCCGCATCGGCGCCGCCGAACACCGCGTCCAGCGTGGTGGCGGGCGGGTCGAGCATGGCGTCGCCCGCCTGCCAGTTCGCCGGGCTGAGCCCGCCTTGCGCATCGACCGCCTGCAGCGCGTCGAGCGTGCGCAGCATTTCGGGGACGGAGCGTCCGACCGTGGCGGGATAGCAGCTCATCGCGCGCACGATGCCGCCGGGATCGATGAAGAAGGTGGCGCGCACCGCGGCGCTGTCGCTGTCGGTCGGGCCGACCATGCCGTAGGCACGGCCGATCACCATCGTCGGATCCTCCAGCACCGGGAAGCGGACCTCCACGCCGAACCGGTCGCGGATCAGGCGCAGCCATCCGAAGTGGGAGAACAGGCTGTCGACCGACAGCGCCATCAGCGCGCAGTCGCGCCGCTCGAAATCCCCCGCCGCCCGCGCCAGGGCGACGAATTCGCTGGTGCAGACCGGGGTGAAGTCCGCCGGGTGGGAAAACAATACCACCCAGCGGCCCCGATAATCGGCAAGATCGACCGGCCCGGCGGTGCTGCGCGCGGCGAAGCCGGGTGCGGGGTCGCCGATGCGCAGGGCGCGCGGGCGTTCGGTTTCCGGGGTCGGGCTGTCCATGCTCCGTTGTCTTACCGATTGACTCTGCGAAAGCAATACATATACACAGTTTATGAAACCGTATATCGGAGTTTGTCATGACTGATCGGGACGAGCCGGTCGCCCGCGCGACCCGGCAGATCGACCGGGCCATTGCCGACAGCGCGCTGCGGCCGACCATCGCCGGGTTCTTCGACGAGGCGACGAACACCGTCAGCTACGTCGTGCACGACCCGGCGACGGGCGAGGCGGCGATCATCGATTCGGTGCTGGATTACGATGCGGCGTCGGGGCGCACCTCGCACGGCTCCGCCGATCGCATCGTCGAATACGTCACTTCGAAAAATCTGAAAGTGACCTGGCTGATCGAGACCCATGCCCACGCCGACCACATCTCCGCCGCGCCCTATCTGCAGGACCGGCTGGGCGGGAAGCTCGGCATCGGGCGCGAGATCGTCCGCGTGCAGGAGGTGTTCGGCAAGCTGTTCAACGCCGGCACCGCGTTCGAGCGCGATGGTTCGCAGTTCGACCATCTGTTCGAGGACGGCGAGGCCTTCCGCATCGGCACGCTGGAGGGCATCGCGCTGCACGTCCCCGGCCATACGCCCGCCGACATGGCCTTCGTCGTGGGCGATGCGGCGTTCGTGGGCGATACGATCTTCATGCCCGATTTCGGCACAGCGCGGGCGGATTTTCCCGGCGGCGACGCGCGCCAGCTCTTCCGTTCGATCCGTCGCCTGCTGTCGCTGCCCGACGGGACGCGGCTGTTCCTGTGCCACGATTACAAGGCCCCGGGCCGCGACGATTACGCGTGGGAAACCACCGTCGGCCAGCAGCGGGCGGACAACGTCCATGTCCGCGACGGGGTGAGCGAGGACGAATTCGTCGCCATGCGGACCAGTCGCGACCGGACGCTGGCGATGCCCAACCTCATCCTGCCCAGCGTGCAGGTGAACATCCGCGGCGGGCACCTGCCCGATCCGGAGGACAACGGCGTCAGCTACATCAAGATACCGGTCAACGCGGTATGAGCCTGCCCGGATTTCCCGACGCCGCGCCGCTGGCCGGCCTGATCGGAGGGCTCATGATCGGGCTTGCCGCGGCGCTGATGCTGCTGGGCAATGGCCGGATCGCGGGCGTTTCCGGCATTGCCGCGCGCGCGTTCGGCCTGGGCGGCAGCGGCATGGGCGCGATCGAGGCGTGGGCTTTCGTCCTCGGCCTGCCGCTCGGCGCGCTGGTAGTCGGTCTCGCGAGCGGTGGCTTGCCCGCGCATTTCGCCGGACCGGTCCCGCTCGCCGTCGCCGGGCTGGTCGTGGGCGTCGGCACCCGGCTCGGCAGCGGATGCACCAGCGGGCACGGCGTATGCGGGATCAGCCGGCTCGCCCCGCGGTCCATCGCCGCCACCGCGATCTTCATGGCGACCGGCATCGCGACCGTGGCGGCGATGAACGCGCTGGGCTGGCGGGTGCTGCCGTGATCGCGCGCGCGGCCCTCTCGCTCGCCGTGGGCACGCTGTTCGGGGCGGGGCTCGCCATCGGCGGGATGACCGACCCCGTGCGGGTGCGCAGTTTCCTCGACCTGTTCGGCGCATGGGATCCGACGCTCGCCTTCGTGATGGGCGGGGCGGTGCTGGTCATGGCGATCGCCTGGGCGATCCAGCGCCGCGTGGCGCGCCCGGCCTTCGCCCCCGCTTTCGCCGTGCCGCAGCGCAGCGACCTGTCCCCCAGGCTGATCGGCGGAGCGGCCGTGTTCGGGATCGGCTGGGGGATCGCCGGGCTGTGTCCGGGGCCCGGCATCGCCGCGCTGGCGATCGATTTGCCCGCCGCCGCCATCTTCGTGGTAGCGATGCTGGCAGGCATGGCGCTGGTGCGTCTCGCAGAAGGAACAAGAGCATGAAGATCAATCGCGTGGACGAGAATTTCGCCGTGGCGCCGCAGATCGCGCCGCAGGACATGGCGCAACTGGCGCAGGACGGGTTCACGACCGTCATCTGCAACCGGCCCGACGACGAGGATGCGGGTCAGCCCGATGCCGCCGCCATGCGCGACGCGGCGCAGGCGGCGGGCCTCGCCTTCCACCACATCCCCGTCGCGGGCGCCGGTTTCACTCCGGACGCGGTGGAGGCGTTTCGCAAGGCGCGCCGCGAGGCGACGGGCCCGGTGCTGGCCTATTGCCGGTCGGGCACCCGCTCCATGACGCTGGAGACGATCGCCAATCCGGAGGATCGCGAGATCGAGGACCGGATCACCCGCGCCGCGCATGCCGGTTACGACCTGTCGGGCCTGCGCGGGCGGATCGACTGACAGGCGGCGCGAGCGGGACCATGATCGACTGGCCGCACATGCTGCTCGGCCTCGTCTCGGGCGGGCTGGTCGGGTTCACGCTGGGTCTGGTCGGCGGGGGCGGGTCGATCCTCGCCGTGCCGCTGATGGTCTATCTCGTGGGCGTGCGCAGTCCGCATGTCGCCATCGGGACCAGCGCGCTGGCCGTGGCCGCCAATGCCGCCACCGGCCTCGCCCAGCATGCGCGGCAGCACACGGTGAAGTGGCGCTGCGGCGGCATGTACGCCGCCGCCGGCATCGTCGGCGCGCTGGGCGGATCGACGCTGGGCAAGAGCTTCGATGGCCAGAAGCTGTTGTTCCTGTTCGCGCTGCTGATGATCGTCGTCGGCGTGCTGATGCTGCGCGATTCCGGCCGGGCGGGCGTGCCGGGTGCGCAATGCAATCGCGAGAACGCGCCCCGGGTGCTCGGCTACGGGCTGGGGACGGGGGCCTTTTCCGGGTTCTTCGGGATCGGCGGCGGGTTCCTGATCGTGCCCGGCCTGATCGGGTCGACTTCCATGCCGATGATCAACGCAGTCGGCACCAGCCTGGTCGCGGTCACCGCCTTCGGCCTGACGACCGCCGCCAACTACGCCTTTTCCGGGATGGTCGACTGGGTGCTGGCCGCGGTTTTCGTGGCGGGCGGCGTGGTCGGCGGGTTCTTCGGCACCCGGCTGGCGAAGAGGCTGTCGGGCGGCGGCACGCTCAAGACGCTGTTCGCCGGTCTGATTTTCGTCGTCGCGCTCTACATGCTGTGGCGCAGCTGGGCGGCGATGTGACGCCTTGCACGGCAGATGTCCGCGCAAGGGCATGTGCGGCGCCAGCAACGCTGCTTTCATTCTTCGCAATCGCAATCGCGGGCGCAATCCTGTAGGTACCACACCATGTTCGACACGTTCGACCCGGTCATCCTGGCCCGTATCCAGTTCGCCTTTACGGTGAGCTTCCATTTCATCTTCCCGGCCTTTTCGATCGGGCTCGCCAGCTTCCTCATGGTGCTGGAGGGGCTGTGGCTGAAAACCGGCAAGAGCCTCTATCTCGACCTGTTCAAATACTGGCTGAAGATCTTCGCCATCGCGTTCGGCATGGGCGTCGTGTCCGGCATCGTGATGAGTTACCAGTTCGGGACCAACTGGTCGGTCTTCTCCGACAAGGTGGGGCCGGTGGTCGGCCCGCTGATGGCGTACGAGGTGCTGACCGCGTTCTTCCTGGAGGCGGGGTTCCTGGGCGTGATGCTGTTCGGGATGGACCGCGTGGGCAAGAAACTGCACTTCGCGGCCACCTGCATGGTCGCCGTGGGGACCGCGATCTCGGCCTTCTGGATCCTGTCGGTGAACAGCTGGATGCAGACCCCGACCGGGTACGAACTGGGCGCCAACGGGCAGATCCTGCCCGGCGACAGCTGGATGGCGATCATCTTCAATCCCAGCTTCCCCTATCGGCTGGTCCACACCGTGCTGGCCGCCTACCTCACCACCGCCTTCGTGGTCGGCGGGGTCGGCGCCTGGCATCTGCTGAAGGACAAGGCGAACCCCCACGCGCGCAAGATGTTTTCGATGGCGATGTGGATGGCGGCGCTGGTGGTGCCGGTCCAGATCGCGGCGGGCGACGCCCACGGGCTCAACACGCTGGAACACCAGCCGCAGAAGGTCATGGCGATGGAGGGGCATTTCCAGAGCCACCCCGACGGCGCGCCGCTGATCCTGTTCGGCATCCCCGACAGCGCGGAAAAGACGGTGAAGTACGCGATCGAGATTCCCAAGGCCTCCAGCCTGATCCTGAAGCACGATCCCGACGCGCCGCTGGCCGGGCTGGACACCATCCCCGACGACGAGGAGCCGCCGGTCGGCATCGTGTTCTGGTCGTTCCGGATCATGGTCGGCCTGGGCTTCGCGATGCTGGGCATCGGCATGTGGAGCCTGCTCGCCCGCGCGCGCCGCAAGCTCTACGACTGGTCGTGGCTGCACCGCGCCGCGCTCGCCCTGTCGCCGGCCGGCTTCGTGGCGGTGATCGCGGGCTGGGTCACGACCGAGGTCGGCCGCCAGCCCTACGTGGTCTACAACATGCTGCGCACCGTCGATGCCGCCAGCCCGCTGGCCGCACCTGCCGTGGGCGCCTCGCTGCTGGCCTTCGTGGTGGTCTATTTCACCGTCTTTGGCGTGGGCACGTGGTACATCCTGCGCCTGATGCGCAAGAACCCCGAGCCGGGCGAGGTCGGCGTGCGCCGGGGCGAGAAGGGACCGATCCGCACCGCCGGGATCACCCCCGCGCTGCAGCGGGCGAGCGTGCAGGTCGGCCCCGACGACGTACCGCCGGGAATGGAGCGCTGACGATGCTGGTGAATTTCGACCTGACGACCGTCTGGGCCTTCATCATCGCCTTCGCGATCTTCGCCTATGTGGTGATGGACGGCTTCGACCTCGGCATCGGCATCCTGTTTCCCGCCTTCGAGGTCGGGCACGGGCGCAACCGCGCGATGAACTCCATCGCGCCGGTGTGGGACGGGAACGAGACCTGGCTGGTGCTGGGTGGCGGCGGGCTGTTCGCCGCCTTTCCGCTCGCCTACGCCGTCATCCTGCCCGCGACCTATCCGCTGATCATCGCGATGCTGCTGGGCCTCGTCTTTCGCGGCGTGGCGTTCGAATATCGCTGGCGCGACGATGCGCATCGCAGGTTCTGGGACGCGGCCTTCAGCCTCGGAAGCGTCGTCGCCGCCCTGGCGCAGGGGATGATCCTGGGCGCGCTATTGCAGGGAATCGACATGACCGGCCGGGCCTATAGCGGCAGCTGGTGGGACTGGCTGACGCCCTACACGCTGCTGACCGGCGTCGGCACCGTAGCAGGCTATGCGCTGCTGGGTTCGTGCTGGCTGGTGTGGAAGCTGGACGGCGAGGTGCAGGATCGCGCCCGCCGGCTCGCGCGCTGGGCCACGGTCGCGACCGTGGTGCTGATGGCCGGGGTCAGCCTCTACAACCTGACCCTGCGATCCGCCTATGCGGAACGGTGGCTGACCGCGCCGGAAATCTACTACGCGCTGCCGGTGCCGATCCTGACCGCCATCGTGACGGTCGCGCTGCTCCGGTCGCTCAAGGCGGCGCGGCATTCCAAGCCGTTCTGGCTGGCGCTGGCGCTGTTCTTCTTCGGGATGGCCGGGCTGGGCGTCACCATGTGGCCCTACGTCGTGCCGCCGGGGCTGACCATCTGGGATGCCGCCGCGCCCGAACGCAGCCAGATCTTCATGCTGGTGGGCGTCGCCATCGCGATGCCGCTGATCATCGCCTACACCGCGTGGGCCTATTGGGTGTTCCGCGGCAAGGTGGGCGCGGAAGGGTACCATTGATGGGCCCCGACCGATCCGAGGCGGACGAGCGCCCGCTGTGGCGACGGCTGGCCTGGATGGCGGCGATCTGGGCCATGAGCGTCGCGGCGCTGGGCGCGGTTGCCTACCTGTTGCGGCTCTGGCTGAACGGCTGATGCGCCAAAAGCGCAGTTGCCGGGGCGCGCGGGGCGCATTAGTGCGCCGCTGATGACCGACAGCAATGAACACGATCACCCGATCGGCGACCGCAGATTCTACAAGGCGCAGGAAGAGGCGAAGTTCTCCGAAAAGTCGCCCAGCGACACGCCGCAGACGCGCCACCCCGCCTATCGCCTCGCCTTCCAGGATCGCGACTTCCTGCTGCGCGAGGAACTGCGCCCGGTACGCTTCCAGCTCGAGCTGCTGAAGCCCGAAATGCTGCTGGAGGAGGCCAATGTCGGCTCCACCATCGTCATGTACGGTTCGGCCCGCATTCCCTCGCCCGACCAGGCCGAGGCCGCGGTCGCCGCGGCGAGCGAGGAGGAGCGCCCGGTGGCCGAGCGGCTGGCGGCGAAGGCGAAATACTATCACGAGGCCTATACCCTCGCCCGGATGATCACCGAGAAGGCGATCATCGAGGAAGGCAAGCGGCAGTTCGTGGTGTGTTCGGGCGGCGGCCCGTCGATCATGGAGGCGGCCAATCGCGGGGCCAGCGATGCGGGGGGCGAATCGATCGGCCTCAACATCGTGCTGCCCCACGAACAGGCGCCCAATCATTACGTGACGCCCTATCTCAGCTTCAACTTCCACTATTTCGCGCTGCGCAAGATGCACTTCCTGCTGCGCGCGCGGGCGGTGGCGGTGTTCCCGGGCGGCTTCGGCACGTTCGACGAAATGTTCGAACTGCTGACCCTGATCCAGACCGGCAAGATGAAGCCGATGCCGATCCTGCTGTTCGGCAAGGAGTTCTGGAACCGCGTGGTCGATTTCGACGCGCTGGCGGACGAAGGCACCGTGTCGAAGCGCGATCTCGACCTCATCACCTGGTGCGAGACCGCGGACGAGGCGTGGGACCACATCGCCGCGTTCTACGAACTCGACCGCTAGCGGCTAGAACCCGGTAACGGCGTGGTGGCCCATCGGCCCCGCGCCTTCGCCCAGGCCGGGTGCGGCGAGGAGCGCCGCGCGCACGAAGGCGATCGCGCGCTCCACCGCGGGTTCCAGCGCCAGCCCCGCGCCGAGCCCGGCGGCGATGGCCGAGGACAGGGTGCAGCCGGTGCCGTGGGTATGCCGGCTCTCGATCCGGGGGTTGGAGAAGGTCGTTTCGCCGCGCGCGGTGTGCAGCACGTCGGCCACCATGTCGCCGCCGCCGTGCCCGCCCTTCGCCAGCACCGCACCGGCACGCGGCACCACCGCGTCCAGCCCGCCCAGCGCCTCCAGTTCGGGAAGGTTCGGGGTGGTGAGCGTGGCGCGATCCATCAGCCGCGCGAAGGCGGCGATCGTCGCCTCGTCCGCCAGCACGGAGCCGCTGGTCGCGACCATCACGGGATCGAACACCACCGGGCCCTTGAACCGCTCCAGCCGCTCCGCCACCGCGTGGGCGATGGCGGGCGAGCCCAGCATCCCGATCTTCACCGCGTCGGCGCCGATATCGGACAGGCAGCTGTCGATCTGCGCGACGACGAATGGCGCCGGCAGCGTCTCCACCGCCTGCACGCCGCGCGTGTTCTGCGCGGTGATCGCAGTCAGCGCGGTCATGGCATAGCCGCCCAGCATGGTGACGGTCTTGATGTCGGCCTGGATTCCGGCGCCGCCCGAGCTGTCCGAACCGGCGATCGCGAGGATGCGGGGAGGGATTGCCTGGCTCATCGCAACTCTTTCTTCGGGCGGGGCAGGGCCCGGGGCGTGCTCGCGGGCCTCACGCCTCGAACCGGCGCTCGGTCGCGGGGGGATATTTTTCCTGCAGCGCCTTCGTGCGCGTGGGGCGATCCATCAGCTCGCCGCCGCAATTGGGGCACAGGTCGTCCAGCGCGTCGGCGCAGGGCGCACAGAAGGTGCATTCCATGCTGCAGATGAAGGCGCCGGGCGCCTGTGCCGGCAGGTCGGCGCCGCAGCGTTCGCAATCGGGGCGCATCTCCAGCATCAGCCCGCCGCCTCGCGCACCGCGTCGCAGATGCGGGCCACCACCGCTTCGACCTGCGCCTTGTCGTCGCCTTCCGCCATGACACGGATGACCGGCTCGGTCCCGCTGGGCCGGATGACGAGGCGACCGCGCTCCGCCAGCTCCGCCTCGGCATCCGCGATCGCGGTTCTGACGCTGTCGGCCTCGAGCGGCCGCCCGCCTGCGTAGCGCACGTTCTGGAGGAGCTGGGGCACCGGCTCGAACCGGTGGAGCACCTCGCTCGCCGGGCGCTGTTCGCGCACCAGGCTGGCGATGACGCGCAGGGCCGCGACCGTGCCGTCGCCGGTGGTCGCATGGTCGAGCAGGATCATGTGGCCCGATTGCTCCCCCCCGACGTTGAAACCGCCCTGGCGCATGCGTTCCAGCACGTAGCGATCGCCGACCTTGGTCCGCTCCAGCGTCAGGTCGTGTTCGGCGAGGTGGCGCTCCAGCCCCAGATTGCTCATCACCGTGGCGACCACGCCGCTGCCGGTCAGCTCGCCCTTGGCCGCCATGCGGGTGGCGATCAGCGCCATGATCTGATCGCCGTCGACCGCCTTGCCCTTCTCGTCGATGACGATCAGCCGGTCGGCGTCCCCGTCGAGAGCGATGCCGATGTCGGCTCCGACCTCGACGACCTTTTTCTGCACCGCGCCGAGCGAGGTCGAACCCACGCCGTCGTTGATGTTGGTGCCGTCGGGCGACACGCCCAGCGTGACGACCTCCGCCCCCAGTTCCCAGATCGCGCTGGGCGCCACCTGGTAGGCGGCCCCGTTGGCGCAGTCGACGACCACCTTCAGCCCGTCGAAGCTGATCGAATCCGCCACCGATTGCTTCACCGCGTGGATGTAGCGCCCGCGCGAATCCTCGATCCGGCGCGCCCGGCCGATCTGCGCCGCGGGCACCAGCTCGGGGCGTTTCTCGATCAGCGCCTCGATCGCGCTTTCGGTGTCGTCGTCCAGTTTGAACCCGTCGGGCCCGAACAGCTTGATCCCGTTGTCGCGATAGGGGTTGTGGCTGGCGGAGATCATCACGCCCAGATCGGCGCGCATCTCGCGCGTCAGCAGCGCGACCGCCGGGGTCGGCAGCGGGCCGGTCATGATGACGTCGACGCCCATGCTGGTGAAGCCCGCGACCAGCGCGCTTTCCATCATGTAGCCCGACAGGCGCGTGTCCTTGCCGATCACCACCCGGTGGCGATGATCGCCGCGGCGAAAGTGCGCGCCGGCCGCCTGGGCCACGTGCATCGCCATCTCGGCGGTCATGGCACCGGTATTGGTTTCGCCCCGGATCCCGTCGGTGCCAAAGAATTTCCGTCCCATACCCATCCCATTCCCGCATTGCGCGGATCAGTGTCGTTTGCCACGCGGCTGTTAGGCGTAATGCGTACGGAATGTGAAGGGGGCGGGCTGTTGGCCACGACCGAAATCGACGAAAGCGGCAATAAGAACGGCGGGTTGGTGACGATCCGCATCCCGGTATGGTGGACGCTGGCCGGGTTGGTCGGCGGGCTGCTGGCCGGGTCGCTGCTGGCCGGGTCCCCGCTCGGCACCGAAGTGGCGACGATCACCGGCCCCGTCGGGCAGATGTGGCTGCGCGCCCTGCAGATGACGATCATCCCGCTGGTGGGCGCGCTGCTGGTCATGGGAATCTCGCAGCTCGCGCAGGCGGCGCGGGCGGGCCGGGTCGCGCGGCGCATGCTGGGCTGGATGGCGCTGGCGCTGGTGCTGGGGAGCGCGGCGACCGCGCTGCTGATGCCCCTGCTGCTGGATGTCTTCCCCATTCCCGCCGCGGCCAGCGCGATGCTGGCGGCGGGGGTCGGCGGCCCGGCGCAGCAGGTGCCCGGCATCGGCGACTTCATCGCCTCGCTCGTCGCGCCCAACCTCGTCGCCGCGGCGGCGGAAACCGCCATGCTGCCGCTCACGCTGTTCTTCGCGCTGTTCGCGTTCGCGCTGTCCCGCCTGCCGAGCGAGCAGGGCGACGTGCTGCGCGCCTTCTTCCGCGCGCTCGGCAATGCCATGCTGGTCATCATCGGCTGGGTGCTGTGGGTCGCGCCGGTCGGGGTGTTCGCGCTTGCGCTGGGTGTCGCGGTCCGGGCCGGCGGCGACGGCGCGTTCCTGACGCTGATCCATTACATCCTGGTCGTGTCGGCGATGGGCGGGCTGACGCTGGTCGCCGCCTATCTGCTCGCCTGGATCGTCGGCGGTATCGGCCCCTTGCGCTTTGCCCGCGCCATCCTGCCCGCGCAGGCGGTGGCGATTTCCACGCAGAGCTCGCTCGCCAGCCTGCCAGCCATGCTGGAAAGCGCGCGCACGCTGAAGCTGCGCGAGGAGATCAGCGATTTCGTCCTGCCGCTGGCGGTGGCGATCTTTCGCGCCACCAGCCCGGTCATGAACATGGCGGTCGCGATCTACGTCGCGAATCTCACCGGGGTAGAGCTGTCGCCCAGCCTGATCGCGGCGGGGATCGCGGTCGCGCTGGTGATCAGCGTGGGATCGGTCAGCCTGCCCGGCTCCATCAGCTTCGTCGTGTCGATCGGACCGATCGCCCTCGCCATGGGGGTGCCGATAGAGCCGCTGGCGCTGCTGGTGGCGGTGGAGATGCTGCCCGATCTCATGCGCACCGTCGCCAACGTCACCATGAACGTGGCGGTCACGGCGGCGACCGACCGGGAAAATCGGGCCTGACTGCAACTCTCGGCGTGTCCGTGCGTTGGGCCGGTGAACGCGATTCTTTTCACTTCAAGCACGAACGGGAGAATACCATTGGCATTCGAAGTCACACCCCTGCCGTATGACGACAGCGCGCTGGACCCGGCGGTTTCCGCCGAGACGCTGAGCTATCACCACGGCAAGCATCACAAGGCCTATATCGACAAGACGAACAAGGCGATCGAAGGCACCGACCACGAGGGCAAGGCGCTGGAAGACATCGTCGCCGCCGCCCGCGGCAGCGACCAGGGCCTGTTCAACAATTCCGCGCAGAGCTGGAACCACGGCTTCTACTGGCATTCGATGGCCGGCGCCGAAACGTCCCCCAGCGACGAACTGAAGGCGATGATCGACGACGCTTTCGGTTCGGTCGACGCGCTGAAGGAAAAGCTGCAGGAACGCGGTGCCGGGCACTTCGCCAGCGGCTGGGTTTGGCTCGCGGAGAAGGGCGGCAAGCTCTCGATCGAGGAAACCCACGACGGCGATACGCTGGCCGACAAGGACGGTGTGAACCCGCTGCTCGTGATCGACCTGTGGGAACACGCCTATTATCTCGATCACCAGAACGCGCGGCCCGAATATCTGAAGGCGCTGACCAAGGACAAGCTCAACTGGAGCTTCGCCAGCGACAATCTGGCGCGTGGCACGACCTGGCAATATCCCGCCTGAGCGGGCGATCGCACCACAGACAGGAAAGGCCCGCCCTCACCGGCGGGCCTTTTTGTTGGCGGCCGATTATCCGGTGGTTTGTGGGCGCTAGGGCCCGACCGGCTCTGCGGCGGGGTCTTCCTCGTCGCCGATGAAGCCCGCATCGAACAGCGGTTCGCCGAAGATGAACCCGACCAGGTTAGGGCGCCCCACATGGTCGAAGAAGGCGGTCAGCATCAGCAGGATCGGCACCGACAGCAACGCCCCGATCGCGCCCCAGACCCATGTGAAATAGGAAAACGCGATCAGGATCAGAACCGGGTTCATCGTGAACCGCGCGCCCAGGATCGACGGGGTGACGATGTTCGCCTCCACCGCGTGCAGGCACAGATAGGCCGCGGCCGGCATCAGGCCGACGAACACGGTGTCCGACGTGCCGATGCCGAACAGCGCCAGCAGCGTCGTCATCGCGAGCGGGCCGATATAGGGCACGAAGTTGAGCAGCGCGGCCAGCCCGCCCCACATGACCGGCGCGCCGATCCCCAGGATCCAGGCACCCAGCGTGACGATCAGCCCGACGCCCAGATTGATCCACGCGACGGTCAGGATGTAGGCGGCGACCCGGTCCTGCACCTCGCGCATGACGCGCGCCGCCTTCAGGCTGGTGCCGAAACTGGTACGCCCGAACAGCAGGTTGCGCCGCATGCGCGTGCGCGCCTCGACCATGAAGAAGGTCATCAGGAAGGTCAGCAGCACTTCCAGCAGGACGCTGGGCGCGCCGATCGCCAGTTCCTGCACGAAGGACGGGCTGGCCAGCACCACCCGGTCGCTGCCTTCCTGCCCCAGCGCCTCGTTCAGCATGGTGTTGGCGCGCGCGAGCCAGTCGAACTGGCTGCGCAGCTGGCTGAAGCGTTCGCCGACCTGCTGGACCATCATCGGCAGTTCGTCGAACAGCGAGATCGCCGGTTGCAGGATGACCGCGAAGGCGATGGCGACGATCCCCATGAAGAACAGGATCGCGAGGACGGAGGCGAGCGTGTTGGGCACGCCCCAGCCCGAAAGGCGATCCGCCAGCGGGGCGAGGAGGATGGTGAAGATCACCGCGGTGGTGACCGGCAGGAACACCACCGACCCGATCGACAGGACGAAGGGCAGGGCGAGGAACAGGCCCGCGCCCAGGATCAGGACGAGCAGGCTGATCAGCCGCAATTCCTGATCGGCGAAGGTCATGCGCCGGATCGGCGCCTCGCCCTGCTGTTCGTCTTCGGGAAGCACGGGGTCGGACCTTTCGCCCCCTTCGCCGCGTGATGGCATGTCCATGAGCCCGTTTATATCACGGGCGCGTCCGGCGCGCGACTGGCGAGGCGCACCGGGGTGGCGCCTAGCGTCGGCCGTGCGTGGGTTCGGCCAGGCCGTTTCCGGCCGCGACGTCGTCCAGTTCCTCCAGGATCGCGCGGTGCGCCGCGTCGTCCCCCAGCGACCGCTTGGGGATCGATCCGTCGGCCAGCATGGCGTTCAGCGCGGACCGCGCGCGCCCGACCCGGCTCTTGATCGTGCCCACCGCGCAGCCGCAGATGGTCGCCGCTTCCTCGTAGGAAAACCCGCCCGCACCGACCAGCAACAGCGCCTCGCGCCGTTCGGGCGGCAGCGTCAGCAGCGCCCGGTGCATGTCGGACAGGTGGATCGGCTCTTCCTGACCCGCCGGGGCGGTGAGGATGCGTTCCGCCACCGTCTCGTCGTAATCGCCGCGGAACCGGTTGCGCCGCATGTCGGTGAGATAGGCGTTGCGCAGGATGACGAAGGTCCAGGCACGCATGCTGGTGCCGGGCTCGAACCGCTCCTGCGCGGCCCACGCCTTCAGCAGCGCTTCCTGCACCAGGTCGTCGGCCATGTCGGGCCGCCCGCACAGGCCGCGCGCGAAGGCGCGCAGGTGCGGTACCACCTGTGTCAATTCCCGCTTGAACTCGGCCTTTTCAGCGGCCGTTCTTTTCGTCGAACTCATTCCTACCCGTCTTTCGACCCGTCGGCGCCGTCGTCGAGTTTCGACAACAGGTCCTTCATCTGATCCGGCAGCGGCTCATCGACCACCGAATCGTACAGCCTGCGAAGCCCGCGCGCCCATTGCGGTTGATCCCCGCCCGATGCGGGGGCCGACGTCTTGCTGTCGGCCTGCTTCGGCTTTCCCTTTTCATCAATCGTCATGCTTGTATCGAAAAGCTCCCTCCGGACATCGTTCGAAACCCAACCGTGGTTCGACAAGTCCGTGATCCCGTGAGAAACCGAGGAACGAATTGTTACCCATGTGGTTCCCCATCGCAGGGTTGGCAAGGGCCGCTTCCCCCGTTGGCAATGGGCAAACGCAAGCTTTTGAGTTCTGAACCGATCACGCATCTGCGCCGGAACAGCCGCTGGCTGATCCGTTTTCCGCGCGCTTTGCCACTCGCGATCTTCCTGTTGATCGTGGTGATCACGATGGTGAGCGTCTTCGCGATCGAGCGGGGCGAGCAGCGACAGGAACGCGCGCAACTCAACGAGGTCGCGCGTACCGTCGCCTCCGCGCTCGACCGGCGCGGCAACACCGCCAGTTCCTATCTCAGGGCAGGCGCCGCGCTGTTCGGCTCGGTCGATGCCGTGCCCGCCAGCCTGTTCCGCCGCTTCGTCAGCGAATTGCGGATCGATGCCGATTATCGCGGCGCGGAAGGGATCGGCTGGGCGCAGATCGTTCCGGCCGACCGGATCGAGGAATACGAGCGTTCGATCGAGGACCAGATTCCCGGCCGGATGCGGATCCACCCCGCGCCCGCCCCGGACCAGCCGTTCGCGGTCCCTGTCACCTTTCTCAAGCCCGATACGGAGCGCAGCCGGCGCGCGATCGGGTTCGACATGTATTCCGACCCGGTTCGCCGCCGCGCGATGGACGAGGCGGCGCGCACGATGCGCCCGACCGCCAGCGGGCGCGTGACGCTGGTGCAGGAAGGGACGGGGCGCGATCCCGGCTTCCTCATCTACATGCCGGTATTTCAGGTGCGCGGCGGAACGCGGACCCTGCTCGGCTTCATCTACAGCCCCTTCAACGGCGCGGATTTCCTTGCGTCGGTGCTTTCGCCCGAGATCGCCGACGGGCGGGGCATACGTCTGTTCGACGGCAATCCGGAGGACGGCGTCCTGCTCGCCCAGCACGCGCCCAGCCTGCGCACGGGCCGTTTCGTGACCGTGCAGGTGCGCGTCGCCAACCGCCCGATGACGGTCCAGGTGGAAAGCCCGCGCGGCACCCTGCTGTCGTCCCTGTCGATGATCACGCTGCTGTTCGGTCTCGCCGTGGCCAGCCTGTCGATGATCGTCGCCCGGCTGCTGACGCAGCAGGCCTACGAGGACCAGGCCTCGCTCGACTTCTTCGCGGAGCAGAACTCGATCCGCAATTCGCTCACGCGCGAACTCAACCACCGGGTGAAGAACACGCTGGCCAACGTGCTGTCCATCGTCGCGCTGACCCGGCGCCGCGCGACGACGCTGGAGGAGTTCGCCGACGGGCTCGACGGACGCATCCGCGCGCTGTCGGCGACGCACGACCTCTTGACCAATTCCGAGTGGGGCACGACCCCGATCCGCGACGTCGTGGAAACCGAGATCGCGCCTTATGCCCGCGCCGAGGAAACCGTCGTCGAGATCGACGGTCCGTTGGTCGAACTGGCGCCCAACGATGCGTTGTCGCTGGGACTTGCCATGCACGAGCTGGCCACCAACGCCGCTAAATACGGCGCGCTCAGCGTGGCGGGCGGGCGACTCAGCGTCACCTGGTCGCTGGTGCGCGACGACATGGCCCAGATCGAATGGGTGGAATCGGGCGGGCCGCAGGTGCCCGCGACGCGCAAGCGCGGCTTCGGCACCGATCTGGTCGAGAAGATCGTCGCGCACGAGCTCAAGCATCCGGTCAATCTGCGGTTCGAACCGGGCGGGGTGGAATGCACCCTGTCCGTACCGGTCAGGAAGCCGAGCGAGTTCGCCATGCGCGCGCGCCAGCAGCGCGAGGCCGGGCGACTGGTCGATCTGAAGGACTGAATACGCACGGGGCCGCTGGTCCTCGCCCCGCACGATCCACGAACAAGGGCCCGGCCACGCGCTCGAACACACAAACCGGGACGCCCAACGAAAAACGCCCGGGGGCAGTGGCCACCGGGCGTTTTCGCGTTATCGGGGCAGGCGGCCCGGTCAGTCGAGCGGGCGGCTCGAATTGAAGAACAGCGCCTGGCTGATCGCGGCCCGGACCGTCGCTTCCTGGAACGGCTTGGTCACGAGATAGGTCGGTTCCGGCCGGTCGCCCGTCAGCAGGCGTTCCGGATAGGCGGTAATGAAGATCACCGGCACGCTGCCGATCGCGAGGATGTCGTCCACCGCGTCGAGCCCGGACGAGCCGTCGGCCAGCTGGATGTCGGCCAGCACCAGGCCCGGCGTCTCTTCCGCGACGACCTGCTGCGCCTGCGTGCGCGTGGCGGCGGTGCCGCAGATTTCGTGACCGAGGCCGCGGACCAGATCTTCCAGCTGCATGGAGATCAGCGGCTCGTCCTCGATGATGAGGACCGAGGTCGCGGATTCGCGGTCGATCTCGGCGATGGCGTCCTGCACCATGGCTTCCACGTTGGATTCCTCGAGATCCATGATCTCGGCGGTTTCCTCGATGGAGAAATCTTCCAGCGTGGTCAGGAGCAGTGCCTGCCGGTTGAGCGGGGTGACCGCCTTCAGCCGGTTGCGGGCGGCGCCTTCATGATCGGGCGTGCCAGCGGCGGTTTCCTCGTCCTCGACCTCCATATACGCGCTCGACCACACCTTGTTGAAGGCACGGTAGAGAGGCACGCGGCCGGCCTGCAGCGATTGCTTGAGCGAATCGTCCTCCAGCGCCGCTTCCAGCGTCGCCCGGACGAAAGCGTCTCCGGTTTGTTGTGAACCCGTCAGTGCGCGCGCGTAGCGACGCAGATACGGAAGGTTGGCGGCAACTTGTTCTCCGAGCGACATGGATCCCTTTCCCGTTTGGAACGCGCCCTCAACGTGCGGTTCCCGGCTCGGTTCCGGCCCTGCCGTCTTCCCGCCAATTTGACAAGCAGAGCAGGATGATAGCATGGACGATCCGTCGCATGGGCGCGATGAAGGGGGGTGTGGCGATGAAGACGCAGAGTGTCGTGGCGTGTCCGCAATGTCCGCTCATGGACTGCCAGGGTCTGCTGCCGCCCGACCCGCCCGAACTCGCCTTCCTGAACGAGAAGAAGCAGGGTGAACTCCACATCGATGCGGGATCGCGCGTGGTGTCGCAGGGCGACAGCGCGACGCATGTCTACACCGTGCTCGAAGGTGTCCTGATGCGCTATCGGGCGCTGGACGACGGGCGCGCGCAGATCGTCAATTTCATGTTCCCCGGCGACCTCATCGGCCTCCAGGGCGCCTTCGACGACGATCTGAGCCATTCGATCGAAGCGTTGACGCCGGCGCGGCTGTGCACCTTCGAACGCGCCCAGTTCCATTCCATCATCGGTTCCTACCCGCGCCTCGGCTACGACATCGTGTGGCTCGCGGCGAAGGAGGAAACCGCGCTGGAGGAGCATATCGTCGCGCTGGGCCGCCGCAACGCGCGCGAAAAGGTCGCCTATCTCGCGGTGTGGCTGCTCGACCGGGCGCTGGCGACGGGGGTGGCGATGCGCGACAACCGGCTCGCGCTGCGGATCACGCAGACGCAGATCGGCGGAATGCTGGGCCTGTCGCAGGTCCATGTGAACCGCACCCTGCGCAGCCTGCGCGAGGACGGGCTGGTGGACTGGCGACCCACCGCGATCGTCGTTCCGGATATGGAAAAGGCCAGCGAGTTCGCCCAGTTCGAACCGCGCGGGGACCGCGGCCGGCCCTATATCTGAACCGCTGCGAATGGCGGGATTCCCGCGTTTTTTCATGGCCTTGAAAAAAATTTGCACGGCGGAGGAACCGCCTTTCGGGCGGGGCATTATCCCATTGTCACCGCCGAGACCCCCCTCCCGTCCAAGCGGCTGGTGATACGATCCCGAAAGGCCTTCGCTCCGACCCGAGCGAAGGCCTTTTTTTTGTCCATCGCCGGGTGCGCGACCGGTTTTCGCGCATGTGCAGGCGCGATGCCTATGCCGCGCGGCACGGATACGGGCCGGCCAAGGGGGCTTCGATGCGAGAGGGTGAACCGTCCTAGCGACGGAACAGGGCGAGGAGGCCCTTGCGGCGCGGGGCGCGAAGCTGCGCGACCAGTTCGGCAAAATCGTAGGGCTTTTCCAGCACCGGTCCGAGCTCGGCGATTTCGGGCGGGATGTCGTCCGGCGCGCCGGTCGAAAAGATGATGCGCGGCGGGTGGGGGCCGACCTGCGAGACGAGTTCTGCAATGGCCCAGCCGTCGTCGCGGTCGGCAAGATGGACGTCGAGGATCAGGAGATCGAACTGGCGGCTCCGCAATTGTTCGAGCGCTGCGTCGGTCGAATGGACGATCACCACCTCGCCGGCGCCGGCGTCGAGCAGATGCTGCTCGGTCGCGATTGCCAGCACCGCGTCGTCTTCCGCCAGCAGGACGGTACCCAGCGCGTCGGACGCCTTGCCGTCCCGCGCTGCGTCAGCCTGGTTGGCCGTTTCCTTCATTGCGACACGTTTCCCTCGCACGATCCAACGCCACACATCGCGAAGGATGCACGCTGAATACATCGCGCGTGTATGCGGAATGTTCCCGTCGTGGTCGTTGTGCCGCGCCGTGTTGCGATAAAGCTACAAGCTCTTGCGATAAATGGCATATTCGCGGTTGATCCGGCTCTCGATCGCGTCGGCGATCGCCACCATCCCGCGATTGTCGTCCAGGATCCAGCCGATCTCGCCGCGGCGACTGCCATAGAGCCGGTGCGCGTCCGCGCGGATGGAGCTGATCATCATGAAGGCGAGCTGGCTGGCCAGCCGCGAGTTCTGGAATTCCTTCAGCACCCCCATCAGCGGCACGCGCATGTCGGTGCCGACCGGCTTCTTCAGCCAGCGCAGCACCCTGATCCAGCCGAACGGGAACAGCCGGCCGCGAATGGCCTTCAGCACCCCGTTCATATCGGGAATGGTCATCATGAAGGCGACCGGGCGGCCGTCCACCTCGGCGATGCGGTTGAGCGGCGCGTGGATGATCGGGCGCAGCTTCTTGCCGGCGTAGGCCACTTCCTCGGGCGTGAAGGGGACGAAGCCCCAATTGGTCGACCACGCATCGTTGAGGATCGTCAGGATGATCTGGATCTCCGCCTCGAAATTGTCGAGATCGACCGGGCGGATCGTGATGCGATCGTTGCGTTCCCCCGACTGGACGATGCGCCGGATCAGAGGCGGGAAATCGTTGGTGATGTCGAGTTCGTAGGTGAGCAGCGACTTCGCCTTCTCGTAGCCCGCGCTCTCGATCCACGCCTGGTAATGGGCCGGGTGGTGGCCCATCATCATGGTCGGCGAATGGTCGTGCCCCTTGATCAGCAGGCCGGGTTCTTCCCAGATCGACATCGAGATCGGGCCCAGCACCTGCGTCATCCCGCGCGAGCGCAGCCAGCCTTCCGCCGCGTCGAGCAGCGCGGCGCCGACCGCCTCGTCCTCGGCATCGAAATAGCCGAACATGCCGGTGCCCGGGCCCATGCCCTGATCCGCCGGGATGGCGAGCGCGAGATGGTCGATCTGGGCGGAGATGCGGCCCACGGCGCGGCCCGCCCGGCGCGCGACGAACAGCTGCGCCTCGGCATGACCGAAGAAGGGATTCTTGTCCGGATCGACCAGTTCGAGCTGTTCGGACCGCAATTGCGGGACGGCATGGGGTACGTCAGCGGCGAAACGGCGGCCGAGATCGACGAATTCGGCGCGGCCTTTCTTGCCGGAAACGGGTTCGATGACGATGGTCTGGGCAGTCACGGGCAATCCTGTTCAGGCGCGGTTGACGGATCGCGGGGCATTAGCGGCAACGCGCGGATCAGTCGATTACTCTTGCCAAGAGCCTGCGTTTGCCGATCGTGCCGGCAATCCCTACATACCGCGCCTCAACCGAAAAGCCGAAAAAGCCTATGTCCCGAACGCTCCAACCCGCCGCCACCGATCAGGCCGCCTCCGATCAGGTCTCCAACGCGCAGCCGCGTGCCGCGCGCGTCGCCGACGACATGGCGATGCTGCGCGCCGCCCGTGATCTCACCAAGGATCTGGGCCAGGCGCGGGCCGGCATCTACTGGCCCGACATGCTGGGATCGGCGCTGCTGGGCTATGCCGCGATGGCGGGCGCGATCCTGGCCGACAGCGTGCCGCTCGCGGTGGTGCTGGGCCTCGTTTCGGCGCTGGCGCTGTATCGTGCGTTGCTGTTTATCCACGAATTGTCGCACATCCATCGCGACGCGCTGCCGGGCTTCCGCTTCGGCTGGAACGCGATGGTCGGCGTGCCGATGCTGACCCCGTCCTTCATGTACGAAGGCGTCCACACGCTGCATCACAAGCGCACGCAATACGGCACGGTGGAGGATCCCGAATACCTGCCGCTGGCGCTGATGAAGCCGTGGTCGCTGCCGCTGTTCGTGGTCGTCGCGGCGCTGTTGCCGGTGGCGCTGATCGTGCGCTTCGCCGTGCTGGTTCCGCTGGGCGCGATCGTGCCCCCGATCCGCCGGCTGACCTGGCAGCGTTTCTCCGCCCTGGCGATCAATCCCGCCTTCCGCCGCCGCCCGCCGGAAGGCGAACTGCGCCCCCGCGTCCTGTGGCAGGAAACCGGCGGCTTCGTGTGGTCGTGGGCCCTCATCGGCAGCGTCTTCGCCTTCGGCTGGCATCCGCTGCTGGTCGCCATCGCGATCCTGTCCTTCGCGGCCGTCCTCAACCAGCTGCGCACGCTGGTGGCGCATCTGTGGGAGAACGAGGGCGAGCCGATGAGCGTCACCGCGCAGTTCCTCGATTCCGTCAACGTCCCCCCGCCCGGCCGCGTGGCGGAGCTGTGGGCGCCGGTCGGCCTGCGCTATCACGCGCTGCATCATCTGATGCCCAGCATGCCCTATCACTCCCTGCCGGAGGCGCATCGCCGCCTGGCGAAGGAGCTGGGCACGGGTTCGACCTATCACGGGGCGAACCACCCCGGCATGGTCGTGCTGGTGGGTCGCATCGCGCGCAGCACCATGCGGCTGCGCTGAGCGTCTATTCCTCGGTGCGGATCAGCACCGTCTCTCCGATCAGGAAGAACAGCAGGAACGGTGCCCACGCGGCGAGGAAGGGCGGGTAGCCGCCGAAATTGCCCAGCGCGAGCGCGGCGTTGTCGATCAGGAAGAAGGCGAAGCCCAGCGCCATCGCGATGACCGCGCGCACGAACAGCTGGCCCGACCGCGCCAGGCCGAAGGCGGCGATCGCGCCCAGCAGCGGCATCAGCAGCGATGCGAGCGGGCCCGAGATCTTGTGCCACCAGTTCATCCGGAGCTCGGCGGTGGAGCGGCCCGCGGCCTCGTAGGCGGCGATGGAATCGGACAGCTGCCACAGGCTTAGCGTTTCCGCCTTTACGCTTTCCAGGGCGATGTCTTCGGGCGTGATGTTGGTTTCGATGGTGGCGCTCGGCAGCGTGCGGGTCGCCGCGGTCGCCACGTCGAAACGCTGCGCGTCGATCAGCTCCCACCCGCCCTCGACGGGCCGGGCGGTGCGGGCGCGGACCTGCTGGCTGATGTCGCCGGCGGGGTCGCGGCTGTACCAGGTGACGCCCGACAGGCGCATGCCCGCGCCCGCCCCGCCGATGGTCTTCGCCATCAGGATGTTCTCCCCGTCCGAGACATAGACGTTGGAGCGGGTGTCGCTTTCCTGCGGGACCGGCCCGTATTCGACCGCCTGCCACGCGTTGAGCGCGGCGGTCGCGCGGGTCACCACCCGTTCGTTGAAGGCGAAGGTGATGGCCGACACGATCAGCGCGGTCAGGAACAGCGGCGCCAGCACCTGGTGGGCGGACAGCCCGGCCGCCTTCATCGCGATGACCTCGCTGTTCTGGTTCAGCGTCACGAGCGTGATGATCGTCGCCAGCAGCACCGAATAGGGCAGGAAGGTCTGGACCAGCTGCGGCACGCGCAGCGAGACGTAATAGAGCAGCTGGCCCTGGCCGTTGCCCTTTACCGCCAGGATGTCGCCGCTGGTCGACAGGAGGTCGAGCATCATCAGCACCATGACCAGCACCGCCAGCATCGCGATGATGCGGGTGACGAAGGTCTTGGCGAGATAGATCGTCAGGCGACGCGAGGGAAAGAAATCGAGCTGCATGTCAGGTGCTGGCCTGTCCGGGCACGTAATCGTCCTCCTCCGGCTCCATCATGCCGGGTTCCGCCGCGCGCGGGCGCCGGCGCCGGTAGCCGAACAGCTTGCCGAACCGCTTGGACAGCTTGCCGAAGACCTTTTCGAGCGCGCCGATCGGCTGCCCGCCGGGAACGTGCGCCAGCTGGTAATACATCCACACGATCAGCAGCGCGAACACTGCGAAGGGGGTCCACAGCGCGACGACGGGGTCGATCCGGCCCAGCATCGCCACGTCCTCGCCGTACTGATTGACCTTGTGATAGGCGACCACCAGCACGATCGAGACGAACACGCCCAGCGCGCTGGTCGATCGTTTGGGCGGCACCGCCAGGGCCAGACCCAGCAGCGGCATCAGCAGCATCATTACCACCTCCACCAGCCGGAAATGGAAGCTCGCCTGGCTGGCATCGCGGGTCTGGTCGGGCTCGCCGTCGGTCCAGCCGATGCGCAGGAGTTCGGGCAGGATGAATTCGCGCTGGTCGTCGCCGCGGCGGCGGAAATCCTCCACCCGGGGCAGGTCGATGGGCAGGTCGTGGCGGCTGAAGGTCAGCACGCGCGGCGTCTTCTCGCCCGTATCCTGCACGATGGTGCCGTCGATCAGGCGCAGGATGATGGTGTCGGGATTGTCGGTGGTGGCAAGGAAGCGCCCCTCCTTCGCCCCGATCGAGAGGACCTGCCCCTTGTCGTTGGCGATCCGCGCGAACAGGCCCATCAGGCGCCGCCCGCCATCTTCGCTGCGATCGATGCGCAGCGCCATGCGGTCCGCCAGCGTGGTGAACTCGCCCACCTTGATCGATGCGCCCAGCGCGCCCGAACGCAGCTCGTACTGCAATTGTTCGTAGGTGTAGCGGCTGACCGGCTGGATGTAGAACACCAGCGCCACGTTCACCGCCATCAGGATCGCGGCGAGGGCGTAGGGCACGCGCAGCATCCGCCCGTAGCTCATGCCCAGCGCGCGCAGCACGTCGAGCTCGCTCGACGTGGCGAGCTTGCGGAAGGCGAGCAGGATGCCCAGCATCAGGCCGAGCGGGATGGCAAGCGCGGCGTATTCGGGCAGCATCGCGCCCAGCATCTTGAACACCACGCCGACCGGCCCGCCTTCGACGGAAACGAAGTCGAACAGGCGCCGCATCTTGTCGAGCAGCAGCAGCGAGGCGGCGACCGCGAACACCCCGGCCATCGGCACGATCGTCAGCCGCAGGATGTAGCGGTCGATTGCGGGGAGGAACTTGAACACGTGGGAAGGCGGCTCGCTTGACGGTGGAGCCCGGCCTTAGCGGCAAATTCGCGTCAGGTCATGCCCGGTGTGCGCCGCGCGCATCCGGCCTCGCGTCACGCCTTCTCCAGCGTGCACTGGAGCGGATGCTGGTTCTCGCGCGCGAAATCCATCACCTGGTTCACCTTGGTCTCGGCGACTTCGTAGGTGAACACGCCGCACACGCCGACGCCGCGCTGGTGGACATGCAGCATCACCCGCGTCGCTTCTTCCATGTCCATGCGGAAGAACCGCTTCAGCACGATCACCACGAATTCCATCGGGGTGTAATCGTCGTTCAGCATCAGCACCTTGTACTGGCTGGGTTTCTTGGGGCGGGTGCGGGTCTTGGTCGCGATGCCGATCTGGCTGTCGCCATCGTCGCCGCGCCGGTCTTCGTCGCCCGCCAGAACGGGGGCGCCGGGGGGCGGGGAAAGCGGGGCCAGGCTGTGCGTCATCATGGGCGACAATATCGTATCGCCCGCGCCAAAGGCAAGGTCCGGCGCCGGGCGAAAGGCGCGATCGACCCGTTCGGCAATGCGGCCCGCATCGCAAAAGAAAGGGCCGGGCGATCGTGTCGCCCGGCCCGTTTACGCAAGGTCCGGTAAAATCATCCGGGAACGGTCGGTCGGCCGCTCCTCGCGAAGGCGATCGGGTCAGGCCGCGGTGGCGACCTTTTCCGCCGCAACGCTCATCCGGCTGGACAGCGGGGCGAAGCTTTCATTGGCCAGTTTCATCCAGTGCTCGGTCGCCTTGGAGCCGAACGCGATCGCGGCGTCGAAATTGCGGCGTGCGATGTCGTTCTGCAGCTGGACCAGCTCGGTCGGGGTGGTGACCTTGGCCATGTCCTTCGCGTCTTCGACCATCTGCTCGCCGGCCTTCTTGCCGTCGTCGGCCAGCATGCGGCCCATGTCCTGCAGGCCGGCGAAGTAGATCTTGCCCGATTCGATCATCGCCTCGGCATTCGCCTTCTGGAAAGCGACCATCTCGCCCGTCATTTCGGTGCCCTTCTCGTAAGCGCCCTGCATGCGGGTCTGCATGTTGCCGGCCATATCCTTGGCGGTATCGGTGAAAGTCTTGCTGTTGGTATCCATGGTGGGGGTTTCCTCGGTCTGGGTCATGCGATCCGCCACGGCCTCGCTCTTCTCGGGAGCGGGCCGATCCGTGGCGGGATCGGATTTCTTCACAGATGCGGCGGGGGTGGCGGCCGCAGTCTTCTTGGTAGTGCGATCAGTCATGCGATTCGCCTCATCGTCTTGTGCAGTGCACAAATACGGGTTGCGCGTGCGAATTGCAAGGCATTTTTGTGCACTGCACAATAGGCGGCTCTGCCCGCCCCCCCCGTCAGCGCGTCTTCACATAGCGGCCCGGCGCATCCTCGATCACGGTGTCGTTCTTGCCTCGACCGGGCACGCGGCGCCCCTTCGCGGCGACCACGGTCGCATCGTGGCTGCGGATCCATTCGATCCAGTCCGGCCACCAGCTGCCTGCCTGTTCGGTCGCGCCCTCGCGGAACTGATCGAGCGTGCGAACGCCCGCGTCCTCGTTGATCCAGTACTGGTACTTGTTCGCCTCGGGCGGATTGACCACCCCCGCGATATGGCCCGATCCGGCAAGGACGAAGCGGGTCGGCCCGGTGAAGTGGTCGCGCATCTTCCACACGCTTTCGGCCGGCGCGATGTGATCCTCTCGCCCCGCCTGGATGTAGGCGGGCGTCTCGACGCGCGAGAGGTCGATCGGCGTGCCGTCGGCGCTAAGCGCGTCGGGTTTCGCCAGCAGATTGTCGCGATAGAGATCGCGCAGATAGGCGCGGTGCCATTTCGCGGGCAGATTGGTGACGTCGCCGTTCCAGTGCAGCAGGTCGAAGGCGGGATAGTCCTCCCCCAGCAGGTAGTTGCGGATGACGTAGTTCCAGATCAGGTCGGTCCCGCGCAGCATGTTGAAGGTCGCCGCCATGTACCGCCCGTCGAGATAGCCGTCGGTTTCCAGCTTCTCGATCGCGGCCAGCTGCTGATCGTCGACGAAATGCAGCAGTTCGCCCGCCTGCTCGAAATCGACCTGGGCCGTGAAGAAGGTCGCGCTCCTGACCCGGTCCGCCTCGCCGCGGCGGTCAAGGATCGCCAGCGTCGCGGCCAGCGTGGTGCCCGCGACGCAATAGCCGATCGTGTGCACGGCGGGCACGTCCAGCCGGGCGCGCACGTGGTCGATCGCCTCGATCTGGGCGCGGATGTAATCGTCCCACTCGATGTCGGCCATGCTCGCATCGGCCGATTTCCAGCTGACCACGAACACCGAAAGACCCTGTTCGACCGCCCACCGGATGAAGCTCTTTTTCGGATTCAGGTCGAGGATGTAGAACCGGTTGATCCACGGCGGGAAGATCACCAGCGGCACGGCCAGCACCGTCTCGCTGGTCGGGGTGTACTGAATGAGCTGATAGAGCGGCGTCTCGTGCACCACCTTGCCCGGGGTCACCGCGATGTTCTCGCCCAGCGTGAACGCCTGCGGGTCGGTATGGGTCAGCTGCCCCTTCTCGATGTCGGCAAGCAGGTGCCGCATCCCTTCGACGAGGTTTTCGCCTCGGGTCGCCAGCGTGCGTTCCAGCACCACCGGGTTGGTGGCGGCGAAATTGGCCGGGCTGAGAGCGTCGGCCATCGTGCGGGTCGCGAATTTCAGCTGCTCGCGCCGCTCGGGGGCGAGGCCCTGCAGGTCGTCGACCATCGCCTCGATCCGTTCGACCAGCAACAGATAGGTCTGGTGGATCAGCGCGAAGGCGGGTTGCTGGCGCCAGCGCGGATCGGCGAACCGGCGGTCCTGCCGTGGCAGGTCGGTCAGTTCCTCGGCCGGCCGGGTCCAGCCGGCCCACAGCGACTGCCACAGCGCCATGCTGTCTTCCCACAAGCGCTGCTGCGCCGCCGCGTCGGCGGCGAAGGGCAGGCTGCGCGTCCAGCTTTCCATCAGGGCGAACCAGCGCGCCGGATCGCCCGCCGCCTCCTGCTGCACCGCCGGCAGCGCGTGGCGCGCCTGGAATTCGAGCCACAGCGTCTGCAGTCTGCCGGCATTGTGCGCCCATTCGCGCATTTCGGCCGCATCGGGCAGCGTGGGCATGGCGGTATCGCCCGTCGCCCCGGTCGCCGCCCCCAGCATCGGCTGCATCATGCCGTGCGCCAGCTTCATCTGCGCCTCCAGCATGGCGGTGAACGGGTCGTCGCGCCCGGTGTCGTCTGCCATCAAAGCCTCCTCGCTACCTCTCTCTCCTGCCTTCAATACATGACAGCGGCGCGATATCCGCCCCGATATTTTGTTTCGAGGCCGATTGCGGCGCCAGCTGTAATGTTACACAAACCGGCGCCCGCATCGCTGCGAGAAGCGCGGCGTTGCAACCGGTTCACTCTGTCAGGATCGCAATGGACACCGATTTCTACCGCATGAAGCGCCTGCCGCCCTACGTCATCGCCGAGGTCAATGCGATGCGTCATGCGGCGCGGCGCGCGGGCGAGGACATCATCGATCTGGGCATGGGCAATCCCGACCGCCCGCCGCCCCAGCACGTCCTCGACAAGCTGTGCGAGGTCGCGCAGAAGCCCGACGCCCACGGCTATTCCCAGTCGCGCGGCATCCCGGGCCTCAGGAAAGCGCAGGCGAACTATTACGGCACCCGCTTCGGCGTCGACATCGATCCCGAGCGCGAGGTGGTGGTGACGCTGGGGTCGAAGGAAGGGCTGGCCAGCCTCGCCAACGCGATCACCGCGCCCGGCGACGTGGTACTGGCGCCCAACCCGTCCTACCCGATCCACACCTTCGGCTTCATCATCGCGGGCGCCACCATCCGCAGCGTGCCCACCACGCCGGACGAGGAGTACTGGCGGGCGCTCGAAAGCGCGATGGCCTACACCGTGCCGCGGCCCAGCGTGCTGGTGGTCAACTACCCCTCCAACCCGACCGCCGAGGTCGTCGATCTGGCCTTCTACGAACGGCTGGTCGCGTGGGCGAAGGAGAACCGGGTCTGGATCCTGTCCGACCTCGCCTATTCGGAATTGTGGTACGACGGGAAGCCGACGCCCTCGATCCTTCAAGTGCCCGGGGCGAAGGACGTCGCGGTGGAGTTCACCTCGCTGTCGAAGACCTATTCCATGGCCGGCTGGCGGATCGGCTTCGCGGTGGGCAATCGCGACCTGATCGCGGCGATGACGCGGGTGAAGAGCTATCTCGATTACGGCGCGTTCACGCCGATCCAGGCGGCCGCCTGCGCCGCGCTGAACGGGCCGCAGGACTGCGTGGAGGAGAACCGGCGGATCTACCACCAGCGCCGCGATGTCATGGTGGAGGCGTTCGGCCGCGCGGGGTGGGACATCCCGCCGCCGCCCGCCAGCATGTTCGCCTGGGCGCCGCTGCCACCGGCGCTGGCGCATCTCGGCAGCCTGGAATTTTCCAAGCAATTGCTCACCCATGCGCAGGTCGCAGTCGCGCCCGGCGTTGGCTATGGCGAGGAGGGCGAGGGATACGTCCGCATCGCCATGGTGGAAAACCAGCAGCGGCTGCGCCAGGCGGCGCGCAACATCAAGCGCTACCTCGCTGGTCAGGGCGTGAATCCGGGCGCGCGCTGACGGGACCGTATACGGCTCGCTCCGCCCGGCGCAGCGGGCTGGACAGCCGGTCCGAGTTCGCGCACCCAGCAGAGCGTCCCCCATTCAGGAGTCCCGCCCGTGCCCAGCCTCTCCTTCCCCGAAAACGATCGGGTCGCGATAACCCTGGGCGACGACGGCGTGGCGCAGGTGCGACTGACGCGGGCCGACAAGATGAACGCGCTAGACCCCGCGATGTTCGCCGCCATCATCGATGCGGCGACCGCGCTGGAAGGGGCCCCGGGCCTGCGGGCGGTGGTGCTGTCGGGCGAGGGGCGCTCGTTCTGCGCCGGGCTCGACACCGCCAGCTTCGCCCGCGCCGCCGATCCCGACGAGGCACCGCTGGAAGCGCGGACCCACGGCATCGCCAACCGGTTCCAGCAGGTCGCCACCGCATGGCGCGACCTGCCCGTACCCGTGATCGCCGCGATCCAGGGGGTGTGCTTCGGCGGCGGGCTGCAGATCGCCAGCGGCGCCGATATCCGCATCGCCACCGCCGATGCGCGGCTCGCCATCATGGAGATGAAATGGGGGCTGGTGCCCGACATGGGCGGGTATCGCCACTGGCGCGGGCTGGTGCGCGACGACGTGCTGCGCGAGCTCGTCTACACCAATCGCGAGGTTTCGGGAGAGGAGGCGCAGGCGCTCGGTCTCGTCACCCGGATCGATCCCGATCCGCTGGCGCGCGCGACCGACCTCGCCACCACCATCGCGATGCGCAATCCGCACGCGATTCGCGCGGCCAAGCGGCTGTCCAACGCGATGCACGAGGCCGATGGCAAAACCCTGCTGCTGCGCGAAAGCGAGGAGCAGGCCGCGATCATCCGCTCGTCCAACCAGGTGGAGGCGGTGATGGCGGGGATGGCGCAGCGCGCGCCGGTCTTCTCCGACGTCTGACGCGTCAGCCGAAGATCGCGACCAGCTGCTGCCCGGCGACGATCTGCCGCCCTTCGCTGTTCCACATCCTCAGCCGTTCGGTCGAATAGCCGGCCTCGGCATGGACGCTGGCATTCTCGGTCAGGAACCAGCCGTCGCGCGTCCGGGGCGCGGGGTCGAGCAGGTTGAAGGTCCAGTTGATCGAACTGAGCGGGCCGGGCCGGGCCATCGCCCGCATGGCGCCCGGCGGCAGCGTGTCGCCCATCAGCACGATCCGGCTGGTGGGATCGAGGCCGCTTCCATCCGCGCCATCGTCCTTCAGCCGCACCCAGCGCCGGATCACGGGCGGGCCCGATCCGCGGATGTCCTGCGCCCGGCGCACCTCGTAATTGGCGGCGAGGAAGGACGGCGCGCCATCGGCCAGCGCCTCCTCGTTATTCTCGGGCGAGCCGGGCCACGGCTCGACCCGCGGCGCCGGGTGGACCGCGTTGGCCTCGCGCGGCGCGGCGAACAGGAAAAACGCCGTCAGCGCCACCTCGCCATCGACCAGCAGGTCGCTGCGGACCTGCGCGACGTTGCGCCCCTGCCGGACCATGGCGACGCGCGTCGCGACCGTCTCGCCCACCGGCGCGACAAAGCCGACCTGCCCGCTGCGCAGCGGGGGCAGGTCGGGGAAGCGACGGATCGCGGCGGTATAGGCGACGAGCGCGCTCGCCCCGCCATAGAGGGTGCGCCCCTGCAGCCAGCGCGTCGCGGGCAGGGTGATGGTGGCATCCCGGTCGGTCACCGGGGCGATCAGGTCGAGCGTGGACATGGCCGGAAGCCATGCCATCGCACTGCGCGAACCACCAGCCCGGGCGTGGTCAACCAAAAGCGTTGAATTGCACCGGCCGCTCGGCTAGGGGCGCGGGTCTCTTGCGCATACCACCACGGCGCAAGGGAGGATGGCCCGATGGCGGAGTGGTGACGCAGCGGACTGCAAATCCGTATACGCCGGTTCGATTCCGGCTCGGGCCTCCACCACCGGCCGCAGCGGCAAATTCCGTTGCGGCCTGCCGAACGGCCGAGTATGGCCGCAACCCGGCAATGCCGCTTTAGCTCAGTTGGTAGAGCACATCATTCGTAATGATGGGGTCAGGTGTTCGAGTCACCTAAGCGGCACCACTTCTCTTTCGACAAACCGGCGCCTGTTTGCCTCGCATCCGTGCTTGTCCGCGCGGCGGGCGGCGTTATGGCTCGTGCGTGGCCATGGAACTAGCCGATACCCCGCCCGCGCTGGCGCTCGTCGAGGATGACGGGCCGCTGCGGACCCTGCTCGCGCGCACCATGCGCGAGCGCGGCTTCGCCGTGTCGGGTTTCGCGTCGGCGGCGGAATACCGGCCGGTCGCGATGGAGCGATCCTTCGACCTCGTGATCCTCGACGTGATGCTGCCCGGTGCGAGCGGCCTCGACCTGTGCCGCTGGATCCGCGAGCGGTCCGACACGCCGGTCATCTTCATCAGCGCGCGCAGTTCGCAGACCGATCGCATCGTCGGGCTGGAGCTGGGGGCGGACGATTACGTGGTGAAGCCGGTCGATCCCGACGAACTGATCGCCCGCGTGCGCGCGGTGCTGCGCCGCTCTCGGCTCGGCCCCGGTCGCGATGGCGAGGATGCGCTGGGCGTCGTGCGCTTCGATGGCTGGACGCTTGACCAGCGGCGGCGCGAGCTGTTCGCGCCCGGCGGCGAGCGGATCGTGGTGTCCGAAGCCGAATTCGACCTGCTGACCGCAATGGCGGACATGCCCCAGCGGGTCATCTCGCGCGGGCATCTGCTGGAACAGGCGCGCGGCCGCCTGCCGGGGGAGGACGATCGCAGCGTCGACGTGCTCGTCAGCCGGTTGCGGCGCAAGCTGGGCGCGGTGGAGGGCGGACGCGACCTCATCCGCACCGTGCGCGGGCTGGGCTACATCTTCGTACCCGCGGTGCAGCGCTGAGGCTGCCGCGCAGCCTGTGGCCCCGCGGCTTCACCGGTCGCGTGGTGCTGGTGCTGCTGGCCGCGATCGCGGGCCAGTTCGTGGTCGCGAGCCTGATCGTCGGCAATGACGAGATCGGCATCCGCCACGCCGACCTGGGCCGCCGCGTGGCGGAACAGGTGCTGGTGGCGGAACGCATCGTGGAGGCCGCGCCGCCCGAACGGCAGGCGGGCGTTGCGGCGCTGCTGTCGAGCCGGCATCTCGATCTCGGGCTGGTACGCGGCGCGCTGGTCCCGGCGGAAGGCGCGGGGCAGCCCGTGATCCGCACCATCCGCGAGGCGGCGCTGGACTGGGAGCCGGCGCTGCGCCGGCGGCGGCTGGCCATGGCGCTGAGCGGCACCGGCGGCCTGCCGGGCGGGCGGCACCTTGTCGGCGGGCTGGAGATCGCGCCGGGGACGTGGCTGACCTTTCGCAGCCACGATCCGATCATGAGCTGGAGCGTCGCGGGGCTGACGATGCTGCGCCTCGCGGTGGCGGCGCTGATCGTGCTGGTGACCACCATCGTGCTGGTGCGCACGCTCAACCGCCCGCTGCGCCGCCTGTCGGAAGAAGCGAAGCTGATCGGCACGCGCAACCGCGTCGAGTTCGAGGAGCGCGGCCCGCAGGAATTGCGGCGGGTCTCGCACGCGCTGAACGAGATGCAGCAGCGGATCGACGACCTCATCGCGCAGCGCACGCAGGCGCTCGCCGCGGTCGGGCACGACCTGCGCACCCCGCTGACCCGGCTGCGCCTGCGGCTGGGCGCGATCGACGATGCGCAGGAACGGGCGGCGGCCCAGCGCGACATCGCGGACATGAACCGGATGCTGCAGGAACTGCTGGATTTCTTCGACAGCGGCGATCCGGGCGACCTCGCGCTCTCCGATCTCGCCAGCCTGTGCCAGACCGTCGCGGACGATTTCACCGACATGGGGGCCGACGTGACCTATGCCGGGCCCGACCGCGCGCTCGCCACGGTGGACCAGGGCGGGATCGCGCGCGCGCTGTCGAACCTGGTCGACAATGCGGTGAAATACGCGGGCAGCGCGCGCATCGTCATGACTGCGCAGGGCGGGCGGATCGCGATCGCGGTAGAGGACGACGGGCCCGGGATCCCGCCCGACCAGATCGAGCGGATGCGGTTGCCGTTCGAACGGCTGGAGCCCTCGCGCGGGGGCTCGCATTCGGGCATCGGGCTGGGCCTTTCCATCGTGGAGCAGGTGGCCGCGCGCCATGGCGGCACCTTGCGGCTGGAGGCGCGGCCCGCGGGCGGGACGCTGGCGGTGCTGGACCTGCCGGCGACACCGGACGCCCGCCCGTCGGAAACACTTTGATACATTCGCGCACGCGCGCAGCAACACGGCCGCTCTAGCTCCACCCTCGCAGCCCGCACGGGCTCCACCAGGCACAGGAGATAGACCGATGGAAACTCTCATGAACGGGGTCGACCGCTTCACCGGCGATGTCTTCCCGGCGAAAAGCGACCGCTTCCAGACGCTGGCGCGCGAAGGGCAGAGCCCGCGCACGCTGATGATCAGCTGTTCCGACAGCCGCGTGGTCCCCGAACTGATCACCCAGTCCGAACCGGGCGAGCTGTTCGTCATCCGCAATGCGGGCAACATCGTGCCGCCGTGGCAGCGCGTGAACGGGGGCGTCACCTCGACCATCGAATATGCCGTGGTCGGGCTCGGCGTGACCGATATCGTCGTCTGCGGCCATGCCGATTGCGGTGCGATGAAGGCCTTCTCCGCCCCCGAGGGCGCGCTGGACGCAATGCCGAGCGTGCGCGAGTGGATCGGTCATTCCGCCGCCGCCAATGCCGCGGTCGAGGCCTGCTGCGGCGATGCCGGCCCGGCGGAGAAGCTCGACATGCTGGTGGAAGAGAACGTGATCGTCCAGCTCAACCATCTCAAGAGCCACCCCTGCGTGGCCGCCGCGCTCGCCCGCAAGGTGCTGCGCCTCCACGGCTGGGTGTTCGACATCGAGAGCGGCCGGATCCGCGCCTATGACGGCGCGTCCGGCTCCTTCGCCCCGCTGGGCGAGGACGGCACCTACGCTGTCGCCGAATTCGGGCGCGATCGCCCGCGCCGCGCCGCCTGATCGGGCGCGTCCACCCTTCACCGAACCGTCCCCGTCCTCCCTATCGGGGACGCCCCTGGGTCCCGCCGCATGCCTCGCATCGCGGCGGGACCATTCGAGGTGTGACATGACTGCAAAGACAAGTTTTTTCGCGACGCTGGGCAAGGATGTCCCGGCGTCGATCGTGGTGGCGCTGGTCGCGCTGCCGCTGTGCCTGGGTATCGCGCTCGCATCGGGCGCGCCGCTGTTTTCCGGCCTCATCGCCGGAATCGTCGGCGGTATCGTGGTGGGCGTGCTGTCCAAGTCGCAACTGTCGGTCAGCGGCCCCGCCGCGGGCCTGACTGTCATCGTGCTGGGCGCGATCGAGAGCCTGCCGAGCTGGGAGGTGTTCCTGCTGGCCGTCGCGCTGTCGGGCGTGCTCCAGATCGGGCTCTACTTCACCCGCTCGGGCGTATTGTCCGAATTCGTCCCCAGCTCGGTCATCACAGGGATGCTGGCGGCGATCGGCCTGATCCTGATCCTGAAGCAGATCCCGTACGCACTGGGCTACGACGGCGATTTCGAAGGGTCGCTCAGCTTCCTGCAGCCCGACGGGCTCAACACCATCAGCACGCTGCTGTTCGGCATCTGGGACTACCTGATGGTGGGACCGATCATCATCGCGGTCGTATCCCTGTGGTTCCTGTTCTGGTGGGAGGCGAAGCGCCCGTCCGAAGGGCCGCTGCGGCTGCTCCCCGGACCGCTGGTCGTGGTCGTGTTCGGCGTGCTCCTGAACGAGGCGTTCAAGCTGTTCGCCCCGGCGCTCGCCATCGACCGTTCGCAGCTGGTGCAGGTCCCCATCGCCCAGTCGCTGGCCGGCGTGACCGACCTGTTCGCCACCCCCGACTTTTCCGCCATCGCCATGCCGCAGGTGTGGATCGTCGCCGCCACGCTGGCGATCGTCGCCAGCCTCGAATCGCTGCTGTGCGTGAAGGCGGTGGACGAGATCGATCCGCAACGCCGCACCACCGACAAGAACCACGAACTGCTGGCGCAGGGCGGGGGCAACATCGTGTCCGGCCTGATCGGCGGCCTGCCGCTGACGTCGGTCATCGTGCGCAGCTCGGCCAATGTCGCGGCCGGCGCCGTGAGCAAGACCTCCGCGATCCTGCACGGCTTCTGGCTGCTGCTGAGCGTGCTGCTGATCCCGGCGCTCCTCAACCTGATCCCGCTCGCCGCGCTTGCCGCGATCCTGATCCAGGTCGGGTACAAGCTCAACAGCCCGCAGCTCTACCGGCGTCGCTGGCAGCAGGGCTGGCACCAGTTCCTGCCGTTCTTCGCCACCGTGGCGGCGATCCTGCTGACCGATCTTTTGACCGGGATCATCATCGGCCTCGCCATCGGTTTCGTGTTCGTCGTCGCGCGCAATTTCCGCACCGCGGTGACGGTGGCGCACGAGGACGACCGGTATCTCGTGACCGCGCGCCGCAACCTCTACTTCATTCACAAGTACGAGTTGCAGAAATCGCTTGGCGCGGTGCCGGACGGGGCCAGCGTCGTCATCAATCTCAACCGTGCCGAGTTCGTCGATCCCGACAATATCGACATCATCAACGCCTTCGCGCGCAATGCGAAGTTCCGCGATATCGCGGTCAGCGTGCGGCACGATCTGGGGCACCTGGCCGATAGCGGCCTCGAGGCGCCCGAACGAAAGGTAGCCTACGCATGAAGACGTTCGAGGAACTGATGCTGTCGAACCGCGCCTGGGCGCGCGAGATGCGCGAGCGCAAGGACAGCTACTTCGCCGAACAGGCCGGCGGGCAGCAGCCCGAGATCCTGTGGATCGGCTGTTCCGACAGCCGCGTGAGCCCGGAACAGATCACTCAGACCCGTCCGGGCGAAATGTTCATCCACCGCAACATCGCCAATCTGGTGCACGAGAACGACGACAACCTGTCGTCGGTGCTCCAGTTCGCGGTGGAAGTGCTGGGTGTGCGCCATATCGTGGTGTGCGGCCATTACGGCTGCGGGGGGATCGAGGCCGCGCTCAAGGGCGGCCAGTCCGGCCCGATCGGGCGCTGGCTGGAGGCGACCAACGCGCAGGAACCCGGCCACCGGGCGGAACTGGACGCGCTGTCGGACCACGAGGGGCGCGCCGCGCGGCTGGTGGAACTGAACGTGCGCGACCAGATCGCGACGCTCGCCCGCACGCCCATCGTGCGCAAGGCGCTGGACGGTCCGGACGAACTGACCCTGCACGGGCTCGTCTACGACCTGCGCAACGGTCTGCTGACCGAATTGCTGACGCTGACCGAGGCGCCCGACGGCGCGATCGCGGCGCCGGAACCGGTTCTCGCCCAGGCGACCTGACCCGCCCCGGTGCGCGCGGTCAGGCCCCGGGGCTTGCATCGCGCCCGCCGCTTGGGCACGAGGCCGCGCATGTCCGAACTGACCATGCGCGGCCTCGACCCGGGCGAGCGCGAGCGGGCGGGGCCGGGCCCCTTCGATGCCCAGCGACGCCATCTCGACGCGCTTGCCGGGGCCGCCCGGCTGCGGCAGCTCTCGCCCGCGGCGGGAATCGACTTCTCCTCCAACGACTATCTCGCGCTCGCCGGGTCGCCCCGGCTCGGGCAGGCGGCGGCCGCGGCGCTGGCGCGCGGCGTGCCCGTGGGATCGGGCGGATCGCGCCTGCTGCGCGGCAACCACGCCGAACACGAATTGCTGGAGGAGGAGGCGGCGCGTTTCTTCCAAGCGGAAACGGCGCTGTTCTTCGGCTCCGGCTTCGCCGCCAACGCCACGCTGTTTTCCGCACTGCCCCAGCGCGGCGACCTGATCGTCCACGACGAACTGATCCATGCCAGCGCGCATGACGGCATGCGGATGGCGCGGTGCGAGACGGCGGGCGTTCCGCATAACGACGCCACCGCCTTCGCCGATGCGATCGCCGCCTGGCGCAGGGCAGGCGGAACAGGCCGTGTCTGGATCGCGGTGGAAAGCCTCTACAGCATGGACGGGACCCGCGCGCCGCTGGCCGATCTTGCCGCAATCGCGGCGCGCGAGGACGCGATTCTGCTGATCGACGAGGCGCATGCGACCGGCGTCTTCGGGTCGGACGGGCGCGGCCTGGCGGCCCCGTTCGAGGGGCGCGAGAACGTCGTCACGCTGAAAACCTGCGGCAAGGCGCTGGGCTGCGAGGGCGCGCTGGTCTGCGGCCCGGCGGTGGTACGCGAATTCCTGATCAATCGCGGGCGCGGCTTCGTATTCTCGACCGCGCCGTCCCCGCTGATGGCGGCGGTGGTGCGCGAGGCGCTGCGCATCATGGTCGAAGAGCCCGACCGGCGCGAGAGGCTGGTCGAACGGATCGCCCACGCGCAGCGGCTGCTGGTGCCGCTGGGTGTGCGCGCGACGGATTCGCCGATCCTGCCGCTGCTGCTCGGCGATGCGGGGCGCGCAATGAAGGCGGCGGCGCGTTTGCAGCGGCGCGGGCTGGACGTGCGCGCCATCCGGCCGCCGACGGTTCCCGACGGGACCTCTCGCCTGCGCCTGTCCATCACGCTCAATGTCGCGCCGGCCGAGATCGACCGGCTCGCCGACCTCCTGAAGGAAGTCCTCCCATGAATGGCCCCGCTTTCGTTATCACCGGCACCGATACGGAAATCGGCAAGACCGTCTTCGCCGCCACGCTCGCCCGCGCGCTGGGCGCGTTCTACTGGAAGCCGGTGCAGGCCGGGACCGATGGGGGGGGCGACCGCGACCGGGCCGCACGGCTGGCGGGACTCGACCCCGAACGCCTGCTGCCCGAGGCCTACCGGCTCGAGACGCCCTGTTCCCCCCACGAGGCGGCGGCGCGCGACGGGGTGGCGATCAATCCCGAACGCCTCGCCCTGCCGCCCCGGCGCCCGCTGGTGGTGGAGGGTGCGGGCGGCGCGCTGGTGCCGCTGGGCCCCGGCCTGCTCTATGCCGACATCTTCGCGCGGTGGGGCTTGCCGACGATCGTCGTCGCGCGCACCGCGCTCGGCACGATCAACCACAGCCTGATGACCATAGAGGTCCTGCGCGCGCGCCGGGTGCCGATCGCCGGCATCGCCTTCGTCGGCGATGCGAACGAGGAAAGCGAGCGGACCATCGCCGCGATGGGCGATGTCATGCGGCTCGGGCGGCTGCCACTGCTCGACCGGCTGGCGCCCGAGCCGCTGGCCGAGGCGTTCGCCGCGCATTTCCGGCTGGAGGACTTCGCATGACCGCGTCCTCCATCTGGCACCCCTTCACCCAGCACGGGCTGGAAGAACCCATCCCCGAGGTGGCGAGCGCCAGCGGCGCGGCGATCCACACCGCGGACGGCCGGCGGATCGTCGATGCGATTTCCAGCTGGTGGGTGACGACGCACGGCCATTGCCACCCGCGCATCATGGCCGCGATCGCGGACCAGGCGAGCCGGCTCGACCAGATCATCTTCGCCGGCTGGACGCACGAGCCGGCGGAAGAGGTCGCGCGCGGGCTGCGCGCCGTGATGCCCGAGGCGCTGACGCGGGTGTTCTTCTCCGATTCCGGTTCGACCAGCGTGGAGGTCGCGCTGAAGATGGCGCTGGGGTACTGGGTACATAGCGGCGAGCCGCGCGACCGCATCCTGGTGCTGGAGCATTCCTATCACGGCGACACCATCGGCGCGATGTCGGTCGGCGCGCGCGGGGTGTTCAATGCCGCCTATTCGCCGCTCCTGTTCGATGTCGAGACGCTGCCCTTCCCGGCGGGCGACGGCGCGGCGACACTGGCCGCGTTGGAGACGGCCTGCGCCGCCGGACCCGCCGCCCTGATCGTGGAGCCGCTGGTTCTGGGCGCCGGCGGCATGCTGATGTACGATGCCGCAGTGCTGGCCGAAATGCGCGCGATCTGCGCCCGCCACGACGTATTGTTCATCGCGGACGAGGTGATGACGGGCTGGGGCCGCACCGGCACGCTGCTCGCCTGCGACCAGGCGGGGATCGTGCCCGATATCGTCTGCCTGTCGAAGGGGCTGACCGGAGGGTCGATGCCGCTGGCCGTCACCATGGCCACCGAGCCGATCTATCGCGCGCACCTGTCGCGCGACCGGGCGAAGATGTTCTTCCACTCCTCCAGCTATACCGCCAATCCCATCGCCTGCGCCGCTGCCGCCGCGAACCTTGCGATCTGGCGCGAGGAACCGGTGCTGGACCGGATCGCGGCGCTTGCCGCGCGGCAGGAACGGGCGCTGGCGTCGCTGGCGGACCGGCCCTGGACGCGCAACGTGCGCCGGTGCGGCACGATCGCCGCGCTCGACATCGCGGACCGGCAGGGCGGCTACCTGTCGCAGCTCGCCCCGTGGCTGCTGGCGCGCTTTCGCGAGGAGGGGCTGCTGCTGCGGCCGCTCGGCAACACGGTCTATACCATGCCGCCTTATTGCATCGGGGAAGAGGATCTGGCCGCGATCTACCACGCGATCGGCGCGGCGGGCGATGCGTGGTCCGAAGGCCGGACCTGACCGGCCCGGGCTAGAGCGCGGCGACCCGCGCCAGCATGTCCTCCGCGTGTTCGGGGCGGCAGATGAGAAGGTCGGGCAGATAGGGATCTTCGCGGTTGTAGACGAGCGGGCTGCCGTCGATGCGCGAGCAGTGCAGGCCGTGCGCCCGGGCCACCGCGACCGGCGCGCAGCTGTCCCATTCGTACTGGCCGCCCGAATGCAGATAGATGTCGGCCGTGCCGCGCACAAGCGCCATCGCCTTCGCCCCCGCGCTGCCCATCGGGACCAGGGTGGCGCCCATCGCCTGCGCGATCGCGGTCGCTTCGGGCGCGGGCCGCGTCCGGCTGACGACCATGCGCAGGGTATCCGGCGCGGGCGGGAGGGGGCGAGGGCGGTCGCTGCGCAGCACCAGATCGCACCCGGGCAGGGCGACCGCGCCCACGCTCGCGACACCGTCCGTCGCCAGGCCGACATGCACCGCCCAGTCGGCGCGGTCCTCGCCATATTCGCGCGTGCCGTCGACCGGATCGACGATCCATACCCGCCGCTTGTCCAGCCGCTCGTGCGTGTCGCGGCTTTCCTCCGACAACAGGCCGTCCTCGGGCCGCAGCGTGTTGAGGGCGTTCACCAGAAACGCATTGGCCGTCTGGTCGCCCGTCCGGCCCAGCGCCTTGCCTTCGACCAGCCCGCCGTCGCGCACCGCGAGAAGGATGCGCCCGGCGCAGTGCGCCAGCTGCGCGGCGAGTTCGGCGTCCGTCATGACCGGGGCGTGTCCTTTTGCGGGCTGACGACCGCCATCGCTATTTGAGCGGCAGCAGTCGGGCGACGATGTGGCTGGCGGCTTCTTCCGCCGACATCTCCACCGTGTTGACCGTGATGTCGGGCGCTTCGGGCGGTTCGTAGGGGCTGTCGATGCCGGTGAAGTTCTTCAGCCTGCCTTCGCGCGCTTTCTTGTAGAGCCCCTTTACATCGCGGGCCTCGGCGATTTCGAGCGGGGTGTCGACGAAAATTTCCACGAACTCCCCGTCGGGCAGCATCCGGCGCACCATCTCGCGCTCGGCGCGGAACGGGCTGATGAAGGCGGTCAGCACGATCAGACCCGCATCGGCCATCAGCTTCGCGACCTCGCCCACGCGGCGGATATTCTCGATCCGGTCGGCCTCGGTAAAGCCGAGATCGCGGTTCAGCCCGTGGCGCACATTGTCGCCGTCCAGCAGGAAGGTGTGCCGGTTCATTACCGCCAGCTTCTTCTCCACCTCGTTCGCGATGGTCGACTTGCCGGAACCCGACAGGCCGGTGAACCACAATACGCGTGGGGTCTGGTTCTTCAGTCCGGCGCGCTCGGCGCGGGTGACGTCGACCGGCTGCCAGTGGACGTTCTGCGACCGGCGCAGGCTGAAATCGATCATGCCCGCCGCCACGGTGGCGTTGGTGATCTTGTCGATCAGGATGAAGCCGCCCAGCGCCGGGTTGTCGGCATAGGGTTCGAACACGATCGGCCGGTCGGTGCGCATTTCCGCGACGCCGATCGCGTTCAGCGACAGCGTCTTGGCGGCGAGATGGACGCCGGCCCCGCCGACCGCGTTGACGTTGATCTCGTATTTGGGCTCGTACACCGTGGCCGAGACGGTCTGGCTCGCCAGCTTGAGCCAGTAGCTGCGGCCCACCCGCAGATCCTCGTCGGCAAGCCACACGAAGGTCGCCTGGAACTGGTCCGCGGTCTGCGGCGGATCGTCCGCGCTCGCGATCACGTCGCCGCGCGAACAGTCGATCTCGTCGGCGAAGGTCAGCGTGGTGCTTTCGCCCGCGCTCGCCCGCTCGCGATCCCCGGACCCGTGCGCGCCGGGCATGGTGACGATGCGGGCGATCGTCGTCGTCTTGCCGGACGGCAGCACGCGGACGCGGTCCCCCGGCGCCACGCTGCCCGAAGCGACCAGCCCGGCAAAGCCCCGGAAGTCGAGATTGGGCCGGTTGACCCATTGCACCGGCATCCGGAACGCCTTGCCCGCATCGGTGGCGGAGGCGACGTCCACCGCCTCGAGATGCTCGATCAGGCTCGGTCCGTCGTACCAGGGCGTGGCGGGGGAGGGGGCGGTGGTGATGTTGTCGCCCTGGAAACCGGAAATGGGGATCGCCGTGAAATCCTCGATCCCGATGCTGGCGGCGAAGGCGGCGTAGTCGGCCCGGATCCGTTCGAAAGTGTCCTTCGAATAATCGGCGAGGTCCATCTTGTTGACCGCCAGCACGATGTTCCGGATGCCGAGCAGGTGGCACAGATAGCTGTGCCGCCGCGTCTGGACCAGCACGCCCTTGCGCGCGTCGACCAGGATCACCGCGAGATCCGCGGTGGAGGCGCCGGTGACCATGTTGCGGGTGTACTGTTCGTGCCCCGGGCAGTCGGCGACGATGAACTTGCGGTTCTCGGTATTGAAGAAGCGATAGGCGACGTCGATCGTGATGCCCTGTTCGCGTTCCGCGGCCAGGCCATCGACCAGCAGCGCGAAATCGATCGCGCCGCCTTGCGTACCGACCCGCTTGCTGTCGTCCTCCAGCGCGGTCAACTGGTCTTCGAAGATCATCCTGGAATCGTACAGCAGCCGCCCGATCAGCGTCGACTTGCCGTCGTCCACGCTGCCGCAGGTGATGAAGCGCAGCATGGTCTTGTGCTGGTGCCGGTCGAGATAGCTGTCGATATCGTCGGCGATCAACGCGTCGGTCTGGTAGATGGTCTGTTCGTTCATCTCGTCTCTCGTCATCCCCGCGCAGGCGGGGATCCAGCCTCCTTAACGTCGAGCGTTCTTACGGGGCCTCGGATCACGTCCGGGGTTGACCCTGCGGAACGCTGGCGCATTCCGTGGCGGGTCAAAAATATCCCTGCTGCTTCTTCACTTCCATGCCCGCACCGCCGGCATCCTTGTCGATCACGCGGCCCTGCCGTTCGCTGGTGGTGGTCAGCAGCGTTTCCTGCACGACCTCGGACAGGGTCGACGCCTTGCTCTCCACCGCGCCGGTCAGCGGGAAGCAGCCCAGCGTGCGGAAGCGGATCGAACGTTCCACGATGTCCGGCCGATAGCCCAGCACCCGTTCCAGCCGTTCCGGGTCGTCGGCCATCAGCAGCTGGCCGTCATGGACGAAGGTCGGGCGTTTCGCGGCGAAGTAGAGCGGCACGATCTCGATCCCCTCGGCCATGATGTATTGCCACACGTCGAGCTCGGTCCAGTTGCTGATCGGGAAGACGCGGATGCTCTCGCCCTTGTTCAGCTTGGCGTTGTAGAGGTTCCACAGTTCCGGGCGCTGGTTCTTCGGGTCCCAGCCGTGGCTGGCGGTGCGGAAGGAAAAGATGCGCTCCTTCGCGCGGCTCTTCTCCTCGTCGCGGCGCGCCCCGCCGAAGGCCGCGTCGAAGCCGTATTCGGTCAGCGCCTGTTTCAGCCCCTCGGTCTTCCACATGTCGGTATGCAGCGGGCCGTGATCGAAGGGGTTGATGCCGCGCTCCTTCGCCTCCGGGTTCTGGTGGACCAGCAGGTCCATGCCGGTCTCGTCCGCCACCCGGTCGCGCAATTCGTACATGGCGCGAAATTTCCACGTCGTGTCGACATGGAGGAGCGGGAAGGGCGGCGGCGCGGGATGGAACGCCTTGCGCGCCAGATGCAGCATGACCGCGCTGTCCTTGCCCACCGAATAGAGCATCACGGGGCGCTCGGCCTCGGCCACGACCTCGCGGATGATATGGATCGCTTCGGCTTCGAGCCGCTGGAGATGGGTCAGCGCCTGGCGCGCGTGCGTCGGGGTTCTGGGATCGGCTGTCGGCATGGCGACGGCAGGTATAGCCCCGCACTCCCGCGCGTCAGCAGCATTCGGGTTTCAGTTCGCCAAGCGCAGGTTGAACGGGCGGCAGGACGCGGGCCGGTTTCCTGCCGACACCGGCCCCGGCCCGACCGCCGCGTGGATAAACCGATCAGCGCGAGGCGGTGCGCGTCGCGTGCAGTTCGCCCCGGTCGAGCGCGGCCAGCGCTCTCAGGGCGAGCTTGCGCGAATCGACCCAGCGACCTTCGCCCGTTTCCAGATCGAAGCGTTCGGCGTGGACGGCGCGGGTCAGCAGTTCGCGGGCGCGGTCGGGCTGGCCGTTGCGGGCATAGGCGATGCCCAGATTGATCAGCCGGGCCGCGCTGTCTTCGTGCCCGTCGTCCATCGTCTCGATCCGGGCGATGGCGCTGGCGTTCCGGTCTGTCGCGATATCGTCGTAGGCGACCTCGACTCGGTCGGCGCCGGCGGGGGCGGCCTGTGCCAGCAGCGCGGTTACGATGGCGGAAATGAGCATGTCCGTTCTCCCTCGTTCACTCTCTATGCCAGCGAAGATGACACGCACTGTAACAGAACCGCAATCAAAACGTCATCGCGACACATAAGTGTCACAAACCCGCTGTCGCGAAGATGCCTGCGATCTTCGCGCGGAGCGTCTCGGGGGCAGCTGACGAGCATCGGCGCAGGCGGTCGTGAGACCGGGCGGCGCTGTCATAAATGTCAGGTTGCAGCCGGAAAAAACTCCCGCGCGCCGCCGATTTGCGAAAATAAACTGTCACACGGCGGGCCTAGTCCCGGGCTGCGGCGCGAGCGCTGCGCCTGTCGAGTCCTTCGACCATTTGAGGGGAATTACACCGTGAAGCATATCAAACGCACCATCGTGCTGGGTTGCGGCCTCGCCGTCCTGACCGCGTGCGGGGCCGACGAAGTGGCCTCGCCCGGCGCGGGCAATGTCGATATCGATATTTCGACGCCCACCCCGCCGCCGCCGCCGCCGCCCACGTCCGGCAACGTCACGCCCGCCGGCGCCTGCCCGACCCTGACCAATAATGGCAGCGTCGTCCTGACCGACACCGGCACCATCACCGGCCCGACCGGCGAATACCGCAAGTGCGAACTGCCGAGCCGGATTGGCGCCAGCGTCACCCTGCCCAAGATCAACGGCCTGCTGTACGTCATTCCCGGCCGCGTCGACGTCGGTTGCGACGGTGGCTTCAGCGCGCCGAGCGCGGCTGCGCCCTACACCTCGACCACGAACGGCTGCACCACCCCGCTGACCGCCGACACGAACGTCACCCTTACCATCGATCCGGGCGTCGTGCTCTACGCCAGCTCCGGCCAGGCATGGATCGCGGTCAACCGCGGCAACAAGATCAACGCCGTCGGCACCGCCGACCAGCCGATCATCTTCACCAGCCAGGACAACGTCGCCGGGCTGAACACCGACAGCTCGATCGGCCAGTGGGGCGGCGTCGTGCTGCTCGGCCGTGCGCCCATCACCGGTCCGTGCCAGATCGGCACCTCCGCCAGCGGCAATTGCGAGCGCGACACCGAAGGTGCGGTCAACACCGCGCTCTACGGCGGTAACGATCCGACCTACAATGCGGGCACGATGAGCTATTTCCAGATCCGCTATTCCGGCTTCGCGCTGGCCGGCGGTTCGGAACTGCAGTCGCTGACCCCGTCGGGCATCGGCACCGGCACGAAGCTGGACCATTTCCAGTCGCACAACAGCTCCGACGACGGCACCGAGTTCTTCGGCGGCACCGTCAACCTGAAGTACTACGTGGCGACCGGCGCCGACGACGACAGCCTCGACGTCGACAACGGCGCGCAGGCGAACATCCAGTACGCCCTGCTGTGGCAGCGTCCGGGACAGGGCGACGCGCTGATGGAAATCGATTCCAACGGCAACGAAGGCGATACCCCGCGCACCAAGCTGCGGGTGTCGAACTTCCTCGCCTATCAGCCCAACACCAGCGCCAACAATGAAGGCAACGACAAGGCCGGCGTTCTCTTCCGCGGCAATGCCGACGTGACGCTCTACAACGGCGCGATCATCACGCCGAACAACGAGTGCATCCGGATGACGTCGAACACCGACTCGGCGAACCGGGCGACGCTGACCGCGCGGTCGGTCGTCCTGCAGTGCTCGGGCACCGGAAGCGCGAAGTTCATCGGCGACGGCAACGGCAGCGCGCCGTTCACCGCCGACCAGGTGGCGACGCAGTTCGGTTCGGGTTCGAACAACAACAATGCCGACTTCACCAACACGCTGACCGGCTTCGTCAACGGTGCGAACGAGAACGGCGTCACGACGACCGATCCGGTCGCGCTGAACGTCGCCGGCTCCAGCTTCTTCTCCGCCATGCCGACCCCGTTCCGGATCGGCGTGGCCTGGGACGAGAACAACACCTGGTACGTCGGCTGGACCTGTAACTCGGGCTACGCCGGCTTCGGCTCGAGCTCGAGCGACTGCACCTCGCTGCCGACCACCTGACGGCAGCCCACCATTGTCCGGGGGCGGCCGCCAGTCGTGGCTGCCCCCGGTTTTTGTATCCTACTAGGGGAAACCAGATGTCCACCTCATCGCGGGTTGCGGGCGCCTTGCTGCTCACCACGGCCATGACGTGCCCGGCGCTAGCCCATGCACAGACCGATCCGGCCACCACGTCGTCCGCCCCGCAGGCGGACGTTCCGACCGATCAGGGGAGCGATCCCGAACCGCCGCCGCAGGACGATGAGGTCGAGGTTTCCGTTCCCGGCCAGAGCAACGTCATCGTCGTGACCGGTCGGCGCGACCGCAACGTCATGCGCTCCTCCGACCAGGTCGTCTCGATCCTGTCGAGCGAGGACATCGCGCGCACCGGCGAGGGCGACATCGCGGGCGCGCTGGGGCGTGTCACCGGCCTCAGCGTGGTCGGCAGCGGCTTCGTCTATGTCCGGGGCCTGGGCGATCGCTATTCGCTGGCGCTGCTCAACGGCTCGCCCTTGCCGAGCCCCGAGCCGCTCAAGCGCGTCGTGCCGCTCGACCTGTTCCCGACCGGTATCGTCGCGTCGTCGCTCGTCCAGAAAAGCTATTCGGCGAACTATCCGGGCGAATTCGGTGGCGGCGTCATCAACCTGACGACCAAGGCCACGCCGGACGAGCCGTTCTTCACCGTGGGCCTCGGCATTTCGGGCGACACCTACACGACCGGCAACCTCGGCTACACCTATTACGGCAGCAGCAGCGACTGGACCGGGTACGACAACGGCAATCGCGACGTACCGCCGGGCCTGCAGGACTATTTCGACGCCGGGCAACTGTTCGGCACCGATCCGGTCGATTCCACCCCGATCGCGCGCCAGCTGATCAATTTCCAGAACACGATCGTGCAGAAAGACAACGCGACGCCGGTCAATGTGTCCGCCAGCTTCTCCGCCGGCAAGACCTTCCCCGTGGGCGCGGTCGATCTGGGCGTGATCGCGGCGGGCGGTTACAGCAACAGCTACCTCACGCGCACGATCCGCCAGCAGCGTTCCTCCAGCGCGAGCCTCGCCGCGATCGAGAGCGATTTCGTCAACGTGACGACGGACCAGAAGACCACCATCAACGGCCTTCTGGGACTGGGGCTGGAATTCGGCGACAACCGCGTGCGCTGGACCAACCTCTATATCCACGACACGATCAAGAAGGCGGGCCTCGCGCTGGGCCAGCGTCCGGCGCAGAACGGCACCGCCGACTTCCTGCAGCAGAACACCGCGTTCTACGAGCGCCAGCTGATCGATACACAGGCGGTCGGCGAATTCCGCCTGATGGACGACCTCGGGCTGGAAGTGCGCGGCGGCTACGCCAATACCAAGCGCGACGCGCCCGACGAGATCGCGTTCGAATACATCCGCACCAACACGGATGCCGATCCGTTCGGCGACTATTTCGTCAACCGGCTGAACAACGGCAATGGCGGCGACGGCTCGATCACGTTCTCGAACCTATCGGAAGACGTCTATTCCGCCGGGGCCGACCTGACCTACAATCTGGGGTCTTCGGTGACGGTGACCGCAGGCGGCGCCTATACCGATACGCAGCGCCGAAGCTCGCGCCGCAACTTCCAGTTCCTGGCGCCCAACGCGTTCCGGGGCGATGCCAATGTGATCAGCGGCATCGGCCTGTTGCGGCCCGATTACCTGATCGCGGCCCTGACCGATCCGGAGTTCGTGAACAACAACAACGGCAACGGCCTGCGTTTGATCGAGACCGATCCGGGCACGCCGGTGTTCGATGCCTCGCTGGAAATCGCGGCCGGTTACATCAAGGGCAATTTCCTGTTCGGCGATCTGATCTCGCTCGATGCAGGTGTGCGCTACGAGGATGCGACGCAGACCACGACGCCGGTCCCGACCTTCGTCTCTGTCCCGCCCTCGCTTTCGCCCACGGTACTGAAGAACAGCTACTGGCTGCCCGCGGCAACGCTGACCTTCGATTTCGACAACGGCATGCAGATCCGGCTGAACGGGTCGAAGACCATCGCGCGGCCGCAGTTCCGCGAGCTGATCGCGCAGCCGTTCTACGATCCGGAATCGAACCAGGTCTATCGCGGCAACCCGCTGCTGCAGGACAGCGAGCTCTACAATGCCGAGGCGCGGTTCGAATACTACTTCGCGCCCGAGCAGCGGATCGCGGTGTCGGGCTTCTACAAGCGGCTCGAAAACCCGATCGAGAGCTACGTCACGCTGCTCAGCACCGATTTCGTGATCTCCTACGCCAATGCGCCCAGTGCGGACCTGTACGGTGCGGAACTGGAGGTGGTGAAGTATTTCGACCTCAGCGAGATGGGCGGGCTGTTCGCGGCCCGGCGCGCGGTCGCGATCGGCAACTACACCTTCACGCAATCCTCGCTGAGCGTGGCGGAAGGCGATCCGACCCGGATCTTCGGCGCGACGAACGCGCTCGCCACCGACTATTTCGAGGACGGGGCGCCATTGACGGGGCAGTCCGACCACCTCGTCAACCTGCAGCTGGGGCTGGAGAGCGAGGAACGGCTGTCGCAGCAGACCATCCTGCTGACCTATGCCAGCAATCGCGTCATCGCGCGCGGGCTCAACGGCACGCCACGCCAGCCGGACGTGGTGGAAAAGCCGGGCCTCAGCGTCGATTTCGTCTGGCGCGAAGGGTTCCAGCTGCTGGGGACCGAGCTCGAGGCGAAGTTCGAAGCGCGCAACATCTTCGGGACCGACCACCAGGAGTTCCAGCAGGCGGGCGATGCCCGGATCGACTACAATTCCTGGGATGTCGGCACGCGCCTGGCGCTGTCGCTCTCGGCCAAGTTCTGATCGACACCGTGGGCGGGCAAGCGGCCCGCCCGCGGCTGCGACGGGCAATCGAGAAAGGGCCGCTTCCCTGTGCGGGGAGCGGCCCTTTTCGTGCGTCTGTCGATCGGGCCCGTGCGGCGGGTCAGCCCGCGTCGAAGACGTAACCGACGGAGCGGATGGTGCGCAGCGGATTGCCCGCGCCCGCGCTTTTCAGCGCCTTGCGCAACCGGCCGATCCAGACGTCGACGGTGCGTTCGTCGATCGGCTGTTCCTGCTTGCCCAGCCCGTCGATCAGCTCGCGCCGGGTCAGCACCCGGTCGGCATTCTCGGCGAAGAAGCGCAGCAGGCGGAATTCGTTGGGCCGCAGGGCGAGGCGTTCCTCGTTCCAGCGCGCGAGCATCGCGCCCTTGTCGATGACGAGCGGCCCCAGTTCCAGCAGGTCGGCGCCGCTGCGATGGGGGCGCGCCGATTGCAGCATCAGCACCCGGTCGAGCACGCCGTTGCGATCGAGCGGGCCGAGGACGTAGTCGTCCGCCCCGGCGGCAAGCGCGCGGCGCCGGTCGCCTTCGTCGTCCTGTTCCAGCACCATCGTGAGATGCGCGTCGCGCATGCGCCGGTCGGCCCGCACGCGGCGGCACAGCTCCAGCCCGGACATGGTGGGGAGCACCCAGTCGATGAAGGCGAAGATCGGCCCATCGGCCAGCCGCAACGGGCCGCCCGCATCGAGCGGGGCGAAGCGGAACCGCGCGTCCTCGCTCTCGAAATCGGCGGCCGAACAGGCGAGCGGGCCGGTGACGAATATGTTGACGGTCCGCATAGATCCCGAACGAAAGCCCCTTCGTGGACCAAGGCGTAGCCGCGCCCGGTGACAGCCGCGTTACATTTGCCACGATGCGTGCGGCCCCACGTTCCCGCCCGCGCCGCCTTCTGCCGTGCAATCCGCTTGCGCATATAACGATATCTTTATATGTGATAGGCCGATGTCGATCGAAACGATCATGCGCGCGCTGGGCGACCTCACGCGGCTCAGGACCATGCGGTTGCTGGGCACGATGGAACTGGCGGTGGGCGAACTGGCGCAGGTGCTGGGGCAGAGCCAGCCGCGCGTCTCGCGCCACGTCGCGATCCTGTGCGACAGCGGTCTGGCGGAGCGGCGGCGCGAGGGCAGCTGGGTGTTCCTGCGCGCGCGGCTGGGCGGCGGGGGCGATTTCGCGATCGGTTCCGCGGTGGCGCGCCTGCTCGCAACCGCGGAGCGCGAGGACGCGGCGTTCGCGGCGCAGTGCGAGGACGACCGGCGCCAGCTGGCCGCGATCCGCGCCGCGCGCGAGGATGCGGCGCAGGTGTGGTTCCAGCGCAATGCCGGCGCGTGGGACGAACTGCGCCGGATGCACAGCGACGATGCGACGGTCGAAACCGCGCTGGTCGCCGCGCTGGAGGACGCGCCGCTCGGCCGGATGCTCGACATCGGCACCGGCACGGGGCGCATGGCCGAGCTGTTCGCCCCGCAGGCCGACCACGTGGTCGCGCTCGACAAGAGCCTGGAGATGCTGCGCGTCGCCCGGGCCAAGCTGCAGCACCTGCCCGCGCACAGCGTGGAACTGGTGCAGGGCGATTTTTCCGCGCTGCCTTTCGCCGCGCACAGTTTCGACACCGCGGTGCTGCACCAGGTGCTGCATTTCGCGCAGGAGCCGGAGCAGGCGATGGCGGAGGCGGCGCGCGTCCTGCGCCCCGGCGGCCGGGTGGCGATCGTCGATTTCGCCGCCCACGCGCACGAGGACCTGCGCGACCGTTTCCAGCACGAACGGCTGGGCTTCACCGACGGGCAGGCGCACGCGCTCCTGACTCGGGCGGGGTTTTCCCCGGCGGAGCCCGTCGCGCTGGGCGATGGCGCGCTGGTGGTGAAGATCTGGCTCGGCCATCGCCGCACCGGACCCGCGATCGCCCCCGACACGAAAAAGGCCGCTGCCCGATGACCGCTCCGCTCGACCCGCGACACGAGGCGCGCACCGCGCACGGCGAACCGCTGTTTTCCGGCTTGCCGGGCGATATCGAGGTGTCGTTCGAATTCTTTCCGCCCAAGACGCCGAAGATGGCCGAAACGCTGTGGGACAGCGTCGCCACGCTCGCCCCGCTGGCCCCGCGTTTCGTTTCGGTGACCTATGGCGCGGGTGGGACCACGCGCGAGCGCACGCATGAACAGGTCGTGCGGCTGAACCGTGAAACCGGCATCCCCGCCGCCGCGCATCTCACCTGCGTTCAGGCGACGCGCGAGGAAGTGGATGCGATCGCGCGGCATTACTGGAAAAGCGGCGTGCGGCACATCGTCGCCCTGCGCGGCGATCCGCCCGACGGGGCCAGCAAATACGCACCGCATCCGGGCGGCTATGCCAATGCGGCGGACCTGATCCAGGGTCTGAAACGGGTCGCGCCGTTCGAGATTTCAGTCGGCGCCTATCCCGAGGTGCACCCCGATTCCGCCGATGTCGCGGCCGACCTCGACAATCTGAAGCGCAAGTTCGATGCCGGTGCGACCCGGGCGATCACGCAATTCTTCTTCGAACCGGACTGCTTCTTCCGCTTTCGCGACCGCGCCGCGGCGGCGGGCATCGATGGCGAGATCGTGCCCGGCGTCATGCCGGTGATGAGCTTTTCCGCGGTCCAGCGCATGGCGGGTCTGTGCGGCACCGCGATCCCGCCGTGGATGGAGGGGCTGTTTCAGGGGCTCGACGAGCGACCCGCCGCGCGCCAGCTCGTCTCCGCCACCATCGCCGCCGAACTGTGCCGCCGCCTCTATGCGGGGGGCGAGCGGCAGTTTCACTTCTACACTCTCAACCGCGCCGAGCTGAGCTACGCCATCTGCCACATGCTCGGCCTGCGCCCGAAGGAAGCCGCATGAGCACCGCGCGTGAAACCCTGCTGGCCGAGGCGGCCAAGGCGATCCTGATCAAGGACGGGCCCTACGGCACAGCGATCCAGCGCGCGAAGCTGGGCGAGGAGGGGTATCGCGGCGAGTACGATCTGGGCCGCGACCAGAAGGGCAACAACGACCTCGTCAATTTGACGCAAGGCGCGCTGATCGCGGATATCTGCCGCAGCTATGTCGATGCGGGCGCGCGGGTGCTCGCCACCAACACCTTCAACGCCAATCGCATCAGCCAGGCCGATTACGGGGCGGAACATCTGGTGCCCGAAATGAACCGTGCCGCGGCGCGCATCATCCGCGCGGTGTGCGACGAGGCCACGGCGAAGGACGGGCTCCCCCGCTTCGTCGCCGGCGCGGTCGGGCCGACCAACAAGACGCTGTCGCTCAGCCCCGATGTGGAGGATCCCGGTTTTCGCGAGGTCGATTTCGACACCATGAAATCGGTCTATCGCGAACAGGCCGAGGCGCTGGTCGAGGGCGGGGCCGACACGATCCTGATCGAGACGGTGTTCGATACGCTGAACTGCAAGGCCGCGATCATGGCGGTGAAGGATCTGGCGCGCGACCTCGGCCGCGACGTGCCGATGATGATCTCGCTGACGCTGACCGATCTGTCGGGCCGCAATTTGTCGGGCCACACGGTGGAGGCGTTCTGGAACGTGGTGCGCCACGCCGATCCGGTCACCATCGGCCTCAATTGCAGCTTCGGCGCGGACCAGCTTCGCCCGCATGTCCAGCTGCTCAGCCAGATCGCCGACACGCTGCTGATGGCCTATCCCAATGCCGGCCTTCCCAACGAACTGGGCGAGTACGACGAGGAGCCCGAGACGACCGCCGCGCTGGTGCGCCAGTGGGCCGAAAGCGGGCGGGCCAACATCCTGGGCGGCTGCTGCGGCAACACACCCGAACACATCGCGGCGATCGCGCAGGCGGTCGAAGGCCTCGCGCCGCGTCCGATCCCGCATCGCGAGGAACGGATGCGGCTGGCGGGGCTGGAGCCCTTCACGATCGCCGCCTGACCGTACCGGAACATCATGACCGACCAATCCGCCACGCCGCGCCCGTCCGGGTCGCAATTCGTCAATATCGGCGAGCGTACCAACGTGACTGGCTCGGCCCGGTTCAAGAAGCTCATCATGGCGGACGATTACGCCACCGCGGTCGAGGTCGCGCGCGATCAGGTCGAGAACGGCGCGCAGGTGATCGACGTCAACATGGACGAGGGCCTGCTCGACGCGAAGCGGGCGATGACCACCTTTCTCAAGCTGATCGCCGCCGAGCCCGACATCGCGCGCGTTCCGGTAATGATCGACAGCTCCAAATGGGAGGTGATCGAGGCCGGGCTGAAATGCGTGTCGGGCAAGCCGATCGTCAATTCGATCAGCATGAAGGAAGGCGAGGACGCGTTCCTGGCCCATGCCCGCCTGTGCATGGATTACGGCGCGGCGGTGGTCGTCATGGCCTTCGACGAGACGGGACAGGCCGATACGAAGGACCGCAAGGTCGCGATCTGCAAGCGCGCCTACGACATTCTGACCAGCATCGGCTTTCCGGCGGAAGACATCATCTTCGATCCCAACATCTTCGCCGTGGCGACGGGGATCGAGGAGCACGATCGCTACGGACTCGATTTTCTCGAGGCGGTGCGCGAGATCAAGGCCGCCTGCCCCCATGCGAAGACCAGCGGCGGGCTCTCCAACCTCTCGTTCAGCTTCCGCGGCAACGAGACCGTGCGCCGGGCGATGCATTCGGTATTCCTCTACCATGCCATTCCCGCCGGGCTCGACATGGCGATCGTGAATGCGGGCCAGCTCGACGTCTACGACGCGATCGATCCCACCTTGCGCGAGGCGTGCGAGGACGTGATCCTGATGCGCGCCCCGCCTGCCGGCAGCGAATTCTCCTCCGCCACCGAGCGGCTGATCGCGCTCGCCGAAAGCTACAAGGGCAAGGACCCGCGCGCCGAGAAGGAAGCGGCCGAATGGCGCGGCTGGCCGGTCGAGCGGCGGCTGGAACACGCGCTCGTCAAGGGCATCGACGCGCATGTGGTGGAGGATACCGAGGAAGCGCGGCAGAAGCTCGACGATGCCGGCGGTCGCCCGATCGAGGTGATCGAGGGGCCGCTGATGGACGGCATGAACGTCGTCGGCGACCTGTTCGGCAGCGGCAAGATGTTCCTGCCCCAGGTGGTGAAATCGGCCCGCGTCATGAAAAAGGCGGTCGCCCACCTCATCCCCTACATCGAGGCGGAGAAAGACCTCTTCCCTGAGGCGGAGCGCAAGGCCAAGGGCAAGATCGTGATGGCGACCGTGAAGGGCGACGTCCACGACATCGGCAAGAACATCGTCGGCGTGGTGTTGCAGTGCAACGGCTACGACGTGATCGACCTGGGCGTCATGGTCCCGTGGAGCGAGATCCTGCAGGCCGCGAAGGAGAACCGCGCCGATATGATCGGGCTGTCGGGCCTCATTACCCCCTCGCTGGACGAAATGGTCACCGTGGCGGAGGAAATGACGCGCACGGGCATGACCATGCCGTTGCTCATCGGGGGGGCGACCACCAGCAAGGTGCACACCGCGCTGAAGATCGATCCCGCCTATGACGGGCCGGTGATCCACGTCCTCGACGCCAGCCGCGCCGTGGGCGTCGCCAGCCGCCTGCTGTCCGACACCCAGCGCGATGCCTTCGTGTCCGATACCGCAGGCGAATACGTCAAGGTGCGCGACGCGCGCGCGGGCAAGGGGAAAAGCGTGCTCCTGTCGCTGGAGGAAGCGCGCGCCAATTTCTACGACGCCTATCTGAGCGACAAGCCCGCGCCGCCCGCGCAACCGGGGCTGCACGCCTTTCCCGCATGGGACCTCGCGGACCTGCGCGATTACATCGACTGGACCCCCTTCTTCCGTGCGTGGGAGCTGCACGGCACCTATCCCGTGATTCTCGACGACGAGGTGGTGGGCGAAACCGCGCGGCAGCTGAAGGCCGATGCGGACGCCATGCTGGACCTGATCGTGCAGGAGAAATGGCTGACCGCGAAAGGTGTCGCGGGTTTCTGGCCATGCGCGCGCGACGGCGACGACATCACCATCTACGACGACGACGGGGACGCGCGCGTCGTGCTGCCGTTCCTGCGCCAGCAGATCAAGAAATCGCGCGAGCGGGCCAATATGTGCCTCGCCGATTTCATCGATCCGGCGGGCGACTGGATCGGCGGTTTCGCGGTCGGCATCCACGGGATCGACCCGCATTCGGCGCGCTTCCGCGAGGACAAGGACGACTATTCCGACATCCTGCTGAAATCGCTGGCCGACCGGTTCGCGGAAGCGTTCGCCGAACGCCTGCACCAGCACGTGCGGACCGATCTGTGGGGCTATGCGCCTGGCGAACAGCTGACCAATGCGGCGCTGATCAGGGAGGATTACCGGGGCATCCGCCCGGCGCCCGGCTATCCCGCTTGCCCCGATCATTCGCTGAAGCCGATCCTGTTCGACCTGCTCGATGCGCCCGAGCATACCGGTCTGACCCTGACCGAGAATTTCGCGATGATGCCCACCGCGGCGGTCAGCGGGTTCTATTTCGGCCATCCCGAAGCGCAGTATTTCGGCGTCGCGCGCATCGGGCGCGACCAGCTGGAGGATTACGCGGTGCGACGCGGCGTGGATATCGCCATGGCGGAGCGCTGGTTGCGACCGAACCTGGATTGACCGGGCGGGCCGAATCGCGCAAGTGCCGCGACGTCGCCGGGAAGCGATTCCCGGCCGTGTCAGCGGGAGAGTTCGCGCGCGGTCGCCAATGGCGGTCTCGCACGGCGCCGAAGGAGCAACCGCCCCGGAATCTCTCAGGCAAGCGGACCGCGGCACGGGACAAGACACTCTGGAAAGCGTCCGGACCCGTCGGGGCCGGGCCACCGAAGGAGGAAGCGCGGGACTCGGTTTTCCCGCGCGATGCTCTCAGGTTCTCCTGACAGAGGGGGCAGGCGCAGGCGCTTCATCCCGGGGCGTCGCGTTGCCGTGCCGGGGACCGTTCGATGAGCGATAACAAGACCGATACCTTGCCGTTGGATGCCTGGCACCGTCGCCAGGGTGCGCGCATGGTGCCTTTCGCCGGCTACGAAATGCCGATCCAGTATCAGGGCATCGTCGCCGAACACGAATGGACCCGCCAGCATGCGGGCCTGTTCGACGTCAGCCACATGGGCCAGCTGATGGTGACGGGCGAGAATGCCGCCACCGCGCTGGAAAGCGTGCTGCCGGGCGATATCGCGAACCTGAAGCCGGGCCGCGTGCGCTATTCGCTGTTGATGGCCGAGGATGGCGGTGTGCTCGACGACCTGATGGTCACCAACGCCACCCCGTGGATCCCGGCCGAGGAAGACGAGGATGGCGCGATCGTGGTCGAGGGACGCTGGGGCGAACCGGCCTATCACGTCGTCGTCAACGGCGCGATGAAGTGGGACGACATCGCCTATCTGCGCGAGCACCTGCCCGACGACGTGACCCTGACGCATCTGGAGGACCAGGCGCTGATCGCGTTGCAGGGTCCGGCGGCGTCGAACGCGCTCGGCCGGGCGATGCGCGGCGTGCCCGACGAGCTTACCTTCATGCAGTCGATGACCTACGATTTCGGCGAGCTGCCGCTGCGCATCTCGCGCTGCGGCTACACCGGCGAGGACGGGTTCGAGATTTCGGTGCCCGCCGAACAGGCGGAAATCCTCGCCAACCGGTTGTGCGCGGAGATCGAGGTGCGGCCCGCCGGGCTGGGCGCGCGCGACTCGCTGCGGCTGGAGGCCGGCCTGCCGCTCTACGGCCACGACCTCACCGCCGAAATCGATCCGGTCAGCGCCAACCTCACCTTCGCCCTGTCGAAGAAGCGCCGCGAGAGCGGCGGCTGGATGGGCCATGCGCCGGTGATGGAGGCGTTCGACGGCGGGCCTGCGCGGTTCCGCGTCGGCCTGACGCTGGACGGGCGCCTGCCCGCCCGCGAAGGCGCGCCGATCTATGCCGGCACCGACCAGGTCGGCGTCGTTACCAGTGGCGGCTTTTCCCCCACGCTCGGCCATCCCATCGCCATGGGCTATGTCGATGCCGCCCATGCCGACGAGGGAACCGCGCTCGAAGTCGAAGTGCGCAGCAAGCGCCTGCCGGCGCGCGTCGCACCGATGCCTTTCGTCCCCCACAACTATTACCGAGGGAGCTGACTACCGATGGCCCGCTATTTTACCGACGAACACGAATGGATCGACGTCGACGGCGACACCGCCACGGTCGGCATCACCGATTACGCGCAAGGGCAGCTGGGCGACATCGTCTTCGTCGAACTGCCCGGCACCGGCACCGACCTTGCCAAGGGCAAGGACGCCGCGGTGGTCGAGAGCGTGAAGGCGGCGAGCGACGTCTACGCCCCGATCAGCGGCACAGTGGTCGAGGGCAACGGCGCGCTCGACGAAGATCCCTCGCTGGTGAATTCCAGCCCGGAAGATGCCGGCTGGTTCTTCAAGCTGTCGATCGCCGACAAGGGCGAGCTCGAAGGCCTGATGGACGAAGCCGCCTACAAGACCTTCTGCGACGGGCTTTAATCGCCGCTCTCCCCTCCCGCATGCGGGAGGGGCCGGGGGTGGGCATGGGCCGCGAGCGGCCCACCCCGTTGCGACTATGGCCTGCTGCGCAGACCTTAGTCTCACTGCCCCTCCCGCATGCGGGAGGGGATAAGGAGAACAGATGCGCTACCTTCCCCTGACCGATAGCGACCGCGCCGCGATGCTCGAAAAATGCGGCGCGTCCGGCATCGACGAGTTGTTTGCCGACGTGCCCGAAGCGGCGCGACTGTCCGGCCCGATCGAGGGCCTGCCGATGCACGCCGGCGAGATGGCGGTGGAACGGCACATGCGCGCGCTTTCGCGGAAGAACCTTGCCGCCGCGGACGCGGCGTTCTTCTGCGGGGCGGGGGCCTATCGCCACCACGTCCCCGCGACGGTCGATCACATCATCCAGCGCGGCGAGTTCCTGACCGCCTACACGCCCTACCAGCCCGAGATCGCGCAGGGCACGCTGCAGATGCTGTTCGAGTTCCAGAGCCAGGTCGCGCGCCTGTATGGCTGCGCGGTGGCCAATGCGTCGATGTACGACGGCTCGACCGCGTGCTGGGAAGCGATCGCGATGGCGGGGCGGATCGCGCGCGGCAAGCGCAAGAAGGTCGTGCTCTCGGGCGCGCTGCACCCGCATTATGCCGAAGTCGTCCGCACGATGGCAAAGTTCACCGATGACGAGATCGCCGATGCGCAGCCGAGCCTGCAGGGCTCGCCCGACCTCGACGGACTGATCGGCCGGATCGACGAGGATACCTCGTGCGTCGTGGTCCAGTACCCCGACATTCTCGGGCGGCTGTCCGACCTCGAAGCGATCAGCGAAGCCGCGCACGCCAAGGGCGCGCTGGTGATCGCGGTGAACCTTGAACCCGTGGCGCTGGGCGCGGTGAAATCGCCCGGCGAGATGGGTGCGGACATCGTCGTCGGCGAAGGCCAGTCGATTGGCGTCGGCCTCCAGTTCGGTGGGCCTTACCTGGGCCTGTTCGCGGTGCGCGACCCCAAGCATGTCCGCATGATGCCCGGCCGCCTGTGCGGCGAGACGCAGGATGCCGAGGGCAAGCGCGGCTTCGTGCTGACGCTCTCGACGCGCGAGCAGCATATCCGGCGCGAGAAGGCGACCAGCAATATCTGCACCAATAGCGGGCTGTGCGCGCTCGCGTTCTCCATCCACATGACGCTGCTGGGCGAACGGGGCCTGCGGCAGCTGGCGGCGGAAAACCACCGGCTCGCGTGCAAGGCCGCCGACCGGCTGGCGCAGGTGCCGGGCGTGACGGTGCTGAACGAGACGTTCTTCAACGAATTCACGATCCTGCTGGAACCCGGATCGGGCGCCGGCGCGGGCATCGATGCCCGCGCCGTGGTGCGCTCTCTCGCCGACAGGGGCGTGCTCGCTGGCGTATCGCTCGGGCGGCTGTTCCCCACGCAGGACGCGCTGAAGGGCGGCCTGGTCGTCGCGCTGACCGAGACGACGAGCGAGGAGGATATCGAAACTCTCGCGGCCGCGCTGGCGGAGGAACTGGCATGAACCACAATCCCAACGCATCCGGCTGGAAGCCGCAGAGCCCGGTCGCCCACGAAGGCGCGCACGAAGGGCCGCCGACCGTGACCGGCAATCGCGCGCTGATGCTGGAAGAACCGCTGATCTTCGAGATCGGCACCACCGAGACGACCGGCGTCGACCTGCCCGAGGCGAGCGGCGGGACCTCCTCCCGCCTCGGCGGTTTCGCCCGCTCGGATGCGATCGGCCTGCCCGGCCTGTCGGAGCCGGAGACGGTGCGCCACTACACGCGGCTCAGCCGCCAGAACTATGCTATCGATCTCGGCCTCTTCCCGCTCGGCAGCTGCACGATGAAGCACAATCCGCGGCTGAACGAGAAGGTCGCGCGCATGCCCGGCTTCGCCGACGTGCACCCGCTGCAGCCCGTCTCCACCGTGCCGGGCGCGCTGGAAGTGATGAACGAGCTCGCCCACTGGCTGATCAGGTTGACCGGCATGGAAGGCGTCGCGATGAGCCCCAAGGCGGGCGCGCATGGCGAGCTGTGCGGCATCCTGTGCATCCGCGCCGCACTGGAAGCGCGCGGCGATGCGCGCAAGGTCGTGCTCGTGCCCGAAAGCGCGCACGGCACCAACCCTGCCACAGCCGCCTTCGCCGGCTACGAGGTGGAAGACATCCCCTCCACCGCGGACGGGCGGGTCGATCTCGAAAAGCTTAAAGCACGCCTGGGGCCCGACGTCGCGGCCGTCATGATCACCAATCCCAACACCTGCGGGCTGTTCGAGCGCGACATGAAGGCGATTTCCGACGCGGTCCATGCGGCGGGCGGGTTCGTCTATTGCGACGGTGCGAACTTCAACGCGATCGTGGGCAAGGTGCGTCCCGGCGACCTGGGCGTCGATGCGATGCACATCAATCTGCACAAGACCTTCTCCACCCCGCATGGCGGCGGTGGCCCGGGTTCGGGCCCGGTCGTGCTGTCGAAGGCGCTGTGCCCCTACGGTCCGCTGCCCTTTACTGCGAGAACCGCAGACGGCGTGGTCCATCTGGTCGAGGAGGAGAACGCCACGGAATTCGATCACCGCGACGCCTTTGGCCGGATGACCGCCTTCCACGGGCAGATGGGCATGTTCACCCGCGCGCTGACCTACATGCTCAGCCACGGGGCGGACGGGCTGGCGCAGGTCGCCGAAGACGCGGTGCTCAATGCCAATTACGTCCTGCGCAGCCTGGAGGACGTGCTGGACGCGCCCTTCGCCGGCAGTGGGCCGTGCATGCACGAGGCGCTGCTGAGCGACAAGACACTGGCCGAGGGCGTCTCCACGCTCGATCTCGCCAAGGCGTTGATCGACGAGGGGTTCCACCCGATGACCATGTATTTCCCGCTGGTCGTCCACGGGGCGATGCTGATCGAGCCGACCGAGACGGAGAGCAAGGCGGGGCTCGACCAGTTCATCGCCGCTTTGCGCAGCGTCGCGGAACGGGCGCGCGAGGGCGACGAGAGCCTGAAGGCCGCGCCCTATTACGCGCCGCGTCGTCGCCTCGACGAAACGCAGGCGGCGCGAAAGCCCGTGCTGGCTTGGCAGGGCGAGATCGCGCCAGGCGGTCGCCCGGTGCCGAGCGAGATCGGCGGGCAGTAAGGCGAGGGCGCCACTTGCGGATCGTCTTCAGCCGCAAGGGGTTCGACAGCGCTTCGGGCGGTGGCCCGTCGCCGATCGTGGACGGCGCGCCGGTCACTTTGCCGATCCCCGACACGAAGGGGATCGCGCGCACGACCTATGGCGAACTCGGCCTCGGCGCGCATGCCGCGCGGGCCAGCCGTGGCGCCCTTGATGCACACGATCTGTGCCACCACGATCCGATGTTCACGGGCGAGGGCACCTGCCTGTTCGGCCAGGTCGGCGCGGCGCAGACGCATCTCGTCAATCGCGGGGTCGGGATCGGCGACGTGTTCCTGTTCTTCGGCCTGTTCGCGGGCGATGATGGCGAACCGCATCATCGCATCTTCGGCTATCTGCGCGTGGAGCAGATCCATGCGCTGGCCGACCGCATCCCGCCGTACCTGACCGCGCGGCGTCATCCGCACGCGCTGGGCCTGCATGGCGGCAACGACACGGTGTACGAAGGGGACGGGCGCACCGCGCGCCGGGCCAGCGATGCCTTGCGGCTGACGGTACCCGGCGGCCCGCCGACGCTCTGGAACAGGCCTGCGTGGCTGCGGCGCGGCGGGCTATCCTATCACGACCGCGCCGACCGCTGGCTCGATGGCGGACGGCTGAGAAGCGTGGCGCGGGGGCAGGAGTTCGTGGCGGACATCGGGCGCCGCGCCGCGCCGCGCGCATGGCTGGAGCGGGTGATCGAAGAGATCCGCGCCTGACCCCGTCCCCACGAGGCGAAGCCGCCTCCCCGCGAGGACGGGCGTATCCTACCGGTACGACTTGATGATCGCCGAGAAATCGAGCGCGTCGTTGCCCGCGCCGCTGAAATCCTCGTAGAGCGAGGTCGCGCGCGCGCCCAGCGGGGTCGCGGCGTCGGCGTTCTCCGCCGCCGCCATCGCGAGGCGCAGATCCTTCAGCATCAGCGCCGTGGCGAAGCCGCCCTGGTAATCGTTGTCGCTCGGGGCCTGGGGACCGACGCCGGGGACGGGGCAATAACTCGTCATCGACCAGCTCTGCCCGGTCGCCTGGCTGGAAATGTCGTAGAAGACCTGTGGGTCGAGGCCGAGCTTCTCGGCCAGCTTGAACCCCTCGCAGGTCGCGATCATGGTCGCGGCGAGGATCATGTTGTTGCACAGTTTCGCCGCTTCGCCCGCGCCCGCGTCACCGGCGTGAATGACGGCCTTGCCCATCGCCTGCAGAACCGGCTTCGCCTTCGCAAACGCCTCGTCGGTGCCGCCCACCATGAAGGTCAGCGTGCCGCCGCTCGCGGCGGCGATGCCGCCCGATACCGGCGCATCGACCATGGGATAGCCGGCCTTCGCCGCTGCCTCGCTCACCGCGCGCGTCGTCGCGACGTCGATGGTGGAGCAGTCGATCAAGATCGCGCCGGAGGGCGCGGTGCCGATGACGTCGCCCGTCATCACCGCCTTCACGATCTCGCCATTGGGCAGCATGGTGACGACCGCCTCGACGCCCGCGACTGCTTCCTTGGCATCGCCAAAGGTTTCGCAGCCCGCGTCCTTCGCGGCGGAGAGCGCCGCGTCGGACAGGTCGAACGCACGCACCTCGTGCCCCGCCTTCACGAGGTTCGCGGCCATCCCGCCGCCCATGTTGCCGAGGCCGATAAAGGCGATTTTCATTGTGCTATCCTCTCAATTATTCGTCATTCCCGCGAAGGCGGGTATCCAGTCTGGCGTGGTTCACCGGAACCCTGGATCCCCGCCTTCGCGGGGATGACGACTGGCGGCGGTCACCGCCCCTTCCAGTTTCCGTCGCGCTTCTCGATGAAGGCCTTCATGCCCTCGACCCGGTCCTCGCTCGCGGTGAGGATCTGGAACAGGCGGCGTTCGTGGAGCAGGCCCTGGCCGAGCATCGTCTCGAACGCGGCGTTGACCATTTCCTTGTTCACCATCGCGGCCATCGGCGGCATCGCGGCGATCGCCTTCGCGGTCTTCATCGCCTCGTCCATCAGCGTATCGTGGGGCACCACGCGCGCGACGAGGCCGCTGCGCTCCGCCTCCTCGGCATCCATCATCCGGCCGGTCAGGCACATTTCCATCGCCTTCGCCTTGCCCACCGCGCGGGTCAGCCGCTGGCTACCGCCCATGCCGGGCGCGACGCCGAGCTTGATCTCGGGCTGGCCGAATTTCGCGTTATCGCTGGCGATGATGAAGTCCGCCATCATGGCAAGCTCGCACCCGCCGCCCAGCGCGAAGCCGTTGACGGCCGCGAACCACGGCTTGCGGACATGTTCGACGATGTGGCTGGTCCACTTGGCGAAGAAGTCCTGCAGATAGAAATCCGCCGCGTCCTTCTCGCTCATTTCCTTGATGTCGGCGCCGGCTGCGAACGCCTTGTCGCCCGCGCCGGTGATGACCGCGCACAGCTGGCTGTCGTCCGCCTGATAGGCCTCGAACGCGCCGATCAGGTCGTTAAGAACGGCGCTCGACAGCGCGTTGAGCGCCTTGGGCCGGTCGAGCGTGATGAGCGTGACCGGACCGTCGGTGCTGGTGGTGATGGTTTCGTAGGTCATCTAACTTCCTCGTCGTTCCCGCGAAGGCGGGAATCCAGTTCGGGGGCGTTCGCAGACCGGCTGCCGTTGCAGCAGGATCCCCGCCTGCGCGGGGATGACGAACTAGCGCAGCGGCGACCATTCCTCATCCGCGGGCAGCGGGGCGAAGATCGCGTCGATCAGTGCCTCGTCAACGCCCTCGGGGGTGGCCGGGTCCCATTTGGGATCGCCGGTCTTGTCGACGATCACCGCGCGTACGCCTTCAGCGAAATCGGGGCGGGTGAGGACGCGGGCACCGATGCGGTATTCCATCCGCATCTCGTCGGCGAAATCGCTGAGCTTCGCGCTTTCCGCCAGTTCGCGCAGCGCGACCTTGCAGGTCTGCGGGCTCTTGGTGCCGAGCGTGTCGCGCTCCTTCGCCGCCCAGTCGCTCCCATTGTTTTCGGCATCCGCCTCCAGGCTGGCAAGGATGTCCTCGTAACGGTCGGAGGCGAAATGCTTCGCGATCTTGTCCGCATTGCCCGCGATCTTCGCCTCGGGCGGGGTGACCGACAGTTCGGACAGGATGCCGCCGATGCGCCCGGGATGCTCGATGATGCGCGCCTTCGCCTCGGCCAGCTTTTCCGCCGGGAGGTAATGCGTGGCGAGCCCGGTCCACAGGCATTCCGCGCCGTCGAGCCGCGCGCCGGTCAGCGCGAGGAATTGGCCCAGCCGCCCGCCGAGGCGCGAAAGGTACCAGCCGCCACCGACATCGGGGAACAGGCCGATGCCGCTTTCGGGCATGGCGAAGCGCGTGTTCTCCGTCGCCACCCGGTATTTTGCCGGCTGGCTGATGCCCACGCCGCCGCCCATCGTCACGCCATCCATGAAGGCGACGATCGGCTTGTCGTAGGTGAACATCTGGTGGTTGAGGCGGTATTCCTGGAAGAAGAAGTCGCGCCCCGCCTTGCCGCCGTCGTTCAGCGCCGACTGGCGCAGCAGGTTGATGTCGCCGCCGGCGCAGAATCCGCGTCCTTCGGCATGGTCGAGGATAACCGCCTCGACCGCGTCGTCCTCGGCCCAGCCCTGCAGCGCCTCGCTCATCGCGAAACACATCTCGAGGGTCAGCGCGTGGAGCGCCTTGGGCCGGTTGAGGGAAATATGGCCGACCAGGCCGTGCGAATGGATATTGAGATCGTCTGTCATAGGTCTTTCGTTCACTGGCGCAGCAGGTCGCGCCCCACGATCATGCGCATTACCTGATTGGTGCCTTCGAGGATCGAATGCACCCGCAGGTCGCGCCAGAATCGTTCGATCGGGTAATCTTTCAGATAGCCGTAGCCGCCGAACAGCTGCAGCGCGTCGTTCACGACCTTGCTGCCGTTGTCGGTCGCCAGCCGCTTCGCCATGGCGGAGAAACGCGACTTGTCGGGCGCGTTGTCGGTGACCTTCGCCGCCGCGAGATAGAGCAGCGCGCGGGCGGATTCCAGATCGGTGGCCATGTCGGCGAGCATGAACTGCGTGTTCTGGAAATCGGCGATCGGCGTATCGAACTGCTGCCGGTCCTTGGTGTAGGCGACCGCCTCGTCCAGGCACCGCTGCGCCCCGCCGAGGCTGCAGGCGCCGATATTGAGCCGTCCGCCGTCGAGCCCCATCATGGCGAAGCGGAAGCCCTCGCCCTCGTCGCCGACGCGGTTTTCGACCGGCACCTTCGCATCCTCGAAGATGACCTGCGCGGTCGGGCTGGCATTCCAGCCGAGCTTCTTTTCCGGCTCGCCGAAGGAGACGCCGGGCGTGTCCTTGTCGACGACGAGGCAGGTGATGCCCTTGGTCTTGTGGTCGCCGGTGCGGACCATGGTGACGTAGACGTCGTTCACGCCGCCGCCCGAGATGAACTGCTTGGTCCCATTGAGGACGTAATGGTCGCCGTCGCGCTTCGCCGTGGTCTTCAGCCCCGCCGCGTCCGATCCGCTGCCCGGTTCGGTCAGGCAGTAGCTGGCGATCTTTTCCATCCCGACGAGGTCGGGCAGGTATTTCGCTTTCACGTCGTCCCCGCCGAAGCTGTCGATCATCCACGCCGCCATGTTGTGGATCGAGATGAAGGCGCTGGTGGTGGGGCAGCCATAGGCCATCGCCTCCATGATCAGCGCGGCTTCCAGCCGCCCGAGGCCGATCCCGCCCGATTCCTCGGACACGTAGATCGCCCCGAAGCCGAGTTCGGCGCTCTGCTTGATCACGTCGCGCGGGAAATGGTGTTTCTGGTCCCACTCGCCCGCATGCGGCGTGATGTTGTCTGCGGTGAAGCGCTGCGCCATGTCCTGGATCGCGCGCTGGTCGTCGGTGAGTTGGAATTGTCCGGTCATGGCGACGCCTCTAGCACCGCTTTTCGCCCTGCGTCACCCTCATAGAGGGCGACAGACGTCCCCCCGCGCGATCCGCTGCACGCGGGCATGGTCGGCCGGTCGCGGGGCAAGGCGGCGGATCAGGATCAGCCCTTTTTCGGTGGGCGCGTGCAGGGCGCCGTCCCGGTCCCTCGACCCCGGCGGCAGGAGGACGATCTCGCGCGCCTGGCCATCGCCGCGCAGGCGGGCGAAACTGTTGGTCGCGCCGTCGTAGAATGCGAGCGAGGAATAGCCCGGCCACGCCGCCATGCGGACCCGGACACCGCGCGGTTCGCGACTCATGTCGAAGCGGCAGATCGAATAGGCGAGCTCTGGCGCGGGGCGCACCACGCTCTGCGTTTCCGGCGTCATCCGCGGGGCGAGCGCGAACGCGTCCTGCGGGACGCCGCGCCGCTCCATCGCGCGCATCGCCCCGCCCATGATGACCGAGGGCGCGGCCCACAGCACCGCCATGTGCCCGATCACCGCCGCGGCAAGGAAGACGAGGCCCGCAATCGCCCAGCGCATCACCGGCCTCCTGCGCAGGAAAGGCGGCGGATCGTTGGCGGGTCGAGCGTCCTGCCGGGCGCCGCGAACAGGGCCGGGTCAGGCACGTAGAGCCGCAGCGTCAGGTCGAACCGGCCTGCCTTGCGGCTGGAGATCCACGGCCCCGTGGCGGGCCGGGTCGGGGCGATCGTCGCCCGCCACGGGCCCGGCCCGACCCGCGTGGCATCGATCGACAGCGCCGCGTCGTCGTTCATCGGCAGACGCCCCGATCCATCGTAGAGCGTGACCGACCACCAGCGCGCGGGCATGGCTCCGCCGCTCAACCGATAGGTGCAGCGCTCGCTCAGCGGCCGCCCCGCCTCGTCCCGCGCGCGGGTGAAATAGACCGCCTCGCTGCGCGCGAGGGCGAGCAGGCCGTGGCGCGCGATGCGGGCGCGGGTGTAGGGATCGGCGGCGACGGAGCCGATCGCGAAATCGCTCCGCCAGCCGGCGACATCCACCGTCCCGCCGGGCTCGTCCGCCACGCCGGGCAGCAGCCCGGCCATCGCGAGCGCGCTGCCGGCCCCGATGGCAAGGCCGAGCAGACCGGCGAGAATCCAGAGCAAGATGCGCGACATCGTAAGTCCTGCCTAATCCGGGATCGCGCGCCGGGAAAGAGGGGGAAGGGCGCCCGATTGACGTCCGCCCGCGCATGGGCGACCACCGCGCCATGGCCCGCGCCCCTTCGCAGCTGATCATGGTCTACAACGCCGAAGGCGGCTGGTTCGCCGCGCTGTCGGACGCGGTGCACAAGATCGTGTCCCCGGCGACCTATCCCTGTTCGCTGTGCGCGCTGACCTACGGTCCCGTCGCGATGCGAAACCGCTGGCGACGCTATCTGGCAGGCCTGCCGGTCGAGCCGGTGTTCCTGCACCGGGACGAAGTGCCCGACGAATGGGGGCCAGGCGTGGCGGAACTGCCCGTCATCCTGCTAGGCCACGCAGGCGGACCACCATCGATCCTCGTGTCCGCGGCCGAGCTTCGCTCCTGCGCGGACCTTGCCGCACTCATCGCGCTGGTCGATCGCCGGCTGGGCGAGGCGATCCCGCCGCTGGCTCAGCCGCAATAGATCCGTGTGATGACGCTGTCCGCGTCGTAGATCACGTTGAGGCGATCCTGGCGGTAATCCATGGTGAACACCGCGCCGGGCGGGCCCCAGCGCAGGCTGCGCGCCCCCGACCGCTTGACGAGCTCGGTCCCCAGCGCCTGGGTGACGGAGCTGCCCACGGCGTCCTGCACCGCCTCGGCATTGCACGACGCCTCTGCCGGGCCGGGCCGACCGACCGGTTCGCTGTCGCCGGTCGGCGTGCTGCAGGCGGCGAGTCCCGCGGTAAGGGCGATGCAAAGTCCTGTGCGCGTCATGCCTTGCAACGCTTCAGCGAGAGGGGCTTCTGGTCGGGCGGGGCGCCCGCGTCGCTGGTGCTCAGGATCTTGCCGTCGGCGCTCAGGTCCAGCCGCCGTTCGATGTTCCATTCCTCGCCTTCTCCTTCCATGGCGAGCGAGACGATGATCCCGTCCTTCCCGCCCGGCTTCACCGCGGTGACGTCGCCATGCGATTCGTAGAAATCGATTCCCTGCGCGCCGATTTCCATCCGCATGTCGGACGCCGCATCGCACGATCCGGCATCGGCATCCCAGGTGCCGCGATATTTCTCGGGAATGGTCGTCGCCTGCACTTCCGCCAGGGGCGGTGCGCCGGCGCCGGTGCCGCCATCCGGTTCCACCGGAATCGCGGTTGGGGTGGCGGCGACATCTTCGCCGGTCTGGTCAGGCTCGGGCTGGCAGGCGGCCAGCCCGATAGCCAGCGGAAGCAGGCAGAGTAGCGGGCGCATCGATCCTCCCGAATTTCGCACGGCGTCTGTTGTCATAGAACCATAAATCGCATCGGCGTCCAATCGATCCATGGGCCCGGCCATTTCCCCTGCGGCGGCGGGGAGGCGCACCGCCGGCGGCGGGATGCCGCGCGCAGGTGCCGCCTCCCCCTTCGCCTCGTGTCAGCCCATCGTCGGGATGACGAAGGCGTTCGACCCGTCGCCGCCGCCGTCGGGCCAGCGCTGGGTCACGGTCTTGACCTTGGTCCAGAACTTCAGTCCTTCGGTCCCGTACTGGTTGGTGTCGCCGAAGGCGCTGCGCTTCCACCCGCCGAAGCTGTGATAGCTGACAGGGACCGGGATCGGCACGTTGACGCCGACCATGCCGACATTCACGCGGTGCGCGAATTCGCGCGCGGCGTGGCCGTTGCGGGTGAAGATGGCGACGCCGTTGCCGTACTGGTGCTCGCTCGGCAGGCGCACCGCCTCCTCGAAATCCTTCGCCCGCACGATTTGCAGGACCGGCCCGAAGATCTCTTCCTTGTAGCTTTCCATGTCGGTGGTGACGCGGTCGATCAGCGTCGGGCCGACGAAGAAGCCCTTCTCATGGCCCTGCAGGCTGAACCCGCGCCCGTCGATGACGATTTCCGCGCCTTCGCCCTCGGCGGTGTCGATCCACTGCTCGATCCGGGCCTTGTGTTCCGGCGTGACCACCGGGCCGTACTGGGCGTCGGGGTCGCTGGAGACGCCGACGCGCAGGGCATTGACCGCGGGGATCAGCTTCTCGCGCAGCCGCTCCGCAGTGTCCTCGCCCACCGGCACCACCACCGGCAGCGCCATGCAGCGTTCGCCCGCGCTGCCATAGGCGGCGCCGGCAAGATCGTTCACCACCTGGTCGAGATCGGCGTCGGGCATCACGATGCCGTGGTTCTTCGCGCCGCCCATCGCCTGCACGCGCTTTCCGGCGGCGACGCCGCGCTTGTACACGTAATGCGCGATGTCGGAGCTGCCGACGAAGCTGACTGCGGCGATGTCCCGATGGTCGAGAATGGCGTCCACCATCTCCTTGTCGCCGTGGACCACCTGCAACAGACCCTCGGGTCCGCCGGCTTCGGCGAACAGCTCGGCCAGGCGCACGGGCACGCTGGGGTCGCGTTCCGACGGCTTGAGAATGAAGGCGTTGCCGGTCGCGATCGCCATGCCGAACATCCACATCGGGATCATCGCCGGGAAGTTGAACGGGGTGATGCCCGCCCCGATGCCGAGCGGCTGGCGCATCGAGTAGACGTCGATCCCCGGCCCGGCGCCGTTGGTGTATTCGCCCTTCTGCACCTGCGGAATGCCGCAGGCGTATTCGATCACCTCGAGCCCGCGCTGGACGTCGCCATGCGCATCGTCCACGACCTTGCCGTGCTCGCTCGACAGCAGCTCGGCCAGTTCCTGCTTGTGCGCCTCGACCAGTTCCTTGAACCGGAACATTACCCGCGCGCGGCGCTGCGGATTGGTCGCCGCCCATTCCGGCTGCACCTTCTTCGCCGCTTCCACCGCGCGGTCGAGCAGGGCCGCATCGCCCAGCGGCACGCGCGCCTGCACCTCGCCCGTGGACGGGTTCCAGACATCGTGGGTCCGGCCTGCGGAACCGCCGGTTCCGCCGCTGATGAAATGATCGATCTGACGCATGAATTTCCTCTTCCGGGGTATGGTTTGGGGGCCTTCTACGCCTTCAATGGCTCAGCACAAGCATGGGTCCGGCAGCGCGGGCGATGCACAAGGCATATTGACCGCGAGCCCACGCCCGTGGCAAGCGCGCCGCCTGCCCGGTGCGGGTGTAGCTCAATGGTAGAGCAGCAGCTTCCCAAGCTGACGACGAGGGTTCGATTCCCTTCACCCGCTCCAACCCCCGCCCCATTCTCCCGCAATCGCCGTTCGCGTCCGCCGCGCCTTTAGTGCGGCGCGGCGGCGGTCGACCCGATCGGCCGGGGCGTGCCTTCCGGGTCGACCGCGACCAGCGTGAACAGGGCGGTCGCGGCGCGGCGGCGGGTTCCGCTCAGCAGCTCCTCGGACCACAGCTCCACCGCCACGCGGACCGAGCTGCGCCCGGTCATCTTCACCTCGGCCAGCAATTCCACCATGTCGCCTTCGCGGATCGGCGCGACGAAATCGATCCGGTCGGAAGACGCCATCACCAGCACCTCGCGCGCATGGCGGGTCGCGGCGATGAAGGCGGCCTTGCCCATCATCCGCAGCGCGTCGCCGCCGTAGAGCGTGCCGTAATGGTTGGTCTGGCCGGGGAAGACCATTTCCGCCAGCCGCAGCGGACCGCCCGCGGCAGGGGGCGAACCCGCATCGGCCAGCGGCGGCAGCGGCAGGCGCGTGCCGGGCCCCTTGCGCGCCACCAGGGTGAAGCGACCGCGCGTGCACAGCCGGCGCTCGCCCGACACGGGGGCCTCCGCCACCAATTCCACCTCCACGTCGAGCGAACTGGTGCCCACGCGCACCACGCGCCCCGTCACCTCGACCATGTCACCCTCGTGCGCAGGCGCGGCGAAATCGATCTTTTCCGACGAGGCGGTGACGAACGGCGCGCGCCCGTGGCGCGACGCGGCGAGGAACGCCACCTTGTCCATGTGCGCCAGCGCGACCCCGCCGAACAGCGTGCCGTGGTGGTTGGTGTCCCCCGGGAACACGATGTCGATCAATTGCACGGTCGGCGGCGCATCGTTCGTAGCGGTCATCAAGTCATACCCCGAAGGTGGGCAGGGCGACCGATCGGGTGCGCGCGCCGGACCACGCGCGGGCTGCCCCGCGATGGCCTGCACAGGCGACCGGACCGGGCACCCCGCCGGTGGACGTCATGGTGTCGCAGGCAGGTCTCCTGGCTCGCGGGTCAGGGCGAACGGTCCGTCTTCCCGGCGGGCGAGGCCCCCAGTGACTTCGATCTGGACCGCCGCTCGCCGCTTACAGTTGCGGGGGCAGCGCCGGCCTTGCTCCCTCGCGGGGCGCACCGGCTTCCCGTCTTAGCTCCGGCGCGGCGAACCGGCCGGAGAACCTCGACCCGGCGCCAATCGGCGCTTTGCCGCGCGCGGTCAAGCGGGGCAGTCTGCCGCGCCAGCGAAGGCGGAGCCAAGATGCGAAACCAATCGCGTGCTGGATCGCTGACTCCCCTGTACGGATAAGGGGACGACCATGGCCGCACGCGCATATTGGCAGGGGCAGATCAGGCTGGCGCTGGTTTCCATCCCGGTGGAAATCTACTCCGCCGCGAAGTCGGGTGCGCGTGTCTCGTTCAACCAGATCCACGAGCCGACGGGCAAGCGCGTCTCCTACGAAAAGGTGGTCGAAGGGGTCGGCCCGGTCGATCGCGACGACATCATCCGCGGGTACGAGGTGTCGAAGAACAATTACGTCCTGCTGGAGGACGAGGAGATCGAATCGGTCAAGGTCGAGAGCAAGAAGACCCTCGAACTGGTCCAGTTCGTCCAGGCGAGCGAGATCGACCCGCTCTATTTCGAGAAACCCTATTACGTCGTGCCCGCCGACGATCTGGCGGAAGAAGCCTTCATAGTGCTGCGCGAGGCGTTGCGCGGGGCAGGCCGCGTTGGCCTGGGCCAGTTGTCGGTCCGCGGGCAGGAGAAGCTGGTCGCGCTCAAGCCTTGCGGGAAAGGCATGCTGCTCGAAACGCTGCGCTATGCGGACGAGGTGCGGCAGGGGCAGTCCTTCTTCGGCGACATCGGGGACGACAAGCCCGACGCCGAACTGCTCGACCTGGCGGAGACGCTGATCGAGAAGAAGTCCGCCCCCTTCGACGCCGGCGAATTCCACGATCGCTATGCCGACGCGCTGAAGAAGCTGATCGACCGCAAAGCCAAGTCGAAAAGCAAGAAGGCCATCGTGGAGGATGTCGACGAACCCGCATCCGGCGGCGGCAACGTGATCGACCTGATGGCCGCGCTGAAGAAATCGGTCGACGAGGAAAGTCCGGCCAAAAAGTCGCGGGGGTCGTCCACGCGCAAGAAGAAGAGCGCCTGATGGAACTCAACCCGCCGATCCTGTCCGGCTGGCTCGACCCCAATCTGGTCGCGCGGATCGTGGTGGCGGCGGTAATTGGCCTCATGCTCGGCCTGGATCGCGAATTGCGCGGCCACGCGGCGGGAATGCGCACGCACGGGCTGGTCTGCGTGGCGGCATCGGCGATGACGGTCAGCGCGATCGGGCTCTACAACGCGCTCGGCGGCGTGCGGATGGATCCCTTGCGCGTGTACGAGGCGACCGGCGCCTTCGTCGGCATCATCGGCGCGGGCCTGATCGTCTTCAGTCGGGGCAAGGTCCACAACCTCACCACGGCAGCGAATTTGTGGCTGGCGGCGGTGATCGGCATCGCCTGCGGGGCGGGACAGTGGCCGCTGGTGGCAGTGGGCGCGATCATCAGCCTCGTCATGCTGACCGTGCTGCGCCTCACCGAACGCAAGGGCTACCGCAGGCTGTCGGGGGACGGTGACGATGGCTGAGACAGACCCGCTCGCCGAATACAACACCAGGCGCGACTTTCGCAAAACGCGCGAGCCCAAGGGGGAGCGGCCCGGCGGCAAGCGCGAGCGCGGCGCCGGCAACCGCTTCATCGTCCAGAAGCACGATGCGTCCCGGCTGCACTGGGACTTCCGGCTGGAGGTCGACGGCGTTCTGAAGAGCTGGGCGGTGACCAAGGGCCCGTCGCCCGATCCCGATATCAAGCGACTGGCGGTGCGGACCGAGGATCACCCGCTCTCCTACGCCGATTTCGAGGGCACCATTCCCGAGGACGAATATGGCGGCGGCGCGGTCATGCTGTGGGACCGCGGGACGTGGGAACCGATCGAGGGCAAGAGCGCCGCCAACCTCGACGAAGGGCACCTTCATTTCGTCCTTCACGGCGAGCGGATGAAGGGCGAATGGCTGCTCGTTCGCATGAAGCCGCGCGGCAACGAGAAGCGCGAGAACTGGCTCCTGCGCAAGCTTGACGATGATCACGCGGGCACCGGCGACGCGCTGGTCGACCGCGAACTGACCAGCGTCGCCACCGGCCGGTCCATGGCCGAGATTGCGGCGGATGAGGACGGAGAATTCTCGCTGGAGGACAAGGACGGCGAAGCCTTCGCCGCGCAAATGAAAAAGGCGAAGAAGCATGCGGGCGCGAAGGACGGCCGCAGCGCGCGCAAGGCCGCGAAACCGCCCAAGTTTCGCAAGCCGCAACTGGCGACGCTGGTCGATACCGTGCCGACCGGCAATGGCTGGATGCACGAGATCAAGTTCGACGGCTATCGCGCGCTGGTCGCCGCCGCGGGCGAGGACGTCACGATCTACACCCGGTCGGGCAAGGACTGGACCGACAAGTTCGTGCCCCTGGTCGAGGCGATTCGGGCGATGGACCTGCCATCCTGTCTCATCGATGCTGAGATCGTGGCGACCGATGCGAAGGGCAATCCCGACTTTTCCACCCTGCAAAAGGTGCTGAAACGCGGACACGGATCGCAGGGGAAGGGCGAAGCGCTGGAACTGCACGCCTTCGACCTGCTCGAACTCGACGGGGAGAATTTGGCGCCGCTCAGCAATATCGAGCGCAAGGAGCGGCTCGAGGCGCTGCTGATCGACGCGCAGGCACCGGTCCATGTCGCGCAGCACGTCATCGGCGCGGGCGAGAAGCTCTACCGCGCGATGTGCGACGCGGGGCAGGAGGGGATCATCTCCAAGAAGGTCGCGGCGCGCTACACCGGCAGCCGCACGAAGGCGTGGGTGAAGGTCAAATGCACCCGGCGACAGGAATTCGTCGTCATCGGGTACAAGGCGAGCTCGGCCAAGGGGCGGCCCTTCGCCTCGCTGCTGCTCGCCCAGCACCAGGATGGCGAGCTGGTCTATCGCGGCAATGTCGGCACCGGCTTCGATAGCGACACGCTGGAGGACCTGGCGGGCAGGATGGGGCGGCTGGAGCGCAAGACGCCGCCTGCGGAGGTCGACAAGGCGAGCAGCCGTCACGTCACCTGGCTGACCCCGAAACTGGTCGCGGAGATCGCCTTCGCCGAGTTCACCGCGGACGGGAAGGTGCGGCACGCGAGCTTCCTCGGCCTGCGCGGCGACAAGGATGCGGAGGATGTCACGCCCGAGAAGCCCTCCGCTTCGCCGGACAAGGCGGCGGGGGTCGAAATCTCAAGCCGCGACCGCGTGATCTTTCCCGATAGCGGCGAGACCAAGGGCGACCTTGCCGACTATTACGAGTCCGTCGCGTCGATCATGCTCCCCTTCGTCGCGCGCCGCCCCGTCAGTCTCGTCCGGTGCCCGCAGGGCCGGGCGAAGAAATGCTTTTTCCAGAAGCACGACAGCGGCGGTTTCGGCGCCGGGGTGAAGCATGTCGCGATCAAGGAGAAGGACGGCGCGACCGAGGATTACCTCTATGTCGAGGACGCGGTCGGCCTCCTCCAGTGTGTGCAGATGGGGACGATCGAGTTCCACGGATGGGGTGCACGCTCCGACGGTGTGGAGAAGCCCGACCGCATGATCTTCGACCTCGACCCCGACGAAGGGCTCGATTTCGAGGAGGTGAAGCGCGCCGCGCGCGACATCCGCGACCGGCTGGCGGAAATCGGGCTGGCCAGCTTCGCCATGCTGTCGGGGGGCAAGGGCGTGCACGTGGTCGTCCCGCTCGCGACGGGGCATTCCTGGGCGGCGCACAAGGACTTCGCCAAACGCTTCGCCGAGGCGCTGAGCCTGGCCGAGCCCGACCGCTTCACCGCGACGATGAGCAAGGAAAAGCGCAAGGGGAAGATCTTCGTCGACTGGCTCAGGAACCAGCGCGGCAGCACCGCGGTGGTGCCCTATTCAGCCCGCGCGCGGGAGAACGCGCCGGTCGCCGCCCCGATCGCGTGGGGCGAGCTGAAGGAGACGAAGACCGCCGCGCGCTTCCATATCGGGGACGCGAAGTCCCTGCTCGACCGCGCGCAGTCGAAATCGCTCGCCGGTTGGGGCTTTGCCGACCAGCACCTGCCCGATATCTGATCGCGCCATGTCGTCGTTCCTGTTCGGTTTCGCAGGCGTGCTGCTGCTGTCGCTGGGTGCGCGCGACCAGATTCTGATGGCGCGGCTTGCCGGGCGGACGGGGCCGGGCGTGCTCGTCGCGGGCTGGCTGGCCGCGCTCGCGTCCGCCGCGATCATGGCGTGGGCCGGGGCCGCCGTGGCGGACCGGCTTGCCGGGCCGGCCAAGCCGATGCTGGTCGCTTTCGCGCTCGGCGCGGCGGCGTTCGAACTCGCCTGGCCCAATCGCGAGCGGACCCCGCGCGAACCCACCCATTCGATCTTCGCCGCGCTGGTCGTGCTGCTGGCACGCCAGATGACCGATGCCGGGCGGTTCCTCGTCTTCGCGCTGGCTGCGGCGACGGCGCTTCCGTGGCTGGTCGCGGCGGGCGGGGCGCTGGGCGGCGGCCTGGCGCTGGGCGCGGGCTACCTCGTGGGCGCCGATCTGGAAAAGGCGCCGCTGCGGACCATCCGCCGCGTCCTCGCCGGGATAGTCCTGCTGGCCGCCATCGTGATCGGATTGACCGCGCGTGGATCGCTCTGAAGATCGATTTCGTCGATCGTCGCGATAGGCCCAGTGCGTGAAACGCGACGGTCCTTCGCGCGTTTCCCAACCGAACACTTCACGACGATACATCCGCACGGAAGGGCACTATCATGGCAAATCAAGGCGATAATTCACGAAAGGAACTGGCGGAGGAAATGAACCGCCTGCTGGCCGATCACATCGCGCTGTTCATCAAGACCAAGAATTTCCACTGGCACCTCGCCGGCCCGCGCTTTCGCGACCTTCACCTGATGTTCGACGAGCAGGCGATCGAAATCCGCGACCAGATCGACGTGGTGGCGGAACGGGTGCGCAAGCTCGACCAGATCACGCTGACCTCGGTCGGCTCGGTCGCCAAGAACACGCAGGTCAAGGACCAGGACGACGTCACGCTGGATGCGGACGCGATGGTCAAGGAACTCCTCGCCGACAACACCAACATGGTGAAGCGGCTGAAGGGTCTGAAGGATTTGTGCGACAAGGCGAACGACAACGCCACCGACGGCCTGCTCGACGACTGGACCGACATGGCGGAGGAACGCTGCTGGTTCCTGCGCCAGACGCTGAAATAAACCACCGCTTCCCACCCACAAGCGATTGGCCGCCGCGGGATTGCCCCGGGCGGCCTTTTCGCGTCTAGGACAGCGCCATGAGCGAACCCGACATCATCGGCGGCGCAACGCCGCAGGAAATCGCCCGCTGGATCGCGCGGCGACTGGCCCGAGAGCTCGATGCCGCGGGCGGACCGGTGGCGATCACCGTGCCGGGCGGCTCCACCCCGTTCCCGATCATGGAGCATCTCGTCACCCACGATCTCGACTGGTCGCGGGTCACCGTATGGCCGAACGACGACCGGGTGGTGCCCGAAGATCACCCGGCTTCCAACACGGGCAAGCTGCGCGCGCTGTTCGAACCCGTCGGGGCGGAAGTCGTGACGTTGACCGTGATGGAGCAGGTGCCCCGCTTCGCGCTCGCCTGGCTCGGCATGGGGGCGGACGGGCATACCGCATCGCTGTTTCCCAACACCGATCCGCAAGTGTCGGACAGCGCGCCGATCCGCCGCCTGACGCCCGATCCCCTCCCGCCCGAGGCACCGTTCGACCGCGTGACCCTGACGCTGCCGAGCCTGCTGGCGAGCGAGGAGATCGTCTTCACGCTGGGCGATTCGGCCGACAAGCGCGCGGTCTTCGAGGCCGCGATGGCGGGCACGAACGACCTACCCGTCGCGCGGCTGCTGGCCGCCGCGCGCCAGCCGGTCACGTGCTTCGCCTGATCGAGAAGCTGGCGGGCAGGGTGCTGCCCGCGCCCGTCCACCGTGCCGGGCTGCGCATCGCCTATCGCATCCGCCGCACCTATCGGCGGGTGGCGAAGCCCGATCTGGCGGGCGTGTCGGTCATCATGCTGAACGAGGCGGGCCACATCCTGCTGGTGCGCCACAGCTACGGCTCGGGCCACTGGGCGGTGCCGGGTGGCGGCATGTCCGGCGACGAACCCGCCAGCACCGCGGCGCGCCGCGAAATGCGAGAGGAATTGCGGGTCGAGCTGGCCGACCTGCGGGAAATCGCGTGTTCGCAGGAGCGATTGTCGGGCACCACGCACACCGCCCATATCTTCGCCGCGCGGATCGAGGGCGAAGTGCGCCCCGACCGGCGCGAGATCGCGGAGCACGGCTTCTTCGCGCTGGACGCGCTGCCCGAACCGCTCCTGCCGCTATCGAAATCGCGCCTGCGCCTCTACCGGGAACGGACCGCGCCCGATCGGTCCGCGGGCTAGAGCAGCGATAGCTGGGCATCATCGCGGCTGCGCTCGGTCGCATCCGCCGCCGGATCGCGTTCGAGGTTCGACAGCGTCAGCCCCATCAGGCGGATCGGCAGCGGCAACGGCAATTGCGCCTCCAGCAGTTCGCGCGCGACGCCCGCGAACTGCACCTTGTCCGCGACATAATCGCCGAGCGATTGCGCGCGGGTGATGAGGCGAAAGTCGGTGTATTTGAGCTTCAGCGTGACGGTGCGCCCGCGCGCCTTGTTGTGTTCGATCCGGTCCCAGACGATGTCGATGATCCGCTCCAGCGTGTCGCGCAACTCGTCCGGCCGCGACTGGTCTTGCGAGAACGTGCGCTCCCCGCCCACGCTCTTGCGGATGCGGTTGGTCCGCACGGGCCGAAGGTCGATCCCGCGCGCGGCGCGAAACAGGTAATCGCCGAAGCTGCCGAAATGGGCCCGCAGCCAGGCGATGTCGCGCTGCGCCAGGTCGGCGCCGGTTTCTATGCCCAGCCGCTTCATCTTTTCCTCCGCGCGGGGGCCCACGCCGTGGAAGCGACGGATGGGCAGCGACTGGACGAAGGTCGCGCCCTGGCCGGGGCGGATCACGCAGATGCCGTCGGGCTTGTTCTGGTCGCTGGCGAGCTTGGCGAGAAACTTGTTGTAGGAGACGCCCGCGCTCGCGGTCAGCCGGGTCTCCTCGCGGATGCGGCGGCGGATCGCCTGCGCGGTCCGGGTGGCGGAGCCTATCCCTTGCAGATCCTCGGTCACGTCGAGATAGGCTTCGTCGAGGCTCAGCGGTTCGACATGCGGCGTGTACGCGTGGAAGATCGCGCGAATCTGCCGGCTGACCTCGCGATAGGCATCGAAGCGGCTTTTCACGAAGATCAGGTCCGGGCACAGCCGTTTCGCGGTGACCGAAGGCATCGCGCTCTTCACCCCGAACGCCCTCGCCTCGTAACTGGCAGCGGCGACCACGCCGCGCCCGCTCGACCCGCCGACCGCGACCGGCCGCCCGCGCAGGTCGGGATCGTCGCGCTGTTCGACGCTGGCGAAGAAGGCGTCCATGTCGACATGGATGATCTTACGCAGGCCATCCGCCTCGCGCGTGTCGTCATCGTCCTGCGTATCGCCGTCGTCCACGCATGCAATGTAGCGGCCGCACCCGCCGCGCGAAAGAAGGCGCCGCTTTATGCTGCACCTGCGAAAAGGGCTTCCCTCTCGCGGGCGGCGGGGCCATTGGCTCTGTCATGGCCAGCCAGACAGATACCCGCATCCATTCCTCGCTCGGCACCGGCCGGTCGATCAGCCGCCTCAGCTTCGTGGTGCTGATGGCCACGCTGATGAGCCTCAACGCGCTGGCGATCGACGCGATGCTGCCCGCGCTGGACGAGATCGCGAGCGCCTTCGACGTCGCCGACCCCAACCGGCGGCAACTGGTGGTGGGCGTGTACCTGCTCGCCAACGGGCTGGGCGCGCTGGTCCCGGGCAGCTTCGCCGACCGTTACGGCCGGCGGCCGGTGCTGTTCGCGTGTCTCGGGCTCTACGCGCTGTGCTCGCTCGCCTGCGCGGTGGCGCCCAGCTTCGACGCGCTGCTCGCCCTGCGCGCGCTGCAGGGTTTCGCCACCGCGGGCATCGTCGTGTTGCCCGCCGCGATCATCCGCGATCGGTTCGAAGGCGATGCGATGGCGCGCCTCCTGTCGATGATCTTCATCGTCTTCATGGTCGTGCCGGTCCTCGCACCCAGCGTGGGGCAGGCGGTGCTGGAGGTGGCGGACTGGCCCTTCGTCTTCGTGATGCTGGCGGCGCTGTCCGCGCTCATCTGCGGGCTGGCCGTGTGGCACATGCCCGAAACGCTCAGCCCGGACGATCGCCAGCCGATCGATATCGGCAACGTCCTGCGCACCCTGCCGATGACGCTGAAGACGCGCGCCGCGATCGGCTACGTCCTCGGCAGCGGGCTGACCTTCGGCGCGGTGTTCGGCTATATCAATTCCGCCCAGCAGCTGATCGGGGAGCATTTCGGCGCAGGCGAGGAGTTTCCGCTGATCTTCGGCGCGACCGCGTCGACGCTGGCGATCTCCAGCTTCGTCAATTCGCGCATCGTCGAACGGTTCGGCGCGCGCCGGGTCAGCCACACCGCGCTGCTCACCTTCATCGTGATCGCCGGCGCGCAGCTCGCCGCCGCGATCCTCGCGCCCGCGTCGCTGTGGCTGTTCGTGCCGCTGATGGCGGGCAATCTGTGCCTGCTGGGCTTCACGGGGGCCAATTTCGGTTCGATCGCGATGCAGCCGTTCGAACACACCGCGGGCTCGGCCAGCTCGGTGCAGACGTTCATCCGCATGAGCCTGGGCGCGCTGCTCGGCATCGCCATCGGCCAGCTTTACGACGGGACCGCCCTGCCGCTCGCGATCGCGCTGGTCAGCTGCAGCCTGCTGAGCCTGGCGCTGATCCTGTTCAGCGAGCGGGGGCAGCTGTTCCGCCGCCCGCGCGATGCAAGGAAATACCTCGCGGTGCACGACCAGCTGCGGGGGTAGGACGGCCCACCCCGCTGCGGCTAGCCAGCAAGCTGGCAAGCGTCGCTCCCCTCCCGCATGCGGGAGGGGCTGGGGGTGGGCTCTATTCCCCTTCCGGCTCCACCACCGCCAGCACCGCGTCGACCTGCACCTGCCCGCCCTCGCTGGCGGACAGCGTGGTCACGGTCCCGTCGAACGGGGCGGTGAGCGCGTGTTCCATCTTCATCGCTTCCAGCACCAGCAGGCGCTGACCCGCAGTCACGCTGTCGCCTTCGGCCACGTCGACCGCGATGACCTTGCCCGGCATCGGCGCGACGATCGCCCCGTCACCCGCCGCAGCCGCGCCGCCGCCGCGCGCGGTAAGGGCGAATTCGTGCGCCTGTCCATCGGCGAACACCACCACGCGCTCGTCGTCGGCGAAGCCGGGCAGCGGCTCGAACGGTGCGGCCTGCGCCGGATCGACGACCTCGAACGTGCCACCCCGACCCAGCGCGACCGACAGGCGGCGCGGGCGGTTGAGGCGCAGGCCCGCCATCGGTTCCTCCTCCACGCCCGCGGCGAGCAGCGCGATGTCCGCGGCGGCCGCGCGGATCGCGGCATCGGGCTCCGGATCGGCGAGCAGGGCATCGCCCTTCGCCTCGATGAAGCCGGTATCGAGGCGCCCCGCGGCAAAATCGTCCTCGCCCAGCGCGTTGCCGAGGAAGGCTGCATTGGTCCTCACCGGCCAGATCTCGACCCCGTCGGTCATGGCGATCAACTGCTCGATGGCGTCGTCGCGCGTTTCGCCCCAGGCGACCAGCTTCGCCACCATCGGGTCGTAATGCGGGCTGATGGCGTCGCCTTCTTCCACGCCGGTCTCGATCCGCCCCTCGTGCCCCAGCTCGAGGTGGTGGAGCGGCCCGGTCGAGGGGAGGAACCCCTTGGCCGGATCCTCGGCGTACAGCCGCGCCTCGATCGCCCAGCCGTCGATCGACAGCTCGTCCTGCCGGCACGGGATGGGCTCGCCGTTCGCGACCCGCAACTGCCACTCGACGAGGTCGACGCCGGTGATCTCCTCGGTCACCGGGTGTTCGACCTGCAGCCGCGTGTTCATCTCCATGAAGAAGATGCGGTCGGCGCGCAGGCCTTCGCTCGCATCGGCGATGAACTCGATGGTGCCCGCGCCTTCGTAATCGACCGCCTTTGCCGCGCGGACGGCGGCGGCGCACAATTCCTCGCGGGTCGCCGCGTCCATCCCCGGGGCGGGCGCTTCCTCGATCACCTTCTGGTGGCGCCGCTGGAGCGAGCAGTCGCGCTCGAACAGATGGACGTGGTTGCCATGGGCGTCGCCGAACACCTGCACCTCGATATGGCGCGGGCTGGTGATCCATTTTTCCAGGATTACGTCGTCATTGCCGAAGCTCGCCTTCGCCTCTCGCCGGCACGATTCGAGCGCGGAGAGGAAATCGCCCGCCTCGTCGACCTTGCGCATGCCCTTGCCGCCGCCGCCGGCGACCGCCTTGATCAGGACGGGATAGCCGATTGCGTCGGCCTCTTCCTTCAGCCGTTCGGGGCTCTGATCGTCCCCGTCGTAGCCCGGCGTCACGGGCACACCCGCCTCGCGCATCAGCCTCTTCGCCGCGTCCTTCAGCCCCATGGCGCGGATCGCGGCCGGCGGCGCGCCGACCCAGATAAGGCCTGCGTCCATCACGGCCTGCGCGAAATCGGCGTTCTCCGACAGGAAGCCGTAACCGGGATGAATCGCCTGCGCGCCGGTTTCCTTCGCCGCGGCGATGATCGTCTCGCCCACGAGATAGCTTTCGGCGGCGGCCGAGGGGCCGATATGCACCGCCTCGTCCGCCTGGCGCACGTGCAGGGCCTTCGCGTCGGCATCGGAATAGACCGCCACGGTGGCGATCCCCAGACGCCGCGCGGTGCGGATGATGCGGCAGGCGATTTCGCCGCGATTGGCGATCAGGAGCTTTTCGAACATGGCAGGCTGGCTAGCCCGCCCGCGCGCCGGTGTCACCAGCCCTTGAGGGGGCGCAGGTCTTCTCGTGTATATTCGGGCCAGCTGCGCGGCGGGTGCGGCCGGTTGACCAGCGCCTCTCCGAACGCGCCGAGGAGGTGGCCCAGCTTGCCCAGCGGGCCGATGCGCGTCCGGCTGTCCCAGGCAAGCTGGCCCCGGTCGCGCACCTTGCGCCCGATCGCGCCATAGATGCGCGCGGCGGCCAGAACCGCCCAGCGTTGGCGAAACCGCAGCCGCGCAGCGCCCAGCCGCGCCGACGCCTCGTAGGTTTCCATCAGCGCCACCAGCCGCGTCGCCACCGCGGCGAGCGCGAAGCGGTTGGCAGGCTCCAGATAGCTCTCGCGCGTCAGCCCCGCATCGGCCAGCCATTCCGCGGGCAGGTAGACCCGGCCCGCCACACCGTCCTGCACGATGTCGCGCGCGATGTTGGCAAGCTGAAACGCGATGCCGAGATCGCACGCGCGATCGTAGACGAAGCTGTCGTCGGGCGCGCGCATCACGCGGGCCATCATCACCCCGACCGCACCCGCGACATGGTAGCAATAGCGCAGCATGTCCTTCTCGCCCGCCGGGTCGAAGCCGTTCGCATCCATCGCGAAGCCGCCGATCACGTCGTCGGCCATGTCGCGCGTGACGCCCGTCTCGCTCGCCACCTGGCCCAGCGCGTCGAAGGCGAAATCGGCGGTCGGCTGATGCTCCAGCGCGCGGCGGGTCAGCACGCGGATCGCCTGCACGCGATCCTCTATATCCTTCTGCTCGCCCAGATCGCCGCCCATGTCCTGGTTGTCGGCCAGGTCGTCGCAGCGCCGGCACCAGGCGTACAGCATCCACACCTGTTCGCGCGTGGTGCGGTCGAACAGGCGGCTCGCGGTGGTGAAGCTGGCGGAGCCTTCCGCGATGGCCTCGCGGCTTTTTTCCACCAGCCATTCGCGGTCGCGCCCGCCGCCCGCCGCGCTGGGCGTGCCGCGCACGAAACGCGATGGGGCAAGGGGGCGCGCCGCGCTCACAGATCGTCCGCCGTCATCGCGAAGATCGGCGTATGCGGCCGGTACGCGGCCATCGCATCGAGCAGGCCGGGCAGGGTATCGCGTGCGATCAGGATGCCCTGATGCGCCGGGCGCACGAAGCCGATTTCGGCCATGTGGCGGTTGAACGCGATCAGGTGATCGTAGAAGCCGTGGGCGTTGTAGAGGCCGACCGGCTTGGAATGGTAGCCGAGCTGCGCCCAGCTCATCGCTTCCCACAATTCGTCCATCGTGCCCACGCCGCCGGGGATGGTGACGAACCCGTCGGACAGGTCGGTGAAGCGTTGCTTGCGCTCGTGCATGCCGCCGACGGTGTACAGTTCGGTGCAGTCGCGATTGGCGACCTCGCTGCCCGCCAGCGCTTCGGGGATGACGCCGATCACCTCGCCACCCGCCTCCAGCGCGGCGCTCGCCACGGCGCCCATCAGGCCCAGCCGCCCGCCGCCATAGACGACGCCGATGCCGCGCTCCGCCAACGTGCGCCCCGTCTCGCGCGCGCATTCCATGTAGCGCGGGTCGGCCGGCGTGGCCGAACCGCAATAGACGGCGATACGCTTCATTACAGCAAGTCCTCCAGCATCAGTCCGGCCGTCGCCTTGGCGCTGCCGACCACGCCGGGGATGCCGGCGCCCGGATGCGTGCCTGCCCCGACGAGGTAAAAGTTTCGTATCGTGTCGTCGCGATTGTGCCCGCGGAAATACGCGCTCTGCGTCAGCACCGGTTCCAGGCTGAACGCGCTGCCCAGATGCGCGTTGAGATCGGTCGCGAAATCCTTGGGCGCATAGCTGAACTTGGTCACGATGCGGTCATGGATGTCGGGGATCAGTCGCCGCCCGACCTCGTCCAGGATGCGCTTTTCCAGGATCGGGCCGACTTCGTCCCAGTCCACCGCCAGCTTGCCCATGTGGGCGACGGGGGCGAGTGCGTAGAACGTGCTTTTGCCCGGCGGGGCCATGCTGGGATCGGTCACCGTGGGGTGGTGCAGATAGAGCGAGAAATCGGCCGGCAGCACGCCTGTCTTGTAGATGTCGTCCAGCAGCCCGCCATAGCGGGGACCGAACAGGATCTGGTGATGCGCGATGCCGGGCCAGGTGCCCTCCAGCCCGAAATGGACCACGAACAGGCCGGGGCTGAAGCGCTTCTTCGCCAGCCGCTTGCCCATCCGCCAGCCGCGCTGGCTGCGGCCCAGAAGGTCGCGATAGGAATGCATGATGTCGGCATTGCTGGCGACCGCATCGAACCGTTCGCGCCAGCCGCTCTTGGTTTCCACCTCCTGCGCGCGGTCGTTCTCGACATGTACCCGCTCGACCGGGTCGGCGAGGCGTATGGTGCCGCCCAGCCGCTCGAAATGGCGCACCATGCCGGCGATCAGGCGGTTGGTGCCGCCGCGCGTCCACCACACGCCGCCATCCATCTCCAACTTGTGGATCAGGGCGTAGATCGCGCTGGTCGTCATCGGGTTGCCGCCGACCAGCAGCGTGTGGAAGGACAGCGCCTCGCGCAGCTTCTCGTTCTCGACGAAGCTCGAGACCATCGAATATACGCTGCGCCACGCCTGTTTCTTGGCGAGCGCGGGCGCGGCCTTCAGCATCGACTTGAAATCGAGGAACGGGACCGAGCCGAGCTTGAGATAGCCTTCCTCGTACACGCCGGCCGAATATTCGAGGAACCGCTTGTACCCGTCCACGTCGGCCGGGTTTAGCTTGGCAATCTCGGCGAACAGCTTCGCATGGTCGTTCGAATAGTCGAAATTCGTGCCGTCGGGCCAGTTCAGGCGATAGAACGGGTTGACCGGCATCAGCTCGACATCCTCGGCCATGTCGTGCCCGGTGGCTTCCCACAGTTCGGTCAGGCAGGCGGGATCGGTCACGACGGTGGGTCCGCCGTCGAAGGTGAAGCCGTCGCGTTCCCAGTAATAGGCGCGGCCGCCCGGCTTGTCGCGGCCTTCGACCACCGTGGTCCGGACGCCGGCGCCCTGCAGGCGGATCGCCAGCGCGAGCCCGCCGAAGCCTGCACCGATCACGCAGGCGGTCCTGGTCCTGTCGTCACTCATCCTCGTGCACCTGTCTGCTGTTGCGTCGTCAAAGCCGTGCCCGAACGGGCGAGTGCGCGGAACGCGCGGTGGAGCGGGACCGGCGGGATACCCGCCAGGACCCGAACCTTGTCGCCCAGGGTGGGGCGCGCGGCGTAGAACCGCTCGATCAGAGCCTCGGGCAAGGTGTAGAAGCGTTCGAACACGCGATAGCGTTCCGCCGGATTCGCGGCGTCGAACAGCAGGTGGCCCAGGAACCGGTAGTGCGAGGTCCGGTCCCACACGGCGCGGGCGTGATCGTCCAGCAGCGCCGCCAGGCGGGGGCCGGGCAGGTCGGCGTTCCTCGCCACCAGTAGCGCGGTCTCGGTCGCTAGCGGCAGGGTATAGCTCGTCAGCGGATGGGCGATCAGCGCGCGCGCGCCTGCCAATGCGACGCCCGGCGTGGCGACCGTGCGCAGATGCGCCTCGCGATTGCCGCCGGTGACGACCGGCAACACGCCCGTTTCGGTCCCGACCGTCTCGCCCCGCCATCCCTGCTGCGCGCAATAGGCATCGAGCCGCGCGCCCAGCGCCGCGCGATCGAGCGTGGGGGTATCCTGGTAATAGGTGTCCTCGACGAACAGGTCGTGCGGGCCCAGCGGCAGGACATAGACGAAGCGATAGCCGCCCGCCTGCTCCACCGTCGCATCCATGATGATCGGGGTGGCGACGCCGTGCGGCACGTCGGTCCTGAGATGGCGGCCCATGAAGACCTGCCAGCCGCCCGTCAGGTGCGCGGTGGGGGCGAAGCCGCGGGTGTCGATCACCGCGCGCGCCGAAACGCGGCTGCCGTCCTGCAGGGTCAGCCCGTCCGCCGCGACCGTGGCGACGCCCGTCTGTGTGCGGATCGTCTCCTGCGACAGATGCGCGCGCAGCGCCGCGTCGAAATGGGGGGAGGCGAGCGAGACGTAATCCGCCTCCAGCGTGCGTTCGTAGCGCGGGAAGCGCACCCGGTTGCCGCTCCACCGCGTCGTCTCGAACGGTTCGAGCAGCGCGCGGCGCGCGGGATCCAGATCGGTGCCGAACCAGCTCCACCGGTGGTTGCCGCCCAGCGTCTCGCCGCCCTCGAACAGCGCGACGGAGACATCGGGCCGCAGGATGCGCAGCGCGAGCGCGGTCAGCCCGCCGGCCAGCCCCCCGCCAACGATCGCGATATCGGTATCGGTCCGGTTCATGCAGCCACTGCGTTAGGGGGGCGGGGCGCCCACCGCAATCGCTCAAATTCCGCCGGGCAATGCGGAACGGAACGGCGGGCTCGCGCGTTTTGCGGCCACATCCAGATGAGGGCACAATCCACATGACGTTTCGTTCGATCTTCGCCGGGGCGGGCACGCTCGCCCTTGCCATCGCCGCACCCGCCGCCGCGCAGACCGCGCAGGGCCCTTCCGCCGAAGGCGAGGTCGCCGGTCCCCCCGAACGGCCCGAGACGGTGTTCGACGGCGACAACCTGACGGTCGGCATCGGCCTCGGCTACGCACCGAGCTATACCGGGTCGGACGATTACGTCCTGTTCCCGCTGCCCGTGGTGCGTGGCTCCTTCGGCGGGATCGACGTCAATCCGCGCGCCGCCGGCCTCGCGGTCGATTTCATTCCCGATCACGACGGGCCGGGTCCGCAATTCGCGCTGGGCGTCGCGGCCAAGCTCAACCGCGACCGCGCCAACAACATCAAGGACGAGGTCGTCGCCCGCCTGGGCGAGCTCGACACCGCGGTCGAGGTCGGGCCGACGGCGGGGATCAGCTTTCCCGGCGTCCTCAACCCCTACGACACGCTCAACTTCACCGTCGATGCGACGTGGGACGTGGCGGGTGCGCATGACGGCATGTCGGTATCGCCCACCGTCACCTATTTCACGCCGGTCAGCCGGGCCGCGGCGGTGTCGCTGTCGGTCGGGGGCAATTTCATCGACGACGATTATGCCGACTACTACTACACCGTCACCCCGGCGCAGAGCGTGACGAGCGGCAATGTCCTGCCCGCCTACCAGGCCGAAGGCGGGTTCGAGAGCCTGAGCGCCACGCTGCTGGGCGGGTACGACCTCAACGGCGACCTGACCGATGGCGGTTTCGCGCTGGTCGGCATCGCGGGCTATTCCCGCCTGTTCGGCGATGCCAAGCGCACCCCCTTCACCAGCCTGCGCGGCAGCGCGGACCAGTGGGTGGTCGGGCTGGGGCTCGCCTACACCTTCTAACCGCGATTGCGGCCCCCCGGCAGATGGCGTAACGCCGTGCGCGACGCCAGTTTGTCGGGGGAATCCATTATCATGCATCCGTTTCGCATCGCGCTGCTCGCCGCGGCCGCGCTTCCGCTCGTACCCGGTGCCGCCGCCGCGCAGCCGGCCGCGACCGCCGCTTCCACTCAGGAAAGCGCGCACGAGCGCCTGTTCGCGATCTTCGATGCGGCGGACGAGGCGGACCTTGCGAACAATCCGCTCAATGCGCTGTTCCGCGGCGACATGCGCTATGCCGATACGCTCGGCAATTACCTGACCGACGAATACAACGACACCGAACGCGCCAATGCGCGCCGCAACCTCGCCGCGCTGGAGGCGATCGACCGCAGCGCGCTGAGCGAAACCGACCAGCTCGCCTACGACGTCTTCGCCTACGACCAGCGCGAGGCACTGGCGAACCTGACGCCGGAAATCCTCGCGCTGACCGACGTGCGCCCGATCAACCACTTCTTCGGCTTCCACACCTTCTACCCCACGCTGTCGAGCGGGAAGAGCGCGGCGCCCTACAAGACGGTGGAGGATTACGAGAACGGCCTGTCGCGCAATGCCGGCTACGTGAAGCTGATCGACCGCTCGATCGCGAAATTCCGCGACGGGATGGACAGCGGCGTGCTGGAAACGAAGCTGACCATCGGCAACGTCATCGAACAGCTCGAGACGCAAGGCGCCATGCCGATCGAGGAATCGCCCTACTGGGGCCCCATCGAGGCTCTGCCCGACGATATTCCCGCCGCCGACAAGGCGCGGCTGACCGCCGCCTATCGCGCCTCGATCGGCGACATCTACGCCGCCAATGCGCGCCTGCACGATTTCCTGAAAAACGAGTACTATCCGAAGGCGCGCGACAGCGTCGGCCTCAGCCAGATGAAGGGCGGCGCGGCGCTCTACAGCCAGCTGATCGAACAGACGACCACCCTGCCGCTGACCGCCGACTACCTGCACGATCTGGGCCTGTCCGAGGTCGCGCGGATCAAAGGCGAGATGGAACAGGTGAAGGCGCAGGTCGGCTTCGCCGGCACGCTGCCCGAATTCTTCGATTACATCCGCACCGATCCCCGCTTCAAGCCCAAGAGCCGCGAAGACCTGACGCAGCGCTATTACGCCATCGGCAAGGAGGTGGAGGCGAAGATCCCGGCCTTCTTCGCGGTGACGCCCAAGACGGATCTGGAAATCCGCCCTTACGAGCCGTTCCGCGAGAAGTTCGAGGCGGGCGGATCGTACCAGGGCGGCGCCCCCGACGGATCGCGCCCCGGCATCTTCTATTTCAACGCCTACGACCTGCCGAGCCGCACCACGCCCGGCGAAACCACGCTGTTCCTGCACGAGGGCGAGCCCGGGCACCATTTCCAGATCAGCCTGGCGCAGGAGAACGAGGCGCTGCCCGCCTTCATGCGCTTCGGCGGCAATACCGCCTATGTCGAAGGCTGGGCGCTCTATGCCGAGACGCTGGGCTATCCCATGGGCCTGTTCGACGATCCCTATCAGCGTTTCGGCACGCTCGACGACGAGATGCTGCGCGCGATGCGGCTGGTGGTGGACACCGGCCTCCACGCGAAGGGCTGGACCCGCGATCAGGCGATCGAATACATGCTGGCGAACAGCGGCATGGGCCGCACCGACGCCACGGCGGAGGTCGAACGCTACATCGCGATCCCCAGCCAGGCACTCGCCTACAAGGTCGGCGCGCTGAAGATCCAGGAACTGCGCGACCGGGCGAAAGCGGCGCTGGGAGACCAATTCGACATCAAGGCGTTCCACCAGCAGGTGCTGGGCACCGGCGCACTGCCCCTGCCTGTGCTGGAGGCCAAGATCGACCGCTGGATCGCGCAGACCAAGGGCGCCTGAGCGAAACCGCCCCGGCCGCGGCCGGCCGGCGGCACGGGCGAGGCCGGCGGCGCGCTATCGCCGGGTGAGCGCGGCGGCGCGCGCCGTGCCGAACTCCTGCCGGGTCAGGCGCCCGTCTCCGTCGCGGTCCCAGGTGCCGAACAGCTGCCTGACCGCGTCCTTGTCGCGCGGCTCCCACTGGGGACCGCGGCGGTAGGGATCGGTGTCGTCCGCCACCGCGCTGTCGATCTTCGCGCCGATCGCTTCCACGAATTCGTCCTGTTCGACCACGCCGTCGCCATTGCTGTCGGCGTCGAGGAAGAATGAAGCGTCGGTTTCCACGCGCACGCGCGGTTCGCCTGCCGGACCGGTGTCGATCGGCGGGGCGGGGGCGGCGCTTTGGGCAAGCAGCAGCAGGCTGGCGATGATCATGGCACGGGTTCCCTGATTACGGTTCGCGGGACGGACCGGTCTTGCGCGCCGGAAGCGCGAGACGGTCGGTTCGGGAACGATGGCGCGGCGGCCATCGTTCCATCCCCATGATCAAACTTGCAATCCTGTGCCTCGTCGTCGCGATCGTCGCAGCCATTCTCGGCTTCGGCGGGGTGGCGGGAACCTTCGCCCATATCGCCGTCTGGCTGTTCGTCATCGCGCTGGTGCTGGCCGCGCTGTTCTTCGTGTTCGGGCTGATGGCGGGCAAGAAGCTGAAGGACGAGATTACCCGGCACTAACGCGGCGTAGCGAACCAGATGACGTGGCGCGGTCCCTTGCCGTTGCTGCGCGCGCGGACCGTGCGTTCCTCCACACGATAGCCCGCATCGCGCAGCCTTTTGGCAAAGCGCACATCGGGCGCGGCCGACCATACGGCCAGCACGCCCCCGGGGGTCAGCGCGGCCTTCGCGGCGGCCAGCCCTTCGTGGGTATAGAGCCGGTCGTTCGCGTCCCGCACCAGCCCGTCGGGTCCGTTGTCGACATCCAGCAGGATGCCGTCGTAGCGACCGGTCCCCTCGCGGATCGCGTCGGCGACGTCGCCCATGCGCAATGCCGTGCGCGGATCGTCGAGACAGCCGTCGGTCAGCGCGGCCATCGGCCCCCGGGCCCATTCCACGATCTTGGGCACCAGTTCGGCCACCGTCGCGCAACCCTGCGGCCCCAGCCGGGCGAGCGCGGCGCGCAGCGTGAACCCCATGCCATAGCCGCCGATAAGGAGGTGCGCCGTCGCCGCACAGTCCCCCAGCCGGTCCAGCGTCATGTCGGCCAGCGCTTCTTCCGAACCGCTCATCCGGCTGTTCATCAGCTCGTTACGGTCGAGCTGGATCATGAAGTCGGCGCCGCGCCGCATCAGGCGCAATTCGTCCCCGCCGGGGACCTGCGCGGTATCGAGATGTTCGAGCGGGATCATGCCCGCCCCGCTAGCCCGCCGCCCGCCCGAACGCCAGTGCCGCTTGCGCGACGGACGGTGCCGGTGCCAAGAGGCGGGGCATGAACCCGCCCATCGTCCTTCCCGACTGGATCGCCTTTTTCGCCGGATTGGGCGTGCTCGCCATGGCGGCGGGCGAATGGCGCTATCCCGGCGGGTGGGAGGCGATGCTGGCGGACATGCAAGGCAGCGCGGCGCTGCGGTTTTCCGCCGGCCTCGGCACGCTGGCGATCGGGGCCGCGATCCTGCTGTCCGCCCCGCTGCGCACCTACGACGCGGTATCGCTGCTGCTGGCGGCGATGGGCGGCATCGCGGTGGCGGAAGGGCTGGTGCTGCTCGCCGCCGGGCCGCCCTTCCTCGCCTTCGCGCACCGCCAGATGCAGCGCCGCAGCGAGATCTTCGCCGCCGGGGCCGGGCTGGTCGGGGCGGCGCTGACGCTGCTCGCGCTCGCCCGTATCGCCTGACCGCTACCCTCGACAGCCCCGCCCCGGGTGCGTATGCTGCGCACCATCCCCGGGGAGCCAGCTGTGGCTGAGAGGGGCGCGTAGCTGCGTCCGACCCGTCGAACCTGAACCGATTAGCATCGGCGGAGGGAGTGGGCGGTCCGGCACAAGGCCACGGGACCCGCGCGCCAGCTTCCGCCACCTGGAGAGGAAGCGCACATGGCCGACATCAATTCCCCGCTCGAAATAGGCGTCACCACCGGGCCGATCCGCGGCTCGAAGAAGGTGCATGTCGGTGCGCGCACCGGATCGGGCGTGCGCGTCGCCATGCGCGAGATCGCGCTGGAGGGCGGGGAGCCGCCGGTGCGCGTCTACGACACCAGCGGGCCCTACACCGATCCGGACGCCGCGATCGACATCCACGCCGGCCTGCCGCAGTTGCGCCGCGAATGGATCATGGCCCGCGGCGATGTGGAGGAATACGACGCGCGGGCGGTGAAGCCGGAAGATAACGGCCAGCTCGGCCCCGATCGCTCGGGCGGCGTTCCCCCGTTCCCCAACGTGGTCGCACGCCCCTTGCGCGCCAAGGCCGGACAGAACGTCAGCCAGATGCACTACGCGCGCCGGGGCATCATCACGCCCGAGATGGAATATGTGGCGGAGCGCGAGAACCTGGGCCGCGAGCGGCTGCGCGAGACGCCGGAAGGCAACAGCTGGGGCGCGGCGATCCCCGAATTCGTGACGCCGGAATTCGTCCGCGACGAGATCGCCCGTGGCCGCGCGATCATTCCCAACAACATCAACCACCCCGAAAGCGAACCGATGGCGATCGGGCGCAATTTCCTGGTCAAGATCAACGCCAATATCGGCAATTCCGCCGTGGCCAGCGACGTCGCGGCGGAGGTCGACAAGATGGTCTGGTCGATCCGCTGGGGCGCCGACACCGTCATGGACCTTTCCACCGGGCGTAACATCCACGACACGCGCGAATGGATCATCCGCAACAGCCCCGTCCCCATCGGCACCGTGCCGATCTACCAGGCGCTCGAAAAGGTCGGCGGCATCGCCGAGGACCTGACCTGGGAGATCTTCCGCGACACGCTGATCGAACAGGCCGAACAGGGCGTCGACTACTTCACCATCCACGCCGGCGTGCGGCTCCCTTACGTGCCGATGACCGCCAAGCGCGTCACCGGCATCGTCAGCCGCGGCGGCTCGATCATGGCGAAATGGTGCCTCGCGCATCACAAGGAGAGCTTCCTCTACGAGCGCTTCGACGAGATCACCGAGATCATGAAGGCCTATGACATCGCCTATTCGCTGGGCGACGGCCTGCGCCCCGGCAGCATCGCCGACGCCAACGACGAAGCCCAGTTCGCCGAGCTCTACACGCTGGGCGAACTGACCAAGCGCGCCTGGGCGCAGGATGTGCAGGTGATGATAGAAGGACCCGGCCACGTGCCGATGCACAAGATCAAGGAGAACATGGACAAGCAGCTGGAGGCGTGCGGCGAGGCGCCGTTCTACACCCTCGGCCCGCTCGTCACCGATATCGCGCCGGGCTACGACCACATCACCAGCGGCATCGGCGCCGCGCAGATCGGCTGGTACGGCACGGCGATGCTCTGCTACGTCACGCCCAAGGAACACCTCGGCCTACCCGACCGCGACGACGTGAAGGTGGGCGTGGTCACCTACAAGCTCGCCGCCCACGCCGCCGACCTTGCCAAGGGCCACCCGGCGGCGAAAGTGCGCGACGACGCGCTCTCCAAGGCGCGCTTCGAATTCCGCTGGCGCGACCAGTTCAACCTGTCGCTCGATCCCGACACGGCGGAGCAGTACCACGACCAGACCCTGCCTGCGGAAGGCGCCAAGACCGCGCATTTCTGCAGCATGTGCGGGCCCAAGTTCTGCAGCATGAAGATCACGCAGGAAGTGCGCGAGTTCGCGGCGAAGCAGAACTCCGACAGCTATCTCGCGACCGAGAACATCCGGCGCGAGACCCCGCCCGAAGCGCGCGCGAACGCCGAGGAGGGGATGGAGGAGATGAGCCGCCGCTTCCGCGAGAAGGGCGACCGCCTCTATCTGCCGCAGGAAGAGGCCGAGTAACCGCCCGCCGCCGCCCGCCTGTGCCGTAACGCCCGCCCCGGCCCCCTCGATGCCCGAGCTTGCCATCTTCCTCGCGGTGGTTTTCGCGGTCAATCTGATGCCCGCCTTCGGGCCGCCGACCTGGACCATCGTCGCGCTCTACGCGCTGCGGGGCGAGATCGGGATCGGCGTGCTGGTGGTGGCGGGCGCGCTGGCGGCGGCGGCGGGGCGGCTGGCGCTGGCGCACGCGACGCGGCACCTGGGCGCGCGGGTGCTGTCGGACCGGGCGCGGGCGAACCTTGCCGCGGCGCGCACCGCGCTGGAGCGGCGGCGGCGCAACACCGCCATCGGGCTGGGCGTGTTCGCGCTCTCTCCCATTCCGTCCGCGCAATTGTTCGAGGCGGCGGGCCTCGCCGGGCTGCGGCTGCTGCCGTTCACCGCCGCGTTCTTCGCCGGGCGCCTCGTCTCCTACGCGATCTACGCCGCCAGTGCGAAGGGGATCGCCGCGACAAGCGTGGGCGCCGCCTTCCGACGCGAGCTTGCCAGCCCGCTGGGCATCGCGGTGCAGATCGCGCTGCTCGTGGCGGTGGTGCTGCTGACCCGGATCGACTGGGCGCGCCTGCTGGACCGCCACTCGCCCGCGCACAAGGACGCCGACCCGCCCGCGGGGTGAGACGCACGCGCGCCCATCCCCTTGCCAGCGTGTCGCAAAGCGCCTCTTATCGCCCGCATCTTTCCCGTCGGCAGGCCCGGCGGGATCATCGGGACGATAAAGGGCGCACATCCATGAAGACGATAGCAGCGGGCGCGGTCGCCGCCCTGGGCCTGGCGCTGGTGCCGGGCACGGCGCAGGCGGACATCGTGGCGGAGGGCAATGTGGCCCGCGCCGACGGCGACTGGGGGGTGGAGCTTGGCGGCGGGTTCGACGTGCTGTCGATCGGCGGGTTCAAGCTGCGGCCGATGGGCGGCGTGTTCGTCTATTCCGACGACGACGAGCGCTATTACGAGGACCGCAACTCGCTGGGGCCGACGCAGTGCCGCGACCGCGAGACCGGCTTCTTCGTGGACGACGAGCGGTGCGACGACGGCGCGCTGCGCGCCTATGCGAAGGTGGAGGCGACCTTCACCCTGCTCGGCACCGCAGAGGCCGGGCTGGGCGCGCGCTACTCGGTCGGCAATCTGCGCCCTTACGCCACCGCCAGCCTGCCGATTGTCCCGCTGGTGCGGCTCAAGGCCAATGTCGGCGACGGCTACTACGCGCTGGGGGTGAAGGGAAGTTTTTGAGGGTGAATGCGCGTGTCGGGCGGGAGGAATTCCTATAGCGGCCTGGTGCGCGCGAAGCATAAGCGCGAAACCTCAGATGAAGAGGCCGAGGAAGCGCGCGAGGGGATGGAGGAGATGAGCCGCATCTACGAAGCCACCGGGGGCGAACTTTATATCGGGCAACGAAACCGCGAGCATGACTGACGACACCAACCCAAGAACAAAAGTGTACTAGGCAATTGTAGGGGTCAGATTAACATTCCGGCAACATGAGTTCGAGCAGTGGCCCCCCTGAATGAAAGGGGAGGTCCGTCTAATGTTAGTGGCAGGCAGTATCCACCATTCTCCCGCACATCGTGTGGTTAAATGTAAAGTCTCTCTAAAACTTAGAAAAAACATTCAATATCAATGTTTCGATATGTGCTGCCACTATATTGGGGCCAATCTTATAGCTGTTTGGATGCCCGCATGCATTTCTCCGATCGAGACACTCTTTCAGGGCTGTCTTAACGTTTTTCCCGATGACCCCAATACCTACGAGGCGATCCAAAAAGTCAGCTTCTTTCATCCTTCCGATATCGTCCGTCGATTTGGCGACTTTCCAGCGATTGTCGGTCCTAGCGGCTTCCGTATTGAAGGTGGCGAGGTGATTTTTCACCACATTGAGCTGCAGCATGTAGACGGCGGCAACCCAAGCCATAACCACCGCGCTTCGTAGCAATCCCAGTTCGTAACATCGAACAGTCTCGGTCAGGTACTCTTTAACGTCACTATCTGTGACGGACGAAACATGATGTCTTAGATCGGACGCAATATTGATTGTTCCTTGGCTGCCTTCGAAAATTCCATCGTTCGCAAGCTTTTGTCTTCCGGAAGTGGTTATCTCCCAGCCCCGTTCCGTGTGAATTGCCCACCCAGTCAATCGCGATAGAGAGGCGGACGCGTTAGCCCAAGACTTTCGCTTAAGGCCCGCTGACTCTGCGCGTGCCAAGACGTCTCTCAAAGGCGTGGGCCCGTCAAAGGTGCTAAGCAAGATTAGCAACTTTTCACCTTGGCTCAATTCCTTGCGGTGCAGCCAATCTTTCAGGAACTCACTGCTCATTTAGCTTCGGCTCAAGCGACGCCCGCATCTTTGCGGGGAGGCCGTAAACACCTTCGGAAATCAGGCGCAAACTGTCGGCCTTGGTCAAAGTGTCGAGATAGGCGCTGAGGTTACTCGTGTAGGTCTTTTTGTAGTAAGATGTGGCTCCCCTCATTTCCGAGCTGATCGTCTGACGCGACACCGTCTCTTCGCCATCAACGAGGATCTTTTTTGCGACGGCAGCAAGGATTAGCTCAGGCCCTGTTTTCACATCCAAGAGTTTGGCGACCGTGTTTGTAGAATGCTTCTGACCATGTGATTTCCGCTGGGATGCAGCAGACTCACCAGTTGGTCCTTGGACTGGAAGAGGCGTGACGACCACATTTCCGACCTTTTCCAAAAATGATCCCACGAACGCCGCGACATCTTTACTAAAGAAGCTTTCGTCGCCCTCGTATTCTAGGGCAACATGGCCAACAGAAATCTTGAACTGCATGACAAATCTCCTTGCGGATGATTCGCTATGTAGGCGCTTAAAAATAGAAGAGCAAGCGCGAAGCCTTTTCTTGTCAGCGGGCAAGTGGGGAAGATTGCCTAGCAATCTAAGGATAAATCGCACCATCAAGGCGTCTTAAATGCCATGACATTCCCTTCATCTTGGTATCTCCTTTTTTGTGGATCAATTTATACGACTGATAAACAAGGATAAATTTACCATTGCTATTATCGATAGGGCAAAGAAATGACCGAGGCATGGTGTAGGCAATATGTCTTTGGCTTCTTCGAAGCGACTGAAAAAATCGGAGGCGAGCGGCCTCGCCCGAACACGCGGCCGGAACCAGTTGCCGCCTTCGCCGCTATGATCTTGGTGGAGCGCTTCGTTCCGCCGGAGACCTGCCATGCCATCCCCACGCCCTACCGATGATGCCGCCGATCTCGCCCTTGCGGCGTGGCAATTGTGGTTCGATGCCACGCAGGTCGTCTGGATGCGCTCGCTGCGCATGATGTCGGGCGGCGCGCTGGCGCGGCGCGAGGCGAGGTGGATGGTGAGCGAGAAAATCGCCGCCAACGCCACCCTGCTGCCCGCGCTGATGGCGGGCGGTCTCGACGCCTCTCCCGAAAGCACCGCGCGCCGGGCGCTGGCCCATTACGGGCGCCCGGTCGCGGCCAACCGACGGCGCCTGTCGCGCAGCAATCGTTAGGTGGATTGCGGCGCGTGTGCTACACGCTGTTCCGCTGACGTCGAAATTTGCGACGGACTTCGGCTTTTGACTTGTCGCCGCTTGCCCCCTCCCATCCAACCGGAACGGGGCCCCGGCGTAAACCAGACGGCGACTTCCTTTCTTCGGACGACCTTACGCACGGCCTTCGCGCAATTCCGCGTGCGGGCAACCCAATCGTTCTGACAAAGGAACACATCATGGCCAAGACCGGCACCGTCAAATTCTTCAACGCCGACAAGGGCTACGGCTTCATCCAGCCCGACGACGGCTCCTCGGACAGCTTCGTCCACATCTCCGCCGTACAGGCCGCCGGCATGCAGACGCTGCAGCAGGACCAGCGCCTCAATTACGAGCTGGAGCAGGGCCGTAACGGCAAGGAAAGCGCGGTCAACATCTCCGCCGCCGACTGACCCCTACCGCCCCGGCGCGCCGCCGCCCTTCGCCCTGTCGCGGGCGGCGGGGGCGGTGCGCCGGGGCACCCCCTTTCCCCTTCCCCCACCGACGCCGGAGAACGCACGCAATGAGCATGAGCTACGAATATTGCCGCGAACGCGCCGACGCCGCGGCGAAGGAAGCGGGCGCCGCGAAGCTCGACAATGTGCGCGAGCGTGCGCTGCGGTCCGAAAAGACCTGGCGCGGCCTGGCCGACCAGGCCCGCAGCGTGGCGGAAAACCGCCAGCGGGTCGAACGCGAAAAGGCCGCCGAGCGGGAGCGCGCGGCGCAGGGCTGATCCTGCTTCAGCGCCCGTCCCGATGAGCTGAGGCCTGCCGCCTATCGCAAGGGGCAGGCCCGGCGCGGCGGGCGCGCGACTTTCCTACTCGGGCGAAATCTGCCTTATCCTGGCGGATGAGCACGCCCGACACCCCCGCCGCCGCCCCTCCTGCCACCCCCACGCCGCGTCACGACGGCTGGACGCTGGCGAAACAGGGCGCTTTCCTGCGCCAGCTGTCGGCCACCCATTCGGTCGCGGACGCCGCGCGCAGTGTCGGCATGAGCCGCCAGTCCGCCTATCGCCTGCGTAGCCGGCTGAAGGGGCAAGCCTTCGACCTCGCGTGGGAAGTCGCCTTCCACCACTCCTACGACGTGCTGGCCCACGCCGCGCTGGAGCGCGCGCTCAACGGGGTGGAGGTGCCGGTCTATTACCGGGGCGAATTGGTCGGGACCTGGCGCCGCTACGACGAGCGGCTGACGGTCGCGCTGCTCCATTCCATGACCGCGGGCGGCAATCCCGCCTACGGGCGACTCGGCGCCACGGCCGAAAAGCACGCGCGCGATTTCGAATCGCTGCTCGCGCGGGTGGAGGCGGGCGAGGCGGTGGAAACCGGCGCCGCGCGCCCGGGCGATGCGGGCGAGATCGAGACGCTGCGCCATATCGCCGCCCCGCCGGACCCGCTCCGCGCGCCGCCCACCTGTCCGTCCGCCCTCTCCGACGAGGAGATTATGGCTCTGTTTCAGGAGGTTGAGGACGGCGCACGAAAGTGACGCGGTGTCACCTTCGTCACCCGGTTAGGGGCGCGGGCGCGATTGGGGAGGGGCCTTACAACGAGGATCGCACCGACCCCGTATAGCGCAGGGTGGTGCGATCTACCGCCATGCCTGGCGTTACCCGCTGTCCGGCGGGCTCGAGGACCGGGGCGCTTGGGCGGGCGCCTGCCGGTCCGTCGCTGAGGAGGCAAGAATGCGCCCATGCACGGGGTGTGCGCAAGGGGTTTGGTACCGGACGCGCCGCCCATGCGACGGGCGGTTCGTCGCACAGGCCCCCGCGCGGATCGCTCGATCGGCGATGGCGTTCTCTCCCCGATGCTGGTTGAAAGGCGGGCCGATGCGAACAGGGAGACAGGATATGCGGTGTGCGGGACAGGGGACGCGGGCCGGGGGCGGGCCGCGATGACGCAGGTGCCGCCGCTGCCGCGCTGGCTGGGCCTGGCCGGGCTGCTGCCGCAATTCGCCTGCCTGCTGGCGCTGTGCGCCGGGCCCGAGACCTGGCGCTACGCCGCGCTGGCGATCGCGTGGGGCTATGCCGCGCTGATCGCCAGCTTCCTCGGCGGATTGTGGTGGGGCATCGCGGCCAGCCGCCTGCGCGAGGGGGAACGGGTGCCCGCCTGGCTGTGGATCGCCGCGATCCTGCCCAGCCTGATCGCGCTGGCGACCTATCTGCCGTGGGTGTTCGGCGCCGAATGGCCCGGCCCCTCGCTGGTGGTGCTCGCCCTCGTGCTGGTCGGCAGCCTGTGGGTGGATCGCCGCATCGCTCCCAGCGCGCCGGCATGGTGGATGGGGCTGCGCGTGCCGCTGTCGCTGGGCCTCGGTGCCGCAACGCTGCTGATCGCGCTCGTCTAGGCGGGAACCGACCGCGCGGTGGAGCGCTCATCGCAGCATGAGAATTGCCGCATGCCTCCTCGCGCTGGGCGTCGTCGCCTGCTCCCCCGCCGCCGACACGGGCGAAACAGAGGCGGGCCCGGCCGCCACGCCGACGAGCGCCGCCGCGACACCGGCACCGTCCGCCACGGCCACCGCGGCGGATCCGAAGATCCTCTCGCTGGAGGGGCTGGGTGCCCTGCGCATCGGCGAGGCGGTGCCGCAAGGCTCCGGCTGGGCATCCCGCGGCGCGCAGGAAGACCCGTCCGGCAGCTGCGCGACAATCACTTCGCCCGATTATCCGGGTGTCTACGCCATCACCGAAAACGGCATCGTGCGCCGCATCACCCTTGGCGAAGGTTCCGACGTGAAGCTGGCCGAAGGGATCGGCGTCGGCGCGAGCGCGGCCGACGTGAAGGGCTGGTTCGGCGGATTTCGCGAGGAACCGCACAAATATGTCGAGGGCGGCAAATACCTGACCGCCCCCAACGCCGCCCGCGGCGAAAGCGCGCTGCGCTTCGAAATCGGGGCCGACGGCAAGGTGACGGCGATCCACGTCGGGACCATGCCGCAGCTCGGCTATGTCGAAGGGTGCGCCTGAGCCGGCATCTGGCGCGCCGCGCCGCCCGGCTGTAGGGTTCGCGCCATGCGTACCGTTCTAACCTTGGCCGCCATGCTCGCGGCTTCCGCCTGCTCGCCGCCCGCGAACGAAGTCACGCCCGACACCGCGCCGGCGGGCTTTCGCGGGATCGACGAAAGCGAGACGATCACCTTTACCGGGACCGAACCGTTCTGGGGCGGTACGGTGCGCGGCGACACTCTCACCTGGCGCACGCCCGAAAACGGGGACGCGGGCACCGCCATCCCGGTGGAGCGGTTCTACGGCCAGGGCGGAATCGCGTTTTCGGGCCGGCTGGACGGCGCCGCGTTCGACATGATGGTGACGCCGGGCACCTGTTCCGACGGGATGAGCGACCGCCGCTATCCCTACACCGTGACCGTCAGGATCGCGGACCGGCAACTGGAAGGCTGCGCCTATACCGACCGCCAGGGTTTCGAGGGGCCCGACGCTCCCTAATCGCCGACGCCCGCCCGGCGCAGTTCGGGGCCGAGCCGGCCCGTCAGAAACAGGGCCCACATGCGAAAGTCGGCCGCGAGGCTCCACAGCGGATAGGTAAAGGTGGCCGGCCGGTTCTTCTCGACCGTGAAATGCGCCAGCCAGGCAAAGAAATATCCTGCCAGCGGCAGTACCAACAGCCACCCCCATCGCCCGGTTGCGAACGCGAAGATCGCAATCGCGACCACCAGGCTCGTGCCGATATAATGCAACGCCCGCGTGCGCGGCTTGCTATGCTCGCGAAGGTAGAACGGCCAGAAGGCGGCGAAGCTTCGGTATCGACGCTCGGTCATGCAAAAGCCTTTCTTTACCAGCACATGCTATCATGCCTCTACGCAGTCCGAAACGACCCGGCGGCAAAAACCGTCTTGACGAAGCAGCGATCCTCGCCAATTCCCGGGTCCGGCCGCGACATTGGGAAACGGAACCGGGACGCACCGCGTACATTTAGCATTGATATCATGCCGCGCATCTCATCCTTCCTGCCACGGTCCATCCCGATGCGCCATGTTCGTCGCCGGTCGCTGATGCGATGAGCGACGACCGCGAAAATGGGACGGGTAGGGTGTTCGGAGGCGAGCCGAAGGGGTTCGACCGCAGTCCCGAAAAATTCCGCGCGACGCACGAGTCCGATCGGTTCAGCGGCGCATCGGGCGTGCTGTTCGAACAGGCCATGGCACAGACCCGCATGGCCATCTGCCTGTGCGATCCCAACGCCGAAGATCAGCCGATCGTTTTCGCCAATCGCGCCTTCCGCGACCTGACGGGCTACGAAGAGGACGAGATCGTCGGGCGCAATTGCCGCTTCCTGCAGGGACCGCGCACCGCGGCGGAGCCGGTGGCGCGGCTGCGCAAGGCGATCGACGAGGAAGAGGTGATCGTCACCGAACTGCTGAATTACCGCAAGGACGGGTCGTCCTTCTGGAACGCCTTGCATATCGGCCCGATCTACGACGACGACGGCAATCTGATCTATTATTTCGGCAGCCAGTGGGACGTATCCGACGTCCACGCCGCCCGGAACGAGGAACGGCACGCGCGCGAAATGGCGCGCGAACTGTCGCATCGCATCAAGAACATGTTCGCGGTCATTTCGGGGATCGTGAACATGACCGGCCAAGCGGAAAGCGCCAGCGACGTCGCCAACACCATCAACGCCCGCATCCGGGCGCTGGGGCGCGTCTACGAGACGACGCTGGACGAGGCATCGGTGGGCTCGATCGGGCTGGCGGATTCGGTGGAGGCGGTCCTGCGTCCGCTCGATGTGCGCGACCGCATCTCGGCCGCGGGCGAGCCGATTTCGCTGCCGTTCGTCTCGATCTCGATGATCGGGCTTCTTCTCAACGAACTCGCGATCGCGTCCGGCGAGAGCGGTGCCTTGGCAAAGGATGGGGATGGCCGGGTCGAGTTGACCTGGCGGGCGACCGAGAAGGACCGCCTGCAACTGCGCTGGACCGAAACCGGGCTGTCCTCCGACATGCTGGAGCAAGCCGATGCCTCCGGTCCGATTCTGGAGCGGCTGGTCAAGGTCAGCGGCGGGCATCTGGAGCGGGTGCGCACCGCGGCCGGCGCGCAGATCATCATCGAAATGCCGGTCGAAGAGGCCTGATGGAGTCGCAGATCAAGATCCTACTGCTCGACGACGAGCCGCTTATCCTGATGGATCTGGAACTCGCCGCGGAGGATTGCGGCTGCGTGCCCATCTGCGCGCGTAACGTCGAACAGGCGCTCGACGCGATCGAGGCGCAAGGTCCGGATTGCGCGGTGCTGGACGTCACGCTGCAGCGCGGCGAATCCTGCGTGCCCGTGGCCCGCGAGTTGGACGCGCGCGGCATTCCCTATCTCCTCCACACCGGCGATCTGGACCGCCGGGACGAGGCGGTGCGGGAACTCGATGCGATGTTGATCGCCAAACCCGCCGCATCGGACCATGTGATCCGCGAGGCGATGGGGCTGGCGCGCGAGGAAGCCGGTACGAAGGGCGCCGCCGCCTCGCGCTGAGGCCGCGGCGCTCTGTCTTCAATACGCTCCGGGGACGTTGACCTGCAGGCTGGTCGGCTGCGCCCGGTCCAGTACGCGCAGGGTCGGCTTCACGCCTGCCGTCATCCGCGCGGTCCCGCCCGCGATCGGCGTACAACTGCGGCCGGCAAGGAAGTCGAGTGCGGTCGCAGTCGACGCTTCCGCCGGATCGCCCAGCGGGTGCAGGTAGTCGTCCGGCGCGCGGCAGGTGACGGGAAAGACGCTGGCGAGGCCGGTGTAGTAATCGCCCTGGCCGTTGGCGTTCGTCGTCCGGAAGGCGACGGTGCGCAGCCGATCGTCGCACTCCGTCCTGTCGAGGGCGATCTGGCCGACCGGCTTCCCGAATGTGTTCGACCCGATCAGCGCGACGTTGTCGCCGAGATAGGGGATGAAGGCGTTGGCGGTGAGCTCGCTTGCCGAAGCGGTGCTGCCGGTGCCGATGAAGGCGATCCTCATTGCCGCGATGGCGTTGGGCTCGGCCGCGAAATTGGTTGATTCGTTGAATTGCGACAGGGACTCGCGGAATTCGGTGTTGCTGAATACCTTGCCCACCTTGTCCGCTGCCAGCAGATTGCCAAGCGTTTCCGCAACCGAGACGAGCCCGCCGCCATTGTAGCGGAAATCCAGGATGACGCGCGTGATGCCTTGCGCCTTCAGGGTGGCGAAGGCCTCGCGCAGCTGATCGGCGGCGTTGGCGACGATGAAGGTGCGCAGGTTGATGTACGCGACCTTCGTGCCGCCGTCCTGAATGATCTTCAGGCCGTAGCGGTCGGACACGGGATCCAGCGCGAACTCCGTCTTCGTGACCGTGACGTTGGTAATCACCCCGTTGGGCTGGCGAATCCGGAAATCGACCGAGTAGCCCGGGTCGGGAGGGCCGAGCAGCGCGTTGATCTGGTCCACCGAGAGCTGGGTCACGGTCTGGCCCTCGATCGCGAGGATCTCCGTTCCCCGGTCGATGCCCTGCGGGAAGGCGGGGCCGCTCTCGAATGCCTCGAGCACGAAGAGGCGCCCGGTCCCGTCCAGGGCGAAGCGGACCCCGAAGCCCGCGCTGGCGCCGGAGTTTATGAGCTCTTCCTCCTGCGCGATCGAGGTGATGTAGGTCAGGCCGGCATATTGCAGCGGCCCCGCCCCGGGCAGGCCGGACGGGGCGACCGACGGCGCGACGAGCGCGTCGATGTATCCCTGAACGGTGGGGAAGGCGGCCGGATCGGTTCCCCGCGCCAGCTTGTCCGGGAAAAGATAGTACTGGTCGATCTGATCGAAGGCCCAGCTTTTGCGGGCGGTGAGCGAGCAGGGGGCACCGCCCGTATTCCCGCCGCCGCTGCCGCCGCCCCCGCTGGTTCCTCCGCCCGTACCGCCCGTGGGGGCACCCCCGCCTGCGCTGCCGCCCGAAGAGCCCCCTCCGCAAGCTGCGAGCGCGCCTGCGAGCGCGATGAGAAGCGACGTGCGACCGATACCCATTGAAATTCTCCCTCCCGGCCTTCACCTGCAACCCCTTGCGGTGTCGGGCCCCGCGCGGACTATGTCGGCTCTTGGCGAGCCGGACAAGCGAAGCGCGCCGCGATCGTCGGCGTCCTGCGGGTTTGCCGCGCTGTAATTGTTGAAAAGCCGCGCGCGGCGCCCTCGCCAAAGCGCGAGCGAGCGCCTAGCACCGGCGCAAGAGAAAGGTTGATACCCCATGGCCGACTGGCTCGCCCGTTATTTGCCCGCCGAATGCCCGCATCACGGGGCGCTGGCCCTGGCCCGGTTCGCGAACGAGGGAATGATGGGGCGCGGCGGTTTCGCCGTATCGAGCGCCGCTTTCGCCGATGGCGAAATCCTCGACCCGTCCTTCACCGCGGAGGAAGAGGACGCGGTCGCCCCGCCGATCGAGTGGACCGCGCCGCCCCCGGGCACGCAGGAACTGGTGCTGGTGGTCGAGGATGCGAGCACCGATCCGCCCGACTGCCACTGGCTGGTCTGGGGCGTTCCCGGACAGCGCGGCAAGTTGCTGGAGGGCGAGGCGCCGCCTCGTACCGGCAAGAACGCGCGCGGCAATTCCGAATGGCTGCTGCCCGCCCTGACCGAGGAAGGACGGCGGCACTGGTACGTATTCCAGCTCTTCGCGCTCGACCTGCCGCTGACGTTGATGCCCGGCGCGAGCAAGGAGGACCTGTTCGCCCAGATGGAAGGGCACGTGGTCGCGGCCTGCGCGACGACCGCCAGTTTCCGCGCGACCGCAGAGGACGAGTGGGTCGAGGACGATTTCGAACAGCCATGAGAAAGGAACGATAATGGCCGGAAAGAACAATGCGCTGCAGAAACCCGTGACGGTGTCGCCGGAGCTGGAGACCGTGGTCGGCAAGGGTCCGATGACCCGCGCCGAGGTGACCAGCAAGGTGTGGGAATACATCAAGAAGCACGACCTGCAGGATTCGCAGGACAAGCGCATGATCAATCCCGACGATCAGCTGGGCGCGGTGATCGGCAAGGAGCAGATCTCCATGTTCAAGATGACCGCCGCGGTGTCCAAGCACCTGAGCTGAGCGTAGTTCGCTACCGGCGGCGGAACGGCCAGTCCGTGACGCCGCCGGACCACAGGGCCAGCCACACGAGTACCGGCTGCGCGACCATGCGCGGCAGGTGATAGGCAAGGCCCCAGCCATGATCGGCCTTCGCCATGTCGAGTGCGAAATGGTGGATGTTGGCCGGAAAGACTCCCACCGCATACAGGGCAAGACCGATGCCGGCCGCCTGTCGCAGGCGCGGCGAAAGGGGCTGCAGTAGTCCGATCGCCCCCAGCAGTTCCGCAATGCCTGTGAGCATGACGACCTCGGCAGGGGCGGGAACCCAGTCCGGCATGATCGTCAGGAATGCCTGCGGGCTGGCGAGGTGGAAGACGCCAGCGACCAGATAGAACAGCGCCAGGACCCAGCGCAAAACCGTACGCAGCGTCACTCCGGCGCGACCTCGACACCTTTCCAGAATGCGATCCGATCCCGGATGTTCGCCGCCTCGGCCTTGGGCGCGGGATAATACCACGCCGCATCGGTGTTCATCGCGCCGCCCGCGTTGACGGAGAAATAGTGCGCCTCCCCCTTCCACGGGCATATGGTGCGGGTGTCGCTATGCACCAGATTGCCGCGATTGACGTCCTCGGGCGGGAAGTAGTGATTGCCCTCGACCACGACCGTATCGTCGCTGCACGCGATGATCTCGCCATTCCACCTTGCGATAACGCTCATCTCGCGGATCTCCTCGCTGCCAGGCCCGTAAGGGTCGAACGCCCGGCTCGCGATGGTGGTGCCCGACCGAGGACAGAAAAAAGGGCCCGCCGGGCGAATGCCGGCGAGCCCTTTTCGGATACCACGTTCGCCTGCGATCAGCGCAGACGGATGGGGACGTAGCGAGCCGGCTGACCGCGGCGCAGCACGCGCAGCAGCACGGCCTCGCGATTGGCGTCCTTCGCTTCGGAGAGGACGCGTTCCAGATCGGCGACGCTCGTCAGCTCCTCGTAATTGGCCGACAGCACGATGTCGCGCCGCTGCAGACCCTTGCGCCCGGCGTCGGAATTGGGATCGACCACCGTGACGGCCAGCCCCTTCGTGTCCGGCGCCACGCCGAGCTGGCGGGCGATCTGCGGATCGACCGGCACCACCCCGAGGCCGAGAGCCTTGCCCACGATCTCGCTGGTGGAACCGTCGGGCGTCATCTGGCCGCTATCGCTGTCGTCGCCGCTGAACATCTGGCTCTGGCGCAGTTCGTCCTCGCTCGGCCGCTTGCCGACCTCGACGCGGACGGTGCGCCGCTGGCCGTTGCGCAGCAGTTCGACGGGGATCGTGTCGCCCGGCTTGATGTTGGCGACGAGGAAGGACAGCGTCTGGTCCGGCGTCACGTCCTTGCCGTCGACCTTCACCACGATGTCGCCCGGCTTGATCCCGGCCTTGTCGGCGGCTTCGCCATCGACGACGGACTGGACGAACTCGCCGCGATTGGGCGGCAGGCCGAGGGAATCGGCCACGTCGTCCGTCACCGGATTGATCTGGACGCCCAGATAGCCGCGCTCGATCTTCTCGCCGGTGCGCAATTGCTCGACGATCGGCGCCGCGATTTCGGCGGGAATGGCGAACCCGATGCCGACGCTGCCGCCCGAGGGGGAGAAGATCGCATTGTTGATCCCCACGACATTGCCGTTGAGGTCGAACAGCGGACCGCCCGAATTGCCGCGATTGATGCTGGCGTCGGTCTGGATGTAGCGATCGTAGGCGGAGCCCGACCCGGTGTTGCGATAGACCGCCGACACGATACCCGCCGTCACCGTCCCGCCGAGGCCGAACGGATTGCCGATCGCGACCACCCAGTCGCCCGGTCGCGTCTTGCTGGAGTCGCCGAAGGTCACGTAGGGGAAGGGCTTGCTGCCCTTGATCTTCAGGACCGCAAGGTCGGACTGTTCATCCGCGCCGACCAGTTCGGCGTTGTATTCGGTGCCGTCGGGGGTGGTGACGGTGATCTCCTCGACCGTGCCGCGCCCTTCCGGACTGATGACGTGGTTGTTGGTCACCACGACGCCGTCGGAGGAGATGATGAAACCCGAACCGAGCGACAGACCCTCGCGCGTCTGCGGCTGGGCGGACCCGCCGCCGCGCTGGCCGAAGAGGCTTTCGAACGGGGTGCCGGCGAACGGATTGTTGTTGGGCACCTCGATCCGCTGGCGGGTCGAGATGTTCACCACGGCCGGCGCAAGCTGTTCGGTCAGATCGGCGAAACTGCCCGGCGCACCCGCACGCGGCACCATTTGCTGCATGTGGGAATCGTCGTTCTGGGCCACCTGGGCCCCGGCCGGCTGCCCGGTCACGAGAGAGATGGTCGCGCCGCCAACCAGCAGCGCGGTTGTCAGACCATAGGCGTATCGCACAGGTTTCACGTCCCTTCTTTCCTCTTCAGTCAGTTTCGTCCCGGGAGGCGCCGCGCGGGGAATGATGTCGGCACGGCGTAACCACGCGCTGTCCACACCATCCGCGCTGAACCTCGATTTAACGCTCCACGATCATTTGCGACCCCGGAACTGGCGGAGATATTCGTTGTCCGGCGACAGGATGATGGAGCTGCTGCCCTCACCGGTCTCAAATGTGGTGCGATAGCTCTGCATCGCGCGATAGAAATCGTAGAAATCCGGGTCCTTGCCATAGGCGGCGGCGTAGGTGTTCGCCGCTTCCGCCTCGGCCTCGGCGCGGATGATCTGCGCGTTCTTTCGGCCCTGGGCGCGGATCGTCTCCGCCTCTTCCTGGCGGTCGGCGGCCATGCGGGTGAAGGCCGATTCCAGCGGCGTCCCTTCGGGCAGGTCGGCGCGCTTGATCCGCACGTCGATCACCCGCGCGCCGTATTGCTGCGCCTGACGGTCGAGCGCCTCGCGGATATTGCGCATCGCCTCGCCGCGATCGGCCGTCAGCAGGGCGGAAAACGGACGCCGCCCCAGTTCCTGCCGCAGCACGGAGCTCAGGATCGGCTGGAGCTGCATTTCCACGTTGTCGGTCGTGCCCGCGGTGCGAACCATGCGGACCGGGTCGACGATGCGGAACCGGGCATAGGCGTTGACCTGCAGGCGCTGCTGGTCGCTGGACAGGACCTGCTGGCGTTCCATGTCGAGGTTGAGAACGCGCTTGTCGATCTTCTGTACCCGTTCAAGGAACGGGATGCGCAGGACGAGGCCCGCGCCGGTATTGCCGTAGGCGGTATCGGGTTCGAAGCCGTTGACGACGCGCACGGGATCGCCCGTGCGTACGATTACCGCCTGTTCGGTTTCGGAAACCTCAACCACGCTCAGCGCGAGCACCACGAGCGCGATCGCGACGACGATCAGGATCGCCTTGTATCGTTCCCAGAGGCGTTCCATCACTGGTTCTCCTGCGTCTGCGGCGCGGCGGGGGCGGCGCGCTTCTGTACTTCGGGCAGCGGGAGATAGGGGGTCACGCCGGGCGCCTCGATGATGGTCTTGTCGGTGCGGCCGAGCACGCTTTCCATGGTTTCGTAGTACATCCTGCGGCGCGTCACCTCGGGGGCGAGGCGATATTCCTCGTAAATCTTGTCGAAGGCGGCGGCGTCGCCCTGCGCGCGGGCCAGCACCTGCTGCGCGTAGGCGCGGGCGCGGTTGACGTCGGTTTCCGCATTCTGCTGTGCGGCCGAGACGTCCTTGAACGCCTCGATCACCTGCTTAGGGGGATCGGCCTTCTCGATCTCGACGCCCTTTACCGCGATGCCGGCGTTATAGGCATCCAGCGTCTGCTGCATGCGGGCGCGGACCTGCTGTTCGATATCGCCGCGTCCGGCGCCGGACAGGACCGCGTCGAGCTCCTTCTCGGCGACGGAGGCGCGCATGGCGAATTCGGCCACCTCCTTCACGGTTTCGACCGGGTCGGCGAGCTGGAACTTGAACTTCTTCAGGTCGGAAATATTCCACCGGACGACGTAGGACAGATCGACCAGGTTCTGATCGCCGGTCAGAATCAGATTCTCGTCGTTGCCGCCGACCGAATCGGACCGGAAGGTGCTGACATCCTCCACATCGACCTGCTGAATCGGCCACGGCAGGGTGAAGTTGAGGCCGGAGTTCAGCGTGTTGGAGTACTTGCCCCCCGCCCAGGACACGATGCCCTGTTCCTTCGGCCCGATCTGGTGTGTCGAGGTGACGAGGATCCACAGCGCCGCGACCACGGCTACGATCAGCGGAACCCAGCTCTTGCCGCCGGGCCGTTGCGGCAGGCGGAAATTGGGTCCGCCCCCGCCGCTGCCGCCGGTGCGCCGCGGACCTTCGGGACCGCGGTTCTTGAAAATATCCTCGATGCTGGCGGTCCGGCGCGGCGTCTCGTCGCCCGGGGGGAGCCAGGGATTGCGGGGCCCCTTGCCGCGATCGCCGGAGGGCGCGGCGCCGGGCTTGCCACTTTCGCCGCCGTCTCCGTTCCCGTCGGGGGCGTTCCCGGAACCGTCCCCTGAATCGCCCCAGGGGTTCTTTCCGGCCATCGCCAATCCGATCCTGTTCCTAAACCCGTCCAGCATGTTCATCGGATGGTTATAGGTACACGATCCCACGAAAAACAGGGGTTGCGGCGGCAAAATTGCTGCTAGGGCCGCACGATGGACGACAGCATGGACGATAAGGGGATCCGGCAAAGGCTGCCCGAAGAGGTCGTGGCCCGCATCGGATCGCTTTCCATCAGGGAAGGGCGGCTGACGCTCGTGCTCGACGGGGCGGGCCTCTCCGCGCGCGACCGCGAGGCGATGGAGCGGGCGGCGCGCGATGCGCTGCGCGATGCACCCGGCATCGAAAGCGTGGCCGTCGCCGTCATGGCGGACCGCACCCGGCGCCGCATCGTCGCCGTGGGTTCGGGCAAGGGCGGGGTCGGCAAATCGACGCTGACCGCCAACCTCGCCGTCGCGCTCAAGCGGGCCGGGATGAGGGTCGGGGTGGTTGATGCCGATGTCTACGGCCCCTCGCAGCCCCGCCTGCTGGCGAGCGAATCCGCCAAGCCGGAGGCGAAGGACGAGCGGTTGCAGCCGGTCACGGGCGTGCTTGACATTCCGATGCTGTCGATGGGCCACCTGACCCCGCCGGGCAAGGCGCTGGCCTGGCGCGGCCCGATGGCGGGCGGTGCCCTGACCCAGCTGATCGAGGCCGACTGGGGCGATACCGAACTCCTCCTGATCGACCTGCCGCCCGGCACCGGCGACGTGCAGTTGACGATGGTGCAGAAGCACAAGCCCGACGGGGCGGTGATCGTCTCGACGCCGCAGGATCTCGCTCTGCTCGACGCGGCGCGGGCGGGCCAGCTGTTCGAAAAGGCGCAGGTGCCGGTGATCGGCCTGGTCGAGAACATGGCGGGCTATGTCTGTCCCCATTGCGGTGAGGTAAGCGATCCGTTCGGCCAGGGCGGGGTGGAGAAGTTCGCCCACGCGCTGGACATCCCGTTCATGGGCCGCATTCCTCTGACGCCGGAAATCCGGGTTGCTAGCGATCGGGGCCGCCCGCCTGCCGCCGGGGATGGCGAGGAGGCGCAAGCGTTCAACGCCATCGCGCGCCAGCTGTCCGACTGGCTCAAGGGCCGCGAGTGAGGGTAAGCCGCCGCGGCGTGCTGGCCGGGGCCGCGATCGGCGGCGGGCTGGCCGTCGCATGGCTGCTGCGCCCGCGCAGCTTCGCCGATCCGATGGCTCTGGGGCCCGGCGACGCTGCATTCGGCGCGTGGCTCACCATCGCGCCGGACGGCGTGGTCACGGTGGCGGTGCCGCAACTGGAAATGGGGCAGGGCGTCACCACCCTCCTGCCGCAGATCGTCGCCGGGGAACTGGGCGCGGACTGGCGCCAGATCGCGGTCGAGCCGGTCCCGCCGAGCGGCGCCTACCCCAATCTGCCGCTGGCCGCGCAATGGGCGTCCCTTTGGATGCCCTTCGCCGCAGGGCTGGCCGGCGAGGCGGACGACGTCCTGACCCGGCGCTTTGCCGAAGCGACACGGTTCGATGCGACCGCCGCGGGGACCACGCTGGCGGCGTACGAGCTGCCCGCGCGTGAGGGCGCCGCGACGGCGCGCATGTTGTTGATCGCGGAAGCGGCGGAGCGGTGGGGCGTGGACGCCGCAGCGTGCGACACGCGCGCCGGCTTCGTCGATTACGGAGAAAAGCGGTTGCGCTTCGCCGATCTGGCACAGGCGGCCGCTGCCCGGCCCGTGCCCGACGAACCCATCCTGCGTGCGCTTCCTGCGAGCGAAACCCCGCTGGCGATCGGCCACGAGGCGGAGATCGCCTACCCCCGGCTCGACCTGCCTGCAAAAGTCGACGGCGGCTGGCGCTTCGCCGGGGACGTGCGCCTGCCGGGCATGGTCTTCGCGGCGATCCGCCATGGGCCGGTCGGTGCCAGCACGGTGTCCGATATCGCGGTCGACGCGCTGGAGGGCGCACGCGGTGTATCCGGTGTGGTCCGGGGCCGGGACTGGGTTGCGGTCACGGCACAGACGTGGTGGGCGGCCGAGCAGGCGCTGGCCGCGATCGACCCGGTCTTTCGGGGCGAGAGGGCGGGCTGGGCCGACAGTTCGGCCATCGAGGCCGCGCTGGACGAGGCCCTGCATTCGGGCGACGCGACACAGGTGTTCGCGCGCGGCGAGGGTGCCGACGATCTCGAAAATCCCGAACTGGCACTGCGCTACGATATCGCGCCGGCGCTCCACGCCCCGCTCGAAACGGCGAGCGCGACGGCCTGGCTGCACGATGGGCGACTGGAGCTGTGGGTCGCCAGCCAGGCCCCGGAACGCACGCGAGAGGCGGCGGCGCGCGCGGTCGGCGTCTCGTCATCGGATACCGTCATCTATCCCATGCCCGCAGGGGGCAGCTTCGACGCGCGGCTCGGCTTCGAGCACGCGCTCGAGGCGGCGGTCATCGCGAAGAACACCGGGCGCCCGGTCCAGCTGACCTGGTCGCGCTGGCAGGAGATGCTGCGCGGCATCCCCCGCGCCCCGGCAGCGGTGCATGTCGCGGCGAAGCTGGGCGCGGCGGGCTCCATCGGGATGATGCGCACGCGGATCGCGACCCCGCCGACCATGCGGCAGCTGGGGGCGCGGCTGTTCGACAATCGTACGGCGCACGGTGCGATCGCGCGCACCGCGGGCGAGGCCGATCCGCTCGCCTGCGCCGGGGCGCTGCCCGCCTACGACATTCCGAGCCTGTCCGTGGAGCATGTGCCGGTCGCCATCGCCTTGCCCGCCGCGCGCATGCGCGGGGGCGCCGATGCCGTGACCGCTTTCGTCACCGAGAGCTTCGTCGACGAGGCGGCGGCGCACGCCAGCCGCGAACCCCTGTCGTTCCGGATCGAGATGCTTGGGTCGGACCTGCGCCTCGCCGAGTGCGTGCAGCAGGTCGCGCGACTGGCGCAATGGGGATCGCGGACGGGGCAGGGTATCGCCTGCCACCGGATGGGCGATCCGGAGACGGGAGGGCGGATCGCCTGCATAGCGACCGCGCGCCGGGATACGGGCGGGGTGCGCGTCTCGACGCTACACGCGGTGGTCGACATCGGCCGGATCGTGAACCTCGACATCGCGCGCCAGCAGATCGAAGGGGGGCTGATCTACGGCCTCTCGCTCGCGCTGGGCAGCAGCACCGGGTACGAGGCCGGCTTGCCCCGCACCGGGCGGCTCGCGGGGTTGTCCCTTCCCGTACTGGCCGACAGCCCGGAGATCACGGTGCAGTTCGTGCCGAGCGAGGCGGAGCCGTTCGATCCGGGCGAAATCGGCACCGTCATCGCGGCACCCGCGATCGCCAACGCGCTCTTTTCCGCCACCGGGCTTCGTCTAAGACGCTTGCCCCAGCTCTCGGGCGGGTTGTAGGGGCGGCGCGGCATGACATGGCAAGCACAATCCCTCCCGAAGGATCATCCGCCGGTCGCCAGCGGCGGCATCGGCGTGCTGCTGGTCAATCTGGGGACCCCGGACGATCCCTCGCCCGCAGCGGTCAGACGCTATCTCGCGGAGTTCCTGTCCGATCCCCGGGTCGTCGAAATTCCGCAGTTCGTCTGGCAGCCGATCCTGCGCGGCATCATTCTCAACACCCGGCCCAAGAAGAGCGCCCACGCCTACGCCCAGGTGTGGAGCGAGGACGGCTCGCCCCTTGCCGCGATTACCCGTGCGCAGGCGATGGGCCTGCAGGCGATGCTGGGCGAGGGCGTCCGGGTCGACTGGGCCATGCGCTACGGCAATCCGTCCATCCCCGAACGGCTGCAGGCGATGCGTGATGCAGGGTGCGAGCGGATCCTGTTCGCGCCGCTCTATCCGCACTATTCCGGCGCGACCACGGCGACGGCGGTGGACAAGGCGGGCGATGCGCTGCGGGCGATGCGGTGGCAGCCGAGCCTGCGGATGCTGCCCCCCTATCACGACCATCCGTCCTATCTCGATGCGCTGGAAAGCGACCTGGTGCGCCAGATCGAGGCGCTCGATTTCCGGCCCGAGCTGTTGCTGCTCAGTTTTCACGGCATGCCGCTGCGCACGCTGGAACTGGGCGACCCCTATCACTGCCATTGCCGCAAGACCTCGCGCCTGCTGGCCGAACGACTGGCCCGGCGCGAGACGACCGCCGGATTGCGGATAGAGACCAGCTTCCAGTCGCGGTTCGGCCGGGCGCAATGGCTCGAACCGGCGACCGATGCGGAACTGATGCGCTTCGCGCGCGAGGGCGTGCGCCGGATCGCGGTGGCGGCGCCCGGCTTTTCCGCCGATTGCCTCGAAACGCTGGAGGAACTGGCCTTGCAGGGGCGCGACCAGTTCTACGAGGCCGGGGGCGAGGATTTCGCGGCGTTCGCCTGCCTCAATGCGAGCGACGCGGGCATGACGATGATCGAGACGCTGGTGCGACAGGAACTGGCGGGCTGGATTTAACCGCCCGGCTTATTTACATCGATGTCAGGAGGAGTTTCATCCATGGCATCGCTCGCTGGCGCCCATACCCCTGCCCCCTTGCGCTTCGCGCACTGGTCGGACCGCCTGCCCGGCAGCGCGCTGGAGCATATTCCCGGAGAGGCGGGATGGCCGGTGGTGGGACATACGTTCAACCAGCTCGCCGATCCGCACGGTTTCGCGCGGCGCATGATCGAAACCTACGGTCGTATCTACAAGGTCCGTACGATGGGCGCCTGGCACGTCGCGCTGGTCGGGGCCGATGCGAACGAGCTGATGCTGTTCGACCGCGACAAGGTGTTCTCCAGCGAACAGGGCTGGGGCCCCGTACTCGACAAACTGTTCCCGCGCGGCCTGATGCTGATGGATTTCGACCATCATCGGGCCGACCGGCGCGCGCTCTCGATCGCGTTCAAGCCCGGGCCGATGCGCCATTATGCCGATGCGCTCGATCGTGGAATCGCCGCGCGGATGGAGGAATGGGGCGCGGGCGAGCTGCGCTTCTACCCCGCGATCAAGCAGTTGACGCTGGACCTCGCCGCCGACAGCTTCCTCGGCCTGCCGCTGGGCGAGGAGGCGGAGGCGATCAATCACGCCTTCGTGGAGATGGTGCAGGCGTCCGTCGCGCCGATCCGTCGCCCGCTGCCCGGCACGCAAATGCGGCGCGGGGTCGACGGGCGCGCGTTCCTGGTCGACTGGTTCACGCGTGAGACCGAGCGCCGGCGCGCGGGCGAGGGGCTGGGGCAGGACATGTTCAGCCAGTTCGCTACCGCCGAGATGGAAGACGGTACGCCGATGCCGGTCGCTGCGGTGGTCGATCACATGAATTTCCTGATGATGGCCGCGCACGACACGATCACCTCCAGTGCGACCTCGCTCGTCTGGCTGCTGGCGCGCGACCCGCATTGGCAGGACCGGGTGCGCGACGAACTGCGTGCGCTGACCGGTGACGGCGGCTCCCTCTCCTACGACGATCTGGGCAAGGCCGAACTGACCGAAATGGCGTTCAAGGAGGCGCTTCGCTTCATGCCGCCGGTGCCCTCGATCCCGCGCCGGGCGCTGCAGGAGTTCGAGTTTCTCGGTTACCGCGTGCCTGCGGGCACGCCGGTCGGGATCAACCCGCATTACGTCCATCATATGGAAGAACACTGGCCCGAGCCGGGTCTTTTCGACCCCGAGCGCTTCGCGCCCGAGGCGGTGAAGGCGCGGCACAAATATGCCTGGGTTCCCTTCGGCGGGGGCGCGCACATGTGCCTCGGGCTGCATTTCGCCTACATGCAGATCAAGATCCTGCTGGCGCAGATGCTGACCCGCTACCGGGTGGAGATAGCCGAGGGCTACGCGCCCGACTGGCAGGCCTGGCCGATACCGCGGCCCAAGGACGGGCTGCGGGTCACCCTGCGCCGGTTATAGGAGCGCGTAGCGCACCGCACGCACTCGACCTAGCTGAAATCGATCGCGATACCGTCCTTCACCCAATCGCCATAGCGGGTGGGGGAAAGGCCGCGCGGGTCCTTCTCGTCCGCTTCGATCGGGCGCGGTTGGGGCGGCGGGTCGTTGGTCCAGTGCGCGGGCTTCTCGAAACCCTCGGGTCGCTTGGTTGCACGTTGGGTCATGCCCATAGAATGCGCGGGCTGGCCTAAGGTTGCAAGCATCGCTAGCGCATGGCGATGACCCCGCCTCATCCTTCGCCCGCCGGTCTCGGCGCGCGCCGCGCCGCGCTCAAACTTCTCGACGCGGTGCTGCGGGGCGGCGAAACGCTCGACCAGGCCGAAGGTGCGGCGCTCAGGGGCCTGACGCCCGAGGATCGCGGCCTTGCCCGCGCCATTGCGAGCGAGGCGCTGCGCTGGCTGGTCGATCTCGATGCCCTGATCGACAGCGCGACCAAACGGTCCCTGCCTGCCGATGCCAAGCCGCGCATGGTATTGCGCCTGATGCTGGCCCAGGCGCTGCGGCTCGAAACGCCGCCCCACGCGGTCATCGCCACCGGCCTGCCGCTGCTGACGGGCGGCCCGCGGCGGCTGGCACATGGCGTCTTTTCGACCCTGACGAAACGGGAGGCGCTGCTGCCGGCGGCGCCGACCTTGCCCGAACCGGTACGGGACCGCTGGGGCGAGCGCACGGGCGCGATCGCGGCGGGGCTGGCGGTGCCGCCGCCGCTCGACCTTGCGCTCCGCGATGCCGCTGCGACGGCCGAATGGGCCGAGCGGCTGGGCGGCATCAGCCTGGCGCCCGGGCATGTTCGGGTGGCGCGCGGCGTGCGGGTCGAGGACCTGCCGGGCTTCGAGGAAGGGCACTGGTGGGTGCAGGATCTGGCCGCGTCGCTGCCCGCGCGCCTGCTCGGCCCCGCGACCGGCGAGGGGCGCCGGGTGCTCGACCTCGCGGCGGCGCCGGGGGGCAAGACGCTGCAACTGGCCGCTGCCGGATGGGACGTGACGGCGCTCGACATCAGCAAGCGGCGCATGGCGCGGCTGAAGGAGAACCTGGCGCGGACCGGCCTTGCGGCCCGCACGATCGTCACCGATGCCCTGAAATGGCAGCCCGAGACGCCGTTCGATGCGATCCTGCTCGACGCGCCGTGCACCGCGACGGGCACCTGCCGCCGGCATCCCGACGTACTGCACCGCACCGGGCCGCGCCAGATTGCGGAACTGGGCGCGTTGCAGGCGCAATTGCTCGACCGGGCCGCCGGCTGGCTGGTGCCGGGCGGAAGGCTGATCTACGCGGTCTGTTCGCTGGAGCGCGAGGAGGGAGAGGCGCAGGCCGCCCCCGTTGCGCTGGCCCCCGACCCGATCCGGGACGAGGAACTGCCCATGGGCCTCGTGTCGACGGACGAGGGGTGGGTAAGGACCGATCCGGGCATGCTTGCGCAGGCCGGTGGGCTGGACGGGTTCTTCGTCGCGCGCTGGCGGGCCTAGCCGCCGCAGCCCTTGCAGGTCGGATCCTTCGGGATCGCGAAACGACGCAGATCGGGTGCGAGCCCGTCCATCTGGAACACCGTGCCCCAGCGCGGATCGCCGAAGGACCCCGTGCCGTCGAGCAGGACGCGGATCGCCTGCATTGCGGCGAAGGTACCGACCCAGCCGACCATCGCGCCCAGCACGCCGTCCTCGGCGCAGGTGTCGCAATCCTCGGCATCGAAGGCGTCGCCCACGAAGCAGCGATAGCACGGCTGATCGGGCAGGTGGCCCGCGAAGGCGCTGACCTGTCCCTGGAAACGCCCGATGGCGGCGGCGAGCAGCGGAATTTCGTTCGCGACGCAGGCGTCGGAAACCGCGAGGCGGGTGGCGAAATTGTCGGTCCCGTCGAGGACGAGGTCGACGGCCCCCGTCAGGCGGCGCGCATTGTCCCGGTCGATCCGGCTGTCGCTGATCTCCACCTCGATCGCGCGATCGAAATCGGCCAGCCAGTTGCGCGCGACAACCGCCTTGCCGTGGCCGACGTCGCGTTCGGTGTAGATCGTCTGGCGCTGCAGATTGCTCGCTTCCACATCGCCGCTATCGATCAGCGTCAGACGCCCGATCCCGGCCCCGGCGAGATATTGCAGCACCGGGCTGCCGATTCCGCCCAGTCCGACGATCGTGACATGGCTCTGCGCGAGGCGCATCTGCCCGGCGCCGCCGATTTCGGGCAGCACGATATGACGTGCGAACCGGTCCAGCCGGGCCGGGGACAAGGCAGGGGAAGAGGCCATGGATCGCCTGTTGGCAGGCTGTGCAAAGCCTGTCGACAGCCCTGTGCGCAAGGCTGTCGATCAGGCCGGTAAGGCGTGGGGAAAGACGGGGGAGATCAGCTCTCGAGCTGGCGCAGCAGGCTGCGCACGTCGCCGTCCATGTCCGCGTCGCGCTGGCGCAGATCCTCGATCAGGCGCACCGCATGGATCACGGTGGAATGGTCGCGCCCGCCGAACTTGCGCCCGATCTCGGGGTAGCTGCGCGGCGTGAGCACCTTGGCGAGATACATCGCCACCTGCCGCGGACGGACCACCGCGCGGGCCCGCCGCTTGCTGCTCATTTCGGACCGGTCGATGCGGTAGAACTGGCACACGGTGCGCTGGATCTCGTCGATCGTGA
>CAYNZQ010000002.1:0-221804 GCA_964401795.1 uncultured Citromicrobium sp.
GCCTCGGCTTCGTGGCGACGACGGTCGTTCTCCTCGCCTCGGCCTACGGATAGGGAAGTTCCCGGCGGAACCCGGTGCGCCCACGGCGTTCAACGGGCGTAGCCGAACGCCGATGGAATAGAAAAAGGTGTGGTGGACAGGGCTGGATTCGAACCAGCGTACGCTTGCGCGGGCAGATTTACAGTCTGCTGCCTTTAACCACTCGGCCACCTGTCCACATCACGGGGTCCACGGGGGAAATACGAGCGCCCCGCCGGGGCAACCGCTTGCCGAGAGGCGCCCCTTTGGCGAAGCGGCGCTTGCCTGTCAATGGCTGCGCTGGCAGGGGCGCGCAGGTGAAACGAGAAGGCGGATCGAACCATGGCGAAGGGTGAGCGCAAGCGCGCATTGCGCGGGCGCGCGGGGCGCAACCAGAACGGGCGCGGCAGCGGGCGTGCGGGAGCGGGTGCCGTGCGCCTGTGGGGCCGCCACGCGGTCGAGGCGGCGCTGAAGAACCCCGAGCGCGCCCACCGCAAGCTGTGGGCCACACGCGAGGGCATAGAGAGCCTCGACGGCGACCTGCCGCCCGATTTCCCGGTCGAATATGCCGACGTGCAGGATCTCGCCCGGCTGGTCGCGCGCGACGCGCCGCACCAGGGCCTGGTGCTGGAATGCGAACCGCTGTCCGATCTTCACCTGTCGGAGGCGCTGCAACGCGGCGAAGGGCCGGTGGTGGTGCTCGACCAGGTCACCGACCCGCACAATGTCGGGGCGATCCTGCGGTCCGCCGCGGCCTTCGGTGCCGTCGCGCTGGTCACGCAGGACCGGCACGCGCCGCCCGAATCGGGGGTGGTCGGCAAATCCGCCTCCGGCGCGCTGGAAATCGTGCCGTGGGTGCGCGTGGTCAATCTGGCCCGGACGCTGGAAGAACTGGCCGAGGCGGGATACTGGCGCATCGGCCTGGCCGGAGAAGCGAGCATGACGCTGGCCGAGGCGCTGCCCGATCATCCGCGCGTGGCGCTGGTGCTGGGCGCGGAAGGCGAAGGGCTGCGGCACAATATCGGCGAACATTGCGACGCGCTGGCGCGTCTGCCGATCGCGCCTGCGATGGAAAGCCTCAACGTGTCGAACGCGGCGGCGGTGGCCCTCTACGCCGTCGGCACGCGCACCGGCTGAGACTGCGCGCACTGGCGCATTCTCCAGAAAGATCAGGCCCGACGAGGAAAGGCCCCGAAATGGAAAGGCCCCGCCGCCACGAGGACGCACGGGGCCTTCGATCTCTCGCGACGCGGCTGACCCCACCAAGTCGGCCGCGCGGACGATAGCGGTCTTAGTTGACCGAATCCTTCAGGCCCTTGCCGGCCTTGAACTTCGGCTGGTTCGATGCCTTGATGGTCATCGGTTCGCCGGTGCGCGGGTTGCGGCCGGTCGAGGCCTTGCGCTTCGCGACGGAGAACGTGCCGAACCCGACCAGGCGGACTTCGTCGCCCTTCGAAAGCGCCGACTGAATGGTGTCGAACACGCTCTCGACCGCGCTCGACGCATCGTTTTTCGACAGGCCGCTCGCATCGGCAACCGCGCCGATCAGTTCATTCTTGTTCATCTGCAAAACCCCCTCTTTAGTGTGAGTTAGATCATGGAAAATACGGAATCGCTTGCGCGAAGGCCCGAGACTTGAAACCCTTTGACCCGGGCTGTCAAAGTAAAACCCGTTGAAACGGCCAAAAATTCGGCTCGAACGGGCCGCGGCCACCCCCGCGCGCGGACGCGGTGGCGTCAGTGCGCGGTGGGCGCCACGTCGCTGCCCGGCGTGCCCGCGATCGGCTGGCTCGCGAGGTCGTCCGCCTCGGTCCATTCGATCGGGCTCGGCTGCTGGGTCAGCGCGGTTTCCAGCACCTGGTCGACATGCGACACCGGCAGAATCTCCAGCCCCTCCTTCACATTGGCGGGAATTTCGGCGAGATCCTTCACATTGTCTTCCGGGATCAGCACGGTCTTGATCCCGCCGCGCAGCGCCGCCAGCAGCTTCTCCTTCAGCCCGCCGATCGCCAGTACGCGGCCGCGCAGCGTGACCTCGCCGGTCATCGCGACGTCGGGGCGCACCGCGATCCCGGTCAGGGTGGAGACGATCGAGGTCACCATGCCAACACCCGCGCTCGGCCCGTCCTTCGGCACGGCGCCTTCGGGCAGGTGAATGTGGATGTTCTTGCGCTGGAAGATGCTTGGCCTGATCCCGTAATGGGGCGCGCGCGCCTTCACGAAGCTGAAGGCCGCGGCCACGCTTTCGTTCATCACCTCGCCCAGCTTGCCGGTGGTCTTGATCTCGCCCTTGCCCGGCGTGGTCACGCTCTCGATCGTCAGCAATTCGCCGCCGACCTCGGTCCAGGCGAGGCCGGTCACCGCGCCGATCTGCGCCTCTTCCTCGCCCACGCCGTGCTTGAATTTCCGCACGCCGGCGAACTCCGCCAGATTGTCGGGCGTGATCGTCACGCTCTGCGTCTTGTCTTCCAGAATCCGGCGCAGCGACTTGCGGCACAGGCGCGCGATCTCACGCTCCAGCGTGCGCACGCCCGCCTCGCGGGTGTAGTAGCGGATGAGGTCTCGCAGGCCCGCTTCGGTCAGTTCGAACTCCTCGGGCTTCAGCCCGTGATCCTCGACCTGCTTGGCGATCAGGTGGCGTTGCGCGATCTCGACCTTCTCGTCCTCGGTGTAGCCTTCCAGCCGGATGATCTCCATCCGGTCGAGCAGCGGCTGCGGCAGGTCGAGGCTGTTGGCGGTGCACACGAACATGACGTCCGACAGGTCGATATCGAGCTCCAGGTAGTGATCCTGGAACTTCGCGTTCTGTTCGGGGTCCAGCACCTCCAGCAGGGCGGAGGCGGGATCGCCGCGGAAATCCTGGCCCAGCTTGTCGATCTCGTCGAGCAGGAACAGCGGGTTGGACTTGCCCGCTTTTCGCAGATTGGTCACGATCTTGCCCGGCAGCGATCCGATATAGGTGCGCCGGTGACCGCGGATTTCCGCCTCGTCGCGCACGCCGCCCAGCGACTGGCGCACGAATTCGCGGCCCGTCGCGCGGGCGATCGACTTGCCGAGGCTGGTCTTGCCGACGCCGGGAGGGCCGACGAGGCACAGGATCGGGCCCTTCAGCTTGTTGGTGCGCGCCTGGACCGCGAGATATTCCACGATCCGGTCCTTCACCTTGTCGAGCGCGTAGTGATCCTCGTCGAGCACCCGCTGCGCCTCGCCGATATCGCGCTTCAGCTTGCTCTTGCGGCCCCAGGGCAGGCCCAGCAGCACGTCGAGATAGTTGCGGATGACCGTCGCCTCCGCGCTCATCGGCTGCATGCTCTTGAGCTTCTTGAGCTCGGCCGTCGCCTTCTCTCGCGCTTCCTTGGACAGCTTGGTCTTCTCGATCTTCTCGGCGAGCTCGGCCATTTCGTCGCCGCCCTCGCCGTCGCCGCCCAGCTCGTTCTGGATCGCCTTGAGCTGCTCGTTCAGATAGTATTCGCGCTGCGTCTTCTCCATCTGCCGCTTCACGCGGCCGCGGATCTTGCGCTCCACCTGCAGCACGGACAGCTCGCCTTCCATGAAGGAAAGGATCATTTCCAGCCGCTTGCGCGGGTCGGGCTCCGTCAGCAGGGCCTGCTTGTCGGACACCTTGCCGCTGACCGCGGCCGAAACCGCGTCGGCCAGCTGGCCGGCATCATCGATTTCGGCCAGTTCCTCGCCCGCCTCTTCGCCCAGCTTCTTGTTGAGCTTCGCGTAGTCGCCGAACTGCTCGATCACGGTGCGCATCAGCGCGGTGACCTCGCTCCCCGAAACGGTCTCGCCGGGGATCGCCTCCACTTCGGCGACGACCAGCTCGCCTTCGGTGCGCATCGCCTCGATCCGCGCGCGCTCCTGCCCTTCGACCAGCACGCGCACCGTGCCGTCGGGCAGCTTCAGCAGTTGCAGGACGTGAGCAATGGTGCCGACGTCATAAAGGTCGTCGCGGTCCGGATCGTCGCAGCCGGGATCGAGCTGCGAGAGCAGGAAGATGTCCTTGTCGCCTTCCATCGCCGCTTCCAGCGCGGCGACCGATTTGTCGCGGCCCACGAACAGCGGCACGACCATCCCGGGAAAAACCACGATGTCGCGCAAGGGGAGAAGGGGGAAAAGCTGGGTCATGTTCGTCATATCCGTCTGGGGGTCGCCGATCCGCGCCGGCGCCGTTTCACAGGATATGGGGAGCGGCACGGCGGCCCGCAACAGCCGCACCCGGCATAGCTGTGGAGGCCGCTAGACCGGCGGCTGCCACAATTCGATCGGGTTGCCTTCGGGATCGTGGATCCGGGCGAAGCGGCCCGTCTCGGGCCCGTCCCATTCGGCGCGCGTCTCGACCGCGATGCCGGCGGCGGCCAGCCGCGCGATCATTCCATCGAGATCGTCGACGCGAAAGTTCACCATCGTCTGGCGGTCGGCGGGAAAGTAGTCGGTGTCGGCCGGAAAGGGCGCGAAGACGACCGGGCCGCCTTGCACGCGCCACGTCCACGCATCGACATCGGCGTCGGGGTCCGCGCTGCACCCCGAGCCTACCCCCAAGTGGTCCCTGTACCATGCCGCGAGGGCCTGCGGGTCGCGCGCCCGGAAAAACACGCCGCCGATGCCAAGGACCGCCATCGTGCTCGCCTCCCGCAGCCTATCGTCCGGTCCGGTCTCTCACCCCATGCCGGGCAGGTTGAAGCCGGGCGGAAGGCCGATACCGTTCTGGATCTTCTGCATTTCTTCGTTGGAAACGCGGTCCGCCTTGCCCCGCGCATCGTTGAACGCCGCGGTCACGAGGTCTTCCAGCATCTGCTTTTCCTCGGGCTTCATCAGGCTGTCGTCGATCGCTACCCCCAGGATGCGACCCTTGGCGGTGCAGCGAATTTTCACCAGCCCGCCGCCCGCGGTGCCCTCGACCTCGATCGCGTCGAGCTTGGCCTGGGCCTCGCCCATCTGGCTCTGGATCGTTTCCGCCGCCTGCTGCGCGGCCTGGATCATTTCTTCCATCGATTTCATGCGCTTGCACTCCATTGCGTCCGCCCGCTCGCGGGCGCGTCATCATCTTCGGTTATCAGTTCGGCTCCGGGAAAGGCGGATTTGACCGCCTGCACCAGCGGATTGCGCTCGATTTCCTGCTTCAGGGAACGGGCATCGGCCTCTTCCTGTTCCACCATGCTGAGCGGCGCGTCGGCGCCGCGGCGCTCCTCCACCTGCCAGCGCTGGCCGGTCGCGGCATGCAGCGCGGCGCGCAGCTGCGGCGCGATATCGTCGGTGAAATGATCCGCCCGGGCGAAGACCAGCTCGCCCGGCACGCAAGTCACCACGCGCACCTGCAGGCGCATGATGCTGGCGACCAGCCCTTCGCCGGCATCTTCCACGCTCCGGACGAGATCGGGGAAGGCGATCGTGGCGGGCGCGACCGGCACGGCCCCGTTGGCAGGCGCGCCCTCGCCCGGCCCGGCGGTTCCATCAGGGGCACTGGCCGGAGCAGACGCCGCGGCGGCACCGCTCGCCAGAGCTTCCAGCCGCCGCGCGAGCTCGCCCGGATCGGGAATGTCCTGCGCATGCAGCAGGCGCAGCAGCGCCATCTGCGCGCTCACCAGCGGATCGGGGGCGAGGCGCACTTCCTCGTACCCCTTCAGCAGCAATTGCCACATCCGGTGGAGCTGGCCCGCCGACAGGCGCTTCGCCCAGTCGACCAGATCGGCCCGTTCCTCCTCGCTGGTGGCGTCGGGCAAGTCCTCGCCCAGCTGCGCCACGGTGATGCGATGCACCACCTCCATCAGCGCGCGCATCAGCGCCAGCGGTTCGACACCCAGCGCGTACTGGTCCGCAACCGCGGCCAGCAGCGCGCGCGGCTCACCGTTCAGGATGGTCCCGAGCAAGCGCCGCTGCGCGCCCTTGTCGGCCAGGCCCAGCATGTCGCGCACACGCGCCGCGGTGACCTTGCCCTCCGCATCGAGATCGGCATGCGCGATCGCCTGGTCGAGGATCGAGAGCCCGTCGCGCACCGACCCTTCCGCCGCGGCGGCGACCATGGCCAGCGCCTCGTCCTCTGCCTCCACGCCTTCCTGCCCGCATATCCAGCGGAAATGGTCCTGCAACGTTGCAGTGGGAATGCGGCGCAGGTCGAACCGCTGGGTCCGGCTCAGCACCGTCACCGGCAGCTTCTCGACCTCGGTCGTCGCGAACAGGAACTTCACGTGCGGCGGTGGTTCCTCCAGCGTCTTCAGCAGCCCGTTGAAGGCCGCTTTCGACAGCATGTGGACCTCGTCGATGATGTAGATCTTGTAGCGGGCCGACACGGCGGCGTAGCGCACCGCCTCGATGATCTCGCGCACGTCGTCGATGCCGGTATGGCTCGCCGCGTCCATTTCCTGCACATCGATATGGCGCCCCTCGGCGATGGCGACGCACGGTTCGCACACGCCGCACGGATCGATCGTCGGACCGCCATTACCGTCGGGGCCGACGCAGTTGAGCGCCTTCGCGATCAGGCGCGCGGTGGACGTCTTGCCCACCCCGCGTACGCCGGTCATCAGGAAGGCGTGGGCCAGCCGGTCGCGCGCGATCGCATTGGCCAGCGTGCGGACCATTGCGTCCTGCCCGATCAGCTCGCTGAAGGTCTGGGGGCGATATTTGCGCGCCAGCACGCGATAGGGTTGCGCCGGGGCCCCCGCGGGCGCCTCGGCCGGTGGAGCGACAGGCGGCGGGCCCGCATCGACCGGTACATCGGCGGGCGCATCTACCGGCGCGTCGTCGAACATCGCGGACTGGCCCGCAGCCTCCAGTTCGGCCGCGCTTGGACCCTCGTCCTGCGCCTCGTCCGCGTCCCACGGCGGCACGCCCATATCGTCCGGTGAATCACCCATGAGGCAAGAAGTAGGCGCTCCCCGCGCGCTTGTCATGCGCGCGAGCGTGCTTCGCCCCGGAAAACCATCCCGCGCGTTCCACCGTGCGACACTGCATGAAAAAGGAGCCGGGCGACCCGCCGCAATCCACCTGGGCTGCTTCCTTCCGGACCTGACCCGGTGAGCGAACGCAAACGTCCACCCGACTCCCGGGCCGCCATATGGCGGCGAATCGCGATCGATTCAAGCGCCGCGATCGATCATCCAGTCCGCGACGGCCGCCGCGGCCTCGGCCAGCCGCGCCTCGGCATCCGCGGTGTCGCCGGCAGGACCGTCGAGATAGGCCGCCAAAACGTAGCGCGCGCCGTCCGGCGTTTCGAACACCGCGATGTCGTTGACCTCGCCCTGCGCGCCCGTCCCGCAAGTGCCCGTCTTGTCGCCCGCCCGCCAGCCGCGCGGCAGCCCCGCCCGCAACCGGGCGGCGCCGGTCGGGGTTTCGACCAGCCAGCGCATCAGCGTGTCGCGATCCGCCTGCCGCAGCCGGGGACCCCACAACAGGGACGCGACCAGGTCCGCATGCGCTGCCGGGGTCGTCGTGTCGCGAACGTCGCCGGGCGCATTCTCGTTCAGGGTGGGCTCGTTCCGGTCGAGGCGGGTGACCGGATCGCCCGCGTGCCGCAGCCAGCGCGTGAAACCTTCAGGACCGCCCAGCCGCGCCAGCAGCAGGTTCGCGGCGCTGTTGTCGCTCAGCGTGACGGCGTGGTGGGCCGCCTCGAGCGCGGTCATCCATCCCAGCTCCGCGCGCTCCTTCGTATAGGGCGCATATCCGAGGATATCCTCCCCCCCGAAATCGAGCCGTTCCTCGCGCAAGCCCGGCGTGTCCAGCGTCATCGCCGCCAGCGCCAGCTTGAAGGTGGAGCACATGGCGAACCGCTCCTCGCCGCGATGCGCGAACAGCAGGCCGTCGGTCGGGGAATAGAGGGCGAGGCCCAGCCGGCCGCCCGATTGCGCCTCGATCGCGGCGATCCGCGTTTCCAGACTGTCCTGCGCCGACGCCGCCACAGCGGTTCGTTCTGCCGGAACCGGCGCGCAGGCCGCGATCAGCAGCGCCAGCAGGAGGAGCGGGATCCTCACCGCCCGGACCTTACCTGAAATTGTCGGCGTAGGCCTGCAGCTTCAGCCGCTTGGGCGGGGTCGCCATCACGCGCGCGGCGATGCCGTATTGGGTGGCGTAGGCCTGCGCCTCTTCCTTGCTCGGGAAGACCAGCTGGACCTGCGCCTGCGTATCGCCGCTGCCGGTCCAGCCCATCAGCGGATCGGGACGCCGCTGCTCGGACTGCTCGAATTCGAGCACCCATTCGCTGATCCGGGCCTTGCCCGACTGCATCGCGCTCTTCGGTCGCTGAAATATTCGTGCCGCCATAATGGGGATGCCCTAATTCACCCCTCCGATTTTGAAAAGGCGTTCTTCGTCTTGAGGCTGGGCTTTTCGGCCCACGGTTCGTCGGGCCAGCGATGCTTGGGATAGCGGCCCTTCATGTCCTTGCGCACATCGGCCCAGCTTCCGCGCCAGAAGCCGGGCAGGTCGCGTGTCGCCTGGATCGGGCGCCCCGCAGGGCTGGTCAGCTTGAGCAGCAGCGGCGTGTCGCCGATCATCGGGTGCCGCTCCAGCCCGAACAGCGCCTGCACCCGCACCTCGACCGAAGGGGCGTCCTCGCCCGCATAGTCGATGCGATGGCTGGTCCCAGCGGGAGAGGCGAATTCGCGCGGCGCCAGCCGATCGAGCCGCTGGCGCGTATCCCAGTCCAGCAGATCGAGCGCCGCCTGCGCGAACGCTCCCGGCGCCAGGCCGAGGTCGCGCCGCCCGTGCAGCAACGGCGCGAGCCAGAGATCGGCCTGCTCCACCAGCGCCCGCTCCGACAGCACGTCGACCCCGGCAAAGCGCGCCCGGGCAAGCAGATCGGGCGGCAGCAGCGTCCCCAGCCGCTCCACCGCCTTATCCACAAGCATATCCACAACCGCCGCGGGATCGGGCGTCTCGTCGGGACCGCTCGCGAGGACGATCGCGCCGAGGCGCCGTTCGAGCCGGGCTTCCACCCGCCCGTCCCGCGCGTTCCAGCGCAGGAACCGGCGCGCCGCGATGCGATCGGCCAGACCCTGCTCGATTTCGGCGGAGTCGACCGGCAGCGCGGCGGTGATGCGCGCGCCCCTCGCCTGGCCCTGCGCATCGCACACCACCAGCCACTCGGCGCGCGCCAGCGGCGATGCGGGATCGAGCACATAGCCGCGCCCGCCCGCGCTCAACCACTGTTCGCCTGACGGGCCGCGCCGTTTCGCCACCCGGTCCGCAAGGCCCCGCGCCAGCGCGAGCGCCGGGCTGCCCTCCGTCGATGGCGGGGCCAGGCGCTCGGCGGACCGGGCCCACCGCGCCGCCAGCTTGCGGCTTGCCTCCGCGCGTCGGCCACGGTCCGCGTTCCAGCGCGCCAGCCGCCCGGCCAGATCCTCTCCGCGCCCGCCCAGCCCGCGCTCCTGCGCCAGCAGCGCGAACCGCGCGACATCCTCGGCGCAGCCCATCGCAGCGCCGTGGAGGACGGCCGTCGCCATCGCGGGGTCGAGCGGCAATTGCGCGATGCGCTTTCCCAGCGTTGTGATCCGCCCGGTATCGTCCAGCGCCCCCAGCGCCGTCAGTTGCCCGCGCGCCGCCTCCAGAGAGGCGGCAGGGGGCGGATCGAGCCACGGCAGCGCCGCCGCATCGCCCGTCCCCCAGCGGGCGAGGTTCAGCACCATCGGGGCAAGATCGGCGGTCTCGATCTCCGGCGCGTCGAATCGCGGGCGGCCCGCATGCCCTGCCTCTTCCCACAACCGGTAGGCGACGCCCGGCCCCTGGCGCGCGGCGCGCCCGGCCCGCTGCGCCGCCGCGGCCTGGCTCGCCCGGACCGTCTCCAGATGGGTGGTTCCGGCCGCCCGATCGAACATCGCCCGGCGCGCAAGGCCGCTGTCGACCACGACCGTGACACCGTCGAGCGTCAGCGAGGTTTCCGCAATCGCGGTCGCCAGCACGATCCGCCGCCGCCCATCGGGATCGCGCCGGATCGCCGCGCGCTGCGCCGCGGGATCGACCTGGCCGTGCAGCGGCAGGACCAGCGCGTCCTTCAGCCGCGGGGCGAGGCGCTCGCGCACCCGCTCGATCTCGCGCATGCCGGGCAAGAAGGCGAGGACGTCGCCCGCCTCCGCGCGCCACGCTTGCACCACAGCATCGGCCATCGCATCCTCGATCCGCTGCGCCGGGTCGGACCCGAGCCATTCGATCCGCAAGGGGAAGCTGCGCCCCTCGCTCTCGATCACCGGCGCGTGGCCGAGCAGGCCGGCGAAACGCGCGCCGTCGATGGTCGCGGACATCACCAGCAGGCGCAGATCGGGCCGCAGCACTGCCTGGCTTTCCAGCGCCAGCGCGAGACCCAGATCGCTGTCGAGATGCCGCTCGTGCGCCTCGTCGAACAGCACGGCGGAAACGCCCGGCAATTCAGGATCGTCCACGATGCGGTTCACGAAGATCGCCTCGGTCATCACCGTGACGCGGGTCTTTGCGCTGCGCCGCGTATCGAGCCGGGTGGCATAGCCGATTGTCTCGCCCGCCCGCTCGCCCAGCAGGTCCGCCATACGTTCCGCCGCCGCGCGTGCCGCGACGCGGCGCGGGCTCAGCAGCAGGATTTCTCCCTCGCACCAGCTCTGGTCCAGCAGCGCGGGGGCGACGGCCGTGGTCTTGCCCGCCCCCGGCGGGGCAACCAGCACAGCGTTGGGTCCATCGCGCAGGGCGGCGAGAAGCCCGGGCAGGACGGCGTGGATCGGGAGCTCGCTCATCGGCGACCCGGCGGCGCGAAAGGCGGCGTCAATAGCCCCGCGCGACCGCGAAATGCGCGGCCTCGATCATGGCGCGGCGCGCCTGACCGTCGGGGAAGATCGCCAGCGCATCGGCCGCGCGCTGCGCGAAGTGACGCGCCCGCTCGCGCGTGTCCCCGAGGCAGTCGTGCTTCGCAATCAGCGAGACGGCATGGTCGAGATCGGCATCCGTGCTGCGATGGCCCAGGATCGCGCCGCGCCAGAACTCGCGCTCTTCCTCGTCGCCACGCGAATAGGCGAGGATCACCGGCAGGGTCATCTTGCCCTCCCGAAAATCGTCGCCGCGGTCCTTGCCCATCCGGGCCGCATCGGAATCGTAATCGATCGCGTCGTCCACGAGCTGGAACGCGATGCCGAGATTGCGGCCGTAATCGTCCAGCGCACGCTCCGCCGCATCGTCGCATTCGGCCACCACCGCGGCGATGCGGCTCGCGGCGGCGAACAGCGCCGCGGTCTTCGACCCGATGATGTCGAGATAGCGTTCCTCGCTCGTCTCGATCCGGCGCTGGGCGGAAAGCTGCGCCACCTCGCCTTCCGCGATGACCGCGCTCGCGTTCGAAAGGATCTTGAGCACCCGCAGGCTGCCGTCTTCCGTCATCAGTTCGAAGCTGCGGCTGAACAGGAAATCGCCCACCAGCACGGTGGCCGGATTGCCGAAGATGATGTTGGCCGCCGCCTTGCCGCGCCGCATCTCGCTGCCGTCGACCACGTCGTCGTGCAGCAGGGTGGCGGTGTGGATGAACTCCACCGCCGCCGCGAGCCGGTGATGGCGCGTGCCCTGGTAGCCGACCAGTTCCGCCCCCGCGAGCGTCAGCATGGGCCGCAGCCGCTTGCCCCCGCCCGAAATGAGGTGGCCCGCCAGCCGCGGGATGAGCGGAATTTCGCTCTGCATCCGGTCCAGGATCACCGCATTGACCGCGTTCATCCCGCTCGCGGTCAGCGACAGCATGGGGTCGAGGGTCGGGGGGGTGCCGGCGTCGGGCTGGCGAAGGGGAATGATCTCGGCACTCATTGCGCAGAGGCCATGGGCTGCACACCGCCACTTGGCAAGGTGCCAATTGCTGCTAGCAATGCTCGTCTATGGCGCAAAACGGGGACAATGGGACGCGCGCGACCGGCGCACAGGCGGATGCGGTGCTGGCGGGCTATCGTCGTTCGATCGACAATATCGACGCGGCGCTGATCCATATCCTGGCGGAGCGGTTTCGCATCACGCAGGCGGTCGGCGAATACAAGGCGCGCGCGCAACTGCCGCCGGCAGACCCGGGGCGCGAGGGCGAACAGATCGCGCGGCTGCGCCAACTGGCGGAAGATTCGCAGCTGGACCCCGAATTTTCGGAAAAGTTCCTGCGGTTCATCATCGACGAGGTGATCCGCCATCACGAACGCGCCCGCTCGGCCGACTGACGGGGCGGACCGGCGCCCGCCCCCGCAATGGTCGATCAATCGCTGTAGGTTCGGCGGCGGTGGTCGTAGCGGCGATCGTCGCGCCGATGGTCACGCCGCTCGCCACGATATCCGCTCCAGTTCTCCCGATAGTCGCGGTGGCCACGCCCGCGGCGTCCCTCCCAGTAATCGCGCTGGCGGTCGTTCCAGCGATAGCGGCGACCGTAGTCGTCGTATACGTAATAGCCCGTACCGGGATAATAGTAGCCGCTGTAATAGCCGTAATAGGGCACGCTGGCATACCCGTCGCCATAATAACCGTCGTCGTAGTAGCCGTCCTCGTAATAGCCGCCGCCATAGCCATAGCGGTCATAGGTGGCACAGGCCCCCAGCGACAGCGCGGCCCCGGCGACAAGAGCGGATTTCATCAGAAAACGGGTCATGGTGTCCTCGCGATCCGGCCTCCGGCCGGGTAAAACGGCGTTGTCGAAACGACTCTCCGACAGGGTTAATGTTCCCTATCGCCCCTGAACCGAAGCTTTGCGAAGCAGTCGGTTAGGCGAAAGCAAGGGGCGACGCGCCTATGCCCGCGCGGCCATGCCACCCGAGCCGCCCACCGTTTCACTAGAGCCGCGCCGGGCGGTCCGCGTGCCGCTGGGCATCGAGGCGCGGCTCGTGCTGCGTGAGGGCCCGCGGACCTGCCGGATCGAGGAGATTTCGTACAGCGGCGCCCTGCTCGCCAATGCCGGGCCGATGCGTCCCGGCGACAGCGCGCTGTTGCAGGCCGGGCCGCTCGATCTGCTGGTCGAAGGGGTGCGGCGAAGCGGCGCGACGATCGCGGTCCGTTTTCTCGAAGACCCGGACACGAACGACCCCGATGCCGACGAGGCCGTGCAACAGCGCGCCAGCGAAAATCGGCGTTTCTTCAGGCTGTTGTGCGACCGGGGGGAAGGCACGCGCTGAACCGTCAGGCGCGCGGCAGGGTCAGGCGGACCAGCAATCCCCCCAGATCCTCGCTCTCGCCCAGATCCACCGTCCCGCCATAGATTTCGGCGACGTCGCGGACGATCGCGAGGCCCAGCCCGGTTCCGGGCTTGCCAGTGTCGAGCCGCGCGCCGCGATCGAAGATGCTCCGGCGCTCGCCTGCGGGGATCCCGGCGCCATCGTCCTCTATCCAGACGACGCACGGCCCCTCCGGCCCTTCCGCGTCCAGCGTCACGAACACGCTGCCGCCGCCGTATTTGGCGGCGTTCTCCACCAGATTGCCGATGATCTCGTCCAGGTCCTGCCGCTCTATCGCCACCCGCGCGGTCTTGCTGCCGGCAAGGTCGAAACGGACATCGGGATAGAGCCGCTCCACCGCCCGGCACACCGCGTCCGCACTTTCGAACACCAGCGTCTGCGCATGGCCGACCGCGCGGCGGCCTACGGCGCGGGCGCGGGCGAGATGGTGATCGACATGGCGGCGCATGGTCCGCGATTCGCGCACCACCGTCTGCGCCAGATCGGGCGCATGAGCGGTGGCGGCGTTGTTGATCACGGTCAGCGGCGTCTTCAGCGCGTGGGCGAGATTGCCCGCATGCGTGCGCGCCTCTTCCGCCTGCCGTTCCGAATGGGCGAGCAGCGCGTTCAGTTCTTCCACCAGCGGCTGCACCTCCAGCGGCAAGGGATCGGTCACCCGGTTGCTGCCGGTCGAGCGGATGCGCGCGATCGCGGCGCGTACCCGGCGCAAGGGGCGCAGGCCGTAATAGCTCTGCAGCACGGCCATGATGAACAGCCCCAGCCCGAGGACGGCGAAGCTCCACACCAGGATCAGGCGGATGCGGCGGATCTGGGCGTCGAGATCCTTGCGCGCCGAAGCGACGGTAAAGGTCCATACGGTGTCGCTTTGCGGCAGGACGACCTGCCGTTCGACCACGCGCAACGGCTCGTTCGCGAACTGGTCGCTATCGTAGAACATCGGCTCGTCGCCGGGCTGCCCGCCGCGCACCCGCAGGCTGCGATCCCACAGGCTGCGGCTGGGATAGGTGTCCTTGCCGGGGCCGGAAATCTGCCAGTACCGGCCGCTGTCGGGCTCAAGGAAGGACTGGTCGCCCAGCGTGCGATAGAACCGGACATCGCCATAGGGATCGATCTCGGCCGAGGCGATCAGCGCGGTCTGGACGTATTCCAGCTGCTCGTCGAAATTGGCCTGGACCTGCCCCGTCAGCGTGCGTTCCAGCGCGACCCCGCCGCCCAGCAGCAAGACCAGGATCCACGCCGCCGAAATCAGCATCATGCGCCGGGCAAGGCTGCCCGTATGGGGGAAGCGCACGCGCCGCCGCGGCAGTTTCAGCCGGTCGGTCCCGCCCGCTTTCGCAGGCGAAATCGCCCGGCCGTCAGGCGCGCGGGGCGTCTGCGGGGTCGTCGAGGCTGTAACCGAGGCCACGGATGGTCGTAATCACTTCGGCACCCAGCTTCTTGCGGATGCGCGTCACGAAGACCTCGATCGTATTGGAATCGCGGTCGAAATCCTGATCGTAGATATGCTCGATCAGTTCGGTGCGGCTGACCACCTTGCCCTTGTGGTGCATGAGGTAGCTCAGCAGCTTGTATTCCTGCGCGGTCAGCTTGACCGGTTCGCCCTTCAGCGTGACCCGGCCCGAGCGCGTATCGAGCCGCACGTCGCCCGCGGTCAGCTCGCTGGAGGTGTTGCCCGAGGCGCGGCGGATCAGCGCGCGCAGGCGGGCGATCAGCTCCTCGGTCTGGAACGGCTTGGCGAGATAGTCGTCCGCACCCGCATCCAGCCCGGCGACCTTGTCGCTCCAGCTGTCGCGCGCGGTCAGGACCAGCACCGGGAAGGTGCGCCCTTCCTTGCGCCACATGCCCAGCACGGTCAGGCCGTCGATTTCGGGCAAGCCCAGGTCGAGGATCACGGCGTCGTAATCCTCGGTCGAGCCGAGGAAATGCCCGTCCTCGCCATCGGTCGACAGGTCGACGGCATAGCCCGTCTGCTCCAGCGTGCTCTTGAGCTGCTGTCCCAGCGTGGGCTCATCCTCGACGATCAATATGCGCATATGCGGGTGGGTCCCCCAGAATTACGTTGGCGCGTCTCTTGACGCCAATTGTTCCAACGCGTCAATGCAAGGCCGGTTTCAGCGCGACCGGCGCAGCACGCGACCGGTCCGCGCATCGACGTCGACGAAGATGACGTGGCCGTTCTGGATGAACTTGAAGCGGTAGGCCATGGCGCTGGAATCGTAGTCGCCCGCCAGATACTCCACGCAATTGTCGGCCTTGCTTTCGTCGCGGCGGCGACAGATCGGCTTGCCGATGGCGGAGAAGGCGGCGTTTTCCAGCTTGCGGCGGGGCAGGATGTTGCCGGCCCGCATCTCGCGCCGCGCCGCGTCCTGCGCGCTCGGCGGTTCGGACGCGGTGGAGGGGACGGGCGACGTTACCGTCAGGACGGCGACGAGCGAGGCGGCGACAAGACTTTTCATGACCATCACCGCCTAGCTCGCATGCATTGAATACGTTGTGAATGGGCCGGTGGCGATCCGTTCACAACCGGCCCCGGTTCGCCGGCTCAGCGGACCATTTCGAACGTCAGGCTGACATTCACGCCCGTCCCGACGACGCCGGGCTGCACGGGCGCCTTCTCTGCCGAATCCATCGCCATGCGGGCGACAAGCGGGCGCGGCGGCTGCGGGCCGTTGCCGGTGATGGATTCGCTGACCTGCAGGAGCCGCACGTTCGAATAGCCCGCGAAGCGCGCATATTCGAGCGCCTGCGCCTTCGCCCGCTCCAGCGCGCTGGCACGGGCCCGCGCCTTCGCCTCGGTATCGTCCTCGATCGAGAAATCGGGGCCGGAAAGATCGGTCGCGCCCGCCGCGACCAGCGCGTCGAGCACCTCGCCCGCGCGCTGGATCTGGCGCAGCTTCACGCTCACCCGGTTGGAGGCCTGGTAGCCGCGAAAGATCTGCTTCCGCTGGGCCTGGTCGTAATCGTACTGCGCGTTCAGATTGATCCCGGTGGTCTGGATGTCGCGCTCGGCCACGCCGAGCGACTTGATGCGATCGATGACCTTCTTCATGTCCGCCGAATTCTGGCGCAGCGCCGCGACGGCGGTGGGCGCCATGGTGGTGACGCCCGCACCGATGGTGACGATGTCGGGCTCCACCTCGACCTGTTCGTAGACCGACAGCTCGATCACGGGGTTCTTGGCATCGATCGACACCTCGGCCGCGGCGGCGGGGGCCGAAACCGTCCCGACGGTGAGCGCGGCGGCGGCGAGAGGCAGGATGTAACGCATGGCGGGTGAACTCCCTTTGCTTGAACTCTTGCGGGTCAGAAGAGCCGCGCCGCGATTACGCATGGCTGAACCGGCTTGTTCCGCAGGGCCGGCGCGCCTACCTCGCGCGCGATATGGCGCAGCCCCCCATCCTATCGCTCGAAGAGATCGGCCTCCAGCAGGGCGGACGCTGGCTGTTCGGCGGGCCGAGCCAGGAGGCGCTCTCCCTCCATGTCGGACCGCGCGACCGCCTTGCGCTGATCGGGCGCAACGGGGCGGGCAAGACCACGCTGTTCCGGCTGATCCACGACCGAATCGAGCCCGATCGCGGCATTCGCAAGGTGAAGCCCGGCATGCGCATCGTCCTGCTGGAGCAGGACCCCGACGTCGCCCGGTTCGACACGCTGATGGATTTCGCGCTCGCCGGCGAATACGCGCCCGCGGAGCACGAGGTGGAGGCGATCGCCGGTCAGCTCGGCATCGACATGAGCCGCGAGGCGGCGGGCGCGAGCGGGGGCGAACGGCGCCGGGCGGCCATCGCGAAGGCGCTGGCGCAGGAGCCCGACCTGCTGCTGATGGACGAGCCGACCAACCACCTCGACCTTGCCGCGATCGACTGGCTGGAGGGCTGGCTCGACCGCTACAAGGGCGCGTTCGTCGTCATCAGCCACGACCGGACTTTCCTGAAGCGGCTGACGCGGGCGACGCTGTGGCTCGACCGCGGGACGCTGCGGCGCAAGGAAGTCGGCTTCGGCGGGTACGAGGCGTGGGAGGAACAGGTCTACGCCGAGGAAGCCCGCGCGGCGGACAGGCTCGACGCGAAGCTGAAGATCGAGGCGCACTGGCTCGAACGCGGCGTCACCGCGCGGCGCAAGCGCAACCAGGGCCGGCTGGAGGCGCTGTACAAGATGCGCAGCGCGCGCGCCGCCATGATTTCCGACACCGGCACCGCCAAGCTGCAGCTGGCGGTGGAGGAGGATTTCAAGTCGAAATCCGTGATCGTCGCGGAGAACATCGCGAAATCCTATGGGGACCGCGCCATCATCAAGCCGTTCAGCCTGCGCATCCAGCGCGGCGACCGGATCGGCGTGGTCGGCTCCAACGGCGCGGGCAAGACCACGCTGTTGAAGATACTGACCGGCGAGATCGCGCCCGACAGCGGGACGGTCGAGATTTCCAGCAGGCTGTCGGGCGTCATGATCGACCAGCAGCGCAGCGTGATGGAGCCCGACCGCACCGTGCGCGAGGTGCTGGCCGAAGGCAGCGACTGGATCGACGTGCGCGGCAATCGCAAGCACGTGCAGGGCTATCTCAAGGAATTCCTGTTCGATCCCGGCATCGTCGACACGAAGGTCGGCATCCTGTCGGGCGGCGAGAAGAGCCGCCTGCTGCTGGCGCGTGAATTCGCGCGCAAGTCCAATCTGCTGGTGCTGGACGAGCCGACCAACGACCTCGATCTCGAAACGCTCGACCTGCTGCAGGAGGTGATCGCCGATTACGAGGGCACGGTCCTGATCGTCAGCCACGATCGCGACTTCCTCGACCGTACGGTCACGCTGACACTCGGCCTCGACGGCAGCGGCAGGGTGGATGTGGTCGCGGGCGGTTACGAGGATTGGGAGCGCAAACGGCAGGACCGGGTCACGGCGACGCGCAAGGCCGCGGCGAGCGATGCGGCGGGCGCCCCGCCCCCTCCCCCGTCGCCGCCGCCCGCCGCGACCAAGCTTTCCTACAAGGATCAGCGCGATTACGAGCTGCTTCCTGCGCGGATCGAGGAGCTGGAAAGCGCGATCGCCAGGGGCGAGACGATCCTGTCGGACCCCGATCTCTACGCCAGCGACCCGCAACGCTTCGCCACCATTTCGAAGGGCGTGGAGAACGCCCGCGCCGAAAAGGACGCCGCCGAGGAACGCTGGCTGATGCTGGCGGAGCAGGTCGAGGAGGCGTGAGCGCCGCCGCGGTGGAGCCGCTGAAGCGCGACGTGCGCGCCTGCACCGTGTGCGCGCCGCACCTCCCGCTGGGGCCCAAGCCGATCGTGCAGTTTTCCGCCACCAGCCGGGTGGCCATCATCGGGCAGGCGCCGGGGCGCATCACGCACGAGACCGGCCTCGCCTTCGACGACAAGTCGGGCGAACGGCTTACGCAATGGCTGGGCGTGTCGTTCGAGACGCTGCACGATCCCGCGCGGTTCGCGATCGTATCGATGGGCTTCTGCTATCCCGGCAAGGCGAGCGGCGGGGACAAGCCGCCGCGCCCCGAATGCGCGCCGCTGTGGCACGGGCGCATCTGGGACGCGCTGTCCGCCATCCGGCTGACCGTGCTGGTCGGCGCGCACGCGCAGGCCGCCTACCTGCCGCAGACGCGGCGCTGGCGCATGGTCGACCGGGTGCGCCGGTACCGCGAATTCCTGCCTGCGTTTCTGCCGCTGCCCCACCCCGCATGGCGCAGCACACTGTTCATGCGCGATCATCCGTGGTTCGAAGGCGAGGTCCTTCCCGCCTTGCGCGAAAGGGTGGCCGAATGTCTCGAAATGGACACCTGAACGTCCGTCATTCGTCACAAAGCCCTTGCCCCGCCCGCCCACAGCGCCGATGAAGCGGCGGCATGAAACGGCATACGACAGAAAGTGGCGGCGTCACGCGGATTCAGCGATCCATCCTCACCCGCGCGGAAAGAGCGGCGCTGGACTGGATCTGTCCGCGCCTGCCGCATTGGGTCACGCCGGACGTCCTGACGTGGCTGGCGCTGTTTTCCGCGCTGGTGATCGGCGCCTCCTACGCGCTCAGCACCTACAATCCCGAATGGCTGTGGGTCGCGGTGGCGGGCTATTTCGTGCACTGGTTCGGCGATTCCCTCGACGGCAGCGTGGCCCGGTGGCGCGGGATCGAACGACCCCGCTACGGCTATTTCATCGATCACAGCTGCGACTGCCTCGGCTCGCTGCTGATGGTCGGCGGGCTCGGCCTCAGCCCCTATATCACGCTCAACTACGCGCTTCTGGGCGTCATCGGCTACCTCCTGCTGGCCGCCTACACGTTCCTGCTGGCGAAGGCCGGGGGCGAGTTCGAGCTGACGCATGGCGGCGTCGGGCCCACCGAAATCCGCGTGTTCCTCGTCGCGCTGACCATCTCCATGTATTTTGCCGGTCCGATGGCCAACACGCTGGGTCCGCTCAGCCTGTTCGACCTGGTCGCCATCGCCGTCGCCGCCATCATGATGGCGGTGTTCCTGGTCCAACTGGCGGTGACTGCGCGCAAGCTGGCCCGGCGCGACCATCGCGAACGGGTGGGCGCGGTCACGCGCTGATCCGGTAGAACGCGGCCACCCGCTCCAGCGCGATCCTCAGCACCAGCTTGCCGCTGCGGGCAGGCCAGGCCAGCGCCCGCTCCGCCTGCGGCAGGCTTTCGCAGGCACACACCACCCGCCACAGGATATCGGCGAGGCCGCTGCCCGCCTGCGCCAGCGCCCCGTCGAACCGGTCCTTCGCCGCAAGCTGCCGCTCGGTCGGCGACAGGCCGGTATCGGCCCCACCCTTCACCCTGACCGGGTCCCACCGCATGGTGACGGACGGCGCGAGCTGCGCGCGCTCGTAATCGGCGCGCAGCCGTTCGCCCGCATCGAACAGGTGATCGGGCAGGTGCCCGCGGGCATGCAGCCAGGCGAGCGGGGATTCGGCGGCATTGACGGTCACCGTGCGCCGCCGCTGCGCCGTCCCGCCGCCGGTGCGCCGCGGCCCTTCCTCGGTCAGTTCGCGTTCGACCAGATGTCGCTTCTCCATGCGGTTCCTCCTCCAAGCGATGGGAGGCGACGCTTGCCAAAGCGCACCGTATGTAGGAAAGCGTTTTTACCAGAACGGTTACGGATTTTATCGATGATCAACCGCATTCGAACCATTCGCAAGCATCGCGGACTGACCCTGGCCGAGCTGGCACGCGCCTGCGAGCCGCCTACCACCGCGCAGACGATCGGGCGCCTGGAGACGGGCATGCGCAATCTCTCGCTCAAATGGATGGAGCGGATCGCCGCGGCGCTGGAGGTGGAGCCCGAGGCGCTGGTCCGGTCGGAGGAGAGCGAAGCCGCGCAAATCGTCGCCACGCTGGGCCCGCGCGGCGCGCAGGCGCTGGCCGCCCCGCGCGAGGTCGTGCTGGCGAGCGAGCTTGGCGGGACGGAGCCGGTTCTGGTCCTTGGCGTAGAGGCGGCCGTGGGCCCCTATCTGCCCGGCGATCAGCTGTGGCTGCGCCGGCTCGCGCCCGAAAACGCAGGCCGGGCGATCAACCGCGACGTGCTGGTCCCGCGCAAAGCGGGCCGGTTCGCCTTCGGGCGGCTGATCGATCGGCAGGGCGCGCTGGTCGGCATCCTGCCACCCGGGGCGGGTCAGAAGCAGGAGGTCGTGTCCGACCCCGCCTGGATCGCCGTCGCGGAAACGCTGGTTCGGCGCCTGTGAGGCGCGTCCTTTCGCTGAGCGCGCTCTACCCCAGCGCGGCGCGCCCGCGCTTCGGCACCTTTGTCGCGCGCTCGCTGGAAGCGCTGGCCGCGCGTGGGGACTGGAACGTCACCGTGATCAGCCCGGTCGGCGTGCCGCCGGTACTGCTGGGCCGCTACCGCACGCTGGCCGGCGCGGCACTGGACGGGGTGGAGAACGGTGTCGCCGTCCATCGCCCACTGTTCCGCACCCTGCCCGGTCTGGGCGGTCGCTTGAACCCGGTATTGATGGCGCGCGCCGTTCTGCCCCTCGCCCGGCGGCTGCATGCCGAAACGCCGTTCGACGTGGTCGACGCGCAGTTCTTCTATCCCGAAGGGCCCGCCGCGGCGCGCATCGCCCGCGCGCTCGGTCTGCCGCTGTCGATCAAGGCCCGCGGGGCGGACATTCACTACTGGGGGGCCAAGGGCTACGCGCGGCGCGCCATGCGCGAGGCCGCGGCGAGCGGCGCGGGCCTGCTGGCCGTGTGCGAGAGGTTGGCGCGCGACATGGCGGCACTGGGCCTGCCGCGCGAGCGGATCACCCTCCATTACACCGGCCTCGACCGCGATCTCTTCCGCCCGCTCGACCATACGCGCCTGCGCGATCGGCTCGGCACCGAACTGGGCATCGCGCTGGGTGAGGACGCGCCGCTGCTGGCCAGCGTGGGTGCACTGATCGACCGCAAGGGGCAGGCCTTCGTCATAAGGGCGCTGGCCGAAATCGCGAATGCGCGCCTGCTGCTGGTCGGCACCGGCCCGGACGAGGCGGCGCTGCGCACGCTGGCGAGCGAGCGCGGGGTGGCCGACCGGGTCCATTTCCTGGGGTCGGTCGATCACATGCTGCTGCCGGTGATCCTGTCCGCCGCCGATGTCATGGTGCTGCCTTCGGCGAGCGAGGGTCTCGCCAATGCGTGGGTGGAGGCGCTCGCCTGCGGGACGCCGCTGGTCATCACCGATGCGGGCGGTGCGCGCGAGGTGGTCACCCATCCCGATGCGGGCGCCATCGTGGAGCGCGATGCGGGCGCGATCGCCGCGGCGGTCCGGCGCATCCTGGCCGATCCGCCCGCGCCGCACGCCGCCGCCGCGCTGGCGGCGCGGTTCGACTGGCGCGTCAACGCGGCCGAACTCGCCGCGCATTACGAGCGGCTGGTGGAAGGGCACGCGCCGCGGGGCTGACCCCTGTCGCGGCGCGCTCTATACCGCCTCAGGCGCCGGTCTCGCGCGCCTTGCGTTCCTGCCGGTCGGCCACCCCTTCCTGGGGCACGAAGCTGTTGCTGTTGACCCCCAGCCAGATGAGGATCGGCGCCGCCATGTAGATCGAACTGTAGGTGCCGACGAAGATGCCCAGCGTGATCGCCGCGGTCAGGCCGAACAGGCTGGCGGGACCGAAGAACAGCAGCGGGATCAGCGCGACCAGCAGCGTCAGCGAGGTCATGACGGTGCGTGCCAGCGTCTCGTTTACCGAAAGGTCGAGCAGTTCTTGCAACGGCATCTTGCGATATTTCTTCAAATTCTCGCGGATGCGGTCGTACACGACGATCGTGTCGTTCAGCGAATACCCGATGATGGCGAGAATGGCCGCGATGATCTGGAGGCTGAATTCCATCTGGAAAAGCGCGAACATGCCGAGTGTCAGCGAGACGTCGTGGGCCAGCGCGAACAGTCCGCCGATTCCGAACTGCCACTCGAACCGCACCCAGATATAGAGCGCGATCGCCAGCATCGCGGCGAGCAGCGAATAGATCGCCTTGGTCCGGAACTCGCCCGCGACCTTGCCCGACACCGTGTCGTTGCCGTCCTTGCGCACGCCCGGATAGGTCTTGCCGATGGTCGCGATCACCTTCTCGCCCACCGCGTTCGCGCCGCCGGGCGTCGCCTCGACCGATTCGGGCAATGCGATGCGGATCGACACCTGGTTGGGCGCGCCGAAGCGCTGGATCACGGGATCGCCGTAGCCCAGGCCGCCGACGAGGTCGCGCAGTTCGCCGATGGGCGCGGTTTCGCGCTGCTCGAAGGTCAGCGTGACTTCCTGGCCCCCGGCGAAATCGACGCCGTAATTGAGGCCCTTGGACAGGACCAGCGCCCAGCTCGCGGCCATCAGCGCCAGGCTGATGACGTAGAACGGCACTCGCCATTTCAGGAAATGGATGTTGGTGTCGTCGGGGACGAGTTTCAGCAGTTTCATGGTCTCTCTCCCCGCCTCAGACGTACAGTTCCGTGGGGCGGTGCTTGCGCAGGTAGCCCGCGACCCACATCCGCGTCAGGGTGACGGCGGTGAAGACGCTGGTGAACAGGCCGATGATCAGCACGACGGCGAATCCGCGGACCGGACCCGAGCCGAAGATGAACAGCAGCACGCCGGCGATGAAGTTGGTGATGTTCGCGTCGTAGATCGCGCGGCTCGCTTCCTTGTAGCCGTTCTCGACCGCGGCGACCACGCGGCGCCCGCGCTTTCGCTCCTCGCGTATTCGCTCGTTGATCAGCACGTTGGCGTCCACCGCCGCGCCGATCGTCAGCACGAAACCGGCGATACCGGGCAGGGTCAGCGTGGTGTTGAGCACCGCCATGATGCCCAGGATCATCAGCACGTTCAGCACCAGTGCGACCGTGGCGTAGATCCCGAAGCGGCCGTAGGTCACGATCATCAGCGCCACGACCAGGAACGAACCGATGCCCATCGCGATCAGGCCCTGCCGGATCGAATCGGCGCCGAGATCGGGCCCCACGGTCCGCTCCTCCACCACGGTCAGGTCGACCGGCAATGCGCCCGAACGCAGCGAGATTGCCAGCGCGGCGGCGCTTTCGACGGAGAAGCTGCCGGAGATGCGGGCCGAACCGCCCAGGATCGGCTCCTCGATATTGGGCGCGGACAGCACCTGGCCGTCCAGGATGATGGCAAACGGCTTGCCCACGTTCTGCTGCGTCAACTGCGCGAACCGCGCGCCGCCCTGCTGGTCGAACTGGATGTTCACCACCGGCACGTTGGTCTGCTGGTCGTAGCTCTGCGTTGCGTTGATCAGGTTGTCGCCGCGAATGCCGCCCAGCCGGCGCACCGCGATCGACTGGCCCTGCTGCGGCGTACCGGGGGCGAAGGGCACGATCTGGCTGCCGGCAGGCGCGATGCCCTGCTGCACGTCGGACGGCTTCGCGTTCTGGTCGACCAGCTTGAATTCCAGCCGGGCGGTCTGGCCCAGCAGCGCCTTCAGCTGCGCCGGATCCTGCAGGCCCGGGACCTGGACCACGATCCGCGTGTCGCCCTGCCGCAGGATGGTCGGCTCGCGCGTGCCCAGCTCGTCGATCCGCTTGCGGACCACTTCGGTCGCGCTGTCCATCGCCTGACTGACTGCGTTGTCGATGCCTTCCTGCGTGGGGGTGAGGACGATGCGATTGGTATCGACGACGCTCAGTTCCCATTCGCGGGTCAGGCCCTGCCCGTTCATCAGCGGCGTCAGCAGCTCGCGCGCCCGATCGATGTCGGAGGTGTTTTCCAGCATGAAGCTGAGGCGGCCGCCCTGGGTGGAGACGTCGCCGATCCCGATCGGCGGTTCGGCCTGGCGCATCGCGCTGCGCACCGCCTCTTCCATGTTCTGGAGGCGCTGGCGCGCGACCTGGCGCGCATCGGCTTCCAGCAGGATGTGGCTGCCGCCTGCAAGGTCGAGCCCGAGGTTGACGGTCGGATCGGGCAGCGAGGCGGGCCAGCGCGTCCCGGTCAGCGAAGCGAGCGAGGGGACCGCGGCCAGCATCACCAGCACGGTGATCGCCCACAGCCACACCTTCTTCCAGCGCGGAAATTCGAGCATCGTCGTCGTCCCGATCCGTCAGTCGTTCGCGGGCTTGCCGCCCGGTGCGATCACGTCGCCGATGGTCGCCTTGACCGCCTTCACGCGCACGCCCTGGGCCAGTTCGACCTCGACGTAATCGTCGTCAACCTTCACGATCTTGCCGACGAGCCCGCCCGCGGTCACCACCTGGTCGCCCTTTTTCAGGCCCTGGACCTTCTGCTGGTGTTCCTTCTGCCGCTTCATCTGCGGGCGGATGATGAGGAACCAGAAGATAAGGCCCATCGCGACGAGGGGAAGGAACTGCATCCATCCCGGAGGGGCACCGGCGCTGGCGGCAAGAAGAAAAGTGGACATGGGCGTCGTTCAGCCTGTTTCGATATGCAAAACGGCGCGGGCGCCCGCCCCACTCGTTCGAGAGCGGCGGACCCGACCGCGCAGGCCCCGCAGGAGCGCGAAGCCGTTTAACGCCGGGCGCCTAGCAAGATTGGCCGATGCTAGCAATCGGTCCGTTGGCCCGCCCGCCGCCGGTGCGGCAACGCTTGCCATCGGGTGCGCCCCACCCTATAGGGCGCGCCTCCACTCGTCGGGACGTAGCGCAGCCTGGTAGCGCATCACACTGGGGGTGTGGGGGTCGCTGGTTCGAATCCAGTCGTCCCGACCAGTGGAGTTTCCCCCCTTTCCCGTCAGGCTTCGGCCCTGTCCGCACGCGCCGCCCGGCCTGCGGCGGGCGTAGATTTTCGCTGGCGATTTTAACCCGACATTCGCTTTCGCGGGCTACGAAAGGTGCAACGCCACCGACCTTTCGAGCCATGACCGCCGCCTTCATCCTCACTATAAACCTGTTCGTCGCTGCCTTGTTCGCAGTCGCGTTCCTCGTGGTGGCGGCGCACAACCCGACCGCGCGGGGCGCGCGCTGGCTCGCCGCCGCCTACGCCATCGGCATGGTCGATATCGCGCTGGAGTTCGTCCTGCCGCGCGTCGGCAACCCGGTCCCGGTCGTCATCGCGATCTTCGGACTATTTCTGGCGGCGCTGACCTGCGGACTTGTCGGCATATCGCTACACTACCGCAGGCGCCCGCCGGTCGCAGCGATCGGGGCGCTATGGCTCGTCTCGCTGGTGATGCTGCCTTTCATGCTGTCCCTGGCCTACGGGTCGGGATGGCGCTGGCTGCTGTACCAGCTCCCCTACGCCGCGATGCAGACGCTGATGACGATCACGGTCGTTCGCTGGGGCCGCCGCATGGCGCTCGACGTGCTGCTGGCCGTCGTGAGCGGCGTGGCCACGCTCACCTACATGATCAAGCCGATGATCGCGTGGCAGATCGGTACCGCCAGCGGCCCCCAGGGCTATCTCGCGTCGAGCTACGCCGCCATTTCGCAAACCCTCGGGTCGGTCGTACTGATCGCGCTCGCCCTGGCGCTGCTGCTGGTCATGATGCGCGACATGACGATCGAGATGGTGACCCGGTCCGAGACCGATCCATTGTCCGGCATCCTCAATCGCCGCGGGTTCGAGGTTCATGCTGAACGCGCTCTCGCGCGGGCGAAGCGGTGGGACACGCCGCTCGCCCTCGTCACCGCCGATATCGACAGGTTCAAGGCGATCAACGACAGCTACGGCCATGCGGTCGGCGATACGGTGATCGCCGACGTGGCCCGCCTGCTGCGCGATACCGTCGGCAGCGATCATGTGATCGCGCGGCTCGGGGGCGAGGAATTCGCCGTTCTCCTGCCCGGCAAAACGGCGGAGCAGGCGCTCGCGATGGCAGACGGCATCCGCGCGGTGCTGCCCGCGAAATTGTGCCTGCCGGGGGAGGATGCGCCCGCCGTCACCGCATCCTTCGGCGTGGCACAATTGCGCGAAGACGATCACCTGTCCGACCTCTGCCGTCGCTCCGACCTCGCGCTCTACGAGGCCAAGGCGGGCGGGCGAAACAAGGTCGTGGTGTGTGCCAGTGCCCGGGTCGCCGCGGTGCGGCGCGTCGCGAGAGCGGCCGCCGCCTGACCCGGCACACGCCGCCGGCGATGCGTCGGCGGATCAGCGCGGGGCGGTGGGCTCGATCAGCACCAGCGAAATATTGTCGCTGCCGTCACGGGCCAGCGCGTTGGCAACAAGCCGGTCGGCGAGCGCCGCCAGCGGCGCCTCCCCGCTGCAATCACCGGGCTCGAGCGTGCGCGACAGACCGTCGCTGCACAGGAGCAGGCGGTCGCCTTCCTGGAGCGCCAGCGTGGCCGTATCGACCGCAATTTCCGGCTCGGTGCCGAGCGCCCGCGTCAGCACGTGCGCCTGCGGATGGAGATGCGCGCGCCACGGTTCGATCAACCCGGCCGCCACCAAATCCTCCACCACGCTGTGGTCCCGCGTTATCTGGCGCAACGTCCCGGCACGCAGGAGATAGGCCCGGCTGTCTCCGACCCAGTAAAGGTGCGCGGTTCCCTCCGCGAGCTGACACGCGACCAGCGTGGTGCCGCTGCGGCCGCCGGCATGCGCGTGGATCGCCCGGTTGGCGCGCCCGAACACGGTTTCCAGCGCCTCGCGCGGCTCCGAAGCGGCAAGCGTATCGACGGCAAGCTGCGCCGCGATGTCGCCCCCGCCGTGACCGCCCATGCCGTCCGCGATTCCCCACAGGGCGCGCACATCGTCGGCAAGGATCCTGTCCTCGTTGACCGAGCGCACGCGCCCGACATGGCTGCGCCGTGCGGAGCGCCAGCCGGACGTTGCCGTGCCACTCGTCGCGCGCGGGCCGACCGGGTGCGAGGGGTTCACCCCTGCGATCCCGGCGTGGGTCCCTCGGCCGGGGTCTGGGCAAGTTCGCGCTCGCGGCGCGCGTATTCCGCCGCGAAGGCCTTATCGAGCGAGCCCGACCTGCGCCCTTCCAGCTGCTCGGCGAGGTCGCGCTGGACGCGGCCGAGTTCCTCCCACCGCGCCGCGCCGCGGGTGCGCAGCAGGCCGGACTTGCCGGCGGCATCGCGGTCGAGCCGCTCGGCGGCGAAACTGGCGACCGCCTCGCGCAGGCTGCCCCGAAACCCGGCAAAGCTCGCTGCGAGATGGACCTTGAGGTCGCGAAAACTGGCGCGAAGGGCCTCGGGTCCGGGCAGGAAGCCCGCCGATTGCTCGCGCAGCAGGTCGACCGCCAATCGCTGGGACGGGGCCCATCGGAACAGGTTGTTGCCCGCCCCGCCGATGGTGGTGCGCGACAAGGCGCGGTTCTCGCGCGCGCGGGTACGCTCCGCCATCAGGTCGCCGATGCCCAGCACCATCTGCCGGTAGAGCGTGCCGGCGCGCCGCATGATCTCTTCCGGATCCTCGCTTGCGAGCATGGACGGGTCGATCTGCGCCCCTTCGCAGAACGCATCGAACAGCGATCCCTCAAGCCGCGGCAGATCGGCCTGCCCGTCGACCCATTCATGCGGCACCTCGACCGATTGGCCAAGGGGCGGGCTCAGCACCATCGTGCGCGTCTCGTAGCCCGCATCGGGCAGGTCCGGCGCTTCGCTCGCCACGATGCGGAAGCGGCCGAGGCGCAGCGTGGCGGGCAGGTCGATCGGGCAGCGTTCGCCATCGGCGAGCCGCCGGTCGTCGGCATCGAACACGCCGTTGGCACCCAGGGGGACGACGCACAGCCCCTCCCCTTCGACCAGCAATTCGCAATGGGTTCGCGAAAGCACGCATTCCTCGTCCACGATCGACCAGTCGCTCGCCTGATCGCGCCCGATGCTGAGCGAGCCGCTGCCGAGCAGGCGCGCGTCGACCGGCTGCGCATCGGCGGCATCGGTATCGAACAGCTGGAGCATATACATGGGCCGGTTCCGTCCTAGGCCGCGATTCGCGTCGCCAGCACCGCCGCCTCGCGCCGGGCACTATCGGGCTGGGGTTGCTCGTCGGCTGCCGCCGCGGCGCGGTTGAAGGCGTCGAAGGTACGTCCGAACTCGTCGCGCCGCCGATGCGAGATGCGCAGGCCGAAGCCGCCGCTCGCCGCATCCTCCAGCGCGCTGCGCAGGCGCCGCAGCGGGCGGGAAACCATCGCCCCGCTCAGATAGGCGGCGCCCAGCACCACCAGCATGATCGCGGCCGACAGCACCATCAGCAGGCGTCGCGAGGTCGCGAGCGCCGCATCCAGCGCGCCGCGATGCAGCGCCACTTCCACCGTCCCGAAGGGGGCGCCGGCATACAGGACCGGGCGCACGATCCGCAGGTCTTCGCCCGCGCGCACGGTGCCCGGCGTGGCGGCGAACGGTTTGCCCAGCAGCTTCGCGTCGCTGGCGGCACGCACGGTGCCGCTCTCGTCCGCGATCACGATGGCCGCGACGTCCTCGTTGCGGGTGGCCGCCTGCACGAAGGCGCGCAGCGCGGTCCAGTCCTGCTCGCCCGGCGGCAGGCCGGCATTGTCGGCCATGGTGACGCCCGCATTGCTGGTCACGAACTGCGCGATGCCGTTGCCCGACGCGATCGCCATCTGTTCCAGCGCGCGGCTCTGCCGGTCCCACAGGAAGTTGATTGCGGCGAGCAGCGCCAGCCCCGTCATCAGCCCCATGACCAGCGGCAGCTTGAAGCGCAGCGGAATGCCGCCGCGGCGGGCCGATCCACGCTCCTCCAGCGCGGCGATCTCCCGCTCCAGCGCGGCGACCAGCGCCTCGCCGGTGTCGAACCGGCGGTCCGGCTTCTTGGCCAGCAGCTTGTCGATGACGAACCGCAGGCCGGACGGGCAATCGCGCGCATCGGCGGAAATCGGCTGGACCCGCTCCTGCGCGATCTGGATTGCCAGCGTCGCCAGCCCGGTACCGGGGAACGCGACCTTGCCGGTGATCATCTCGTACAGGACGACGCCGAGCGAGAAGAGGTCGGACCGGCGGTCGACCGGCAGGCCCAGCGCCTGTTCCGGGCTCATATAGCGCGGGGTTCCCATCATCTGGCCCGCTTGCGTGCGGGCAAGCGCCGCCCCGTCCGCCTCCGCCACGCGGGCGACCCCGAAATCGAGCAGTTTTACCGTGCGGCCATCGCGCGCGACGAGAATGTTGGATGGTTTCACGTCGCGGTGGACGATCCCCGCCCGGTGCGCATAGGCGAGCGCGTCGGCAAGCTGGCGGGCAAGGTGCAGCACGCGTTCGTACGGCAGGCGGCCCTCTGCTGCCAGAACCTCGTCCAGCGGGCGTCCGTCGACCAGTTCCATCGCGATATAGGGCAGACCATCGGCCTGGCCGACATCGTAGATGGTGGCGATATGCGCGTGGCTCAGCGCACCGGCGGCCCGCGCCTCGCGCAGGAAGCGGGCAACCAGGCGTTCGTCGCGGGCGAATTCGGGTTTCAGGACCTTGATTGCGACCGTGCGCCCGATTTCGGGATCGCACGCGCGATAGACGTTCGCCATCGCGCCTTCGCCCAGCGCGCCCTCTATGCGGTATCTGCCGAATTGTTGCGAAGCCATGCGATCTCCCCGTTCGCCTACGGCCTAGAGCGATAGGGTTATCATCGCCTTACCGGCGCCCGCGCACCGTCGCCGCGATCCGTTTCGCCCGGGCGAGATCGCGCTTGATTGCCGCATCGGTCGGGTCGAGCGCCGCGGCCCGTTGCAGGAGGGAGACCGACTTCGCCACCTCGCCACGGTTGAGCGCCGCGAGCCCGGCGGTCCGGGCGCGCCGGGCACCCGCCGGATCGGTCTTCGGCTTCGTCGCGGCGGGAGCCCGCTCCGGCTCGGGCGCAGGCCGCTCGGTCCGGCTGTCCGCCCGGCGCGCGGGCCGTGCCGCTGGTTTCTCCGCGCGTTCCGGCTCGGCCGCAGGCGGCGCACCGCCGGGCAGCGCGATGACCTGGCCCGGCACGATGGAGGACGGATCGTCGATGCCGTTATACTGCGCCAGTTCGTAGCCCTTGAGCCGGTTGCCGAGGAAGCGTCCGGCGATGTCCGCCATCGTCTCGCCCGGCGCGACGGTATGGTTGCGATAGCTCGGCCCCAGATTGCGGCGGGCATTGCCCGACAGGCTGCGCTCCAGCATCAGCAGCGAGGGGTCCATCGGGTCCTTGCGCAGGGCCTTGCCCAGCCGTTCCCGCGCTTCGTCGACCTTGCCGGTGCCGAGCAGCGCGGCGATGCGTTCGATCTCGCGGTCGCTCACCTCCATGCTCGGAACCGTCTCGACATTTTTCGGGCCGGAGGAACAGGCCGACAGGCCCAGCGCGAGCGCCACGCCGGTAGCCAACAGGTGAAACCTACCAAAAGTCATGCGCTAAGCCTTTGCGATGGATGTGTATGGGCGACCGCGAACAGCGCCGCCAGGCGGTCCTCGTCCTTTGCGAAGGCAGCGAAGGCCTCGCGCGGGACCGGACGCGAAAAGTAATAGCCCTGGAAAAAGCGGCAGCCATTGCGGCGCAGCCACTGGTATTCCTCGACCGTCTCGACCCCTTCGGCCAGCACCTTGATGCCGAGCCCGCGGCCCAGCGCCATCAGGCTGTTGCAGATCGCCTGGCTATCGCGGCGCAAATGCACCTCGGTGACGAAGGAACGGTCGATCTTCAGCTTGTCGAAAGCGAGATTGCGCAGCGCGCTCAGGCTGGAATAGCCGGTTCCGAAATCGTCGATCGCCACCGCCACGCCCTGGTCGCGCATCGCGGTGCAGAATTCCGCCGCGCGCCGGTCGTCGGCCAGCGCGATGCTTTCGGTCAGTTCGACCTCCAGCGCCTGCGCCTTCAAACCCTGCCGATCCAGCAGGCGCGCGACCGTATCGGCCAGGCGCCCGTCGTCGAGCTGGCGACCCGACACGTTGACCGCGACCCGCATGTCGCCCAGCCCCGCGCCCAGCCACACGCGCACGTCGCGCAGCGCCCGGGTCAGGCTCCACAGCCCGATTTCCGGGGCCAGGCCCACGGTTTCGGCGACCGGGATGAAGGTCGCGGGCGGAACCGGGCCGCGCTGGGGATGGTCCCAGCGCAGCAGCGCCTCCGCTCCGCACACCCGCATCGCCATCGCATCGACCAGCGGCTGATAGACGAGCCGCAATTCGCGCCGCGCCACCGCCTGACGCAGATCCTGCTCGATCGCGTAGTCGTCGCGCGCCTGCGACCGGCGGTGCCCGGTGCCCTCGCCCCCGTCTTCCACGCTGAAAGCCGCCAGGAGCCGCGCGATCGCCGTCTGCGGCGGGTCCGACGCGGAATCGTAACGCGAGGAGCGCGTCGTGACGCGCGGCTGGATCTGCTCCCCGCCCACGACCAGCTTCTCGCCCAGTGCGTAGGTCAGGGCGGCGATTTCGCTCTGCGCGCCGGCCCCGTCCAGTTCCGGCCCGGCCCAGATCGCCAGATGCGTCCTGTCGACCTGCGCGACGAAGCGGTCCGCCGGCAGCATGGCGCGAATGCGCCCGCACAGGTCGATCAGCAGCCGCTCCGCCAGCCCGTCGTCGAACAGGCAGAGTCGGTCGTAATCGTGCAGCAGAAGCAGGGTCAGCGTACCGCGCCGATCGCGCTCCATCCGCTGCGCCAGCGGTTCGCGGGTCGGCAGGCCGGTCACCGCGTGCATCATGCGCACCCGGTGCTCGTTCTCCGCATGCCAGCCGAGCAGCGACTCGATGGCGCGCACGGTCCGCGCCGGGGTGGTCCCGGCGAAAGTCTCGTTGGAAAATGCCTCCACCCGGGCGATCTGGGCGCGCAGCCGTGCGCGCGCCACGACGGCCAGCACCGCCACCACGAACAGTGCGATGCCGAGGGAGAAGGCGAGAATCGTCACCGGCGGCGTACCGCGAAACCGGGCGGCGAAGCGCCCACGGCAGGTGACTGGGATGATCGGGCGACCGGCATGGTGCGCGGGGACTAGCGCACCGATCTTGCGAAACCGTTGACGCGAAAACGATTTTCCCCGCCTTCACGCCGCGACCGGGTGCCGAGAAGCGAGTCGATCCGAACTGTCCTACACGAACCTATATGGTTATTACATCCTTCCCCAAGAACCATTGGAAGATCGACCCATGCCTCTGTTCGAATCGCTTATCGGTCCCGTCGCCGCCATCATCGATCGCATCGTCCCCGACAAGGAGGCGCGCGAGAAAGCCAAGCTGGAGCTTCTGCAGATGCAGGGTTCGCACGAATTGCGCGTTCTGGAGGCGCAGCTTTCCGCCATGGTGGCGGAGGCGCAGTCGCCCGATCCGTGGACCAGCCGGGCGCGCCCCAGCTTCCTCTATGTCATGTACGCGCTCGTCCTGTTCGCGCTGCCCATGGGCGTGCTCGCCGCGTTCTCGCCGCAGATGGCGCGGGCGATCGCTGACGGGATGAACGCCTACCTCGCCGGGCTGCCCGATCCACTCTACGCGCTCTTCGGGACAGGCTATCTCGGTTACACCGCCGCGCGTCAGTTCGGGAAGGCGAAGGGCACCGAAAAATAGCGCCTGGACACTGTTCCATGTGTTCCATCGCGTAGGATTTGGATGGCGCCCACGGCCGCTCCGCCCGCTTGCACCGCGCGGCGGAGCGGCTAAGCCTTGCGGCCCATGGACACGATCTTCATCCTCAACGGGCCCAATCTCAACCTTCTCGGCACGCGCGAGCCCGCCATTTACGGCCACGAAACGCTCACCGATCTGGAGGCGCGCTGCCGCGCCGCCGCCGACCGGCTGGGCGTGGGGATCGCCTTTCGCCAGACCAACCACGAAGGCACGCTGGTCGACTGGCTGCACGAGGCGCGCGAGGTTCGGGCGAAGGCGGTCATCCTGAACGCCGCCGCCTATACCCACACCTCCATCGCCCTGCTCGACGCGATCAAGGCGATCGCCCTGCCGGTGATCGAGGTGCATCTGTCCGATCCCCGCACGCGCGAGGCATTCCGGCACCTTTCCTATGTCGGCATGGCCGCCGCCCACACCGTTCAGGGCCGGGGCGGCGACGGCTACGTGGAGGCGCTGGAGCACGCCGCCGCGCTCTGACCCCCCTTGCAAGGCGCATCTCCCCCGCGCATACGCGGGCGCCTGATTTCAAGCGAAGGATTTTCATGGCTGACACCAAGCGCTCTTCCGGCCGCAAGCCCGGCATGGATGTCGATGTGGAGCTCGTGCGCGAGCTGGCCGAACTGCTCGCCGATACCGGGCTGAGCGAGATCGAGGTCGAGGATGGCGATCGCAAGCTGCGCGTGGCGCGCGGCGGCGGCGTGGCTTACGCCGCGGCGCCGGCGATGGCTCCCCCGCCGCAAGCCGCGCCCGCGCCGGCCGCGGCCCCCGCCCCGGGCGACGAGGCCGCGCAGGCCGGCGCCGATGTTGCAGGCGCGGTCAAGTCGCCGATGGTCGGCACCGCCTACCTTGCGCCCGAACCGGGCGCGGCGGACTTCATCGCCGTCGGGCAGGCGGTCAAGGAAGGCGACACGCTGCTGATCGTGGAGGCGATGAAGGTCATGAACCCGATCACCGCCGACCGCAGCGGAACGGTGAAGTCGATCCTGGTCGCCAACGCGCAGCCGGTCGAATTCGACCAGCCTCTCGTCGTGATCGGCTGACCGGGGCGCGATCATGGCAATCAAGCGTATCCTCATCGCCAATCGCGGCGAGATCGCGCTGCGCATTCACCGCGCCGCGCACGAAATGGGTATCGAGACGGTGGCAGTGCATTCCACCGCCGATGCCGACGCGATGCACGTGCGTCTCGCCGATCACGCGGTATGCATCGGCCCGCCGCCCGCGGCCGACAGCTATCTCAACATCGCGAACATCATCTCGGCGGCCGAGGTGGCGCATGCCGACGCAATCCATCCGGGCTACGGCTTCCTGTCGGAAAACGCCAAGTTCGCCGAGATCGTGGAGGCACACGACATCACCTGGATCGGGCCCAAGCCCGAGCATATCCGGACGATGGGCGACAAGGTCGAGGCGAAGCGCACCGCGGGTCGGCTGGGCCTGCCGCTGGTGCCGGGCAGCGACGGCGCGGTGTCCGAGGTCGAGGAAGCGCGCGCGATCGCGGCAGAGATCGGCTATCCGGTCATCATCAAGGCCGCGTCGGGCGGCGGCGGTCGCGGCATGAAGGTGTGCGAGAGCGAGGACACACTCGAAACCCTGATGAAGCAGGCCGGCAGCGAGGCGAAGGCCGCGTTCGGCGACGCGACCGTCTATATTGAGAAATATCTGGGCAATCCGCGCCACATCGAGTTCCAGGTGTTCGGCGACGGGCGCGGCGGCGCGATCCACCTGGGCGAGCGCGACTGTTCGCTGCAGCGGCGCCACCAGAAGGTTCTGGAGGAGGCGCCCTCCCCCGTGATCTCGGACGAGGAACGGTCGCGCATGGGCGAGGTCTGCGCCAGCGCGATGCGCGACATGGGCTATCGCGGCGCGGGCACGATCGAGTTCCTGTGGGAAAACGGAGAGTTCTACTTCATCGAGATGAACACCCGGCTGCAGGTCGAACACCCGGTGACCGAGATGATCACCGGCATCGACCTGGTCCGCGAACAGATCCGCATCGCCGACGGCAAGGACCTGTCGTGCAAGCAGGAGGACATCCGGTTCGAAGGTCACGCTATCGAATGCCGGATCAATGCCGAGGACCCGTTCACCTTCGCGCCCAGCCCGGGCAAGGTCAGCGCCTATCACGCCGCGGGCGGCATGCATGTGCGCGTCGATAGCGGGCTCTATGCGGGCTATTCGATACCGCCCTATTACGACAGCATGATCGCCAAGCTGATCGTCTACGGCCGCACCCGCGAACGCTGCATCATGCGGCTGAAGCGCGCGCTGGAGGAGATGGTGGTCGAAGGCGTGAAGACCAGCATCCCGCTGCACGAGGAACTGCTGAACCAGCCCGACGTGCTCGACGGCGCCTACTCGATCAAATGGCTGGAGGAATGGCTGAAGGAGCGCCCGGCTTGATCGCAAGGCCCGCTGCGTTAGGGTAGAGCCTCGCTGTAAAAAGGGGGCTCTACCGATGTTTGCGCTGGCTCTTGTCGCGGCAGCCGTACCGCCGCCGCCGCCCATCGTGACGATGTCCGGCCGGGCGGAACGGGGCCTCGTGGCCTTCGATATCGAGGATCTGTCGTGCCCATCCGGCCCGGTTGCCGCACACGGCGCGGCGCTGGTGCTGCCCGAGCCGATGCTGCGATCGAGGTGGGATCGGCTCGACAGCCGCGTGCAGGACGTCCGGTTCGCGATCGATGCCAGCGGGCGCACCCGCGCGATCGGCTTGCCGGAGGATGCCTACGGCGACGACGTGGCGCCTGCGGTGGCGGCGCTGCGCTTCCCTGCCGGGCCCCCGCGGGAGAGCTGCCACGCGCGGGTCGCGGCACGCTACTACGCGGCGGATCGAGTGCCCTCCGCGCTGGCGGCGCTGTACTGGACGATGCCTGCGCGCGGCCGCAAGCTACCTGTGTTCGATCGCATCGTGCCCGAAGGAAGCGATTGCGGTAAAGACATGCCCCGCTGGCTCGTCCGCGCCCAGCCCGATTTCGACAGTGTGCCCAGCACCCCCGGAAAGCTGGATTTCGTCACCTACCGGTTTGCCATAGACGAGGCCGGGGAGACGCAAGACATCGAGCCGATCTACGAAAGCGGTAATGCGGATCTGGTCACCGCCGGCAAGGCGGCGCTGGCCCAATGGCGCTTCGAGACGGGCAAGCCGCGGCGGGACTGCTCCTACGGGTTCTGGCGCGGCCGCGCAGTTCCGCTTCCTTCGCCCGCGTTCGCCCCTTCTCTGCCCTCGAAGAAGTGCCCGGACAGCGACTTCGCGTCCATGCCGGACCTGGCGCCCTATTATCCCGACAATTTCCGGCGCCGCGCCATCGAGGGCGTTGCCCGCCTGCGCTATTCGGCAGCGCCCTGGGGCGAGATCGGCGATATCGAAATCATCGCGAGCGAACCTGCCGACGCGTTCGGTGATGCGGGCAAGCGTCTGCTTGCGCGGGCTAGGCTGGAAGCGAGCGACACCGCACGGATCGATTGCACCGTGAACATCGCCTTCGCGCTACCGGACAGCGACGGTCCGGCCCGCTAGCGCGTTCGACGATCAGCCCAGCGGAACGCCCGGTTCGTGCTTGCTGGTGCGGATCGTCAGGCTGGTCTTCACGCTGCCGACATTGGGCGCGGGCGTCAGCTTGCTGGTGAGGAATTCCTGGAAGCTCTGCAGGTCGCGGCTGACGATCTTCAGGATGAAATCGATCTCGCCGTTCAGCATGTGGACCTCGCGCACTTCGGGCAGGTCGCGCATGTGTTCCTCGAACTCGCGCAGCGCGCTTTCCGCCTGGCTCTTCAGGCTGACCATGGCGAAGACCGTGATCGCGAAGCCGAGCTTCGAAGGTTCCAGTTCGGCGTGATAGCCGCGGATGACACCCTGTTCCTCCAGCGCGCGGACCCGGCGCAGGCAAGGCGGCGCGGTCAGGCCGACGCGCTGTGCCAGTTCGACATTGGTAATGCGCCCTTCGTTCTGGAGCTCGTCCAACAAACGGCGATCGATATCATCGAGCGTGGCCATGCCGAAACGCCCCCTCCCCTGTTGATATCTTAACTTCCCCTATGGGAAACTAAGGCTGTCAATCCCATCTTCCCAGACTAATATTATTATCCATGCCAGCAATTGTCCCGCTTTGCAACGCAGCGAGAGCCGTCGCTGCCAAGCGCGGTTTTTGCTGGTATCAAGGCCGCTGAACCCCACTCTCGCGGGCCCCCGATCACGGGCTCGCCATCGCCGCAGGACGCCACGACCGCCCATGCAATTCGACGACCGCCTTGCCACGGTGCTGAGCCAGCGCGCGGATGGCGAGCGGACGGCGCGGACCCAGTTCCGGCAGCTGGTCGACCTGATGGCGCGCGCGCCGGAGGGCGGGGATGCCCGATTGGCCGCGGCCGCATGGTCCCGCCTCGGCGATCTTGCCGCCTCGATTCCCGCCGCCCAGCGCGCCGCCATCCTGCGCGAGCCCGGCACGCGGCTGCTGAACGCGCGGATCGTCTTCCACTTCGCGGAGCAGGAGGCAGAGGTCGCGGCCGCAGCGATGGCCGCCGCCTCGCTCAGCCACTCAGGCTGGGAGGCGCTGATCCCGCGCCTGCCCATGCGGGCCCGCGGCTTCCTGCGGTTGCGGCGCGACCTTCCGGCGGAGGCGCTGGCGCTGCTCGACAGGCTGGGCATTCACGACCGCGCATTGCCGCAGCCCGATAGGGCCGAACCGGCCCGTGTCGAACGGGCGCAGCCTGCCGCGACGTCCCGCCGCCGCCCCATCCCCGCCAACGATGCCGAACCATTCGACACCGACGTGGTGGAGATCGGCCGCATCGGCGCCATTCGCCAACGGATCGAGACCTTCCGTCAGTCGCGGGCGGAGCGCGAGGATACGGCGCGGACGGGGCACCCCCGCCTGCCGCTGGGCGAGGCCGCAGGGGACGCAAGGCCGGCCCTCACCGAATTCGCCTTCACCAGCGATGCGCGTTGCCAGATCGACTGGGCGGAGGATCGCGCCGCGCCCATGGTCCGGTACGCGGCGCTCGCCGCGCTGGTCCCGCCGGCCGCGCAGGACCGGCTGGTGCAGCACCAGCCGCTGACCGGGATCGAGCTGAAGCTGCCGGGCGGCGTAGCGCTTGCGGGCGACTGGGTGCTCGACGCGCGGCCCCGCTTCTGCCCCGACAGCGGCCGGTTCGAAGGATATGCAGGGCGTTTCCGCCGCCCCTTGCGGGCCTTCGCCGACAAGCCGGCCCGCGACAGCCGGACCGATCGCCTGCGCCAGCTGCTTCACGAATTGCGAACTCCGGTGAACGCGATCCAGGGCTTCGCGGAAATCCTGCAGCAGCAGATGTTCGGCGCGGTGCCGCACGAATACCGCGCGCATGCCGCCAGCATCGCCAGCGACAGCGCCCGCATCCTCGCCGGCTTCGACGAGCTCGACCGGTTGGCGAAGCTGGAAAGCGGAGAGCGCGAGATCGAGGGCGGCGAAGCCGACTTTTCCGCGATCGTCGGCGGCCAGGCGCGCCAGCTCGACGCGATCCTGCGACGACGCGATGCGGGCTTCGACATGGCGATAGAGCCCGGCCTGTCCGTCCCCATCGCGCGCAACGACACCGAGGCGCTGGCGTGGCGGCTTCTCGCCACGGTCGCCGGCACGTTGCTGCCGGGGCAGAGCGCGCGGCTGACCCTGCGCCGCCGCCGCGACCGGATCCGGCTCAAATTCACACTGCCGGGCCGCAAGGGCGCGGCGCAGGCGCTGTTCGAAACGCAGGGCAAATCCAGCGGCGGACCGGTGACCGCGGGGCTGTTCGGCGCCGGGTTCGCGCTGCGGCTCGCCCGTGCTGAGGTGCAGGCGGTCGGCGGCGCGCTGCTCGCGGACGGGCGCAAGCTGATCCTCGAGCTGCCGCTATTGACCGCTTCCCACGGGGAAACTAGCCCCGAAGCGCCCGTGGGGGATGCGGCCCGATCCTGACCGGACCGGCCGCCGCCTTCGGGCTGCTTGGGGGGAAAATTGCCATGCGATCGATGCGTGAACCGCCGCCGCCGGGCGACACGATCCGCTTTCCGCCGGGAACGCCCCCCCGCGTCCTGCTGACCGTGGATACGGAGGAGGAGTTCGACTGGAACGGCCCCTTCACCCGCGACGCGCACGGGCTCGACCACCTGGCGGCGCTCCCCCGGTTCCAGTCCTTCTGCGAGGCGGTCGGCGCCAGCCCGGTCTATCTGGTCGACTGGCCCATCGTGCAATCGCCCGTCGCGCGCGAGATCATCGGCGCGGCCGTCGCGCGGGGTACGGCCGAGGTCGGCATCCAGTTGCACCCCTGGGTGAACCCGCCGTTCGAGGAGGCGGTCGGGCCCGCCACCAGCTTTGCCGGCAATCTGCCGTTCGCGCTGGAGCGGGAAAAGTTCATGCGCCTGCGCGACGGCATCGCGCAAGGGTTCGGCGTCGACCCGATCATCTACCGCGCCGGCCGCTACGGGCTGGGTCCGCGCACCGCGGAAATCCTGGCGGAAGGGGGCGTGCGGCTCGACACCTCGGTCCGCTCGCTGTTCGATTACAGCGCAGGCCACGGCCCCGATTACCGCGACCACCCGCTGGAACCGTACTGGATTGACCGGGAGCGTAGGCTGGCCGAACTGCCGGTCACCACCGTCTTTTCCGGCATGTTGCGCCGGCAGGGCCGCGCGCTCCATCCCGCATTGCAACGCCTGCCGCGCGCCAGCGGGCTCGCCGCGCGGCTCGGGCTGCTGGAACGGATCGCGCTGACACCCGAAGGGGTCGATATCGGCGAGGCGATCCGCGGTATCGACATCGCGCTCGACGACGGGCTGCCGCTTCTGGTCCTGTCCTTCCACAGCCCCTCTCTCGCCCCCGGCTACACCCCCTATGTCGAGACCGAGCACGACGTCGAGCAGCTCTACCGGTGGCTGGAGGCGGTCTATGCCCACTGTGCCCGGCGCGGGGTCGCCCCGGTGACCGCGCGGCAGATAGCGGACAGTCTGCCGGGGTGACGCGTCGGGACGCTTGCCCTTACCCCACGCGCGGGCTACCTGCGCGCTCGTCACGTGCCGCGGCAATGTGGGCCTGTAGCTCAGTTGGTTAGAGCTGGCCGCTCATAACGGCTAGGTCGCGGGTTCGAGTCCTGCCGGGCCCACCACGGCGCGGCGCGTGTACGGCAATGGGTCGGGGAGTAGCGCAGCCCGGTAGCGCGCCTGCTTTGGGAGCAGGATGTCGCAGGTTCGAATCCTGTCTCCCCGACCACTTTGCCTGCCCTGACCGGCATCGCCCGATCCGAAGCGTTCCGTCGCGATTTTGCGCTGCCGATTGCATTGACCGGAACATTGGCGGGTGGCGGCGCGCTGGTGGGCGGGACAGCCACGTCCCGCACCGGAGCTTCCCATCGATGACCGATCTCGCGCACCATGACCGTTATCCCTACCGGCCGATCACCGATCGGCGCGACTATTCGTGGCCCGGGGGGCGGCGGCTCGCGATCTATCTCGGGATCAATCACGAGGTGTTTTCTTTCGGCGAGGGGCTCGGCGCGACCCTGGCGCCGTCGCAGACAGCGCCGGACGTCATGAACTATGCCTGGCGCGATTACGGCAACCGCGTGGGGGCGTGGCGGTTCATGGAACTGTTCGACCGGCTGGAGCTGCGCACCACGGCGCTGATCAACGGCGCGGCGATCGACAAATGTCCGGGTCTGGCGCAGGCCTGTCGCGATCGCGGGGACGAGATCGCCGCCCACGGGATGACCAATGCCGAGGCGCAGGGCGATCTTTCCGAGGACGAGGAACGCGCCATGATCGAGCGGACGCTGGAGCGGTTCGCGGCGATCGGCGTGCGCCCCAGGGGCTGGCTCGGCCCGTGGATTTCCGAAAGCGCGGCGACGCCCGACCTGCTGGAAGAGGCGGGCTTCGACTACCTGCTCGACTGGGCGCATGACGACCAGCCGGTGCGGCTGGAAACGCGCAGCGGCAAGGGCATCCTGTCGGTGCCCTACTCGCAGGAAATCAACGACATCCCGGCCATCATCGCGCGCCAGCAGGAAGCGACCACCTTCGCCGGAATGATCGAGGACGCGGTGGAACAGCTGCTGAGCGAGTGCGAGCGCCGCCCGGTTGTGCTCGGCATCGCGCTGCATCCCTACGTCATGGGCCAGGCGCACCGGGCGCTGCATCTGGACCGGGTGCTCACGCGCCTGCGCCACACGGACGATCCGCGCATCTGGTGGACGACTGCCGGTGCCATCGCCGACCACGTCGCCGCCATCGACGAGGCCCCAGCCTGACTTTGCCCGCCGACTGCCGCGAACGAAAGGAAAGGGGGGTGCTTCACAGGCCCGATAGCGACTAGTAGCGCCAGCGGCAGACGCAGCGCGAAAAAGGGGCATGGAATGACGGGTGCGCAGGTCCGCGCTTTCGACAACCGCGCGATCTGGGCGATCGCCCTGCCCGCCATGGTGACCAATGTGGCGACGGCGCTGATCGGCGTGGGCGACATGTGGATCGTCGGGCGGCTGGGCGACGCGCCCACGCAAGGGGCGGTGGATATCGGCGCGCGCCTGTTCGCGATGCTGTTCACCGTGATGAATTTCCTGAAGACAGGCACCACCGGCCTGGTCGCGCAGGCCGGCACGCGGGTGGGCGAGACGGAGCAGGCGGCGGTCCTGCTGCGCGGGCTGGTCATCGGCGGCATCGTCGCGCTGCTGCTTCTCGTCGCCAAACCGCTGTTGCTGCCCGCGCTGCTGGATGTGCTGGGCGCGCGGGGCGAAGTGCTGGCGGCCGCGCGCAGCTATGCCGGGATCCGGTACTGGGCGGCGCCCGGCGTCATGCTGAACCTCGCGCTGGTAGGCTTTCTGGTCGGGCAGCGACGGATGACGGCGGTGCTGCTGTTCGAGGTCGGCTACAATCTTGTAAACCTCGCCCTTGGCCTGTGGTTCGTGCTGTCGCTCGGCTGGGGCATCGAAGGGATCGCGTGGTCCAGCCTGATCGCCGAATATGCGAAGCTGATCGCGGTCGGCGCGTTCGTCGTGGCGCGGCTGGGCGGCACCGCGTTGATCGCGAAAGCGCGCGAACACGGCGTGCTGCGCTGGGCCGCGATGCGCCGCTTCCTTTCGGTCAATCGCGACCTTTTCCTGCGCACGGTCGTGCTGATGATCGCGCTGGCTGCCCTGACCCGGCTATCGGCGGAACGCGGGGCGGTGACGTTGGCGGCGAACGGGATCATGTACCAGCTGTTCGTGGTCACCGCGCTGCTGCTCGACGGGTTCGAGAACGCGGCGCAGGTCCTCAATGGGGAGCGCGCAGGCGAGGACGACCGCACCGGATTTGCCGCCGCGCTGCGGGCGATCCTGGTCCGCGGGTTCGGGGCCGCCACGCTCGTCGCGGCGGGCTTCGCCCTGCTGGCCGATCCGATCCTCGCCAGCTTCGCCGCGACGCCGGCGGTGAACGAGACGGCGCGCGCGCTATCCCCCTGGCTGATCGTCATTCCCTTTGCCGGGGTCGCCAGCTTCGTGTTCGATGGCGCGTTCGTCGGCGCCAGCTGGACGCGGGCGCTGCTGCTTTCCATGGCGGGGGCGAGCATCGGCTATGCCGCCGCGCTGTGGCTGACCTGGCCGCTCGGCAATCAGGGGCTGTGGCTCAGCTTCTGTCTGTTCCTGGCGCTGCGGGCCGCATTGCAGGCCGCGATGCTGCCCGGCCTGATGAACCGGGGCTTCCCCCGCTAGCCGCGATCGACGCGGACGACGTTCTCGATCAGCGTCTCGTTCAGCCTGTCGCCGTGCAGGACGGACACGTCGCCCGTCGTTTCCAGCACCACCGCGCGGACATCGTCGAAATCGAGCACGTTCGCCTCGCGTAGTTTTGCGATCAGGTCGCTTTCCGCCATGCGCGTACTGGCCAGCGCGTCGTGCAGGATCTTGCCGTCCCGCATGATCAGCGTGGGCGAATTCTGCATCCAGCTCTCGACCCGCTTGCTCGACCGGCGCAGCCGCGCGGCGGTTGCCTGCGTCACGAACAGCCCGACCATGGCGAGGCATGGCTGCGCGAAGCCGGGCCAGTCGGTCGCCTGCGCCGCGCCTGCCAGAAGCGAGCCGAGCGCGACGGTCATGACGAAATCGAAATTCGTCATCTTGGACAGCGATCGCAGCCCGTTCAGCCGCACCAGCACCACCACCCAGACCAGCGCGATGAACGCCAGCACCAGCGAACGAAGGATCAGGTCCCAGCCATTATCCGATAGAAAGATACCCGTTTCTCCCCTGCTTGCGAGGGATCAATCCGCGTCGTTGGCAATCGGTCCCGGCTCGTTTGCAAGAAGACCGACGACCTGGGTCCAGACCGCCACGTTCTGCCGCAGCGCCGCGGGATCGATCTTGTCGAACGTATCGTCGGGCGTGTGGTGCAGATCGAAATAGTGCGTGCCGTCCTGGCTCAGGTCGATGATCGCCGCGCCCGATTCACGCGCGAGATTGAGGTCGGCCCCGCCTTCGCCCCGGCCCTCGCCCGGCGCGACGCCGAAACGCGCGACCGCCTGGGCGAGCTTGCGATAGAGGTCGGGGGTCGTCTTGGTGAAGCTGGTCTGGATGCGCCAGATGCGGTCGGCGCCGAAATCGCTTTCGATCCCGGCATAGATCGGCGTGCCCTTGTGCGCGGCGGCATAGGCCTGGCTGCCCCACAGGCCGGTTTCCTCCGCCCCGGCGAACAGGACGCGGATGGTGCGCAGCGGCCGCGCCCCGGCGGCAGCGTGTTTGGCCGCGGCCATCGCGATGCCGCAGCCCGCGCCATCGTCGATCGCGCCGGTGCCCAGATCCCAGCTGTCGAGGTGGCAGGCAAGCAGGACCGGGGCGAGCGAGGGATCGCGCCCGACGATCTCGCCCACGACATTGCCGCTTTGCGTCGTGCCCAGGTCGCGCGGCGTCATCACCAGCTTCATGGTGATGGGCGTGCCGTCGGCGCGGTCGAACATGCGGGCCAGATTGTCGGCATCGGGATTGGACAGCGCGCCCGCGGGCGTATGCTCCATTCCTTCGGGAAAGGTGGTGCCGCCGGCATGGGGCGTACGATGATTCTCTGTGCCGATGGACCGGATCACCGTCGCCACCGCGCCCTTGCTCGCCGCCAGCGCCGGGCCGGTCCAGCGCGCGGGGCCGGCAAAGCCATAGCCCGAGCCGTCCTGCGTGGGGCGCATGTGATGGTCGATGAAGGCGATCTTGCCTTTCAGCGAGCCGGGCGCCGCGGCCTCCAGATCGGCGTAGGTCGGGAAATGCACCACCTGCGCTTCCAGCCCGTCCGGCCCGGTCGAAGCGCTGGTGCCCAGCGCGGTGATCGCCATGGGCTGCGGATAGGGCGCGGTGACGTAGGCCTTCTCCTCGCCGCGCACCCAGGTCTGCATCGGGAAAGGCTCGATCGCCACATTCGCGAACCCAGTCTCGCGCAGGTAGCGGGCGGCCCATTCGCGTGCGCGCTGTTCCGCTTCGGTCCCGGCCATGCGCGGGCCGATCTCGGTCGTCAGGCCCCGCACGAAATCGAGCGCGATGGCGTCGTTGTCGAGCGCCTGGTCCGCACGCTCCGCCAGCGCCCCCGGCGGCGTGTCCGCGGCGATCGCGGGAGTGGCGAGGAAGGCGGCGGTGGCGACGAGCGCGAGGAGCGATGTTTTCATGGGGCGAAGGGCTAGCGCGCGCTTCGCGGCTTGCCAAGGCTCACCAGAAGCGACTGCCCGGCACCCCCTTGAACGGCCCCACGACCTTGCTCGTGACCCATCCGCCGTAAAATTCGCCCGGCTGGGGCGTCACCGTGTCCCCGTCGAGCGTAATGCGGTCGAACGGCGCGACGTAGAACGCGACGTAGCCGGCAAGGATGCGGAAGGATGGCGTCGGATCGGGATAGCTCCAGCCGACCTTCGCCAGCCGCTCCCCCCCGGCAACGACGTCCCAGTATCGCGCCTGCCCCTTCCATTCGCACAGCGACCGGCCGGGCGCGGGTTCGAGCACGCCGTGCGCGATGTCTGCAGGCGGCAGGTAATATTGCGGCGGATGGCTCGTCTCCAGCACCCGCACCGCGCTGCGCGTCTCGGCGATCCGCACGCCGCGATGCTCGATCACGATATGCGCGCTCGTCGGTTCGGCCACGGCCGGGCGCGGATAGTCCCACACGCTTTCCTGCCCCGGGCCGGGGGCGACGGGATCGGGCCGCATCATGCCGCGCCGATCCGCGCGGCAAGGTCCACTCCCGACAGGAACGCGTTCTCCACCCGCGGCCCCGACAGCCAGTCGCCGCAAGCGCCGAGGCGGAGCGCGTCATCCCACAACGCGCCCGGACCGCCCTTCTCCACCATGGCATAGCGCCAGCGATGCGCGGTCAGCGCCAGGACCGGGGGCAGATCGCCCGCGACGGCCCCGAACTGGGCCAGCAGATCGGCGGCGACATCGTCGCGCTCGCGTTCCAGATTGGCGCGCGACCAGTCGGGGGTGGCATGCAGGACCCAACATTCGCCCTCCCCGCGCCCCGGCTTGGCCGAATTGCGCGCCGCCCAGGCGATCGGTCCGCGATCCGCGAGCGTGTCGTTCTCTATCGCGAGCGGCGTGTCGAACACCGCCATCGCCGCCCAGCACGGGGCGCTCTCGACTGCTTCGGCCTGGCTGGCCATTCCGGGCGCATGCGGTGCCAGCAGCGGGCCGGCCTGCTCGGCCGGCACGGCCACGACCACCGCGTCGAAAGCGTCCGTCGGCGCACCCTCGCCGTTCAACAGCCAGCCTTCGCCTGCCCGCTCTAGCCCCTCGACCCGCGCGGCGAAGCGCACGCCCAGCGCCTCCGCCATGGCGCGAACCGGCGCGTTCATGCCGGGCGTGCCGACCCGCGCGCCGTCCTTCGCGGCGGGCCAGCGGGCGACGATGCCGTCCGCCTCCCACGCCTCCACCTGCGCCGCGAAAGCCGGATCGCGCGCGGTGAAATACTGCGCACCGTGGTCGAGCCGGTAAGTCTTGCCGTCCACCTCGATCCGCCGCGTCGCCATGCGCCCGCCCGGCCCGCGGCCCTTGTCGAACACCTCCACCGCGTGGCCGCTTGCGGCCAGCCGAATGCCGCAGCTCGCCCCCGCCATCCCGGCGCCGATGATCGCAATCCGCATGAACCCCGCATCGCGCAAGTGGGCACGCGGCGCAAGCGGCCCGTCCTGCTTGCCCCGTCCCGGCGAAGCGCCTATCTGGCACCGCAACTCCGACAACCCGACACGATCAGATCCGAAGGACCTTCGATGGCCGCGCAATACGCCTACGTCATGAAAGACATGACCAAGACTTTCCCCGGTGCCCCCAAGCCGGTGCTGGCGAACATCAACCTGCAATTCTACCAGGGCGCGAAGATCGGCATCGTCGGTCCCAACGGCGCGGGTAAATCGACCCTGATGAAGATCATGGCCGGGATCGACACCGATTTCGCGGGCGAGGCGTGGCCGGGCGAGAACATCACCGTCGGCTACCTGCCGCAGGAACCGCAGCTCGACGAGAGCAAGACCGTGCTCGAAAACGTGAAGGACGGCGCGCGCGACGTCGCCGACATGGTCGATCGCTTCAATGCGATTTCCGCCGAAATGGGCGATCCGCAGGACGACACGGATTTCGACGCGCTCATGGAGGAAATGGGCACGCTGCAGGAGAAGATCGACGCGGTCGACGGCTGGACGCTCGACAACCAGCTCGAAATCGCGATGGAGGCGCTGCGCTGCCCGCCCGGCGACTGGCCCGTCAATGACCTGTCCGGCGGTGAGAAGCGCCGCGTGGCGCTGACCCGCCTGCTGATCCAGAAGCCGTCGATCCTGCTGCTGGACGAACCGACCAACCACCTCGACGCCGAGAGCGTGCTGTGGCTCGAAAACCATCTCGCCGAATATGCCGGCGCGGTGCTGATGATCACCCACGATCGCTACTTCCTCGACCATGTGGTCGGCTGGATCCTGGAGCTCGATCGCGGGTCCTACTATCCCTACGAAGGCAATTACTCGACCTATCTCGAAAAGAAGGCGAAGCGGCTGGAGCAGGAAAGCCGCGAGGAAAGCGGGCGGCAAAAATCGCTCAGCCGCGAGCTGGAATGGATCCGCCAGACGCCCAGCGCGCGCCAGACCAAGTCCAAGGCGCGTATCCGCAAGTTCGAGCAGCTGCAGGAAAGCGCCAACGACCGCAAGCCGGGCAAGGCGCAGATCGTCATCCAGGTACCCGAACGGCTGGGCGGCAAGGTGATCGACGCCAAGGGCATCTCCAAGGCCTATGGCGACAAGCTGTTGTTCGAGGACCTGTCCTTCATGCTGCCCCCGGGCGGCATCGTCGGCGTGATCGGCCCCAACGGCGCGGGTAAATCCACGCTGTTCAAGATGATCACCGGGCAGGAAACCCCCGATACGGGCCAGATCGACATCGGAGAAACCGTGCGCCTTGGCTATGTCGACCAGAGCCGCGACCAGCTCGATCCCAAGCACAATGTGTGGGAAGAGATTTCGGACGGCCACGACTACATGAAGGTCAACGGCCACGACGTTTCGACCCGGGCCTATGTCGGCGCGTTCAACTTCAAGGGTCAGGACCAGCAGAAGAACGTCGGCAAGCTGTCGGGCGGTGAACGCAACCGCGTGCACATGGCCAAGATGCTGAAAGAAGGCGGCAACGTGCTGCTGCTGGACGAGCCGACCAACGACCTCGACGTGGAAACGCTGGGCGCGCTGGAGGAAGCGATCGAGAACTTCGCCGGCTGCGCCGTGGTGATTTCGCACGACCGCTTCTTCCTCGATCGCCTTGCGACCCACATCCTCGCTTTCGAGGGCGACAGCCACGTCGAATGGTTCGAAGGCAATTTCGAAGCCTACGAGGAAGACAAGCGCCGCCGCCTGGGCGACGCGGCGGATCGCCCGACGCGCCTCGCCTACAAGAAGCTGACGCGCTGAGGCCAGTTCCCTGGATCGTCGCTTGGGGAAGTGGTGACTTGAAGCGGGGGGGGGGCGAGCTGCGGCCGCTCCCCGCCCGTCCCGTCGGCTAACGCCTGCCGGTCGAAACATCTGATCCTGGTCGATAATCCGGTTGCGAGGGCCGGTCGCTCTCCGGCGACCTAACAAAGTTTGTCCTGCGGAACCCGAGACGCGCTTTCGGCATCTTGCGAGCATGGGCAGTTTTCTCTCGCGCTATCGCATCTGGCCGATCGCGGCCTTTCTGTTCATCTGCGCGCTCGGCTTCGGGGCGCGGCAGGCGATCGGGCGGGTCTATAGCGGCGCCGAGGCGGCGCAATTGCTGGAGGCGCTGTCGCGGGCCGGGCTCTATCTCGGTTCGGCGGTCGCAACCGCGTCCGCCACCACGCTGGCGCTGATGCTGACCTTGATCGGAATGATCCGCCGGGCGGAAACCGAATTCGACCAGGAAGCCTACACCCGCGTCATCCTGATCGCGCGCATGTCCACCGTCACGCTGATGAGCAGCCTCATTCTGCTGCTCGCCTTCGTGTTTCCGGTGGGCGAATTCGACGCGCTGCCGGGCGACTGGTACCAGTGGCTGTATGAAGCGCTGTTTTCCATCACCGTACTGACCGTGGCGCTGCTCGCGGCGACCGTGCTGGTCGTCTACATGACCGTGCGCCACGTCATTGTCGGCATCACGCCGGGGGACAAGCTGTGAGCGCGCGCCGCGTCGTGCTTCACGGCCGGGTCCAGGGCGTATTCTTTCGCGACTGGACGGTCGATACGGCGCGCAGACTGGGCCTGGCCGGCTGGGTCCGCAATCGGGCCGACGGAACGGTGGAGGCGCATCTGGAGGGCGATCCCGACACCATCCGCGGCATGATCGCGCGGATGCACGACGGCCCACCGCGCGCGCGGGTCGACCGGATCGAGGAAGAGCGTGCCGAGGAGGAAGCGCCGGCGACGTTCGAGCGGCGCTGACCGTGCGGCGCGCCCCATGCATTTTCCTACCGCGCCACGGTGCGCTATCCGGGCCGAATGCCTCGCTCTCCCGCCCATCCGAACCTGTCGCCCCATGCGACGTTGCCGCGGGCTTCATATCGCCCGGCGCCCCCGATCTTTTTCGCCCCAGGACACTGTTCCAAGTGTTCCATCCTGTAGGATTCGGGCGCGCGTCAGACCGTCCGGGGCGCCGCGGCTTCGGGCGCGAATCCCTTCGACAGGGCGTGATAGAGCCGCTCTCGGCACACCAGCCCGCCGGCCCAGTCGCCGATCAGTGCGGTGGCGAACAGCGGCAGGATAGCGGAGCTGGTGCCCGTCGCCTCGCTCAGGATGATGACGGCGGTCAGCGGCGCGCGCACCACGCCGGTGAAGTACCCGCCCATGCCGATCAGCACGATGATGCCCGCCTTGTCCGCCGGGAACAGCGGGGTCAGCAGCTCTCCGAACCCGGCCCCCACGGCCAGCGAGGGAGCGAAGATGCCGCCGGGAATGCCGCTGGCGCTGGTGGCGAGCGAGGCGATGAACTTCGCCGGGCCGAACCAGTAATCGGCCGACCCGCCTTCCAGCAGGGCGCGTGTCGGCTCGTACCCCGTGCCCGAGGTCGCACCCGCGGTGGCGAAGCCGAGCACGCCGACGATGATCCCGCACACCAGCGCGGTGGTCAGCGGACGCTTCGCGAAACGGGCGGTGAAGCGCCCGCCCGGTGCGCGCATCGCCAGCATGGAGCGGGAGAACAATCCGCCCAGAATACCGCCGACGAACCCCGCCAGCGGGGCGGCGATCAGGACGGAGGCAAGCGGCAGGCCGCCGGTGATCTGGCCGAAATAGACGTAATTGCCCGCCAGTCCCTGGCTGGTGAGGCCCGAGATCATGACCGCGCCCATCACCAGGATCGCCACGCGCTGTTCGTAGGCGACGGCGAGTTCCTCGATCGCGAAGGCGATGCCGGCCAGCGGCGTGTTGAAGGCGGCGGCGACGCCCGCCGCGCCGCCTGCGATATAGACGCCCGCGGTCGAGGGGACGCGGAAGAAGCGGTGGACCTGCACCATGATCGCGGCGCCCAGTTGTACCGTCGGCCCCTCGCGCCCGACCGAGCCGCCACCCAGCAGGGCCGCCAGCGTCAGCGCCACCTTGGCGAGCGCGGTGCGGAGCGAGACGAGCCGGCGCGAGGTCCGGCGCAGCGGCTTGCGGCTGGCGGCGATGACCTGCGGAATGCCCGACCCGCGCGCCTGCGGGGCGTAGCGAAACGTCAGCGCAGCGACGCCGACGAACATCGCCGGGGTCAGCACAAGATGCGCCCAGCGCGCCTGCGATGTCGCTTCGGTGAACAGCCGGTTGGCCCAGTCGCCCGCCCAGGCGAAACCCATCGCGACCAGCGCGATCAGGATGGCGCTGACGAGGGTCGCGGCACGCCGGCTCCAGTCTTCGGGCCGGGTCAGCTCGCTCGGCACCTTCGGATTGAATTCGGTATCGAAGGGCCCGGGGAGTTTCATGCGCGACCCCCTTATGCCGGGCGCACATCTTCGTCCACCCGTCAGGGCGTGATCCATCGCCCTTCGTCCAGTCCCGCCCCCGCGCGGCGGAAGATCGCGCGCCGGTGACCCTCGTGCGACAGCGCGTACCATTCCACCGCCGCGATGATGACCGTCAGGAGCGCGAAGTTCGCGCGAGCCGGGCGCAGCTCCTCCTCGGTCGGTCGCCGCCCTTCGACCCAGTCGGGCAGACCGGAACTCGCCTGCGCCGTTTCCTCGCCGGGCGCGGCGCCGAGATAGCATCGCCGGGCGAAGCTGTCGGCGGCCTGCCATGCCGCGTCGACGTGGGGCCCCTCGGCCTCCACCACCCCTGCCCCGCGAAGCCTGATCTGGATGCGCTGGCCGGGATCGTAGCCGAGAATACCGATCGTCGGATCGCGCGCGATCGCATCGACTTTCGGGGCGCGCGCATCGGTGTGGAAGCACAGCCGCAATTTCCCGACGTCGAAGGCGCGCAGGACCATCATCCGCACATCGCCATCCGCCGTGGCCACGACCGGCACGTGCATCGGATGGCGGCGATCCCTCGCCGCGCCGTGCAGATGCTCGACGATGCTCTCGCGCACGCGCAGCAGATCGGGGTCGGCCATGCCACCGCCATCCTGCGCGGAACCGCACCTGTCAATCGCGCATTCATTCAGCTTTCGCTATACGAACATTAACAAGAAGCCGTTCGGACGGTTCACTCACCGCTCACTTGTCTCGCTCTAACCTTCTTACACCCTCGGGGGCCGCAAGGTGGGCGCGGCACGTTCACAGGAGCCGCATGATGACTATCAAGACATTCTTCCACCGCGCCGGCACCTCCGCGCTGGCACTCACCCTATCGCTCGGCGCTCTGCCGGCTACCGTACAGGCGGCGGAAATGCCGCGGGTACCCAACATGGCGCGTGGTGACGATGGCGGGGCGACCGCGCGTCCGCCCCGGGTGGAGCGCCGCGCCGAGAGGTCTGAACGCCGGGCCCAGCGCCAGGCCCGGATCGAGCAACGTCGGTCGGCGCCGCGCGCCGCGGTCGCTCCGGTTCGTGGCAACACGCGCGCATCGGTCGACCGGGTGCAGGTTCGTCCCAGCCGCGCGGAACGGCGCAATTACAGCCCCGTGGAACAGGTGCAGGCGCGCCGCGACGCCTATGACGCACGCCGCGACCGGGCCGAGCGCCGCGAGGACCGCCGGGACCGGCGCGAGGATCGTGCCGATCGGCGGGACGACCGGCGTGACTGGCGGGGCGACCGCCGCGATGATCGGCAGGACTGGCGCGGCGACAGGCGGGACGATCGGCGCGACTGGCGTAACGATCGCCGCGAATGGCAGCGGGACCGGCGCGCGGATCGCCGCGAATGGCGCGAGGATCGCCGCGACCACCGGGCCTGGAACCGCAGCTGGCGCAACGACCGGCGGTACGATTGGCACCGCTACCGGGCCAGCAACCGGCACGTTTACCACCTCGGCCGCTACTACGCGCCCTACCGCAGCTATTCCTATCGGCGGCTGAATATCGGCTTCCAGCTGGGCAGCCTGTTCTACGGAAGCCGCTACTGGATCAACAATCCGTCCTATTACCGCCTGCCGCCGGCCTACGGGTCCTATCGCTGGGTGCGGTATTACGACGACGCGCTGCTGGTGAACCTCTACACCGGCGAGGTCGTGGACGTGATCTACGATTTCTTCTGGTGAGCCCCAGGCAAGGCTGACGAACGACCCCGCCGGCGCGATCCGGCGGGGTTTTTCGTGGCGCGATCAGACCCGGCCGAACGGCAGCATGCGGAAGATGCCCCCGTCGCGGTCGAAGAAGGTATGCTTCAGCGCGCCCAGCACATGCAGGATCACCAGCAGCATCAGGATCTGGCCGCCGGTCGCGTGCAGTTCGAAAATCTCGTGCCCAAGATCGCCGTTATTGCCCACGGGCAGCGGCGGAATGGTGAAGAGGCCGAACATGTCCACCCCCTTGCCGCCCAACGAATTGGCGATCCACGCCCCCAGCGGCAGAGCGATGAGGAGCACGTAGAAGATCGCGTGGGTGGCGCGGGCCAGCGCCCGTTCCCACCCGGCATAGTTCTGCGGCAGGCGCGGCAGGGGGTGCGACAGGCGCCACACGATCCGCAGCACGGTCAGCGCCAGGATCGAGATGCCGATCGCCTTGTGATAGCCGAACAGCTCGCCCGCGGCCGCGCCCTTCGTCTCGTGCGCCAGATCGGCCAGATACCAGTTCAGGATGACCAGCACCGCGATGATCCAGTGGAACGCCATCGCCCCTGCGGAATAGCGTTTCTTGGCGGCCGATACTTCCATTGCGATCCTCTCCCCTCATTCATCGATGCGGGTCTAGCAGCGGCTTTGCGTGGCTGCTAGCATTGTTGCCATGGCTGATACGAAGACGATGGTTCCGGACAAGGACGCGCTCGCCCGCGTCGGCCGCCAGGTCCGCAAGCGACTGAAGGCGGACGCACGCGTTCACAAGATCCCGACGGACGATGCGGAGATTTTCGCGCTGGGCGATTTCGCCACGCCGCACGAATGCCAGCGCCTGATCCAGATGATCGACGTGGTCGCCGTGCCCAGCACGCTGTATGCCGGGACCGAACAGGACGGGTTTCGCACGTCCTATTCGGGCAATTTCGATTCGCGCGATCCCTTCGTCGCCGCGATCTCGCGCCGGTTCGACGACACGCTGGGCCTGAAATCGGCGCTGGGCGAGACGATCCAGGGGCAGCGATACCTGCCGGGCCAGCAGTTCAAGCCGCATCACGACTATTTCTTCCCCGGCCAGTCCTATTGGGAGGACGAGCGGCGCCGCGGCGGGCAGCGCAGCTGGACCGCCATGTTGTTCCTGAACGACGTGCCGGAAGGCGGGCAGACCGAATTTCCGCGCCTGGGCCTGGGCGTCACGCCCAAGGCGGGCGTCCTGCTGATCTGGAACAATGCCGGTCCCGACGGCGTGCCCAATGTCGACACCCTCCACGCCGGCACGCCGGTCGCGAAGGGTGCCAAATACGTCATCACCAAATGGTACCGCACCCGCAAATGGGGCTGAGCGCGCGACCGCGCGCGGCGTAAGGGTCAGCCGCGCGCCAGCGCCTCCGCGATCAGCGCGCGGGTGTTGGCGATGCCGTACAACGCGATGAAGCTGCCCATGCGCGGGCCCTGCTCGCTACCGAGCAACGTCTCGTACAGCGCGCGGAACCAGTCGCGCAGCGAAGCGAAGCCGAATTCCTCGCGCTTGCCGATCTCGTACACCTGGGTCTGCAGATCCTCCGCCGACATGTCTGCCGGCGCATCCGCCAGCATCGCGTCGAGCGCACGCAGCGCCGCCGCCTCGGTTTCGGTGGGCGCGCGCTTGCTGAGATGCGGCGCCACGAAGTCGCGGTTGTAGGCGACCGCGGTGCCGATCAGCTCGCGCAGCTTGGGGTCGGTCACCGGCTCGCCGGTATAGCTCGCCAGATAGTCCGCCACCGAATCGGGCGTCGCCTGGGCGCCCAGCACGCTGGTGAGGTTCAGCAGCAGGCTGTAGGGCACCGCCAGGCTTTCCCCCGCGCCCGGCGCCTCCGCCCCCTCGAACCCGCCATTCGCGCGCGCGAGGTGCCACACCGGATTGCCCAGCTGCTTGTCGAGATCCTGCTCGGCCAGCCGCTCGCGGAACTGCCAGTAATCGTCGACCGCGCGCGGGATCACCCCGGCATGCAGCTGCTTCGCGCTCTTGGGATTGGGGAAGATGTAGAAGCCCAGGCTCTCTTCGCTGCCGTAGCTCAGCCATTCCTCGATCGTTAGGCCGTTGCCCTTGGACTTGCTGATCTTCTCGCCATTGGCATCGAGGAACAGTTCGTAGATCAGCCCCTCGGGCTTCCGGCCCCCCAGCACCTTCACGATCCGGCCCGACTGCACGCCGCTGTCGGTCAGGTCCTTGCCGTACATCTCGTAATCGACGCCCAGCGCGTACCAGCGCATCGCCCAGTCGACCTTCCACTGCAGCTTGGCCATGCCGCCCAGCGCGGACTGTTCGACGGTCGAGCCGTCCTCGTCGGTGAAGCGCACCGTCCCGGCCTCGGCATCGACGATCTCGACCGGCACCTGCAGCACGCGCCCGCTGGATGGCGATACCGGCAGAATGGGGGAGTAGGTCTGCCGCCGCTCCTCGCGCAGCGTGGGCAGCATGATGTCGAGGATGTCCTGGTTACAGCGCAGAACCTGCCGCAGCGCATCGTCGAACGCACCCGTATTGTAGCGCTCGCTCGCGGCGACGAATTCGTAGTCGAACCCGAACCGATCGAGGAAGGCGCGCAGCATCGCGTTGTTGTGTGCGGCGAAGCTTTCGTACCCCGCCTCGAACGGGTCGGGGATGCGGCTGAGCGGCTTGCCCAGATGCTGCGCCACCCGCTCGCGATTGGGGATATTGTCGGGCACCTTGCGCAAGCCATCCATGTCGTCGCTGAAGGCGACAAGGCGCGTCCTGCCGTCTTCCGGTCGCGCCCCGATCAGCGCCTCGAACGCGCGACGGACCAGCGTGGTGCGCAGCACCTCCTGGAAGGTGCCGATATGCGGCAGGCCGCTGGGACCGTAGCCGGTTTCGAACAGCACGGGCGAGCCATCGGGCTTCGTGCCCTCGGGATAGCGTTTGAGCAGGCGCTGCGCCTCCTGGAACGGCCATGCCTTGGATGTGCGCGCGGCGGCGATCAGTTGGTCCATGCTCATGGCGCTCGCCATCGCCCGATCATCGTCATGTTGCAAGAGCGAAGGAACGGCTGTGCGCCGGACGAAGTCCTACACGATGGAACACATGGAACAGTGTCCTGGGGCGAAAAAAGGAGGGGGTACGCGGGGGAGTTTGCGGCAGGGTTTGGGAGACGTGGACGGGCGTGAGCATGCGCGGAGAAATAGCGGGAGCGGCCCGTGTAGGACAGCGGTCGGCGTGGTGCCTTCCTGTCCAACTGCGTCACCCCGGCCCCCGAGCCGGGGTCCCGCTTGCTTCGTGTGCCGCGAGAGGAAGCGGGACCCCGGATCAAATCCGGGGTGACGATAACGGTGGGTAGGCGCTAGTCCACCGGCCCGAGTTCGGGATCGAGATCGCGCGGGCGGCGGAAGTCCGCGAGGGTGCCGGCTTGCCCGTCCGGCGCGTTCCAGTCGTCGATCGCGAGTTCCAGCAAGGCGAACGCCGCGGTGGGATATTTCACCGACGCCTCGTCGAAATGGGCGTTCTCGCGCTCCGGCGCGACCAGTGCCAGCAGCAGGTCCTGCAGACCGGGATTGTGGCCCACCACCAGCACGGCGGCGGCATCGCCCGCCTTCTCGCCCACGACGTCGAGGATCGCCTCGGCCGTGGCGAGGTAGAGCCGCTGGTCGAACACCGGGTCCAGCCCCAGTTCGGCGGCGGCGAGCGTCGCCTTCACCCGCTCCGCCGGACTGGCGAGCAGCAGGTCGAACCGGGGCGCGTTCTCGCGGAGGTAGCGGCCCATCAGCCGCGCCCCGCGCCGCCCCCGTTCGTTCAGCCCGCGATCGAAGTCGCGCTTGTCCGCATCGCCCCAGTCGGACTTCGCGTGGCGCAGCAGGCCAAGTTTTTTCATGGAGGAGATACTATCCGGTCAGCGTTCGCGTTTTCCGTAGCGTCATGCACGCCTGGTGGCCCTGCCGCAACCCGCGCCAGCGCCTCGTCCAGTGTGACCCGCGCGACCGGCGTGCCGGGCGGAAATGCGCTCAACAGGCGGCTGGGAAAGGCGGCGGACAGGACCACGAAGTGCCCCGCATCCTCGCGCGTGCGGATGAGCCGCCCGAACGCCTGCGCGATGCGGGCACGGATCAGCCGGTCGTCGTACGCCCCGCCGCCATTGGCCGCACGGCGCGCGCGGTGGAGGATGGTGGGGCGCGGCCACGGCACCGATTCCATCACCACGCAGCGCAGGGATTCGCCCGGCACGTCGACCCCGTCGCGCAGCGCGTCGGTGCCCAGCAGGCTGGCCGAGCGGTCGTCGCGGAAGATGTCGGTCAGCGTGCCGGTGTCGATCGGATCGACATGCTGGGCATAGAGCGGCAGCCCGGCGCGCGCGAGCCGGTCGGCGATGCGGCCATAGACCGCGCGCAGGCGCCGGATCGCGGTGAACAGGCCCAGCGTACCGCCGCCCGCCGCCTCGATCAGCCGCGCATAGGCGCCCGCCAGCCCGGGCAGATCGCCGCGCTTTATATCGGTGACGATCAACACCTCGGCCCGCGCGGCGTAGTCGAACGGGCTCGCATGGCTACCGGTTTTGGGCTGGAGCGCGATATGCGGCGCTCCGCTGGCGGCGATGGCGCCGTCCCAGTCCTCGCCCGCGCCATCGGCTTCGGGCCGCCGGTCGGTCAGCGTCGCGCTGGTCAGCATGACCCCGTGGGCAGGCTCCAGCACGACCTTGGCGAAGGGCTTCATCGGGTCGAGCCAGCGGCGATGGACGCCGATGTCGAATTCGCGCGAATCGTTGCGGTCGACCGCGAACCAATCGACGAAATCGGGATCGGTCGGACCTCCCAGGCGCCCCAGCAGCGCTTCCCACGCGGCGACGAGGTCGATCCGCCAGGCGAGCGAGTGGCGCGCGCCCTCGATCCGCGCGCGGCCCTGCCCGTCGAGCCAGTCGGGCGGATCCTCCAGAATGGCGGACAGGCGCACGCCGAGCGTGAGGAGCGGCTTGCGGATCGCGGCGAGCGAACCTTGCGCCTTCTGCGCCGCCTCGATCAGCGGGCCGGGCAGCTGCGCGATCTCGGTCTCGATGCCGTAGCCTGCCTCCTGCCCGCCGCTCTCGTCGCGGGCGTAGGTCAGCATGCGGACCTGGCCCAGCAATTCCTCCACCGGGCCCTGCGGCGCGCCCTCGGCCAGCCGCGCGAGCCAGCCTTCGGACGGCAGCACCGCCGCCGCCTCGACCGCGTCCTCCACCGCCTGCCCGCCCGCCTCGTCGTAGGAGGCGACGTCGGCCAGCCGCGCGGCGAGGCCGCGCCTGCGACCGCGCGCATTGCGTTCCGGCCCGACGATCCAGCGCCTGAGCTCGATCGCCTCCTGCCCCGTCAGCGCGGCGGAGAAGGTGCTGTCGGCGGCGTCGAAGACGTGGTGCCCCTCGTCGAACACGATGCGCGTCGGCGCGGGACCGTGATGGCGCCCGCGCGCCGCGTTGATCATGACGAGGGCGTGGTTGGCGATGACCAGATCGGCCTGCGCGCTGGCCCGCGCGGCGCGCTCGATGAAGCATTTGCGGTAGTGCGGACAGCCGGCATAGATGCACTCGCCGCGCTGGTCGGTCAGCGCGGCGATCCCGCGCTTGCGGAACAGCGTGCCGAGCCAGCCGGGCAGGTCGCCGCCGATCATGTCGCCATCGCGGCTGTAGGCGGCCCAGCGCGCCACCAGTTGCGCCAGGATGGCCGGGCGCCCCGCGAACCCGCCCTGCAACGCATCCTCTAGGTTGAGGAGGCACAGGTAATTCTCGCGCCCTTTGCGCACCACCACCGGCGGGGTGCCGTCGGCGCGGCGTTCGGGCCAGGCGCGCGCGCTTTCCCGCCTGAGCTGGCGCTGGAGATTCTTGGTATAGGTGGAAACCCAGACGGTGCCTTGCGCCTTTTGCGCCCACAGCGCCGCCGGGGCGAGATAGCCCAGCGTCTTGCCGATGCCGGTACCCGCCTGCGCCAGCAGGACGTGCGGGCGGCCCCGGTTCTCGCGCGGGGCGAAGATGGCGCTGGCACCGCGGGTATAGGCGCGCTGGCCCTCGCGCCGTTCGGCCCCCTCCCCGGTGAGGCGGGCGAGGTGCGCCTCCGCCTCGTTCTCCTCGATCAGGACCTGCGCGGGCTGCGCGCGCTCGGGCGCGTCCTCCCATTCCGGCAGGCGGGAGAACAGCCATTTCTCGGGCTTCTCCGGCTTGCGGACATGCGGGCTCAGCACCTGGGCCCATGGCCAGCGCAGGCGCATCAGCGATTGCAGCGTGCTCCACGCGCCCTCGCGCGCGGACCAGGCGTCGCTCTCGCAATGCGCGATCAGCGCGCCCGCCGCCGCCTGCAGGAAAGCCGGGATCGCCGCATCCCCTTCCGGCTCGGGCAGGTCGAGCGCGTGGGCCATGCCCCGCGCGGTCGGCACGCAGAAACGCGCCGGGTGGACGAAGGCGAACAGTTCGAGAAGGTCGAGGCCCGAAAGGTCGGGATAGCCCAGCCGAGTCGCGACCAGCGGGGCGTTGATCATCAGCACCGGCGTATCGGCGGCGGCGTTGATCGCCTCGCCCTTGGAACAGCCGCGCGTCTCGCGGTTCGGCTCCGCCAGCCAGCAGCCCGCGTGGCTTGCATGAAGGGCCGGAAGGGGGATCGCCGCCATGGCGCTCAGCGATGATGCGTGCGGAACGAAAAGTAAACAGCGCCGCGCGCGCTAAACCCCCGCATTCCCCACCACGAAGCACGCCGCGGCCATCAGCAGCCCCGCCACGCGGTTGGAGCGGAAGCGGTGGAGCGGGTTGCCCGGGTCCGCGCCGTCGACCGTCAGCACCTGCCAGGCGAGGTGCAGCGCGACCGGCACCAGCGCGAGGATCGCGACCCAGTCTTCGCGCAGCAGCCAGAAGGCGAGCACCCACAGCGCCACCGCCGCGGCATAGAACAGAGCGACCCCGCCGCGCACATGCTCGCCCATGCGCAGCGCGCTCGACCGGATGCCGACCAGCGCGTCGTCTTCCCGGTCCTGCAGCGCGTAGATCGTGTCGTAGCCGATGCACCAGCACATCGCGCCCGCGTACAGCGCGGCGAGCACCTCCAGCCGGTCGCCGCGCAGCGCGACCCAGCCGACCGGCGCGCCCCAGGTGAAGACGAGGCCCAGCCACGCCTGCGGCCACCACGTGATCCGCTTCATGAAGGGATAGGCCGCGACCAGCGCGAGGCTGCCCAGCGCGACCAGCTGCGCCTGCCACCTGAGTTGCAGCAGTACCACCAGCCCCACCGCGCACAGCGCCAGCAGCCACGCCCACGCGGCCTTTTTCCCCACGCGCCCGCTCGCGACCGGGCGGCTGGCGGTACGCGCCACCTTCCGGTCGAGATCGGCGTCGACGATGTCGTTGTAGACGCACCCGGCGCCGCGCATCGCAATCGCGCCGAGCAGCATCCAGGCGAGCAGGCCGAGCTGCCACCCCGCGCCTGCCAGCCACACGCCCCACGCGCAGGGCCAGAACAACAGCCACCAGCCGATCGGCCGGTCGAAGCGCGCGAGCTGCGCCAGGTCGCGCGGCATCTGCGGCAATCGCGCGACGAGGCCGCCCGAAAGACTTTTGCGCTCGCTGTCGGGGACGATGTGGTCGGGGGCCGAGGGTTCGCTCATCGCCTTGCGCCCTACCGCGCGCCGTGCCACCTGCCTACCCATGCCCGCCACCCCCGCCTGGCCCCCGAAGAGCGCGCCGCGCCTGTTCGTCGCGCACGAGATCCAGGCGTTCGAGCCGGTAACGATCGGCGAGACGGGCGCGCATTACCTCTCGCGCGTGATGCGGGTGAAGCCGGGGGACGTGGTGATCCTGTGCGACGACATCAGCGGCGAGTGGGCGACCACCGTCGTCGCGGCCGAGAAGCGCAGCATCACGCTGGAGCCCGTTTCGCAATTGCGCGAACGCGAGGCGGTGCCGGATTTCCACCTCTGCGCCGCGCTGCTGAAAAAGGACCGCTTCGACCTGGTGCTGGAGAAGGCGACCGAGCTGGGCGTCGCCGCGATCCGGCCGGTCGTCACCCGACGCTGCGTGGCGGACAAGCTCAATCTCGACCGGGCGCGGTCCGTCACCACCGAAGCGGCGGAACAATGCGCGCGCACCGCGCTGCCCGCGCTGGAACAGCCGGTGAAGCTCGACGCGCTGCTGTCCGACTGGCCCGCCGGTCGCACGCTGTTCTTCGCCGACGAGGAGGGCGGCAAGCCGCCCGCCGCTGCCTTCGCCGCGCACCGCGGCCCCGCCGCGCTGCTCACCGGGCCGGAAGGCGGCTTCGACGATGCCGAGCGCGAGGCCATTCGCGCGCTACCGCAAGCGGTGCCGATCACGCTCGGCCCGCGGATCCTGCGCGGCGAGACCGCGACGCTCGCGGCGACGGCGCTGTGGATGGCGCTGGCGGGCGACTGGGGCGGCTGAGGCGAAGGGGCGAGCGCGCTCCCGGCCGACGGGAGGCGCCGCAGCGATTAATCCTTTTCAGCAACGGAGCGGATGCGTAACGCGCGGGTCATGAGCACGCGCGAAGACAGCAAAGCCGACGATCCCGTGATCGAATCGCGCGACCAGCTGGTCGCGCCGATGGCCGGGGGCGAAAAACCCCGCGACCGCTGGCGCATCGGGACCGAGCACGAAAAGCTGGTCTACAAGCGCGACGATTTCCACGCGCCGAGTTACGAAGAGCCCGGCGGTATCCGCGATATCCTGTTGTCGTTGCAGGATTTCGGGTGGCAGCCGGTGGAGGAAGGCGGCAAGATCATCGCGTTGAAGGGCGAGGATGGCGCGATCAGCCTGGAACCGGCCGGCCAGCTCGAACTGTCGGGCGCCCCGCTCGAAAACCTGCACCAGACCTGCAACGAAACGGGCCGCCACCTGGCGCAGGTAAAGGAGATCGGCGAGCGGTGCGGGGTCGGTTTCCTGGGCCTCGGCATGTGGCCGGACAAGACCCGGGCGGAGCTGCCGATGATGCCCAAGGGACGTTACGGCATCATGGCCCGGCACATGCCGCGCGTGGGCGATCTGGGCCTCGACATGATGCTGCGCACCTGCACCATCCAGGTCAATCTCGACTATGCGAGCGAGGTCGACATGGTGAAGAAGTTCCGCGTCGGGCTGGCGCTGCAACCGCTCGCCACCGCGCTGTTCGCGAATTCGCCCTTCACCGAAGGCAAGCCCAACGGCTATCTTTCCTATCGCAGCCATATCTGGTCGGACACCGACCCGCACCGCACCGGCATGCTGCCCTTCGTGTTCGAGGACGGCTTCGGCTACGAACGCTGGGTCGACTACATGCTCGACGTGCCGATGTATTTCGTCTTCCGCGACGGCAAGTACATCGACGCCGCGGGCCTCAGCTTCCGCGATTTCCTCGACGGGAAGCTTTCGGTCCTGCCCGGCGAGAAGCCGCGGGAAAGCGACTGGTGGGATCACCTCTCGACCGCGTTCCCCGAGGTGCGGCTGAAAAGCTTCCTCGAAATGCGGGGCGCCGATGGCGGGCCGTGGAGCCGCATCTGCGCCCTGCCCGCGCTGTGGGTCGGCCTGCTTTACGACCAGGGCGCGCTCGATGCAGCCTGGGACCTCGTCAAGGACTGGACGATGGAAGAGCGCGAGGCGCTGCGCGACGCGGTGCCCCGGCTGGCGCTCGACGCGCCGATCCCGGGCGGCGGGCGGCTGCAGGACCTGGCGAAGGACGCGCTCAGGATCGCGCGGGCCGGGCTGTCGGCGCGCGCGCGGCTGGGCGAAGGGGGCGACAACGAAACCGGCTTCCTGTCTACGCTCGACGAGATCGTGGAGAGCGGCAAGGTCCCGGCGCAGCGCCTGCTCGACAAGTATCACGGCGAGTGGAACGGCGACGTCAGCCGCGTCTACAAGTACAGCTTCTAGCGTCCCTGCCCTATTCGGCCGGCTGCTCCATCACCGGGCCGCGCGGTCGCAACCGCCCCACCAGGCGGGTCAGCGGCGCGGTGACGAGGCCGTGGCGCGCCATCCACGCATGGTACTGCCGGTACTTCGCATCCTCGCGCAGCAGATGCGCCTCCTCCGTCCGGGCGCGCCAGTAATAGATCGCGCTGACGCAGCCCAGGAAGAAGGTGTTGCGGATCGTGTCCGTCAGGCTGCCCGTCGTCACCAGGAACGGCAGGGTGGACAGCCACCAGAACGCGTTCTTCGCCAGATAGGCCGGGTGGCGGGTATAGCGGTACGGACCGTGGGTCAGCACCCCGCGATAGGTGAGGTTGGAGAAGCGCAGGCCGAACGCCATCGTCGCCCACGCATAGATCGCGGTCAGCACGATCAGCAGCGCGCCCCACAGCGCCACGATCGCCGGGTGACCGTCCAGCCAGTAGGCCCAGCCGGGCGTGTCGTACTGATAGGCCAGGATGCCGTTGTCGCCCATGAAGGCGAAGGCGAAGGGCGGATAGCACAGCAGCGCGGCGACCCAGCCCGACAGGAACGGGTTGCCGCTGCGGATATGCGCGTCGAGCGGGCGGATCGTCAGCAGATACCCGACCGTGCCGATCTGGACGTCGATCACGAACAGGAATTCGATAATCGTGAAAACGAGTTGCTCGGGATTGCTCGCAAGCCGTCCGAAATCGGCCGTCACCACGTTGGCGAAGCCGGGCGGCAGGATCGAGATCATGAACGCGCCGAAGAACCCCTTGATGATCCAGGCGCGCCAGTGCCCTTTAACCGCCGCGGGGTCGTAGGCCTCGCGCCCCAGCAGCAGCGCGCCGAAATGCCAGGCGGCATCGCGCGGCTCCTCCATCCGGCGGTCGAGCCACAGGACATAGGGGACGGACAGCACGACCAGCGGCACGATGGCGAACCCCAGCACCTCCATCGCGAACAGGTACAATCCGTCCCAGTACCAGCGTCCGAGGCAATAGAGCCCGGCAAGGATCGCCCAGGTCGCCCATAGTCCGGCCAGCTTGGTGATCGAGATTTCCAGCGTGTCGCGCAGGGGCGCGCGCTTTCCCCACGCGATCCCGGTGGTGGGCCGCAGATGGGTCCGGTCGACCAGGATCGACCATGCGACCATCGGGGCGGCGGTGAAGACAAGCGCCATCAGCGCCGCGTACGGCCCGGACAAGGGCTGGTGCGGCCCCGCCCAGTCGAAATAGTCCGCGATGGCGGGATAGGCGCGGCAGAAGGCGATCCAGCCGAAGAGGCCCGCCAGCCCGGCCAGCCCCACGCCCGCGGACACATCGCTCTTGGGACAGCGCGCGGCAGGAGGGGCCGTATCCATGGCCCGCTCCTAGCGCGAACTGGTTAAACGAGGGGTAACGCCGTTAGCGGAAGGCGGTGATCCGCCCGCTGTCGTCGAGCACGTAAAGCGTGCGATTGGCGAGCACCGGCGGCAGGCTGATATTGGACCCCAGATCGGTCACCATCTGCGCCGCGCCTTCGCCCGCGCTGGCGCGCCACAGCTCGCCTTCAGAATTAACGATGTAAAGGCTGTTGTTCGCCAGCACCGGCCCCAGCCAGAAGATGGGATCCTTCTTCTTTTCCTCGTTCCGGTAGCGCGCCAGTTGCGTGATCCAGCGAATCTTGCCGCTCGAGCGGGCGATGGCGAGCAGGCGGGCGTCGCTCGTCAGGGTGAAGATCCACTCGCCCGCGATGGCCGGGGTGGAAATGCCCGCCAAATTGAGCTCCCAGATACGCTGCCCGGTAACCAGCTCGTACGCCGCCATGCGGCCGCCCTGGCCCAGCGCGTAGACGCGGCCGTTGTCGATGATGGGATCGGCGTCGATGTCGGTCAGCGAGCCGACCTCGGTCGAGATCGAGGTCCGCGCCAGCGCATCCGACCACAGCGTGCGTCCGTTCTCGTAACGATAGGCGATCAGCTCGCCCGAGCTGTAGCCGGCGATGACCGTGCCCTGCCCCGCCGCCGGGCTGGCGACGCCGAACACGCCGGCCTGCGTGGTGGCACCCGATTCCTGCCACGTCACCTTGCCGGTGGCGGCATCGAGCGCGAAGATCTGGTTGTCCTGCGTCATCACGAAGACGAGGTTGAAGGCAACCGTGGGCGCATCGCGCAGCGGCCCGCCTGGCTTCGCCGTCCACAGCTGGGTCCCGGTGTCGGCGTCGAGCGCCATGACTTCGCCCACGCCGTTGGTGGCATAGACCCGGCCGCTATCGAAGCTGACGCCGCCGCCGAAGGCCGAATTGCGCTGGTCGGACGGAATGTCCATCTTGTGCGCCCACACCAGCGCGCCGTTCTGCGTGTCGAAGGCGGAAACCGTGCCGGTGGTGTCGACCGCGAACAGCTTGCCCCCGCCGATGACGGGCGGCGCGCCGAGGCGGGCCTTGTTGCTGCTGCCGGCGATGGAGGCGGTCCACGCGACGGTCGGCGAATCGCTGAATTCGAGGTGGCCCTCGTTCTTGTCGGCGCTGCCGCCCGCTTGCGCCCAGTTCTGGTTCAGATGGGGCGGCGGCAACACCACCGACGTGCCCTGCAGCGCGGGATCGACCTTGGCCCCCGCCTCGATCCGCGAGAGGACGGGCGTACGCTCGCCCACCGTCGGCGTCGTTTCGGGACCGCTGCCCTTGAACAGCGAACAGCCCGCCAGACCGCTTGCCAGAATGACGGGAAGCGCGAGCCGCGCGAGGGGCCTGATCGATTGCATGCGGTTCATCCTTGCTATTGCTGCGGCGCGCCCTGCGGGCCGGCGGGTCCGGCCGGAGCCATCACGCCCGATTGGGCGATCGCCTCGTCGACGTCCTCGATCGCGTCGACGCCGAGCACGCCGGCCATCTGGCGCGAGCGCGACCGGAGCGACTGGGGCGTGTCCTCGTCCTTGGAAATCCGCGCGAAAAGCTTGCCCGCCTCGGTCCGCTTGTCCTGGGCGAGATAGGCCATCGCGACCATTTCCGCGGCGCTGCCGAAGAAGGCGTTGCCGGGCACCGCGATCGATTTCAGCCGGGCGACGACGGTGCCGGGCTCCAGCTTGTCGTATTGCGCTGCGACGCTGCGCACGGTGGCGAGATCGCGGATCGATTGCGGGGCGTCGGCATTGTCGGCGATCTCGTCGAACAGCTTCGCCGCGCGGGCGGGATCGTTCTTTTCCGCCGCGATGCCGGCACGCAGCATGCGCGCCACGGCGGCGGCGCCATCGTCGCCTTGCGCGATGACCGGCTCCAGCCCCTTGGCCGCGGAATCGAGATTGCCCGCCTGCAACTGGTCGAGCGCCATGGTCATCTGTTCCGACGACCGTTCCATCTCTGTGCCCTGGCGGTGTTCCCAGAAAAGATACCCGCCGAACGCGGCGAGGCCGAGCACGATCACCGCGATCAGGGGGCGGCCGTAACGGCGCCCGAAATGGGCGTACTGGTCCTGCCGCACGGCATCGTCGACTTCACGCAGCAGCGCATCGTCCTGCGCGGCCTGCGCTTGCGCCTTCTTGTCGGCGTCGGTCTGGTTGCGATCGGGTCTTAGAGCCACTCGCCTGGTTCTTTCGTCCTGTGTGGGAGAATGCGCCGCGTCTTTAAAGCATGGTGGCGGCAATTCAATAGACCGCGCCGTGAACCCCCGGTGAAGACCGGACCAAGGGCGGATGCGCGAAGGCGCGCGGGCGACGATACGACCGGCGCTAGAATTCGATGCCCGTCGCGCTGGAATAGAGCCGGCGATAGGCCCCGATCATCGCCGCTTCGTCGTAGCGTTCGCGGGCATGGTCGCGATTGGCGGCGCCCACATTCCGGCGCAGCGCGCGGTCCTCGGCCAACTGGCGGATTGCGCCGGTCAGCGCCGCCTCGTCCCCCGGCGCGACCACGAAGGGTTCGTTTTCGCCGGTCACCATCTGCGCGATGTCGCCCACCGCGGGCGCGGCGACGGGCAGGCCGGCGGCCATCGCCTCCACCAGCGAGATGGGGAACTGTTCCGATTCGGAAGAGAGCGCGAAGATGTCGAACAGGCCCATGTACCGCGCCGGATCGGCGACGAAGCCCGGCATGTGCAGCCGGTGCCCGACGTCGAGCCGCTCCGCCTCTGCGCGGATCGCGTCCTTTTCCGGTCCCTCGCCCACGATCACGAGATGCCATTGGTCCGGCAACGCGGCGAAAGCGCGGACCAGCCGCGGCAGGTTCTTGACCGCGCGCAGCCCCGCGACCGTGCCGAGCCACAGATCGCCCTTGCGCTTTACGATGCCCGGCAGCGCATCGGCGCGCGGCGGCTTCGCGAAGTCGCGCGTGGGAATGCCGTTGGGGATGTGCCGCACGCGCCCGATCGGCTGGTCCCAGCGTTCCAGCGCGATGCCTTCCAGCACCTCGGACGGCACGACCAGCCCGCTGGTCTTGCCCAGCGCCAGCTTGCGATAGAAATTGCGCCGCCATTTAAGGCCCCCGCGCTCGTCCTCGTTGAAGCCGTCCTCGTGGTGGATCAGCGGCGGCAGCTCCAGCCGGTCGCGAAACAGCGTGTGCGCCATCGGCCCGTCGATCGCGCCCCAGTTGTAACTGCACACGAGGTCGAAGGACTTCATTTCCTCCGCAAGGGCCCACAATCGTCCCGGCAGCGGCGAGCCGCGCAGGGCGGGAAAGTCGTTCGGGAAATCGACCGAAATCCCCTTCTTCACATAGCGCGCGGCGCCGTGTTCGCCCGGCGTGCCCGACACGATCGTGTGGCGCAGCCCGGGCCCGAAGGCATTGATGAGGCGCACGCAGCGCAGTTCCTTGCCGCCGGCTGCGAAAGTGGAATGCAGGTGGAGGACGCGCGGCAGGGTGCGCCCGATGGGAACGCTCATGGAACGCGCGCGAGCCATGCGTCGATCGCGGCGCGGACCTCGGGCTCGTCCAGCAGCGGGGCATGGCCGACATCGGGCACGGTCACGAGCTCCAGCGCGGGCTTGCGCCGCGCCATCTCGGCTGCGGTCTCGGTGGAGAGCAGCGTGGAGAGCGCCCCGCGCAGCAACAGCAGCGGGACGGTGCCCAACGCCTCGAACGCGGGCCACAGATCGGGCGCGGCGGCATCGTCTTCGGCGCCGTCCTGGTTGGCGTCGCGGAACGGCTCCGCGATCGCCATGTCGTAATCGTAGCTGATGCGCCCGTTCTGCAGCAGCACCATGGTCCGCTTCGCCATGGCGAGCCAGTCCTCGGTCGCGAAGGTCGGGTGCGATTCGCCGTGCAGGTCCTGCAGCGCGCGGGCCGCATGCATCCAGGTGGGGAAATTTCGGCCCTGGCCGACATAGCCGCGGATCGCCTCCAGCCCTTCCGCCTCCAGCACCGGGCCGATATCGTTCAGCACCGCGCCAGCGACGAGGCCGGGATTGCGCTGCGCCAGGAACATGGTGACCAGCCCGCCCAGCGAGGTGCCGATGGCAGCGATCCAATCGATCCCTTCCGCCCGCAGCAGCGCCTCGATGTCCTGCGTGTATTGCAGCGGATTGTAGGTCGCCGGGTCTTCGGCATAGGCGCTATCGCCGCGGCCGCGAAAATCCGGCACCAGCACGCGGCGCCCGCCCGCCAGATGCTCCGCCAGCGAAGCGAAATCGCGCGCGTTGCGGGTCAGGCCGTGCAGGCACAGCACCGGTGTGCTGCCCCCATCGCCGGCATAGTCGCGATAGTGCAGCTTCAGCCCGTCTTCGCTGGTCCAGCTGCGGTCGGTCCAGGTCCGGTCGGATGGGGACCGGTCCGTGCCGGGCCGATCGGTCGGGGGTCGATCGGCATGGGGGCGATCGGCTTGGGGGCGATCGGCCGGGGGATGATCCATTATGCTTGCATGCCCTTCAGATCGGGATCGTCGCTTGCGCCGCTGTGCGCTCGTCCCCACTATCGCGCGATGCGTGCCGAACCGCAAGCCGCGAGCTATTCGCCCGATCCCGCCATCATGCCGCTGGCCGAGTGGCTGGCCGATCCGGTCGAACCGGCCGATTTCCCGCAGGCCCGGCTGCGGTTCCGCAACGATCGCTGGGCCGCGCCGGTCGGCCTCGCCGATCTGTCCGATGCGGAGTGGATCGCGCATTTCGCCCGGTTCGAGCGTTTGCCGGACAACCTGCCGCAGCCGCTCGCCCTGCGTTATCACGGCCACCAGTTCCGCGTGTACAATCCCGAAATCGGCGACGGGCGCGGCTTCCTGTTCGCGCAGTTGCGGGACGGCGCGGGGCGGCTGCTCGACCTCGGCACGAAGGGGTCGGGCCTCACGCCCTACAGCCGCACCGCCGACGGGCGCCTGACGCTGAAAGGCGCAGTGCGCGAAATCCTGGCGACAGAGATGCTGGAGGCGCTGGGCGTGGATACCTCGCGCACCTTCAGCGTGATCGAGACGGGCGAGGAGCTGGTGCGCGGGGACGAACCGTCGCCCGCCCGCTCCGCCGTGCTCACCCGGCTCAGCCACGGGCATATCCGCATCGGCACGTTCCAGCGCCTGCTGGTGGTGGAAGAGCCCGCACACATGGCGCAGCTGGTCGCCTATTGCCTCGAACGCTTCCCCGGCCCCCCGCCCCCGCCCGAGGCGCCAGGGCGGGACGAACCGGCGGTGCGGCTGCTGCACCAGGTGGTCGAACGGCTGGCCGATCTGGCCGCGTCGTGGATGACCGCGGGCTTCGTCCACGGCGTGCTCAACACCGACAACATGAACATTTCGGGCGAGAGCTTCGATTACGGGCCGTGGCGGTTCCTGCCCCGGTGGGAGCCCGGCTTCACCGCCGCCTATTTCGATCACCAGGGCCTGTACGCCTTCGGGCGCCAGCCGGAGGCGCTGCACTGGAATTGCAGCCAGCTGGCGATCGCGCTGCGCCCGCTGGCCGAGGCCGCGCCGCTGATCGCCGCGCTCGACCGGTTCGGGCCGCTCTATGCCGCGGCGGTCGCGCGCCGCTGGTGCTGGCGCCTGGGGGTGCAGCCAGCCGCCGATGGGACGGCGGACCCCGCACGCCTCGTCGCCGCGTGCGAGCAGGCCATGCGCGAGGGCGATTGGCAGCCCGATGCCTTTTTCCACGCGCATCGCGGCGGTCGCGGCGCAGCGGGCGAGCTCGCCGACGCGCTGGCGGGCTTCCGCCCGGTCGATAGCGAGCACCCGTACTGGGAGGAGAACGAGGTCCAGACGATGGTGATCGAGGAAGTGGAGCGGATCTGGGCCGCGATCGACACGCGCGACGACTGGGCCCCGCTGGCGGACAAGGTCGCCGCGATCCGCCGGATGGGCGCGGCTCATGGCACGCCCCCGGAACCGAAGGGGCACACGGAACGCTCCGCCCCATGAGCCGCCCTGCGAACCGCCCGACCTCCGCGTATCCGCAGCGGATTTTGAACTTGCCGCGCGACCGGCTAAAGCGCGCGCACCCAACCGTATCCATCTTTGCCAGACAGGCAGAAAGGCCCATCGTCAGTGTCCGATAGCGCGATCGTTTCCTTCGAACCGGCGACCGGCCAGGAATTGTGGCGTGGCGAGCCCGGAGACGTGGAGGGCGCGGTGGCGCGCGCCCGCGCCGCCTGGCCCGGCTGGGCCGCCAAGCCGCTCGCCAACCGGATCGAGCTGCTTCGCCGCTTCGTCAACGAAGTGCGCGCCGCGCATGGCGAATTCGCGACGCTGATCGCGCGCGAGACGGGCAAGCCGCTGTGGGAAGCCAAGACGGAAGTCGACGCGGTAATGGGCAAGGTGGAGGTGTCCGTCTCCGCCTATGCCGACCGCACCTCGCAGCGAAAGTTCGATTCGGCGCTCGCTGGGACCGCGGCCGTCCGGCACAAGCCGCATGGCGTGATGGTGGTGCTGGGGCCCTACAACTTCCCCGCGCACCTGCCCAACGGCCACATCGTGCCCGCGCTGATCGCGGGCAATTGCGTGATCTTCAAGCCGAGCGAAAAGACGCCCGCGGTCGGCCAGTTCCTGGTCGAACTGATGCACCGCGCCGGCGTGCCCGAAGACGTGGTGCAGACCCTGCACGGCGGCCCCGCCGAAGGGCAGGCGCTGGTCGCGCACGACGATGTCGACGGCATCCTGTTTACCGGCAGCGCGCAGGCGGGGATCGCGATCAACCGCAAGCTGGCCGGCAATCCGGGCAAGATCGTCGCGCTGGAGATGGGTGGCAACAACCCGATCGTCGTCACCGACACGCCGCTGGTGCAGGACGCGGTCGCGCTCATCATCAAGTCTGCCTTCACCACCGCGGGCCAGCGCTGTACCGCCGCGCGGCGGCTGGTGGTGGTCGATTCGATGTACGACAAGCTGCTTGACGCACTGAAGACCGCGACCGACCGGCTGATCGTGGACCAGCCTTTCGCGGAACCGCAACCGTTCATGGGCTGCGTGATCGATAACCGGGTGGCCGACCAGATGGTCGAGAGCTTCCTCTACCTGCTGTCGAACGGCGGCCGCGCGATCAAGCACATGGTGCGGCCCGACGACGGCCTGCCCTTCCTCAACCCCGCGATCATCGACACGACCGCGATGGAGGACCGACCCGATATCGAACTGTTCGGCCCGCTGCTGCAGGTCATCCGCGTGGCCGATCTCGATGCGGGCATCGCGGAGGCGAACAACACCCGGTTCGGCCTCTCCGCCTCGCTCGTCGGTGGCAGTCCGGAGGATTACAACCGCTTCTGGGCCAATATCCGCGCCGGGATCGTCAACTGGAACCAGCCGACCAACGGCGCGTCCTCCAAGGCACCGTTCGGCGGGATCGGGCTGTCGGGCAACCATCGCCCCGCGGCCTATTACGCGGCCGATTACTGCGCCTATCCCGTCGCCAGTACCGAGGTGGAGCAACCCCGCGCCTCGCTGGGCGTGGGTTTCCGCGATTCGTAAGCGCTAGCGGCGCGCCAGCCGCGAGACGATCAGTTCGCCCCGCGTGATCCCGTGCGGGTCGGTGCGCACGAACAGCGCCGCTCGGCCTGCGCCCTTCGCTCCCTGCACCACCATGTCGCCGTCCCGCATCGTCACCTGCGGCGCGAGGCCGGCCTTTGCCATCATCGCGCGATAGAAACCCGCGACCGCATCGGGCGCGACCGGCGTGGCGAAGGCGACCGCGCGCAGATCGCAGGTTTGCCCGCCTCCCCCGCCCGCGATGCCTGCGGCGTCGAGCGTGTTGGACCGCGGAAACAGCGGCACCGCGGCGGGCATCCGGGCCGCCCAACGGGCGGTGAAATCCATCTGCGCAGCGCAGGGGCGCAGTCCCTCGACCAGCGAGGCGCGCTCTATCAGGCTGACCGTCGCCGCTTCGGGAATGGGGCGCGGGTCGCGCGGGATGTCGGCAGGTGCGTCCAGCAGGGCCGCGTCGCCCGCCAGCGACAGCGCCTCGCGCCGGGCCGCCTCGATCTCCTCGCGCGTGGCGACGATCGCGGGGATCGAGTGATCGGTTCCGCCGCCCAGCGCCGCATTGGCGAGGTTGCGGCCGACGAGGTCGGGATCGGTGGCGATTTCCCCGAACAGCGCCTGCCGCGCGATCGGATCGCGCTCCGGCTCCGGCGCGGGCGCGGGCGCGGGTTCCTGTCCGCACGCGGCGAGCGACAGGACGACGGGGAGGGTTGGCGCGAGGAGCCGCATGGCCGCTTGCGATAGGCGCAAAAGGTGAAAATTTGGGGAAGGCGCCGGGCCCGCCGTTTGGAGGTGCCCCGACAATTCGGGAGAATCGTCAGGGCACCTCCCGCGGCTTGGTGGGGTACCGCGCCGCAACCTCGCGCAAGGCGGGGCCGCAGGTGGTCGGCCGGGGCAACGATTCGCCACCCTCGGACCTTGACGTTCATCTCTAGGGGTCGTTGTCTGAACGAAATGCGAGCAGCTCGTTCATCCGTCATTCGCTTGCCCGGCCCCGGTGGCGCGCCTAGGGGGCGGCGATGAACGGCGAGAGCGAAACCCCGACCAAACCCGGCCTTCCCGCCGCGCTGGGCGCCTACACGATCTGGGGCTTCCTGCCGCTCTACCTGATCCTGGTGAAGAGCGTGCCCGCGTTCGAGTTCGTCGCGTGGCGGATCGTCTGGACGCTGCCGATCTGCCTCGCCATCGTGGCCTTCCGCCGCCAGGGGCCGGACGTGCGCGCCGCCTTGCGCGACGGGCGGGTGATCCGCATGCTGCTGGCGAGCGCGATGCTGATCGCGATCAACTGGGGGACCTATGTCTGGGCGATCCAGATCGGCCATGTCTATGCCGCGAGCCTGGGCTATTACATCAACCCGCTGGTCAACATCCTGCTCGGCACGCTGCTGCTGAAGGAGCGGCTGAGCCGGCTGCAATGGATCGCGGTCGCCATCGCTGGATGCGGCGTCGCGATCCTGGCGGCGGGCGCGATCACCACGCTGTGGGTCAGCCTGACGCTGGCGCTGAGCTTCGGCACGTACGGCCTCATCCGCAAGCAAGTGCCGGTCGGCGCGCTGCCCGGCCTGACGATCGAGAGCGGGCTGCTGCTGGTGCCCGCGATGGGGGTCGCCGCCTACTATGCCAGCGCGCCAGCAGGATCGAGTTTCCTCCAGACCCCCGGCCTCAGCCTCGCGATCGTGCTGGGCGGGTTCCTGACCGCGATCCCGCTGCTGATGTTCGCCATCGCGGCGCGGCGGATGAGCTATTCCACGCTGGGCTTCATCCAGTTCCTGGCGCCGACCATCGTCTTCATCCTCGGCCTCACCGTCTTTCACGAGGAGCTGCACCCCGCGCAGGCCGCCAGCTTCGGCCTGATCTGGGCGGCGCTGGCGCTGTTCGTGTGGGATCTGTGGGTGCGCGGGCGCCAGGCTAGGCCAGCCGCCACCCGAGCGTAGCGCCCGCGTGGAAGGGGACGACCGCTTCCCCGTTCGCATCGACCGTGTCGGGCACCGTGGTCGCCGCCCGCTCCAGCGTCACCGTGCCCTCGTTCAGCGGCAGCCCGTAGAAGCGGGGTCCGTGCTCGCTGGCGAAGCCTTCGAAACGGTCCAGCGCGCCTTCCTCCTCGAACACCGTGGCGTAGCTTTCCAGCGCGAAGGGCGCGTTGAAGATGCCCGCGCACCCGCACGCGCTTTCCTTCGCATGGCGGACATGGGGCGCGCTGTCGGTGCCGAGGAAGAACTTCGCCGAGCCGGAGGTCGCTGCGGCGCGCAGCGCCAGCCGGTGCGCCTCGCGCTTTGCCACCGGCAGGCAGTAATTGTGCGGCTGGATGCCCCCCACCAGCATCGCGTTGCGATTGATGTGGAGGTGCTGCGGCGTGATCGTTGCCCCCACGGTGTCGCCCGCGCCGGTCACGAAGTCGACCGCATCGGCGGTGGTGATATGCTCGAACACGATCTTCAGCTCGGGCAGCCGCGCGTGGAGCGGCGCGAGGATCCGGTCGATGAACACCGCCTCGCGGTCGAACACGTCGATCTCGCCATCGGTCACCTCGCCATGGACGCATAGCACCATGCCGATCTGGGCCATGCGTTCGAACACCGGCTCCAGATGCGCAACATCGGTCACGCCGTGCGCGGAATTGGTGGTAGCGTTGGCGGGATAGAGCTTCGCCGCGGTGAAGACGCCCGCTTCGTGCCCCGCCGCCAGATCGTCCCCATCGGTCGCGTCGGTGAGGTAGCAGGTCATCAGCGGGGTGAAGTCGCTGCCCGCGGGCAATGCGGCCATGATCCGCTCGCGATAGGCGCGCGCCTCGTCCGCCCGGGTCACCGGCGGCGCCAGGTTGGGCATCACGATCGCGCGGGCGAACTGGCGCGCGGTGTATTGCGCGACGCCGCGCAGCATGGCGCCGTCGCGCAGGTGGACATGCCAGTCGTCGGGGCGGCGGATCGTCAGGCTGTTCAGTTCGGACATGCTAATCCTGAATGGATGGAACACATGGAACAGTGTCCAGGGGGGAGAAAACCGGGCGGACGCGCGCCGAACCGCACCGGCCGGAACGGCGTGGAAAACGGGGCGGGCGCGGCGTGGGACATGGCGGCCCCATGGCACAATCGCGCGCCGTAGGACAGGCGCCGCGCGCGGCGAAGGCTTGATTTGCGGCGCGGATACGCCAGCTTGATCCCCATGCCCGCCAGCCATCTTTCGCATCGCACCGTGGTCCGCCTTTCCCCGCAGGAGGAGGGCGAGGACGTCGTCGGCTTCCTGCAAGGGTTGCTGACCAACGACCTGTCCGGCCCCTTGCCCGCCTACGCCGCCCTGCTGAGCGCGCAGGGAAAGACGATGTTCGACCTGATCGTGTGGCCGGGCAGGCCGGGCGAGCTGCTGCTCGATTGCGAGGCGAGCGAGGCCGACGCGCTGGTGAAGCGCCTCTCGCTATACCGCCTGCGCCGCCGGATCGCGATCGAGCGCGACGACACCGTCGGCGTCCACTGGCGCAAACAGCCAGGCGACGGCGGCGCGCCCGACCCGCGGCTGGGCGATCTGGGCGAACGCTGGCTGTCCCCCGTCACCGGCGAGGAGGAGCCGGCGGACGAGGCATGGCGCGCGCATCGCCTGGCGCTCGGCGTGCCGGAAGGGCAGACCGAACTGGGCGACATCCTGTGGCTGGAAACGAACGCGGTCGAACTGAACGGGGTCAGCTTCACCAAGGGCTGCTATATCGGGCAGGAGAACACCGCCCGCATGAACTGGCGCCAGAAGGTCAACCGGCGGCTGGTCGTGGTGCCCTCCGGCTCGGTCGAGGAGAAACGGGTACGGGCCGATTACCCCGAACTGGGTCTCGCCGTCGCGCATTTGCGGGTCGATGCCATCCCGGCCGAATGCGTGCCCGCATGGATGACGCTGGAAGCGCCCGAAGCCTAGCCCCCGGCCTCCAGCTTCGCATTCGCGAGCGAAGCGGTGACGAAGCTTTCGGCGAGATCGCGCGCGGTGCCTTCGGGCAGCTTGAGCGAGCGGGCGAGCGGTTCGCCCAGCAGCGAATGGCCCAGCGACAGCAGCACCACCGCCAGCGTGGCAGCGTGCGCCGCCTGCGTGCCGTCATGCGCGCTCTCGGTCGGTTCCAGCCGGTCGACCAGCGCGTGAATCGTTTCGACGAAGGGCTCGATCGCGTCCTCGTGCCCGGTCGCCAGCATCCAGCTGACCAGCGCGCCCCCGCCTTCCCGGTCGAAGGCGTCGAAAGCGAGGTCGACGATCTCGCGCGGAGAGCCGATGCCTGCGCGGCTGGCATGGACCGCCTCGGCGATACTCTCGCACACGGTCGCGGCGAGATGCTGCGCCAGCGCGCGTTGCAGCCCCGCGGCGGAGCCGAAATGGTGCAGCAGATTGGCATGCGTGCGCCCGACCCGCGCGCCGACCGCCTTCAGCGTGACCGCCTGCGGCCCCGCCTCGATCAGCAGGCTGCGCGCCGCCTCCAGCGCGGTGGCACGCGATTCTTCGGGCGTCAGGCGTTTGCGGGTGGTCATTCCCCCGCGTGGTAGTGCGACGGAGCGGGCCCGGCAAGCGGCGGGCGATCCGGCCCTTATTGACACTGATGTAAGTAGCGAGTATTTCCGGGTTATAGCCGAAGGGGTTTTCGAACCATGACCGCACAGACCCGGGATTTTTCCGCCGCGCATCCGATCACCGTTCGGGACGAGCGTTTCAACCGCAATGCCACCCCGCGCCGCTGGTGGGCGGGCGAACCGTTCGGGACTGCTTGGCACAACGCGCTATCGGGCACCTTCCCGCGCGGGGAAGCCTATTTCATCGAGGCGGTGAAGGCGCACCGCGACGGGGTGCCGCCGCAGCTCGCGGCCGAAATCCGCGCTTTCGTGAAGCAGGAAATCAACCACACCCGCGAACACGTCGCCTTCAACCGCATCGCCGCCGATGCGGGCTACGACATGGCGAAGATCGACCGGCGCACGAAGGACCTGCTCGACCTGGTCAAGGATCGCCCGGCCATCGTCGACCTGGCGGTGACCATGGCGCTGGAACACTACACTGCCATGATGGCGCACGAATTCCTCGCCAATCCGCAGCATTTCAAGGGGGCCGACGCCGAGGTGCGCGCGATGTGGGAATGGCACGCGGTCGAGGAGATCGAGCACAAGGGCGTCGCCTACGACACCTGGAACCACGCGACCCGCGACTGGCCCCCCTTGCGCCGCTGGTTCCGCCGCTCGCTCGTCATGCTGCTCGTCTCGGGCCGGTTCCTGAAGAACCGCTGGGTCGATGCCATGGACCTGCTGGCGCAGGACGGCATCACCGGGTGGAAGGCGCGCCGCGGCCTTGCCCGGTACCTCCTCCTCTCCCCCGGCGTGCTGCGGCGGATCTTTCCCGCTTGGCTCGACTATTTCCGGCCGGGTTTCCACCCCTGGGACCACGACGACCGCGCCCTGATCGGCAAGTACGAAGGCGATTACGAAGCTGCGCTGCTGCCCGCTGAATAGGCTCCGACGGCCTCTGTCCCCGATCGATCGACGAAGGGCTCCGGCAGCGCTTTTCCGGAGCCCTTTCCGTATGCGGTCAGGCGGCGCGGCGCATAATCGCCGGATCGTCCGGCTGGTCCGCATCGCCGGGTGCGAGGTCGATCGCGTAGCACGCGACCGGCGCGTAGCCGCCCCGCCCGCGGCTGTAGCCGGGACGCACTTCGCCCGTCGCGCGAAAGCCCACGCTGGCGAGCACCCGGCCCGAGGCGGGATTGTCGATGAAATGGGACGCGGTGATCCGCCGGTGGCCGAGCATCCGGGCCACCTCCAGCGTGCCGCGCGCCGCCTCGCTCGCATAGCCGCGCCCGCGGTGATCCTGCGCGATGCAATAGCCGAGGTTGATTTCGTCGGTTTCGCCGTCGCGGCCCAGGCCCACCGTGCCGATCACGCCGGTGCCGGGCAGCGTCGCGAGGAAGCGGGGCAGGCCGCGATCCTGGCCGCGCGCGATCCAGTCTGCCGCGTCCTCAGGGCGATAGGGCCACGGCGCGCTGGCGAGGTTTCGCACCGTCGCGCGGTCGTTCATCAGCGCGAAGACTGCGCATGCGTCTTCGGGAAAGGCGGGCCGCAGGAACAGCCTGTGGGTACGATGGAACACGGGTAATCTCCCCATTCAAAACGCCCCGGCCTCCTAGCCCGGCTGCGTTACCTCGACGTGGCGTGCGTGTTGCAACACCGCGAACAAGAGGGAGAAACGACAAGAGGGAGACGGGTCGGCCCCATCTCCCTCTTCGTCTGCCGGTTCGTCAGCCCGGCTGGGACCGTCCCGTCTGGACGACCCCGTTATCGGATCGTCCGGTTATTCCGCGGCTTCCGCCATCATGTCGACCGATACGAATTTGCGGCCGAGCTTGCCCTGGTGGAATCGCACGATGCCGTCCGTAAGCGCGAACAGCGTGTGGTCCTTGCCCATGCCGACATTGGCGCCGGCATAGAACTTGGTGCCGCGCTGGCGCACGATGATGTTGCCGGCAACCACACCCTGGCTGCCGAACTTCTTCACACCGAGGCGACGGCCGGCTGAGTCGCGACCGTTGCGGGAGGAGCCGCCTGCTTTTTTATGTGCCATGGTTGCTGCTCCTTACTGCTTGTCTTCGGACTTCTTGGGCGCTGCATTCTTGGCCGCGGGCTTCGCGGGGGCAGCATCCTTCTTCGGCGCGGCCTTCTTCGCGACCGGCGCGGCCTCGTCCTTCGAAGCGTCGGCCTTGGGCGCCGCTTCCTTCTTCGGCGCGGCCTTCTTCTCCGCCTTCGAATCGCCCACCGCGGTGATGCGCAGGAGCGTCATCTGCTGACGATGGCCGTTCTTGCGGCGGTAGTTGTGGCGCCGCCGCTTCTTGAAGACGATGACCTTCTCGCTCTTCGCCTGGGCGATGATCTCCGCCGAAACGGTGACCTTCCCGGCATCGGAGATGGAGTCGCCCTCACCGGCCAGCAGGACGTCGCCCAGCGTCACGGTGTCACCGGCTTCGCCGGCGAGCTTCTCGACTGCGATCTTGTCTCCGGCGGCAACCCGGTATTGCTTGCCGCCTGTGCGCACTACTGCGAACATGGGTTTCAACTTCCAATCGTATTGCTGTGCCCATCCCGCTCTTCGGGAAAGGCGCGGCCGGGGGCTTGCCGCCAGGCAGGCGCCCCGAAAGATGGGTGCCGTTAAGGTAAGCGGAGCGCGAAGTCAACGCCGGAACCGGGTGCAGCGGACAAAAATACCGCTGCGACCGGCCACCCGGCTGGCACCCGGGCGCCGCCATGGTATGGGAAAGGCGTGATGATCCGCAAGCCCCCTGTCGCCCCCGCCCCCATCTTGGCGATCGCTCTCGCGCTGTCCGCCTGCGCATCGAACGGCGATTTCCCCTCGCTGGCGATTCGCGATGCCGAGCGCGCGGAGGGGCAATTCACCGTGGACCGACCCGCCCCCGCGCCCCCGCTGCCCGAACCGTTGAGCGCCGACATGAGCGAACGGCTGGTCCAGATCGTGGAACGCGCGCGGGGCGCCCATGCCGATTTCACCGCCGCGCTGCCCGCCGCCCGGCGCCGCATAGCGGCGGGCCGGGGCGCGGCGGTCGGCACGGATGCGCGCGGCGACGCGCTGGTCGCGCTGGCCGACCTCGAATCGATTCGCACGCGCACCGCGATCCCGCTGGCCGATATCGACACGCTCTACACCGACGAGGCCGTGCGCGGCGAACTGCGCGAGGCGGTGGTGGACGCGCGCGGCACCGTGGTCGATTTGATCGCGCAGGAAGACGCCGCGCTGGCGGAGCTATCGGGAGCGGGCGCCTAGTGCCCGACTGCGCGCGCTGCCCCGTCCGCGAAAGCGCCGCCTGCGCGGTGCTGGAGGAGGAGGAGCGTGAGGCGCTGGCCCGCAGCGGGCGCCACATCGCCGCCCGGCGCGGCGACACCGTCTTCGCCGCCGGGCAGGAGAACACGGCCTGCGCCACGCTCGTCTCGGGCGCGCTCAAGGTGCGCGCAATCGATGCCGACGGGCGCGAGCGCATTCTCGCCCTGATCCATCCCGCCGGCTTCGTCGGGGAAATGTTCGCCCCCTTCGCCAGCCACGACGTCGTCGCGCTGACCGACAGCCGCCTGTGCGTGTTCGGGCGTGGGTCGATGGAGCGGGCGATCGAGGATCACCCCGCCCTCGCCCGCGCCCTGCTGCGCCGATCGCAGGCCGCACTACACGAGAGCCGCTGCCTGCTGGAGATGACCGCGCAGGGCCGGGCCGAGGTCCGGCTGGCCGCGCTGCTGCTCGATTTCGCCGCCGCGGCGAGCCATTCCCCCTGCCACAACGCCGAACGGTTCGCCCTGCCGCTGTCGCGCGGCGACATCGCCAATTTGCTGGGGCTGACGATCGAGACGGTCAGCCGCAAATTCGGCGCCTTCGAAAGCGAGGGGCTGATCCGGCGCGACGGGCGGCGCGGGATCGAACTGGTCGACCCCGCGCGCCTCGCCGCGATTGCCGGGCGCTAGACCAGCGCGGCGATCGTCGCCACGGCGAGGCCCCAGGCCACGATCAGGACCGGCAGGATCAGCATCTGGATCGTGGCGTCGCGCGCCGTCAGCCGCCCCGTCGCGGTCACGATCCCGCGATCCGCGAACCGGCGCCAGCGCATGGTCGGCTTGCGCCCGGCATCGGGGGCGAGGCGGGTCCAGATGGTCGGCACGCCGAAGCCGGCGACCACGAACAGCACGAAGATGGCCATCGGGATGACGAGGCCGGGGCTGGAAAAGCCCGCCGCCATGATCGCGATGAACGCGAGGTAGAGCCCGACCGTCGCGCCGTAGAGCCGACGCGGCAGCTCGAAGCTGCGATCGACCACGGTTGGCGCGTATGGCGGCGCAACGATCCGCGCCTTGCCTTCCAGAAGCTGCTGTTCGATCCGTTTCGACATGACCATTTCTCCTTCGTCCGGAGAGGGGTATGCCGCGCGGTGCCCCCGCCTTCCTTGACGGGGATCAAATTGCGGTCAGGATTTCCAGCGCGCACGGTCGGCGTGATCGGCCTCGCGCGGTTCGATCCAGTGCCAGCCGCCGTCCGCGCCGCTACCGCGCCGTTCGCGCTTCCAGAACCACGCCGCGCTCTTCAGGTGGTCCATCGCGAAATCGACCGCCTGGAACGCATCGCGCCGGTGCCGCGCGGCGGCGGCGACCAGCACGATCGCCTCACCCGGTTGCATGGTGCCGACACGATGCCAGGCCAGCAGGCCGTCGAGCGAAAACCGGTCCAGCGCCTGCGCCGCCAGCGCCTCCATCCCGGCCAGCGTCAGCGGTTCGTAATGCGTCAGCTCCAGCGCCTTCACGTCGCCATCAGGGCGCGCCTTGCCGACGAAGCTGGCGATGCCGCCCGCGCCGGGATGCGCGGCGGTGAAGCCCGCCAGTGCCTCGCCCACCGACAGCCCGCTATCCAGCACGCGCACATCGGCGGGGGCGGCGATGGAGAGCCTAGCCACCCGAAACCGGCGGCAGCAGCGCGATCTCGTCGCCGTCGCGCGCGTCGAGCTGCGTCTTGTCGGCCAGCACGCGCCCGGCGCACGCCACGTTCACGCGCGCATCGCGCAGCTGCGCGGCGATCTCGGGCCCGACCAGTGCGAGCAAGCCGGGCCAGTCGAGCGGCGCAGCCGCCGACCGCTCCGGCTCACCCGCCATGTCGCGCAAGGGGCCCAAAAAGACGACCTTCACCGCCATGCTAGCCGCCCGTCACCGACATGTGCCGGTCGAGCGCGGGCGCCTCGCCCGCGCCAATGCGAAAATCGTGCCGCTCCGGCTTGATCGCCATCGCGGTGTCCAGCGCCTCGGCGAGGCGCGCCCGCGGTTCGGCAGAGCGCAGCGCGGCGCGCAGATCGACCTGCTCGCCCCCGCCCAGGCACGGGTAGAGCTGGCCCGTCGCGGTTACCCGGATGCGGTTGCACCCGGCGCAGAAATTGTTCGACAGCGGGGTGATGAAACCGATCCGCCCCCCGGTTTCCGCCACCTCGAAATAACGCGAGGGGCCGCCGGTGGCATGGTCGGACGCGGTCAGCGTGAACCGCTGCGCCAGCCGGTCCTCCACCGCGGCGAGCGGCAGGTAGTGGTCGACCCGGTCCTCGTCCACCTCACCCAGCGGCATGGTCTCGATCAGGGTGACGTCGTGGCCCTCGCCATGCGCCCAGGCGACGATATCGGGAATCTCGGCATCGTTGATGCCCTTCATGGCGACGGTGTTGAGCTTCACCTTCAGGCCCGCCGCCTTCGCCGCCGCGATCCCGCCCAGCACCTGCGCCAGCGCGTCGCGCCGCGACAGGCGGCGGAAGGTCGCCCGGTCCAGCGTGTCGAGCGAGATGTTGATCCGCCGCACCCCGCAATCGGCCAGCGCCTGCGCCTTGTCCGCCAGCTGGGTGCCGTTGGTGGTCAGCGTCACCTCGTCCAGTTCCGCGCCGACATGGCGACCCAGCGCCCGTACCAGATCGGTCACGTCGCGCCGCACCAGCGGTTCGCCACCCGTAAGGCGAATCTTGCGCACGCCGCGATCCATGAACCCGCGCACGAGGTCGTAGCATTCCTCCAGGCTGAGGATGTCCTTGCGCGGCAGGAACTGCATGCGTTCGGGCATGCAATAGGTGCAGCGCAGGTCGCAGCGATCCGTCACCGACAGCCGCAGATAGGTGATGCGGCGCCCGAAGGTGTCGATCAGGGGGGCGGTGCCGCTCATCGCGCGGGCACCGGATCGCCGGCGCCGAAGCCGTCGAGGTCCAGATACTGCCCGGTGATGCCGGGCGCAGCGGCGAGATAGGCGCAGGCGGCACGAATCGCGGCGGGATCGTCGCCCGCCACGATGTTGACGCGGTTGTCGGGATGGGCGCGGGCGAGATCGCGCGCGGCGGCACGGCGCCAGTCGGCGTGATCGAAGGGGGCGGGTTCCAGCACAATGATGAGAGCGTCCGCGCCGCCGCTTAGTTCCGTGCGCACACGGCCGATCCAGTCGGCGTGGAACCGGGCCGCCGCCGTCAGTGCGTGATCGCCCAGTTCGCCGATGCGCAGGACCGCGGCCATGTCAGCGCCGCTCGCGCGTCAGCGTGATGCCGATCTTCTCGTTCGCGGTGGCGATGGCCAGCTTCACGATCTTCACCGTCACCGCGCGCACCCGGGCGTCCTGGACCATAAGCGTTTCGCAGATATGGTCGGCCACCGCCTCGATCAGCTTGAAATGGACGCCTTCGGGCAGCGCCTCGGTCGCGGCGAATTTCAGGTCCATGTAGTTCTTGCTTTCCGACAGGGCGGTGTCGGGATCGTAGCGGTCGGCAACCTTGTAATCGACCGCGATCGAGATGCGCAGCGGCTGCGGCCTGCCCGTCTCCTCCGAATAGATGCCGGTCAGGACATCGGTTTCGATGTCGTCGAATTGCAGGGTGAGCGAATCGGCCATGGGTCTCCTGTCGGCGGCGGTGCCTAAGCGGGATTGCTCCAGCGCGCGAAGATCGCGGTGGGCAGCAGGCGGCCGCCCTCGCCCTGTTCCGCGACCGCGAGATCGCCATGCTCGATCGTGCCGGGCAGATCGGCGAACATTTCCGCCAGCAGGCCGGCGAGCGCGAGGCTGCTCATCCGCACGGCATAGACGGTCAGGAACAGGAAGCGGCTGTCGGCATCGAGCAGCTGGCGGCAATCGGCGACCAGCGGGGCGAGGCCTTCTTCGATCCGCCAGGTCTCGTTCTTGGGCCCGCGCCCGAACTTCGGCGGGTCGAGGATGATGCCGTCGTAGCGATTGCCGCGCCGCACCTCGCGCGCCGCGAACTTCGCCGCGTCGTCCACCAGCCAGCGGATCGGCCGGTCCTCCATGCCCGACAGAGCGGCATTCTCGCGCGCCTGAGCGACCGATTTCTTGCTTGCGTCGACATGGGTGACGGGGCCGCATTCGCTCAGCGCCAGCGTGCCGACGCCGGTATAGCCGAACAGGTTCATCGTCTGCGCGTTGGGCTTTCCCGCCAGCGTGCCCCGCATCCAGTCCCACACGGGGGCCATGTCGGGAAAGAAGCCGAGATGGCGGAACGGGGTGCATTGCGAGGTGAAGCGCGCCTCGCGCCACGCCAGCGGCCAGCCATCGGCGGGCACGCTATCCGCAAGCTGCCAGCGGCCGCCGCCATCCTCGTCCGCGCCGGGCACGAATTCGCCGTCCGCCTGCCAGTCGACGACGCGCGGGGCCCACATCGCCTGCGGCTCAGGCCGCACGAAGCTGTAGGGGCCGAAGCTTTCCCATTTGCGGCCGTGCCCGCTGTCGAGCAGGCGGTAATCGTCCCACCCCTCGCCCACCATCAGCTGCGGTTCGCGTCGCAGGTCGGCCATCAGGCGCGCTCCGCCGCGTGGTCGAGTATGTAGGCGGTGAGCGTGTCGTAATCGGCGGGCAGCTCGACGCAGCGCTCCTCGCGCGCGAACAGATCGCCGACCCGCGCCGGCAAAGCGGGGCGCACCCCGGTCGCTCGTTCGACCGCGTCGCCGAACTTCGCCGGGTGCGCGGTGGCGAGCGTGACGACCGGCACGTCGCCAGGCAGCGCCGCCGCCCGCGCGGCGTGGAGGCCGATGGCGGTGTGCGGATCGACGATCTGGCCCGATTCGCGCGCCGCGTGCTGCATCGCCCGGGCCATCGCGTCGCTATCGGCGCGCACGCTGGTGAAGAGCGTCGCCGCGCCTTCGCGCTGGGCGTTGGTCAGCTGCATGGCGCGGGCCTGTTCGAACCCGCGCATCTGCCCTGCCAGCGCGGCCCCGTCGCGCCCGCCGCAATCGAACAGCAGCCGCTCGAAATTGGAACTGACCTGGATGTCCATGCTGGGCGCGGCGGTCGGCGTGACCTCGCCTGCGGAATAATCGCCCGCCGACAGCGCGCGGTGGAGGATGTCGTTCACGTTGGTGGCGACCACCAGCCGCTCTATCGGCAAGCCCATCTTCGCCGCGACATAGCCTGCGAAGACATCGCCGAAATTGCCCGTCGGCACGCTGAAGGCGACCGGGCGCTCGGGCGCGCCCAGTTGCAGCGCGGCGGCGAAATAATACACCACCTGCGCCATCAGCCGCGCCCAGTTGATCGAGTTTACCGCGCCCAGTTGCAGCCGCCCGGCCAGCGCAGGGTCGCCGAACATGCGCTTCACCGCGGCCTGGCCGTCGTCGAAGCTACCGCCGATCGCGATGTTGTGGACGTTGGGCGCGCCAACCGTGGTCATCTGGCGCCGCTGCACGTCGCTGATCCGCCCGGCGGGGTGGAGCATGAAGATCTCCACCCGGTCGCGCCCCGCCACCGCGTCGATCGCGGCGCTGCCGGTATCGCCGCTGGTCGCGCCGACCAGGGTCAGCCGTTCGCCCCGGCGCGCGAGGAAGGTTTCGAACAATTCGCCCAGCAATTGCAGCGCCACGTCCTTGAACGCCAGCGTGGGGCCGTGAAACAGCTCCAGCAGCCAGTGCCGCTCGTCCAGCTGCGCCAGCGGGGTGATCGCCGCGTGGGAGAAGCGCCCGTAAGCCGCTCGGGTGTGCGCTAGCAGTTCCTCGAACGACAGGCAGTCGCCCACGAAGGGATGCATGACCCGCGCCGCCAGTTCCGCGTAGGGAGCCCCGCGCAACGCGGCGATCTGGGCGCGCGAGAACTCCGGCCATTCCTCGGGCAGGTAGAGCCCGCCATCGGCGGCGAGGCCGGTCAGCGTGACAGCCTCGAAATCGAGGACGGGGGCCGAGCCGCGGGTAGAGATATAGCGCATGTCGGGCGAGGGGTTAGCGGCGCGGTGCGGGCGGCACAAGAAAGCTAGTCTTGGGCCGGCCCTGCATCGCTTCGCCCGCGCCGCCGCAACGCCAGCACGTAGATGACCAGCGCCGTCGCGGCGAAGAAGAACCACTGCCACGCATAGGCGAGGTGGTTGTTGGGAATCTCGGCCGGATCGGGCTTTTCCAGCGCGGACAGCCCGGCAAGCGGCGGATCGGCGACCAGGCGCGGACCGGGCGCGATCGTGCCCGTCACCGTGCCGCCCGCCCATGGCGGCCCGTCGGGCGCGCGGGTCCAGCCCAGCATGACCATCGCCTCGCCCCCGCCCGCCAGTTGGCAGCGCGCGGTTTGCGCCCAGCCCGGGGTACCGCGCGCACTGGTCCCGGCCCGCGCGCTGCTTTCGATGACGCGCGAGCAGCGCAGGGTCGCGCGGCGATAGAGCGCATTGCGCATCGCATCCTCGCCCCGCGGCCAGGGCACGGGATCGCGCATCGCCTCCGCCTGGCGATAGGTGGCGATCAGCGCCTCCTTCTCGTCCAGCCGGCCCAGTTGCCAGAAACCCAGCGCGATCATGGTCGCGACTGCCACCGCGACCAGCACGGTGGGGATGACGGGCAGGCGCTGCATCACAGCTCGCGCCCCCCGGCCTCGCCCGCGCTGTTGCGGTATTCCGACTGGATCAGCGCCGCCTTGGCGAGGCGCAGGCCCGCCAGCGTCAGCCCGAGGCTGAGCGGCAGCCACAGGATCACGTGAACCCACCACGGCGGCGAGACCGCCACTTCCAGCCACGCGGCGAGGCCGACGACCAGCCCGCCCACGATCAGGATCAGGAATGCGGCCGGCCCGTCGCCGACGTTGAACTGCGCGAAGTCGAGCCCGCAGGCGCGGCAGCGCGGGGCGAAACGGGCGATCCCGTCGAACAGGGTCCGCGCGCCGCAGCGCGGGCACAAACCGAAAAGGGCAGCCTCGCGCAATGCGGGCTGCCCCCCTTGGTGATCGGATCGATCGGTTTCCGGACTATCCGGCGCCATCAGTGAATTTCGGCGCCCCAGCCACCCCAGACGTAGATGACGACGAACAGGAACAGCCACACCACGTCGACGAAGTGCCAGTACCACGCCGCCGCTTCGAAGCCGAAATGCTGGCGCGGGGTGAAGTGGCCCAGATAGGTGCGGCGCAGGCAGACGATCAGGAAGATCGTGCCGACCAGCACGTGGAAGCCGTGGAAGCCCGTCGCCATGTAGAAGGCGCTGGAATAGGTGTTGCCGCCGAACGCGAAGGGCGCGTGCCAGTATTCGTAGGCCTGGATGCAGCTGAACAGGATGCCCAGCGCGATCGTGGCCCACAGCCCCTTCTTCAGGCCGTCGCGGTCGCCGTTGATCAGCGAATGGTGCGCCCAGGTGACGGTGGTGCCCGAACACAGCAGGATCAGCGTGTTGAGCAGCGGCAGGTCGAACGGATCCATCACCGCCTCGATCGCCTTGGGCGGCCAGGTGCCGCCGATGACGTCGGAAATCTCGCTCGGGAACAGGGCGAAGTCGAACCAGCTCCAGAACCAGCCGACGAAGAACATCACCTCGGATGCGATGAACAGGATCATGCCGTAGCGCATGTGCAACTGCACCACCGGGGTGTGGTCGCCCCGCTGCGCTTCCTTCACGATGTTGGAAAACCAGCTGAAGAAGGTGGCGATCAGGCCCGCGACGCCCAGGCCCAGCACGATGTGCCACGCGGCCAGTTCGTGCATATAGAGCACCATGCCGCTGGTGAAGGTGAGCGCCGACACCGAGGCAATGAACGGCCAGATGTCGGGTGCGAGGATGTGGTAATCGTGGTTCTTGGCGCCGGCCATGAAGAGTGTCCTGTCAGCGTGGCGGATATGGTTGTGCGAGTGCCCTTAAAGCGCCTTTGCCGAGCGGTCCAGACCTACGGACACGCGATTTCACGCCTTACGAGCCGGGCGTGCCCTTCGCCTCGTGGAAGGTATAGCTCAGCGTGATCTGTTCGACGTCCTTCATGTTGGGATCGTCGAGCGCCTTGGGATCGATGTAGAACAGGACCGGCATGCGCACTTCCTGCCCCGGCTGCAGCGTCTGCTGGGTGAAGCAGAAGCATTGGATCTTGTTGAAATACGGCCCCGCCTGCTCGGGCTCCACATTGTAGGTCGCGGCGCCGGTGATCGGGCGATCGGACGTGTTGCGGGCGTAATAGAACGCCATGTCGCGCTGCCCGATCTGGACCGTGTCGGTCGTGTCCTCGGGCCCGAATTCCCACGGCATGCCGCGCGCCACGCTGCCGTCGAACCGGATCGAGATCTGGGGCAGGCCGGCGCTTTTGGCCATCTGTTCCGCCAGCACCGCGTCGCTGTCGGTCGCGACCTGGGTCGTCCCGGCGAACCCGGTCACCCGGCAGAACAAATTGTAGAGCGGGACAGCCGCGAACCCCATGCCCAGCATCGCCCCGGCGAGCAGGAACATGATGAGGCCGACGCGCTTGTTGCGATCTTCGACGAAGGAGAACGCGCTCGCCATGCTTCAGTCGCCCAGGCGCACGATCGTGATGGCGTAGAACAGCAGCACCATGAACAGCAGCACGCCGCCCAGGGCGAAATTGCGGTTGCGCTGACGGCGGCGAATTTCGGCTTCTTCGTCGGGTGTCATGTCGGCCCTATAGATAAGGCGCTGCGAACCGGTCGGCAACCAGCGCGGCGAACAGCGCGAACAGGTAGATGATGCTGAAGGCGAACAGCCGCTTTTCCGGCTTCATCCCGTCGGGCTCGGGCGGATCGCGGAACGCGACCGGCACCGAAAGCAGCGCGAAGGCGAGCGTCAGGACCAGCGCGACGAGGCCGTAGATCGCGCCTGCGCCGCCGATATACCACGGCGCCAGCGCGAACGGGACCAGCAGGATCGAGTAGGCGAGGATCTGGCGCCGGGTCGAGCGGGCGCCGCGCACTACCGGCATCATGGGAATGCCCGCCTTGGCGTAGTCGCTTTGCACGAACAGCGCGAGCGCCCAGAAATGTGGCGGGGTCCACATGAAGATGATCGCGAACAGGATCAGCGGCATGGCCGTGATGTGCCCGGTCACCGCAACCCAGCCGATCAGCGGAGGGAAGGCGCCGGCCCCGCCGCCGATCACGATGTTCTGCGGCGTGCGCGGCTTCAGCCACATGGTGTAGACGACGGTGTAATAGACGATCGACAGGGCCAGCAGCCCCGCGGCGAGCCAGTGGATCGCCAGCCCCATCACCATTACCGAGCCGAAGCACAGCACCATGCCGAAGCCGAGCGCGTCGCCCTTGACCAGGCGGCCCGCCGGCAATGGCCGGCCCGCCGTGCGCTTCATCTCCGCGTCGAGGTCCGACTCCCACCACATGTTGAGCGCGCCCGCCCCGCCCGCGCCCAGCGCGATGCACAGGATGGCGGTGAAGCCGAGCACCGGATTGATGCCGCCGGGCGCCGCCAGCAGGCCGCACAGGCCGGTGAAGATCACCAGCCGCATCACGCGCGGCTTCGTCAGGGCGAAGAAATCGCGCCAGTCGGAGGGCATGCGGTAGCTGGAAGGAGCGGCGGTGGTCATCGTGTCGGTCGGTCCGGATGCGGGATGGTGCGTCGCGCGATGCGGCTGGTTGAAAAGGGTCGTTCGTCAATGCGACGGCGGCCCGGAGCCGTCGGGCCCGGGCCGCCGCCAGATGGTGGTCCTGCCATGCCCGGCCCAGGCGGCCGGGTGGGCGGGGTTACGCCGTGGCCGGCCGGTGATCCTGCCGCGGGCGATCGGCGTCGATCACGGGCAGGGTCTCGAACTGGTGGAACGGCGGCGGGCTCGACAGCGTCCACTCCAGCGTGGTCGCCCCTTCGCCCCAGTAATTGCCGGCCGCACGCTTGCCCGCGACGAAGGCGTAGACGAGGTTCACGAAGAACACGCCCATGGAGATCGCCATGATCCCGTAGCCGACGGTCGCGACGTGGTTCCAGTGCGCGAACGCTTCCGCATAGTCGGGATAGCGACGCGGCATCCCGTTCATGCCGAGGAAGTGCATCGGGAAGAAGATCACGTTCACGCCGATGAAGAACAGCCAGAAGTGAATGTGCGCCAGCAGCTCGGAGTGCCAGCGGCCGCTCATCTTCGGGAACCAGTAATAGAACCCGGCGAAGAGCGAGAATACCGCACCCATCGACAGCACGTAGTGGAAGTGCGCCACCACGTAATAGGTGTCGTGCAGGTTGTCGTCGATGCCGCCATTGGCCAGCACGACGCCGGTGACGCCGCCGACGGTAAACAGGAAGATGAAGCCCAGCGCCCAGACCATCGGCGACTTGAACTCCAGGCTGCCGCCCCACATCGTGGCGATCCAGCTGAAGATCTTCACGCCCGTAGGGACCGCGATCACCATGGTGGCTGCGGTGAAGTACATCTTCGTGTTCACGTCGAGGCCGACCGTATACATGTGGTGCGCCCACACGATGAAGCCGACCACGCCGATCGCGACCATGGCGTAGGCCATGCCGAGATAGCCGAACACCGGCTTGCGGCTGAAGGTCGCCACGATCTGGCTGATCATGCCGAAGCCCGGCAGGATCATGATGTACACCTCGGGGTGACCGAAGAACCAGAACAGGTGCTGGTAGAGGATCGGGTCGCCGCCGCCGGCCGCATCGAAGAAGGTGGTGCCGAAATTACGGTCGGTGATCAGCATGGTGATCGCCGCGGCCAGCACCGGCAGCGCGAGCAGCAGCAGGAAGGCGGTGACCAGCACCGACCACACGAACAGCGGCATGCGGTGGAGCGTCATGCCCGGCGCACGCATGTTGAAGATGGTGGTAATGAAGTTGGTCGCACCCAGGATCGAGCCCGCACCGGCAAGGTGCAGCGCGAAGATCGCGAAGTCCACCGCCGGTCCGGTCGAGCCGCTGGTCGACAGCGGGGCGTAGACCGTCCAGCCCGTCCCTGCGCCCAGACCCGTCGCATCGCCGGGCACGAACATCGAGAACATGAGGCTGCAGAAACCCGCGACCGTCAGCCAGAACGAAACGTTGTTCATGCGCGGGAACGCCATGTCGGGCGCGCCGATCATGATGGGCACGAACCAGTTGCCGAACCCGCCGATCATCGCCGGCATGACCATGAAGAACACCATGATCAGGCCGTGCGCGGTGATCAGCACGTTCCACATGTGAAGGTTCGCCTCCACATTGGCCACGCCGCCGACCGCGTTCACCCAGAACCCGAGGTACTGGATGCCCGGTTCGGCCAGCTCGGCACGCATGATGCCGGAAATGGCACCGCCGATGATGCCCGCCATGATCGCGAAGATCAGGTACAGCGTCCCGATATCCTTGTGGTTCGTCGACATGAACCAGCGGGAGAAGAAGGACGGCTTGTGATCGGCGTGCGAGTGATCGTGATCCTCGGTATGCGCCTGGAAGCCTTCAGCGGTGGTAGCCATGATGCTCTTTCGTTTGCGTATCGTTCAGCGTGTCAGAATTCGGTGGGCCGATCAGGCGGTAGGCTGCGGGATCGGCTGGTTTTCCATCGGCTTGTCGACGTTGTTTGCGGGCGGTTCGACCCCGGTACCGCTCGGCGGATTGCGGGTCTGCGTGCCTTCGAACTCGCCGCCGGCCGCATCGCCGCCGGCCGCCTTGTCGTCGGCCTTCTCGCTTTCGAAGCTGCCGCCCTTGGTCAGCACCCACTGGCGCCAGCGTTCCATCGGGACCGCCTCGATCGCGATCGGCATGTAGCCGTGCTTCGCGCCGCACAGTTCCGAACACTGGCCGTAATAGATGCCCGGCTCGTTGATGGTCAGCAGCCGCTCGTTGATGCGCCCCGGCACCGCGTCGAGCTTGAACCACAGGCTCGGCACCGCGAAGGAATGGATCACGTCCGCGCCGGTGGTCTGGATGCGCAGCGGCACGCCGACCGGCACGACCATGCGGTTATCGACCTCGAGATGGGTCGGGCCGTCCCACGGCTCGCTGCCGTTGACGCGGGTCGTCGGGTTCACCTTCGGCTGGCCCGGCGTGTTGAGCATGTAGGAGATGACCTCGAACCCGCCCTGGTCGGGATAGGTGTAGCCCCAGTACCACTGGTAGCCGGTCGCCTTGATCGTGATCGCGTCCTTGGGCGGGCTCTTGTACTGGCGCGCCAGCAGCGAGATCGACGGTACCGCGATCACCACCAGGATGAGGACCGGGACCAGCGTCCAGATCACCTCGATCGCGGTGTTGTGCGTGGTGCGCGACGGTGCGCGATTCTCGCGCCGGCGATACTTCGACACCACGAACAGCAGCAGGCCGAGCACGAACAGGCTAATGACCACGATCACCGGCAACAGGATCGCATCGTGCATCCACAGCGCGAACTGGCCATCGTCGCTGTACTGCTTCTGGAAATGCATGCTGGCGAGCGGGCTTTCCTCGTAGGAGGTCGGCTGGCCCTTGATCATGTCCGGACCCATCGGGGTGTAGCTGCCCTGCTCCGCCGCCTCTGCCGTGTCGGTGGCGGTGGTGTCGGCCGGAGTCGAGTCGGTCGCGTCGCCCGTCGCGGGCGCTTCGCCTGCCGCCTCGACAGCGGGGGCCTGCACCGGCGGGGCCGGCGGTGCGGCGATCGCGCCACGGCCGGCGAACGCGAGCAGGAGCGCGGCGCACAGCAGGCTCAAAAGCCGGAATGCCGAGGGGCTGTAGCCGTTACGGGGCCGGATGGCACAAGTCATTGTCGAAGCGATTCCCATGGTCTTGTCTTTGCAAGATCGCGCATGAGGCGACCCGGATAGTTCCCGCCCTGAGAGCGCGGGTTCGTGCGGGCCTATACGCATGCTTGCCCCCCGTCTCAAGCGCTTCTAGGGAGTTTTTTGCGCGCACGCCGCCGCCGACCACCCCTGCCGTAGCGTAAGGTTCGAACAAGCGATTGAGCATGACAGACGACGAAATCCTCGCCGAATTCCGCAATTGCGACGCCTTGCTGGAGGGGCATTTCAAGCTGTCTTCGGGCCGGCATAGCGCAGTTTACCTGCAATGCGCGCGGGTGTTGATGAACGCCCAGCGCGCCGCTCGGCTGGCGGTCGCCCTGTGCCAGAAGATCCCGCGCGACGTCCGCGCGCGCATCGATACGGTGGTCAGCCCGGCGATGGGCGGGCTGATCATCGGGCACGAAATGGGCCGCGCGCTGGAACGCGACGCGATCTTCCTCGAACGGCCCGAGGGCGTCTTCCATCTGCGGCGCGGCTTCCGGCTCGAACCCGGTGCGAAGGTATTGATGGTGGAGGATGTGGTCACCACCGGCCTTTCCAGCCGCGAGGCGATCGCTGCGGTCGCGCGCGAGGGCGGCGAAGTGGTGGCGGAAGTCTCGCTGGTCGATCGCAGCGGCGGCAGCGCCGATCTGGGCGTGCCCTTCTTCCCGCTGGTCGAGATCAATTTCCCGACCTACGCCGAGGACGAGGTTCCGCCTGAGCTCGCCGCGGTGCCGGTGGCCAAGCCGGGCAGCCGCAAGTGAGCGCGCCGCGCCTGCGCCTGGGCGTCAACATCGATCACGTCGCCACCATCCGCAACGCGCGCGGGGGCGACCACCCCGATCCGGTGCGCGCGGCCCAAATCGTCGCGGCGGTCGGCGGCGACGGCATCACCGCGCATTTGCGCGAGGACCGGCGCCATATCCGCGACGGAGATCTGGAGCGGATCCAGCAGGCGACCGGCCTGCCGCTGAACCTGGAAATGGCGGCGACCGAGGAAATGCTCGGCATCGCGCTGCGCCACGCGCCCCACGCCGCCTGTATCGTGCCCGAAAAGCGCGAGGAGCGCACGACCGAGGGCGGCCTCGACGCGGCGGGGCTGCACAACCAGCTTGCCCCCGTCGTCAGTCGCCTGACCGATGCGGGCATCCGTGTCTCGCTGTTCATAGAGGCCGATCCACGCCAGCTGGAGGCCGCGATGCGCCTCGGCGCGCCGGTGGTCGAATTCCACACCGGGGAATACGCGCATGCCGGGCTCGACGGGGATGGCGAGCGCGTCGCGGTGGAGCTGAAGCGGATCGCCGACATGGCGGCGCTGGCGGCGAAGAACGGGATCGAGCCGCATGCGGGCCACGGCCTCACCTACGAAAACGTCCAGCCGATCGCCGCCATTCCGCAGATCGCGGAACTCAATATCGGGCACTACCTGATCGGCGAGGCGGTGTTCGTCGGACTGGAAGCCGCGGTGCGCCGCATGCGCGACCTGATGGACGAAGCGCGATGAGGTGGGCGCGGTGAGGTTTTTTTGTGACGCCCTCAAACGCCGGGCGCAGCGCATCCGCGCTGCTTGGCTTCGGCCTACCGGCCGGCGCGCGGTCGCGCGCTCGCAAGCTGCCGCGTGCTTAGTTTTGGACCCGCCTTTCGATCGGGCGCCAGTCCGATGGCCGACCAGGCCGAGGCAAGGGCGACCGCCCGCCCGCAGGCGCCCCGCAGCGCAGCGAAGGGAACTGCGCCGAGGACGCGCGCCCGGATGGGCGTGCGGGACAAGAACGTGATCATCGGCCTGGGTTCCGACCTGTGCAATATCGAGCGAATCCAGAATTCTCTGGATCGGTTCGGAGAGCGGTTCGAGAATCGTGTCTTCACCGAGATCGAGCGCGCCAAGGCGCGGCGGCGGCCCTTCACCATCGCGGGCACCTACGCGAAGCGGTTTGCGGCGAAGGAGGCGTTCAGCAAGGCGGTCGGCACCGGCTTCCGCCGCGGCGTCTTCATGAAGGACATCGGCGTCGTCAACGCGGCCTCGGGCGCGCCGACGCTGGCGCTGGCGGGCGGCGCGGCACGGCGGCTTGCGGAAATGGTGCCGCAGGGCCATGAGGCGCGCATTCATCTCACCCTCACCGACGATCACCCATGGGCGCAGGCCTACGTGATCATCGAGGCGATCCCGCTATGACATCGGACACCCGGACCAAATTGAGCGAACAGCACAACAGCAAGAGCGCCGCGAAGGGCGACAAGAGCGAAAAGGTCAACTGGTTCGCGGAGTTGCGCGGGCTCGCCCTGATGCTGTTCGCCGTGCTGGCCTTCCACAGCCTGGTGGCCAAGCCGTTCTACATCCCCTCCCCCTCGATGATGCCCAACCTGCTGGTGGGCGACCGGCTGATCGTCAGCAAGTATCCCTATGGCTACAGCTGGGCGTCGGCGAGCTTCCACCTGCTGCCGCGCAGCGACTGGCGGGTGTTCGGCCACACGCCGGAATACGGCGACATCGTGATCCCGGTGCATCCGACGCGCGAGGAAGATTACATCAAGCGCGTCGTCGCCCGCCCGGGCGATACCATCGCGGTGCGCAACGGGCAGATCATTCTCAACGGCAAGCCCGTCCCGCAGGAGGTGGAGCCGCCGCTCGACCTGCCGCTGGATGCCAACATGGATTGCAACTATCCCGATTTCGAGCGGGTGACGACCGCCGCCGGCGAGCAGGCGTGCCGCGTCCCCGTCTATCGCGAGACGCTGCCCAACGGGGCGACCTATCGCATCATCGATTCGATTCCCGACGCACCGCTCGACAATTACGGGCCGATCACCGTGCCCAAGGATGCGGTGTTCGTGATGGGCGACAATCGCGACCATTCCGCCGACAGCCGCGCCAGCCTGGCCGAGATGGGCCTGGGCGGGCCGATCCCGCTGGCCAATCTGGGCGGCCGGGCGGAATTCATCACCTTCTCCTTCGACGGCACGGCAAGCTGGAACCCCTTCACCTGGTGGGGCGCGCTGCGTGACGGCCGCGCCTGGACCACGCTGCGCCCCGCCCGGGTGGACCAGCCCGGCTCCGCCTCGTGAGCGACGCGAGCGGACCGGACGGGGCGGGCCGGGCGGACGCGCCGCACGAGCCGCAATGGGGCCGGGCGAGCCCGTCCTTCATTTCCAATCCCCTGCTGCGGCAGGAGGCGCATCGCGCGATCATCTGGGCGGTGGTCGCGGGCCTGGTCGTTCTGGCGGTCTACGTATCGCAGTCGCTGCTGGTGATCTTCGGCGGGCTGGTGTTCGCCGCGATCATCGACGGCGGGGCGCGGCTGGTGGGCAAGGCGATCCCGATCGGGCGCGTCTGGCGCATCGCGCTGGTGCTGATCCTGGCGGTCGCGTTCTTCGTATGGCTGACCTATTACGCCGGCAGCCAGATCACCCAGCAGGCGGCCGCCCTGCCCGAGCTCGTCCAGAACCAGACCTCGCGCCTGTTCCAGCTCGCGCGCGAGAACGGGCTGTCGGTCCAGGTGCAGGACCTGCAATCCTATTCCAGCCAGCTGATCAGCGGCGTGGGCACCGTGACCGCGGCGCTGACGGGCCTGCTGGGGGCGATGACCACGATGGTGCTGATCCTGATCATCGGGATCTACGTCGCGCTGGAACCCAACCTTTACGAACGCGGCCTCGAATGGATGGCCCCGCGCCATCGCCGCTCCAGCCTGAGCGTGACGATGGACCGGATGGCCCAGACCATGCGGCGGCTGATGGCCGGGCGATTGCTGGGCATGTTCGTGGAAGGGGTCTTTACCTACATCGCGCTGTCGCTGCTGGGCATTCCCATGGCCGCGCTGCTGGGCATCCTGACCGGCCTGCTCGCCTTCATTCCCAATATCGGCGCGGTCGTGTCGGGTCTGCTGATGGCGCTGGTCGGCTTCTCGGTCGACATGGAAACCGGGCTCTACGCGATCGCGGTCTACGTCTTCGTCCAGACCTTCGACGGCTATGTCGTGGTGCCGATGATCGCCAAGAAGACGGTCGATCTCGCCCCCGCGCTGGTCCTGGGCATGCAGCTGATCATGGGCGTCCTGTTCGGCATACTGGGCCTGTTCCTGGCCGATCCGCTGCTCGCCATGATCAAGGTCGCGCTGGAGCGGCGGGCGGAAGAAAGCGACGCCCGCGAACAGGCGGCGCGCGAGATCGGGGGTCACGGCGATGGTGCGTAAATTCCTCTACGTGGTCGCAATCGCGGCCGGGCTGATCATCGCGGGCGGGATCGCGCTGGTGATCTGGTCCCGCGAGGCGACCGAATACGCCTTCGTTCCGCGCGGCGCCTTTACCGAGCAGGCGGCGCTGGACGCGAACGCCTACGAGGATCCGGCGATGTGGTATTCGCGCCCCGGCATCGGGGTGAGCGACCCGGCACGCTACCAGCCCGCCGTCGCGAGCAGCGACGACGCGGAGGCGCCCTCCCCCGGCAATCCTGCGGCGGAGAGGACGCTGCGCCGGCCGGCCCTCGCTGAGCAGGCGGCCGCGCGCGACACTCGCCCGGGCGAGCCTGCCGACCCTGCGCAGACACCTGCCTTCGCCGTCTTCTTCGTTCATCCGACCAGCTACATCCCGGTCAATCTGCGCGACGAGGTCAACTGGAACGCCGCGCTCGGCGACGAGGAGACGGAAGGGCGCGCGCGCCTGTTCCTGCAGGGCATGGCGAGCCCGTTCAATCGGGCGGACGAGATCTGGGCGCCCAAGTACCGGCAGGCCGCCGTCGGCGCGTTCCTGACCGACAAGCCCGAAGCGACGAAGGCGATCGACGCCGCCTATCGCGACGTGGCGCAGGCGTTCGACTATTTCGTCGCCAGCATCGATCCCGCCAAGCCGATTGTGCTGGCGGGGCACAGCCAGGGCGCGCTGCTGACGCTTTACCTGTTGCAGCGCAAGGTTAAGGGAACCCCGCTGGAGAAGCGGATCGCCGCGGTCTACGCGATCGGCTGGCCGATCTCGATCGCGCACGACCTGCCCGCGCTGGGCCTGCCCGCCTGCGCCACCGCCGGGCAGCCGGGCTGCATCGTCAGCTACGAAAGCTTCGCCGACGACGGCGATCCGGCGATGCTGATGGAGCGGTATCGCGCCACCCCCGGCTTCGACAGCCAGCCGCGCGGCGACGGGCCGGTGCTGTGCGTGAACCCGATCACCGGCACCCTCAACGGCACGGCGCCGGCCAGCGCCAATCTGGGCACGCTGGTGCCGAGCGAGGACCTCACTTCGGGCAGCCTGCTGCCCGGCGCGGTCCCGGCGCGATGCGACGAGGCCGGCCTGCTGCGCATCGGCGCGCCCCCCGAAATGGGGTCCGCCGTACTGCCGGGCGAGAACTACCACGTTTACGACATCCCGCTGTTCTGGCGCAATCTGCAGGAGGACGTGGTCGACCGCGTCTCGGCATGGGCGAAGAACCGGGCGGCCTGATCACGCAGAGCGCCGCGACGTTCGCCGACGCGCTGCCCGATGGCGGCGTGCTGCTGGCGCTCGACCTCGGGACCAAGACCATCGGGCTGGCCACCTGCGATGCGGGTTGGCGCTTCGCCATGGCGGGCAAGACGCTGCCGCGCGGCAAGTTCGGGCGCGACCGGCTGGCGCTGGAAGCGATTCTGACGCAGCGGCAGGTCCGCGGCCTCGTCATCGGGTTGCCGCGCAACATGGACGGTAGCGAGGGGCCGCGCGCGCAAGCGAGCCGCGCCTACGCGCGCAACCTGGCCGAGGCGTTCGCGCTGCCGATCCTGCTGTGGGACGAGCGGTGGTCCACCCAGAGCGCCAATTTCGACATGATCGGCCAGGGAACCAGCCGGGCCAAGCGCGCCGAGCGGATCGACAGCCACGCCGCCGCCGTCTTCCTGCAGGGCGCGATCGATGCGCTGTCGGGGCCGGGCCTGGGCTGACCCCTCCGGCCCGCGAGGGCGGCCCTTCGCCCGCAACAAGCCTCTTGTCAGCCGGGCCGGTTTGCGGGCACGGGAGCGCGCGATGAGCGACGCCCTCCCCCCCTTCGATCCCGATACCGCCGGGCCGTTCCTCCTTAGAAGCGGCCATGTCGGCTGGCTCGGCATGCGCTATGCCGGGCACGGGCCCGACTGGGTCGAGCTGGAGCTTCCCTGGCGCGAGGACCTGATCGGCGAAAGCGAGGTCGAGGTGCTGGCGAGCGGCCCCATCATCTCCATGATGGACATGGCGGGCGGCATGGCGATCTGGACCCGGCACGGCGTGTTCCGCCCGGTCGCGACGCTCGACCTGCGGGTCGACTACCAGCGCCCCGCCCGGCCGCGCAGCAAGGTGATCGGGCGGGCGGAATGCTATGCCAGCACGCGCTCCGCCGCCTTCGTGCGGGGCATCGCGCATGACGGCGACCCGGCCGATCCGGTGGCGCATGTCGCCGCCGTCTTCATGACCATCAATGCGCCCGGCAATCTGGAAAGGCGGATCGGTGACCGATAACGACCTCCTCACCCCCTACGCCCGCTCTCTGGGCATCCGCATCACCGACGGCGCGGCGAACGGCGAGGCGCCGGTGCTGTGCGTGGACGCGGAAGGCGCGATCGAGGGCCGTCCGGGGCACTTCCACGGCGGCGCGATCAGCGGGCTGATGGAAACCGCGGGCTACGCCGCGTTGCGCAGCGCGCTGAGCGAGCGCGAGGGCGGGCTGAAGCTGAAACCGATCAACATCACCGTCCAGTTCCTCGCGGCAGCCAAGACCGCCCCGCTCCACGCGCAGGCCCGGATCACGAAGCTGGGCCGGCGCAACGCCAATGTCGAGGTCGAGTGCTGGCAGGACGACCGCAGCCGTCCGCGTGCCACCGCGATCATGAACGTGCTGGTGGCCGATCGCGGCTAGCGCGCCCCGGCAGCCTGCCGCCGCGCCTCGTCAAGCTGCCGTGCCGCCTCCTCGCCCGCCCGTTCCGCCTCGCGCCGCGCGCGGTCGAGCGCGTCGGACCTGACCTCCACCCCGCCCGTGGGATCGATCCGGATGTCGACCGGCATGCCGTCCGGCCCGGTGCGGATGGTCACCCCGTTCTCGTCCACGTCGAGCGCGGGATCGAGCGGCTCCTCCTGCCCGTCGCGCGGGCGGTCGAGCGGTTCGACCGCGCCCGCCGGGTCCTTGCGCGGCGGCTGGGCCGGGCGGGCGTCGATCGCGAGGGCGGAGGCCATGAAGTCGCGCCAGATCCGCGCGGGCAGACCGCCGCCGCTGATCTTGCGATCGAGCGGCGAGTTGTCGTCGTTCCCGATCCACACCCCCACCACCAGGTCGCCGGCGAAGCCCACGAACAGCGCGTCGCGGTGATCCTGGGTGGTCCCGGTCTTGCCGTAATTGGCGATCGGCAGCATCGCCGCCCGGCCCGTGCCCTGGTTGACGGCGCGGCGCAGCATCGCCTTCATCCCTTCGTGCGTGCGGCGCGAGAAGGCGTCGGGCCCGTTCCAGAGCTTCTCGAAGAAGCCCTGTTGCGCCCTTGCGAAGGGCGTGGGTTCGACCGGATAGGCGTTGCCCGCGACGGCGGCATAGGCGCTGGTGAGTTCCAGCAGGCTCATCGTCGCACTGCCCAGTGCCACGCTGGGATCGCCTTCGGGAATGGGCGAACTGACACCGAGGCGGCGCGCGGTGGCGATGACGTTCTTGCTCCCCACCTCCTCGAACAGGCGGACCGCGGCCACGTTGCTGGAATGGGCGAAGGCATCCTGCAGGGTGATCGCGTCCGAATAGCGCCCCGCCGCATTGCGCGGGCGATAGCCGCCTTGGGTGATCTGCGAATTGTCGATCCGGTCCTGCGGCGACCAGCCCTGGTCCAGCGCGGTGAGATAGACGAACAGCTTGAAGGTGGAGCCGGGCTGGCGCCGCGCCTGCGTCGCGCGGTTGAACGGGGTCTGGTCGTAATCCTTGCCCCCGATCATGGCCACGACCTCGCCATTGGGCCGCATCGCGACCAGCGCCGCCTGCGCCCGGCCCAGCGGCGCGCGGGCGATGACGCGGCGGGCAATGGTCTGCAGGCGCGCATCGAGCGTGGTCTCGATCGTCTGCTGGGCGTAGCCGCCGCCGGCGCGCTGGCGCGCCTCGGGCAGCGCCCAGTCGGCGAAATAAGTCCCGGTCGGGACGTCGGCGCGGCTGCGCACGTCGAGCCGCGGCGCGGGCAGCGCGCGCGCCTCCGCCTTTGTCAGATAGCCCGCATCGACCATCGCCCCCTTCACCTGCCGCATGCGCGCCATCGCCCGGTCCCAGTGGCGCGTGGGCGCGTAGGCGCTGGGCGCCTGGACCAGCCCGGCCAGCATCATCGCCTGCTCGGGCTTCAGCTTTTCCGGCTGGCGGTAGAAATAATGCAGGCTCGCGGCGCGCAGGCCGTAGGTGTTGTCGCCGAAATAGGCGTTGGAAAGGTAGCGTTCGAGGATCTCGTCCTTGCTCAGCCACGCTTCCATCCAGAACGCGATCAGCGCCTCGCGCGCCTTGCGGGTCAGCGTCTGTTCGGGGGTCAGGAAGGTGAACTTGGCGAGCTGCTGGGTGATCGTGGACCCGCCGCCCCGCCCCGTCCACGCGGCGCGCGCGATGCCGCGCGGATCGATGCCCCAGTGCGTGTAGAACCGGCGGTCCTCGATCGCGAGGAACGGTTCGACGACGTGCGGCGGCAGATCCGCGACCTTCACCGGCGCGGCGACATCGGCCCCCTTGCGCGCGATCGGCGTGCCGTCCGACGCGGTCAGCGTCAGCTGCGGCGGCACCACCGGCTGGAGCGATTTCGACAGCGGCGCGGTGACCGCCAGCCACGCGACCAGCAGGATGAACGCCATCAGGATCGCGGCGAGGATGCGGGCCGCCCACCACAGCTTCCCCCGCCCGCGCCAAAAAGCGGGGTTCCACCATTTCGCAGGGGCGCGTGCGATGGTCCCGGCATGGTCGGGCGCGGTCGCCGCCTGCCGGTCGAACGCCGTCAGCCGCTCATCCCAGCCCGCATAATCCGGCGCGGCGGCGGGACGGCCCGAGCGGTAGGTGACATCGTCGCGGTAATCGTCGTAATCGTCGTCGCGGTCGGGCAGCTGCGATTCGTGCAGCGTGTAATAGCCCCGGTGGCCGTAGTCCTCCTCGTCCTCAGACCGCCGTTTCGATCGACCGATGAAAGGGATGTTCATCGCGGTGTGTTAGCAGGTTAAGGCAGTGCGTGCGAGAGGCAATCCGGCGGCTCCCCCGCCCCGTTACCGGGCGGAGGCGGCGACGCTTTCGGGCAGGTCGTCGCCGAAGACGCGCTGGTAGTATTCGGCCACCAGCATCCGCTCCGCCTCGTCGCAGCGATTGAGGAAGCTGACCCGGAAAGCGTAGCCGACGTCGCCGAAGATCGAGGTGTTCTGCGCCCAGGTGATGACCGTGCGCGGGCTCATCACGGTGGAGATGTCGCCATTGATGAAACCCTGCCGCGTCAGGTCCGCGACCTTGATCATGTCGGCCAGCACCTTGGGATCGGCATCGGGGTTCTTCGCCCCGACGATCTCCTGCTCCGTCTCGGCGGGCAGGTAGTTGAGACCGACCACGATGTTCCAGCGGTCCATCTGGCCCTGGTTGATCTGCTGCGTGCCGTGATACAGCCCGCTGGTATCGCCCAGGCCCACCGTGTTGGAGGTCGCGAACAGGCGGAAATTGGGATCGGGCCGGATCACGCGGTTCTGGTCGAGCAGGGTCAGCTTGCCCTGCTGTTCCAGCACGCGCTGGATCACGAACATCACGTCGGGGCGCCCGGCATCGTATTCGTCGAACACCAGTGCGACCGGGTGCTGCAGCGCCCAGGGCAGCAGCCCTTCGCGAAACTCGGTGACCTGCAACCCGTCGCGCAGCACGATCGCGTCGCGCCCGACCAGGTCGATGCGGCTGATATGCGCATCGAGATTGATCCGCACGCAGGGCCAGTTGAGCCGCGCCGCGACCTGTTCGATATGGGTCGACTTGCCGGTGCCGTGATAGCCCTGCACCATCACCCGCCGGTTGTGGGCGAAGCCCGCCAGGATCGCGAGCGTGGTGTCGGGATCGAAGACGTAGCTTTCGTCGACGTCCGGCACGCGGTCGTCCGCCTTGGAGAAGGCGGGGACGGTCCAGTCGATATCGATGCCGAAGGTATCGCGCACGTTCACCTCGGTATCCGGGGCGGCGAGGACGGTCTTGGCGGCGGGGTCGAAGCTCTTGTCGGTCATGTCGTTCATCGCGGTTTGCGGCCTAGACTGCCGCGCTGCGCCGGGCAAGCGATAGAGGGCGACGTTTCCTTCGCGGCCGGGCAGCCTATATTGGGCCGGTGAGTGCATCCCCCGCCCCGTCCCCCGCCGATTTCCTGCGCCGCCGGCTGGTGGGGCGGGTGCGCGCGCTGTTCAACGATACCGACAATGGCCAGCAGCCCGTCCCGCCCAGCGACGATGCGCTGTTCGAACGCGATTCGCCCATCCGCATGGTCCATGCCGATGTGGTCGCGATGATGGTGGGCGGCATTCGCAGCCTGTTGCTGCAGATGCTGCACCCCCACGCGTTGCAAGGCGTGCTCGACCATTCGAACTTTCGCGCTGACATGCACGGGCGGCTGCGGCGCACCGCGCGCTTCATCAGCGTGACCACCTTCGGCCAGCGCGACGATGCGACGCGCGCGATCGACCGCGTCAACCGCATCCACGCCCGCGTGACGGGCACCCTGCCCGATGGAAGTCCCTACCGCGCGAGCGATCCGCGCACGCTCGCCTGGGTCCACGTGGCGGAGGCGAACAGCTTTCTCGCGGCCTATCTGCGGCTGGTGCGCCCCGGCATGCCGGGCCACGAGCAGGACGAATATTACCGCCAGTTCGCGGTGATCGCCCGCGCTCTGGGGGCCGATCCGGTCCCGCTCGACCGGCGCGAAGCGGAAACGATCTTCCGCGAACTGCGCGGCGACCTGACGGGATCGCCCGCCGCGCGCGAGGTCGCCGACCTCGTGCTGCACCAGCGGCCCGAGGGGGCGCCCGCCGCCGTGCAGGCCGCCTTGGGGAGCGAGGCGATCGCGCTGCTGCCGCCCTTCGCCCGCTCGATGCTGGGGCTCGAACGGCCGGGGCTGGCCGCCCTGCCCGCGCGCGCCGCGACCTGGGGCATGGGCCGCACGCTGCGCTGGGCGTTCCGCCAGTCCTAGGCGGCGCGCTCGGGCAGTTCGAACAGGTCGGCGAATTCGAAGGCGAGATCGCGCTTGCCGGACAGCTCCACCGCGCCTTCCCCCTCCAGCTGGGCGAACGGCACACCGCCATAGAACAGCGCCGCGAGCGCGGGCGCGCCGGATGCGAAGAAGATCGCCTGCGCCCGGTCCAGCCCGCCGCGCCGCACCGTCAGCGCGCCATGCGCCATCTCCGCCAGGAATTTCTCGGTTCCGATGCGAAAGCCGATCCGCGCCTCGAACAATAGCGCGCGGCGCGGGTCGAACATGGTCCGCAGCGACATCATGAACGAGGCGGCGGACAGCGGCAGCGTGGGATCGTGGAGCGGAGAAGCGGCGGCCCACCGGCCCAGTTCCTGGATCACCGGTTCCGCAGCCCGGCCCCAGTCCGTCAGGTCGTAGAGCTGCACGGGCGCAGGCTCTTCCACCATGCGCCGGGTCACGACGCCGTTCGCCTCCAGCGTGGCCAGCCGCTCGGTCAGCACCTTGGCCGAAATGCCCGGCAATCCGGCGCGGATATCGGAAAAGCGGCGCGGGCCGAACATCAGCTCGCGCACGATCAGCAGCGACCACCGCTCCCCCAGCAATTCCAGCCCGAAGGCGGTGCCGCATGCATCGTTGTACCAGCGCCCGTGGGGCCGCTTCTCTTCAAACGTTACATTTTGTAATTTCATCGTTGCCTTACGTAACGCTTGCGCGCACACTCGACAAGTCCCGATTCGCGATGGGGTGGAGGAGCACGGCGATGGACCGGATGATCTTCGTGAACCTGCCGGTGGCCGACCTGGCCCGCTCGCGGGCGTTCTATGCGGGTATCGGGTTCGAACCCCAGCCCCACTTCACGGACGAAACCGCCGCTGGCATGAAATGGTCGGAAACGATCCACGTCATGCTGCTGAGCCATACCAAGTGGCAAAGCTTCACCGACAAGACGATCCCCGATGCGAAAACCTCGGCCCAGATGATGCTGTGCCTCGGCCGGCCAAGCCGCGCGGCGGTGGATGCGATGATGGCGGATGTGGCCGCCGCGGGCGGCACCGCCGATTGCCAGGAACCGCAGGATCACGGCTTTATGTATGGGCGCAGCTTCGAAGATCCGGACGGGCACAACTGGGAAGTCATGTGGATGGACCCGGCCGTGGCCACGCAGGGCGCCGAACCGTTCGCGGCCGAGCGCGCGTGATGGCCGCGCACGGCCCCATCACCATCACCGCCTTCAAATGGGTGCCGCCCTTCGCACAAGGGCAGGTGCGCGATTTCCGCCTGCGCTGGGCGCTGAAGGAGGTAGGCTGGGACTACACCGTCGACCTGATCGATGCCGACACCATGACCGGCGACGCCTACCGCCGGGAACACCCCTTCGGCCAGGTCCCGCTGCTGCGCGAAACCGGGCGCCCCACCCTGTTCGAGACCGGCGCCATCGTGCTCGACATCGCGGAACGAGCAGGCGCGCTGCTGCCCGAGGACGCCGGCGACCGCGCGCTGGCCAAATGCTGGACCTTTGCCGCGCTCAATTCGCTGGAACCGTTCCTGCTGGAGATCGCGGTAGCCGACCTGTTCCTGCAGGATCGGGAGGTGGCCCGGGGGTATCGCCCCTTCGCCGAGACGATGGCGAAAGATCGCCTCGCCAAGCTGGCCCGCGCGCTGGGCGAGCGCGCGTGGATCGTGGGCGATGCATTCTCGATCGCGGACCTCCTCACCGCGTCGGTCACCAAGGTGGTCGATCACACCGATCTGGTGGGCGAGCACGCCAATCTGGCCGCGTGGCGCGACCGGTGCTTCGCACGCCCCGCCTATCGTGCCGCCATCGCGGAACAATGCGCCGATTTCGAGGGGCACGGTCCCGAGGACATGGGCTGGAACCCGAAGGATTTCGAAGCCGCCTGACCGCAATGGAGCTGGGGAGACAGCATGTACATAAACGGATTTATCGTCGCCGTGCCCGCGGGCAACAAGCAGGCGTACAAGGATGTGGCGGAGAAATTCTGGCCCCTCGTCCGCGATTACGGTGCGCTCTCCCAGACCGAATGCTGGGAAGCCGACGTCAAGGACGGGCACACCACCGATTTCCGCCGTGCGGTGAAGGCGCAAGGGGACGAGAAGATCGTCTTCGCCTGGATCGCATGGCCGGACCAAGCGACCGCGGACGAGGCGTCGACGAAGATGATGGAGGACCCGCGCATGGAGGCGTTCGGCGACATGCCCTTCGACGGGAAGCGCATGGTCTATGGCGGGTTCGAAACGCTGGTCCAGAAGGAGGCCTGAGCGATGGAGGACGATCACACCGGCAGCTTCATCTGGTACGAACTGATGACGACCGACATCGACGCGGCGAAGGCGTTCTACGACGCCGTCGTGGGCTGGCGCGTCGATGCGCAGCCGAGCGGCGACAGCGACATGGACTATCGCATGATCGTGCGCAGCGACGGCGGCCTGGCGGGCGGCATGCTGCAATTGACGCCCGAGATGACCGATGGCGGAGCGCGCCCCGCCTGGTACGGCTATGTCCACGTCGCCGATGTCGATGCCGCGGTAAAGCGGTTCGAGGATGCGGGCGGCACGCCGTGGATGCCGGCGCGCGACATGCCCGGTGTCGGGCGGATGGCGCTGGTTTCGGATGCTGAGGGCGCGCCCATCTATGTCATGACGCCCGTCCCGCCGGAGGACGATCCCGAGGCGACCAGCGACGTGTTCTCCCCCGACGCGGCGGAGCATGTGCGCTGGAACGAGCTGTCGACCACCGATCAGGACGGCGCCATCGCATTCTACACCGACCTTTTCGGCTGGAGCCAGGACGGCGCGATGCCGATGGGCGAGTTGGGCGACTACAAGTTTCTTGCCCGCCAGGGCACGATGATCGGCGCGGTGATGCCCAAACCGCCCGCGATGCCGCAGCCCGCCTGGACCTATTCGATCGGCGTGCGCGCCATCGATGCGGCGCTGGCCGCGGTGGAGGACGGCGGCGGGACGGTGGCGCACGGTCCCGACCAGATCCCGGGCGGCGAATTCAGCGCGGTGTGCGTCGATCCGCAGGGCGCGGTATTCGGGCTGGTGGGCCCGCGAAAGGACCAGGCATGAAAGCCGACTACACCTTCTTCTTCCACCCGATGAGCCGGGCGCAGATCGCGCGCTGGGCGTTGCACGAGGCGGGCGCGGACTACGAGCCGGTGCAGGTCGCGTGGGACGACAAGCCACGCGCGCTGCTCGATGCGAACCCGATGGGCAAGCTGCCGACCATCGTCCACCATGTGCCAGGCGCGGATCGGGTGGTGACCGAAGCGGCGGCGATCTGCCATTATTTGGCCGAACAGACCGCGCCCGAACTGCTGCCCAAGGCGGTCGAGATGGCGGATTATTTTCGCTACCTCTTCTTTGCCGCCGGTCCCCTGGAACAGGCGATTACCGCGCGGGCGATGGGGTGGGAGGTTCCCGAAGATCGCGAGGCGATGCCGGGTTTCGGGTCCTACGACCGGTGCGTCCGGGCGCTCGACACGATGATGACCGGGCGCAAGTTCGTGTGCGGCGACCGCTTTACCATGGCGGACGTCTATGTCGGCAGCCAGGTCGACTGGGGCCTCGCCTTCGGCACCCTGCCCGAGCGTGACAGCTTTACCGCCTATCGCGACCGCCTGCAGGCGCGCGAGGCGTACAAGGAGGCCAAGCACATCGACAACGCTCTGATCGAGGCCATGCAGGCATGAGCGGCGACCGGCTTACCACCGTGCTGTGGTTCGACGGCGATGCGCTGGACGCCGCGCGCTTCTATGCCGACACCTTTTCCGACAGCGCGGTGGGCCCGGTCTTCCGCGCGCCCTCGGACTTCCCCAATGGCCGGGCGGGCGACGTCCTGACGGTGGAGTTCACCGTGCTGGGGCGTGCGTTCAGCGGGCTCAACGGTGGCGACCTGTTCACGCCGAACGAGAGCGTCAGCTTCATGGTCGTGACCGCAGACCAGGCCGAAACCGACCGGTACTGGGACGCGATCGTCGGGAACGGCGGACAGGAAAGCGCCTGCGGCTGGTGCAAGGACAGATGGGGCTTTTCCTGGCAGATCACCCCGCACACCCTGCTCGAATCCCAGCGGGCCGGCGGGGAGGAGGCGCGCCGCGCGTTCGAGGCGATGATGACCATGGGCCGGATCGACGTCGCCGCCATCGATGCCGCGCGGCGGGGCGCCTGAGGCCGTGGCGCGCACGATCGCCGCCGCCGCGTTCGTCTCGCTCGACGGGGTGATGCAGGCGCCGGGCGGCCCGACAGAGGACGACACCGGCGGATTCGACGAAGGCGGCTGGGTCTTCAAGCTGTGGGACGAGGGTGTCGAGCCGACGCTGGCCGCGCTGTTTTCCGGCCAATACGACCTCTTGCTGGGGAGGCGCACCTACGACATCTTCGCCGCCTACTGGCCCTATGCGGAAGGCGAGAACAGGCCGATGGGCGAGGCGTTCGACCGCGCCGCGAAATACGTCCTCACCCGCGGCGACCGGCCGCTCGAGTGGCAGAACAGCCATCGGCTGCGCGGGATCGAGGACGTGGCGCGGCTGAAGGCGACCGACGGCCCGGGCCTGGTGGTCCAGGGCTCGAGCACGCTATATCCCGCGCTCCTCGCCGCCGGGCTGATCGATACGCTGACACTGATGATCTATCCGGTCGTGCTGGGCACCGGCAAGCGGCTGCTGGGCGACGGCACGCCGGTCCGCCGGCTGGAGCTGACCGACCATTCGGTCACGCAGAAAGGCACGGTGATCGCGACCTATCGCCCCGGCGGCAACCTGCCGCCCTATCCCGACGAGGCGCCGATCCCTGCCACCAGCGAGCGCGAGATCGCGCGCCGGGCGGCGATGGCGGAGGGGCGCTGGTGATGCTGGCGCTCTACGGCCACCCCTTCTCCAGCTACACCTGGAAGGCGAAGATCGCGCTTTACGCGAACGGCACCCCGTTCGAGTTCCGCGAGTGGTCGCCGCAGGGCGGCGCGCACAAGGCGTTCGTCGACCGGGCCCATCCGGCGGGCAAGTTCCCGGTGCTGGACGACGACGGCACGGTGGCGATCGAAGGCACCGCGATCGTCGAACACCTCGCCGTCCATCATCCCGGCCCCGCACCGCTGATCCCGGCGGACGCGGGCGAGGCCGTGCACACGCGCATGCTCGACCGGGTGTTCGACAATTACGTGATGGCCTCCATGCAGCGCATCGTCGACGCCTACATCGCCGATGCGGAGCACCCCGACCCGGGCGAGATCGAGGCGGGAAAACGGGGCCTCGCGCGGGTCTATCGCTGGCTGGAGGAGCATTTCGATACGCTGCCGCTGCGCCCGCATGTCAGCCTGGTGACCTGCGCCGCCGCGCCGTCCCTGTTCTATGCCGACTGGGTCGCACCCATTCCGGACGCGTGCCCCAAACTGGCCGCGTACCGTGCCGAATTGCTGGCTCTGCCTGCGGTGGCGCGCTGCGTCGAGGAGGCCCGGCCCTATCGCGCGTGGTTCCCGCCCGGCGCACCCGACCGCGACTGACGCCTCAGCCGAACGCGCTCGATTTGCGCAGCACCTGATACGCCTCCACCACCCGGTTCAGCCGCCTCTCGTACCGTCGGTCGCCCCCATTGCGGTCGGGGTGATAGCGGCGCACCAGTTCCGAATAGCGACGCCGCAACCGCCGCCGGTCGGTATCGGAGCCGAGCCCCATGGTTTCGAGCGCCTGCGCCTCCTCGCGGCTGAAGCGCCCGTCCATGGCCATTTCCGCCTCGCGCCGGGCGCGGCTCTTGATGCCGCTCGCCCGGGCTCCGATGGCATCCAGCGGATCCTCGTAATCGGCCCAGCGCGGCATGCCGTCGATCCCAGCCGTGGGGCGGAAGGCACGCGTCTCGCTGGCCCAGCCCGCGCCGGGGGCCTGGGCGGCGTAGATCTCTTCCGCGCTCATGCCGTCGAACCAGTCGTAGCCCGCGTTGAATTCGCGCACATGCTCGAGGCAGAACCAGCGCCACCGGCCCGGCCCGTCGAAGCCGTGCCCGCCATCCGCCGGGGCGCGGAATTCCCCCGGTTCGGTGCATCCTGGGGCCTCGCACTGTCGTTCGCCCGCCTCGTGTCTTCCATGGAACCTTGTGTTGCGCATCGGGCTTTAGAATGGGAGCGCTTCCCACGAATTGCAAAGGCGAGAATCCCATGTCCGGCCCGGTCCAACGCGAAATCGAAACCCGTCTGCGGCAGACGCTGGAGCCCACGCGGCTGGAGGTCGTGAACGACAGCGCGATGCATAGCGGCCATTCCGGCGACGATGGCAGCGGCGAATCCCATTTCACGGTGATCATCGAATCCGCCCGGTTCGCGGGCAAGTCCCGGCTGGAGCGGCAGCGAATGGTCAACGCCGCGCTGGGCGACCTGCCGGGCGAGCGGGTCCACGCGCTGTCGATCAAGGCTTCGGAGCCCACTGCATGAGCGCGCCCTACGATCTGTGGTACTGGCCCTCCATCCAGGGGCGCGGCGAGTTCGTGCGGCTCTATCTTGCGGCGCTGGGCGTCGATTGGCGCGACCGGGCGCGGACCGGCGATGCGCAGGACCTGGTAGAGGACATGGAGGCGCGCGAGCAAGGCGACGATTTCGCGCCCTACGCCCCGCCCTATCTGGTGGTGCGCGAAGGTAGGGATGCAGGCTTCGCCATCGCGCAGGTCGCGCATATCCTCGCCTTCCTGACCGACCGGCATGGGCGCGGGACAAGCGATGCCGGGACCGATCTCCATCTCATCCAGTTGCAGCTGACCATCACCGACATTGTCGCCGAGGCGCACGACGTGCATCACCCCATTTCGGGCGGGCTCTATTACGACGACCAGAAGGACGCGGCGATGCGCGCGGCGAAGGCCTTCCGCGAAGAACGCATTCCCAAATATTTCGATCATTTCGAGACGGCCCTGGGCAAGCGGCCGGGGCCGTTCGTGGCCGGCGAGGCATGGAGCCATGTCGACACCTCGCTGTTCCAGGTGGTCGAGGGGCTGCGCTATGCCTTCCCCCAGCGGATGGCGGCGATCGAGAGCGACTATCCGCGCATCGTCGCCTGCCGCGACGCGGTCGCGAAGATCGACGGCGTCGCGCGCTATCTGGACACGGACGCACGGATCGCGTTCAACGAGGACGGCATCTTCCGCCATTATCCGGAGCTCGACGCAGCATGATCGAACAGGTCGTCACCCCCGTCACCCACGATCTGGGGGATTTCACCGTCCGCCGCGCGCTGCCCGCCAAGGCGCGCAGCATGGTGGGCCCGTTCGTGTTCGTGGACGAATTCGGCCCGGCGCAGCTCGATATCGGCGGGGGCATGGACGTGCGCCCCCACCCGCACATCAACCTCGCGACCGTCACCTGGCTGTTCCAGGGCGCAATCGACCACCGCGACAGCCTGGGCACCTATTCCACCATCCGCCCCGGCCAGGTGAACCTGATGACTGCCGGGCGCGGGATCGTGCATTCGGAACGCAGCCCCGAGGAGGAGCGCACGGGCGGCCCCGCGCTTTACGGCATGCAGACCTGGCTCGCGCTGCCCGACGGGCAGGAGGAGATCGACCCCGCGTTCGAGGCGATCACCGACCTGCCGGTGGTCGAGGACGGCTGCACCAAGGCGATCGTCGTCATGGGCGAACTGTGGGGCCACCGCGCCGCAACGACCACCCATGCGGAGACGATCTACGCCGAAATCGTACTCGGCCCCGGCGGCTCGATCCCGATCGACGCGCAGGCGGACGAGCGCGCGGTGATGCTGGTCGGCGGCGAGGCGCGTGTGGACGGGCAGCCGCTGGAGCTGTTCGGCCTGACCGTGCTGAAGCCGGGCGCCGCCATAACGCTGACGAGCGAGAGCGGCGGGCGCGCCATGCTGCTGGGCGGAGAAGCCTTCGCCAGCCGCCGGCACGTGTGGTGGAATTTCGTCAGCAGCGACCGCGAACGCATCCAGCAGGCCAAGGAAGATTGGCGCGAGGGCCGGTTCGCCCGGGTGCCGGGCGACGAGGAGGAGTTCATCCCCCTGCCCGAAGGCGCGCCCAAGACGGTCAGCTATCCGTAGGACACGACAAAGGGAGGGCGCGATGGATTTCGAAGGCACGACCGCGTGGATCACCGGCGCGTCGAGCGGCATCGGCGCCGCGCTGGCGCGCGATCTGGCGGCGCGCGGGGCGAAAATCGTCCTCTCGGGCCGCGACGAAGCCCGGCTGCAGAGTGTCGCGGGCGATTGCGCGACCCAGACGCTGATCCTGCCCTTCGACGTGCGCGACGATGCCGCGCTGGCGGACGCGACTGCCCGGGCGCTCGACTGGCAGGGCGGGATCGACCTCGCTTTCGCCAATGCGGGCGTATCGCAACGCAGCGTGGCGCTGGAAACAAACATGAAGGTCTATCGCGATATCATCGCGGTCGACCTGACGCAGCAGATCGCGTTTGCGCAAGGATTGATCGGCCCGATGGTGGAGCGCGGGTGCGGCGCGCTGGTGTTCATCTCCTCGGTCGCGGGCAAGGTCGGGGTGCCGATGCGCACCGGCTATTGCGCGGCGAAGGCGGGGCTGATCGGCTATGCCGACGCGCTGCGGGCGGAGCTGACCCGGACCGGGGTCGAGGTGCATGTCGTGGTCCCCGGCTCCATCGCGACCGATGTCAGCCGCAACGCGCTGACGGGCGACGGTTCGGCACGCGGTCGCAGCGACGCCGCGATCGAGAAAGGCATCCCAGCGGCGGAAGCGGCGGCCACGATGCTCGACGCGATCGCGCTCGGCCAGCGCGAGATCGTGGTCGCGCGCGGCATGGAGCAGGCGATGGGCGAGATGCGCCGTACCCCGGACCAGCTGCTGGACCAGGTCGCAAGGATGGTCGAAGACGGCTATATCGAGCGGATGCGGGCGGAGGAATGAGGATGGATCTGAAGCGGGTGAAGCTGGCGAACGGGATCGAACTCGATTGCGTCGATACCGGTCCGAAGGACGGCCCGGCCCTGATCTTCCTCCACGGCTTTCCCGAAAGCCACCGCACCTGGCGCCACCAGATCGCGCATTTTTCGAAGGATTACCGCTGTATCGCGCCCGACCAGCGCGGCTATCGCGGCAGTTCGAAACCGCAGGAGGTGGCGGCCTACACCCCCGACAAGCTGATCGGCGACATCTTCCAGCTCGCCGATGCGCTGGGCGTGGGCGACTTCACGATCGTCGGCCACGACTGGGGCGGCGCCATCGCCTGGGGCATCGCGCTCGGCGGGCAGGCGAACGGCCGCGTCACGCGCGCGGTGATCGCCAACGCGCCCCATCCCGCGGTCTTCCAGACGCTGCTTTACACCAACGAGCACCAGCGCGCGTCGAGCCAGTATATCCGCGGGTTTCGCGACAGTGCGAACGACGAACTGGTGCGCGAGCACGGTCTCGCCGCAATCCTCGCCAAGGAGGTGAAGTGGGAACGACCGAGCGCGATGGAGCCGGAGGAGCGCGACGCGCTGCTCGCCGACTGGCAGGACCGCGATGCCGCCTTCGGCATGCTCAACTGGTACCGTGCGAGCCCGATCGACGTGCCGCCGATGGACGCGCCGTTCGCGCTTCCCGAAGGCTGGAGCCCGCCGCCCCTGCCCAACCTCGCCATCCCGACACTGGTGGTATGGGGGATGGACGATCTGGCGCTTCCGCCCGAGAACCTGGGTGGGCTGGACGCGGTGGTGGACGATCTCACCATCGCGGAGATCGAGGGCGCGGGTCATTTCGTGCCGTGGGAAGCGCCGGAAAAAGTCTGCGCCGCGATGGACGAGTTCCTGGCGCGAACGGCGGACTAGGTTATTTCGCTAAAACTATCTTCGGCGACATTTATTAGACCGACATCATCGAAATATTGCTCGAAATTCTGACGGGGCACTGGCTCGTCTCCGTTATACTTGGCTGGCTGACACCGATACCCCCGGCTATGAGGGCGAATCTGCTTAAGTGGCATCCACGCGATATGGCGTGGGGAGCGGCTGTGCATCGTCGGGAAATATGTCAGCGCAAGAACCATTTCAGGGTGGGTTACTGACAAGTTACCTACATATCCGTAGACGTTTTTCGCGGTCTTTCCATCGGAAGGATAGAGACCCTTGACCTGTACCGGCCGGATTAACAGGCCGTCAGACCGCTTAAGGGTGGCCATGAGATCAAATCCCACGTCGCGGTGGGGAAAATAAATGTTCCAACCTGCATCCGCCATCACCCCGGCGACATACATTTCAGCGAAATAGTCGCGCGTTTTGTAATCGTCGCTCATTTGCCCAGCCATTCGACCCAGGCGCCATGGGGATGCGCGTGCCCCAGCAGCACCGGCTCCCCGCCGCCCGGCCAGTAGCGCGCGTGGAGCTCGTGGCGGAAGGTTTCGCGATTGGTTTCCAGCGTCAACCACGCCAGCGCGCGGGTCTCGCTCGCCGCCGCGCCCGCTTCGGCCATGGCACTCTCGATCGCCTCCTGCTGGAAATCGGGGAGATATTGCCACACGATCGAGTGGAACAGCACCCGCGTCGTCCCTTCCTCCTGCGGCTGGGCGAGTGCGCTCTGGACGAACGCCATCGCGTCCATTCGCACCACGTCCGGCGGGCTTTCCTGCGCCAGCCGCGCGGCGGCGTCGATCCGTTGCATGCGGCCGCGCGCCTCGGGCCAGACGTAGCTCTTGAGGCGCAGCGCCTCGTCCGGATCGGCAAGGTCGATCGGCGCGGTGTCGCAGCCGCGGATGGACGCGATCTGGATGTTGGTTTCGGGCGGCGGGGGTCCGCGCCAGTCGGGCTTCAGCTGCACCGGGCTGCCCGGCGCGCCGCGCATCACGCCGTCCAGATCGAAGCGGAAGCGGTGCATCATGGTGTTGATCCCCGCGCTGGCCCCGATCTCCAGCATCTCGAAGCGCGGCGGCACCCGCTGACCCAGCCACAGCAGCCCGGCGAGCAGGCTGGCCGAGCGGCCCGCCTCGTTGGTCTGGGGCGGCCCGTCCAGCCATGCGAGCAGCTGGTGGTCGTATTTCTCGACCAGCGCGACGACGATGTCGTCCACCTGCCCCTGATCGGTGGTGAGCCCGGCATAGACCGGTTCCAGCCGCCGGTCCTCGCCCGTCAGCAGCAGGTGGTGCAACCCGCCATGGATGCGCAGCGGCATCGCGTCGCGCAGTGTCAGCCCGTGCCAGTTCGCCATGCGCAGGCCCACCGTGGTCTGCCCATCGACGACCGCCAGCAGCCCGCGGATAACGCGCGCGGTGTTCGCCATGCCTGCCTCCTGCGCATGGCGCGCCTGCCACTCGATCGCCTCGCGCACCGACGCGATCTCCATCACGGCCTGGTTTTCCGCCATATACATTGCCCTTTCGCCGCCCGCATCCTAAGTCGCGCGCAATGTCAAACCAGCTCACCTTCGCCGTGCCCAAGGGCCGTATCCTCGACGAGGCGCTGCCGGTGATGGCGCGCGCGGGCGTGGTGCCGGAAGCGGCCTTCCACGACAAGGCCAACCGGGCGCTGTCCTTCGCCACCACGCGCGAGGACATGCGGCTGATCCGCGTGCGCGCCTTCGACGTCGCGACCTTCGTCGCGCATGGCGCGGCGCAGGCCGGCATCGTCGGGTCCGACGTCATCGAGGAATTCGATTATTCGGACCTCTACGCGCCGGTCGACCTCGACATCGGCCACTGCCATCTCGCGGTCGCCGAACCCGCCCACGGGGGCGAGGACACCAACGGCGCCAGCCATTTGCGCGTCGCGACCAAATACCCGCAGATCACCCGCCGCCATTTCGAGCGGCAGGGCATCCAGGCCGAATGCGTGAAGCTGAACGGCGCGATGGAGCTGGCGCCCTCGCTGGGTCTGGCAGGACGGATCGTCGACCTGGTTTCCACCGGGCGCACGCTGAAGGAAAACGGGCTGGTCGAGCGCGAGCGCATCCTTGCCATCTCGGCCCGGCTGATCGTCAACCGCGCCGCGCTGAAGACCGACGGCCGGGTCGCCGCGCTGGTCGAGGCGTTCCGCGCCGACGCGGAGCAGCGGAAGGACACGCGATGATAAGGCTGAACAGCAGGGACGCCGATTTCGAGGCCCGGTTCGAGCGGCTGGTAGGCGCCCGGCGCGAAAGCGCGGAGGACGTCGGCCGCGACGTCGCCGACATCATCGCGCGGGTGCGGGCGAAGGGCGATGCGGCGCTGGCCGATTACACGCAGCGGTTCGACCGGCACCGGCTGCACGAGGACGCCGACTGGCGCGTCCCGGCAGAGGCGTGCCGCGTAGCCTACGAAATGCTGGAGCCTGCCTTGCGCGAGGCGCTCGATCTCGCGGCAGCGCGGATCCGGGCCTACCACGCGGCGCAGGTGCCGCAGGACCGCGACTATACCGACGATGCCGGGGTCCGGCTGGGCGCAACATGGCGCGCGGTCGACGCCGCCGGGCTCTACGTCCCCGGCGGGCGTGCGGCCTATCCCAGCTCGCTGCTGATGAACGCCCTGCCCGCCAAGGTCGCGGGGGTGAAGCGGCTGGTGGTCGTCACCCCGACGCCGGGGGGCGAAACCAATCCGCTGGTGCTCGCCGCGGCGCATGTCGCGGGCGTGGACGAGATCTGGCGCGTCGGCGGGGCGCAGGCCGTGGCCGCGCTCGCCTACGGCACCGACCGCATCGCCCCCGTCGACGTCATCACCGGCCCCGGCAACGCCTGGGTCGCGGAAGCGAAGCGCCAGCTGTTCGGCGTGGTCGGCATCGACATGGTGGCAGGACCGAGCGAGATCCTGGTGATCGCGGACGGCAGCAACGATCCCGACTGGATCGCCGCTGACCTGCTGAGCCAGGCCGAACACGACCCGACAGCGCAGAGCATCCTCATCACCGACGACGCCGCCTTCGCCGAGCAGGTGGAGGACCGCGTCGACGTGCAGTGCGCCATGCTGGCCAGCGGCAAGACCGCGCGGGCGAGCTGGGACGCGCACGGCGCGCTGGTGGTGGTCGAGCATCTCGATCACGCGATCCCCCTCGCCAACCGCCTCGCCGCCGAGCATGTCGAGCTTGCGGTGGAGGAGCCGGAGCGGTTCATGGCCGGCATCCGCCACGCGGGCAGCATTTTCCTGGGCCGTATGGTGCCCGAGGCGATCGGTGACTATATCGCCGGCCCCAACCACGTCCTTCCCACCGGGCGCCGCGCGCGGTTCGCCTCCGGCCTCTCGGTCCTCGACTTTATGAAGCGCACCAGCTTCATCGCGATGGACCGGGCCGGGCTCGACGCCATCGGCCCCGCCGCGATCGCGCTGGCCCGGGCCGAGGGCCTGCCCGCGCACGCCGCCTCGATAGAAAAGCGTATGCAGAAATGACCGATACCGCCAATCCCCGTTCCAAGGCGCGCTCCGCCGCGCGGCTCGCCGCCGTCCAGGCGCTGTACCAGAAGGACATGGAGGGCACGCCCCTGCCGCGCCTGCTGGACGAATTCCACCTCCACCGGCTGGGGCGCGAGATCGAGGACATCCAGTTCGCGCAGGCCGAGGTCGCGTTCTTCGACGACCTGGTACGCGGCGTGGACGCGCGGCGCGAGGAAATCGACCTGCGCCTGAGCGACAGGCTGGCCGAAGGCTGGTCGCTGAAGCGGCTCGACCGGTCCATGCTGCAGGTGCTGCGCTGCGGCGCCTACGAGCTGATTGCCCGGGTCGACGTGCCCAAGGCGACCGCCATCAGCGAATATGTCGATGTCGCCAAGGCGTTCTTCGACGATCGCGAGGCGAAGTTCGTGAACGGCATCCTGGACGCGGTGGCGCGGGACGCACGCGGCTGAGCGACGAGCGCGCCTTCGTCCATGCCCTGCGCCGGATAGCGCGCGACAACGCCGCCGCGCGCGGCCTGGCGGACGATTGCGCGGTCCTCGACCTGGGCGGACGATCGCTCGTCCTGACGCACGACATGATGGTGGAGGGGGTTCACTGGCTGCCCGGCCAGGCGATGCGCGACGTCGCGTGGAAACTGGTCGCGGTCAACCTGTCGGACCTCGCCGCCAAGGGCGCGACGCCGCTCGGTATCCTGCTCGGCCATACGCTGGGCGCGGACGATGCGGGCTTCCTCGCCGGGCTGGAGGAGGCGATCGCGGCCTTCGACGTGGAACTGTGGGGCGGCGACACGGTGGGTCATCACGATGGTGCGCGCACGATCGGCCTGACCGCCGTCGGGACGTGCGAGGGCTCGCCTGCGCCCGCGCGCGCAGGAGCGCGACCGGGCGACGCGGTCTATCTCACCGGTCCGGTCGGCGGCGCGATGATGGGGTTCGAGGCTCTGCGCGACGAAGGCGACACGCCCGGCAACCGCGCGATGACCGAACCCTATCGCCGCCCGCGCCCGCTCGTGGCCGAAGGGCGCGCGCTTGCCCCGCTGGCGAGCGCGATGATGGATGTGTCGGACGGGCTGCTGCTCGATGCCGGTCGGATGGCGGAAGCGAGCGGCACGACGCTGGCGCTGGCATCTGCCGCGGTGCCGATCGCCGCGCCGGAGGAGCGCCGCGACGACGCGCTGCGCTGGGGCGACGACTACCAGTTGCTGTTCACCGCCCCGCCCGCGATCACGCTGCCGATCGCGACGCATCGCATCGGCGAGGTCCGGCCGCGCGGCGACCATACGCTGCTGCTGGACGAAGCGCCCGTTACCGGCGCATCAGGCTACGAGCACCGCCGCGCGGACTAGAGCGCGGAGCAGTCCACGCCGCGTTTCTCCAGCACCGGTTTCAGCGCCCAGTAGGCCGGCTTGGTCCGGTGGTGCGGGATCTTGGGATAGAGGTGGTGGACCATGTGAACTTCCATCCCCATCGCCAGGAAATTGCCGACCGGGCTCTTCATGATCCGCGCATTGCCGTAGCGCGACTGGTCCTTGCGCGGGTGATGCGGCGCCCAGCTCAGCGACAGGCGGATGAACCACAGGCCGATGTGGCGCGGGATCCACCAGACCATCGCCGCCTCCAGCGCGTAGCCCGACCATGCCATGGTGAACAACGTGCCGAGATAGACCATCTGGAAGATCGCGCCTTCGCGCAAGGCCTTGCGCGCGGCCGGAGTATCCATGTCTTGCAAGGTGCGACGATAGGCGGCGAGCGAGCCCTGCCCGCGCGGTTGCCGGCCAAGCCAGCTGCGCCATGCGGCGTGCCAGAAATTATGGCCCCAGTCCTGATAATCCGGGTCGTGATCGGGATGGTTGACGAAGCGATGGTGCCGGATGTGCGTCAGCTTCCCCACCGAATAGGGCAGCAGGATCGGGATGCACGAGATCGTGCCGGTGAAATCGTTGAGCCAGCGATGCTTGCCGCCCGCGCGCACCATGTTGTCGTGATACGCCTCGTGCCCGGTCACGAACCCCCCCGCGGCGATGAAGCTGGCGATCATGCATGCGACGAACAGGTTGAGATGGCCCGACATGGTCAGCGGGAACAGCGCGATCCACACGACCAGCGCCGTCACCGCCCAAGCGGGATAGAACCATAGCGGCCCGTTTTCAAACCGGCGCGCGATCTCAAGCTCTTCGCGGCGCAGGTCGGCGCGGGTGTATCCGTCCAGCGTGTCGTCCGCCGCCAGCGCGATGGCCGGGCGCTGCCCCGCGGCAGGGTCGCGCGGGTCCAGATCGGTGGTGTCGAGATCGAAATCGCGCACCGTGTCGCCCCCGCTCACAGCCAGCGGCCCCGGACTTGCGCGTAGAGGCCCCACGTCCCGCCCACGATCAGGCCGAAGACGATCCGTTCGAGGCCGAAGGGGGCATCCCACCCGGCCGCGGCCATCCCCTGCGCGATCAACGGCGCGACGAAGCCGAAGCCGAAGATCAGCGGCATGACCGAAAACAACCGTGTGAGAGCGCCCTGCATAACGATTTGTTTACCAAGACCCCGTGGACCCGGCAAGCGCGCCCGCACCGCGCGTCCGCCCCCCCGAAGGACGGCCGTCCCTGCCCCTGCGACGCGGGCGCACTTGCGCGCCCTGCGCCCGCGCGATAGCCATGGCTGCGCACGGGTCGTGCGTGGGACACGGGACGGAGCGCAAAAAACGAATAAAAAAGAGGGGAGAAGAGCGTGGATCTGGTCTTGATCGCGATTGCGCTGGGGCTGCTTGCCGTCGTGTACGGCTTCGTCACCAGCCGACAGGTGCTCGGCGCGGGCGCCGGCAACGAGAGAATGCAGGAAATCGCCGGCGCCATCCAGGAAGGCGCGCGGGCCTATCTCAACCGCCAGTACACCACCATCGCCATCGTCGGCGTGGTCGTGGCCGTCCTGATCTTCGTCTTCCTCGACATGCCGCGCAGCGGCGTGCCGATTTCCGCCATCGGGTTCCTGATCGGGTCGATCCTGTCGGGGATCGCGGGCTATATCGGCATGAACATCTCGGTCCGCTCGAACGTGCGCACCGCGGCCGCGGCGCAAAGCGGGTTGCAGCAGGGCCTGACGCTGGCGTTCCGCGCCGGCGCCATCACCGGCATGCTGGTGGCGGGCCTCGCGCTGCTTGCGATCTCGGTCTTCTTCTACGTGCTGGTCGGCGCGATGGGGCTGGCAGCGAACAGCCGCGAGGTCGTGGACGCGCTGGTCGCGCTCGCCTTCGGCGCCTCTCTCATCTCGATCTTCGCGCGGCTGGGCGGCGGTATCTTCACCAAGGCGGCCGATGTCGGCGCCGACCTCGTCGGCAAGGTCGAGGCGGGCATCCCCGAAGACGATCCGCGCAATCCCGCGGTCATCGCGGACAATGTGGGCGACAATGTCGGCGATTGCGCAGGGATGGCGGCCGATCTGTTCGAAACCTACGTCGTCACCGTGGGCGCGACCATGGTTCTGACCGCGCTGCTGATGACGGGCCTGGGCGATCTGCTGATGCCGATGATGAGCCTGCCGTTGCTGATCGGCGGGGCGTGCATCGTCACCAGCATCATCGGCACCTACGCGGTGAAGCTGGGCCGCAAGCAATCGATCATGGGCGCGATGTACAAGGGCTTCCTCGTCACCGCGGTGCTGGCCATCCCCGCGATTTGGCTGGTCATGACGCTGGCGCTGGGCGACCTGTCGGCGACCATCGGCGGCGAGACGGTGGGTGCGGCGGTGGCCGTGCCGGTGCCGGGCGGCGTCGCCATGGCGGCGCAGGCCACCACCGTGGGCGGCTTCACCGGCTGGGCGCTGTTCGGCTGCGCGATGCTGGGCCTCGCCATCACCGGGCTCATCATCTGGATCACCGAATACTACACCGGGACCGAGTACCGCCCGGTCCGCTCCATCGCCAAGGCGTCGGAGACCGGGCATGGCACCAACGTGATCCAGGGCCTTGCTATCAGTCTGGAATCCACAGCGCTGCCGACGCTGGTGATCGTGGCGGGCATCATCATCGCCTACGGCCTCGCGGGGCTGATCGGCATCGCCTATGCCGCCACCGCGATGCTGGCGCTTGCCGGCATGGTCGTGGCGCTCGACGCCTATGGCCCCGTCACCGACAATGCGGGCGGGATCGCCGAGATGGCGGGCCTCGACGACAGCGTGCGGGAGAAGACCGACGCGCTGGACGCGGTGGGCAACACGACGAAGGCGGTGACCAAGGGCTATGCCATCGGCAGCGCCGGGCTCGCCGCGCTGGTCCTGTTCGCCGCCTATACCACCGACCTGACGGAGTTCTTCCCCGGGCTGGCGGTGGATTTCAGCCTGAAGAACCCGTTCGTGATCGTCGGGCTGCTGCTGGGCGCGCTGCTCCCCTACCTGTTCGGCGCGATGGGCATGACCGCGGTCGGCCGCGCCGCGGGCGACGTGGTGAAGGACGTGCGCGACCAGTTCGCCGCCGATCCCGGGATCATGGCCGGGACCAGCCGCCCGAACTACGCCCGGACGGTCGACCTCGTTACCAAGGCCGCGATCAAGGAGATGGTGGTCCCGTCCCTGCTGCCGGTCCTGGCGCCGATCGTAGTCTATTTCGTGATCGCCGCGATCGCGGGCCAGGCGAACGGCTTCGCCGCGCTGGGCGCGCTGCTGCTGGGCGTGATCGTGGGCGGGCTGTTCGTCGCGCTTTCCATGACCGCGGGCGGCGGCGCGTGGGACAATGCGAAGAAATACATCGAGGACGGCAATCACGGTGGCAAGGGTTCCGAAGCGCACAAGGCCGCGGTGACCGGCGACACGGTGGGCGATCCCTACAAGGATACCGCCGGTCCCGCAGTGAACCCGATGATCAAGATCACCAACATCGTCGCGCTGCTGCTGCTGGCGGCCCTCGCGGGCTCGGGCGCCGGGTGATCGTCGGCGGCGCACAGCGATAGTTTGGTTGCAATCACCGCCTTCTTTCCACAAGATGGTTGCCAAAGCTGATCGGAAATTTCGGACGTAAAGAACGCGTCGAACGTCGCGTTCGATATGTCGACAGATTGCAAAGAGGCGGACTGATCGTTCAAGGGGGTCGAGGACTTATGTATTGTAGAATTGGCGCGCGCTTCGGAATACTTGCCATCGCTACCGGATTGTTGGGAACGGGGATCGTTCCAGTTGCCTTGCCTCCTGTCGCTGCGCAGCAAACAGAACCTGGCGCGAAAGAGGCCACGGCATCGGACGCTCGTGTTCCCCTATCGGTGATCGGCGCAATTCCGAACACGCAGCAAGTGCGCATTTCGCCGGAGGGTAATCGCCTGGCTATGACGATGAACCTTAACGGTGAAGAGATTTACACGGTTCTCGACCTTACCGAGGACAACCCAAAGCCGAAAATTTTCGCTTCCGCAGGGGAGTTTCGCGACGCCGGTGACAGAACGGTTGGTTTTTACCGCTGGATCGGCAACGATCACATCGTTTTCCAGCTTCTGAGCCGTGAGAACATCTTTGGCACACGCGGTGACATAGGGCGTTTGGTCAGTTACGATGTGAAAACCGGCAAAACCGAACCGCTCGTCTGGCGTGACAGTGGCTTCAACGCTAGTCGGATACTTTACATAGACCATGATAGCGGGAAGTTTTTGCTGGAGCGAACGAACCGCGGATATGAAAGCGGCGCCGATCAGCGACGGCCGGAGGTGGTCCGGGTTGATGTTGCCAGCGGTAAGTTCGAGCGTGTGCAGCGACCTAATCTTGTAGTCGAGCAATGGTTCGCCGACGGTAATGGAACCGTCAGAATGGGAACGTCCTATGACGGCGACACTGGCAAGGCAAGAACACTTTACCGTTCGTCAGAAGGCGATACTTTCCATACTATTCAGGAGGTAGTCGACGAAAGTTTCAGCGGTAAAGGTGTGAATCCAGAAATATTTCTCGACGAGCCTGACATGGCCATCGTGACCAGCAATAAGGATGGATTTAACAAGATTTACAAGGCCAATCTTGCGACGATGAAGCTGGAGAAAGAACTGTTTTCCGTGGATGGCTACGACGTCGGCGGCGTTGTTCCGAACCAGGAGCACAACCAGGCTATTGGGTATACCTATACGACCGACGGTAGTAAAATCTCTTACACCGATCCTATCCTACGAACTATCAAGGAGCAAGTACTCGATCCTTCTTTTGGACCTAATAACGCGGAGATAGTTTCGTCAAATGAGGTCAACACTCGTCTTGTATTGAAGATCGGCAATAATAGACAACTCGGCGGATTCTACCTGTACGATACTGAAACCGGTGCCTTCAATACCATCGGCTGGACGAATAGCCAGCTTCAGGACACCGAGCTTAATTCCGTTTCTGCGGTTCGTTATATGGCATCGGACGGCGAAGAGATCGAGGCGATCGTGACCATGCCGCGACACCGGAAGGGCGAAACCAATTTGCCAGTGATGATGATCACGCACGGAGGACCGTTCGGCCCGCGAGATAGCACTGACTATGACGGGTTCGGATGGAACCAGGCCATGGCCGAGTTGGGCTATGTGGTCATTCAACCTAACTATCGGGGATCTGGGGGTTATGGCGCTGACTGGATCAAGAAAGGTCGTGACGACGGCTTCGGCCTGAGAATGCAGGACGATCTCAACGATGCGATCGACGCATTGGCTCGCAAGGGCATCGTGGATCCGGATCGAGCCTGCATGATGGGCTGGTCCTATGGTGGATACGCAGCGGCCAGAGCCGCGCAACGCGATGCAGACCGCTGGAAGTGCACTATTGCAGGGGCAGGAGTATATGACCTCGCTCTCATGAAAAAATACGATGTGGGTTATCTTGGCAAGTTCGGCTCTAACTATCTTGCGAAGGGTGCGGCTGACTTAGACCAGGTGAGTCCCGCCGAGCATCCGGAGGGGCACTGGGCGCCGATCGCCATCGTTCACGGAAAACGCGATCAGCGTGTTCCGATCGAACAGGCCGAGACTCTGGTGAAAGCGTTAAAAGGAGCCGGCAAGATCGAGGGGCGGGATTTCGTTTACCTCGAACAGCCGATGAACACCCACCACTTGCCCTACACGAATACGCGTGTGGAATGGCTCGGTACGGCGGCGGCTTGGGCCGCCAAATGGAACCCTGCTTACATTCCGAGCGATGCGGATTACGCCGACCGACCCGAGAAACTGGATTCTGCTGCGATTAAAATGGCCAAGCGCCTCTCGATTTCGGGAATTTGAACTCGGGTCTGGGCGCCCTCGATCTTTTCGTAGAGCACCGCGTAAGGTTGCGAACCCCGCCCGGAGGTCTTCGGGCGGGGTTTTTCTTGGGCTGCGGGGGCTTTACGGCTTGCTAAAGCTTGCCTGCTATCGCCCCTCGCCATGATGTATGGCGCGAAAATGGCGGTCGGGGCGGGGAGGTGACGCAACGCTCGTCCCTCGAACCGGCGGTGTTTTCGGCCGCTTCGCCCAGCTTTGCCGCGCCGCTCTGGCGCGTTGGCGCGACCCCGGAATTGCGCGAACAATGGCGCGGGCTGGCGTGCGAAGCGGGCGAGCCCAATCCGTTTTTCGAGGAATGGGCATTGCTGCCCGCGCTGGAGCAGTTCGACGCGGCGGGCGAGGTGCGGTTCGCCACGCTGCACGCGGCCGGGCGACTGGTGGGCCTGGCGCCGATCGTGCACGCTCGCCGCTATTACGGGCGACCGCTGCCGCACTGGACGATCTGGCTGCATGCCAACGCCTTCGTCGGCGCGCCGCTGATCGCGCGCGGGTTCGAGCCTGCGTTCTGGGCCGCTCTGCTGGACTGGTGCGATGACAGGCCCGGTCTGTCGCCGTGGCTTCACTGCCCCGCATTGCCGGGCGAGGCGACGCCGGGGGCGTTGCAAGCCGCCGCCCGATCGCAGGCACGCCCGGCCGCGGTGGTGCAGGAAACGCAGCGGGCGCTGCTCCATTCTCCCCTGGCGCCAGAGGCCTATTTCGAACGCGCCATGAGCGCCAAGAAACGCAAGGAACTGCGCCGCCAGGCCAAAAGGTTGGGCGAGGAAGGCCAGCTGTGCTTCGCGCGCGAGGACGGGGCGGCCGGCCTCGACGTCTGGATCGCGGCGTTCCTGGACCTGGAGGCGCGCGGGTGGAAGGGCGCGGGCGGATCCGCGCTGGCCGAAGCGACCGAAACCACGCGGTTCTTCCGCGCAGCGCTGACCGGGGCCGCCGCCGCGGGGCGGCTCGAACGGTTGAGCCTGACGCTCGATGGGCGGCCCATCGCGATGCTGGCGAACTTCCTCTGCCCGCCCGGCGCCTTCGCCTTCAAGACCGCGTATGACGAGGAGTTCGCCCGTTTCTCCCCTGGGGTCCTGTTGCAGCGCGAGAACCTCGACCTGCTGGCGCGCCCGGACATCGCGTGGTGCGATTCCTGTGCCGCGGCGGGGCACCCCATGATCGAGCGCATCTGGCGCGAGAAACGCACGGTAAGCAGCGTCAACGTCGCGCTGGGCGGGCCGCTGCGGCGCCAGCTCGCCCATGCGATGATGCGGATCGAGGCACGGCGGGCGACGCGCCCCACGCGCGCGGATGCGGCGAAGGAGGACTGAGGGCGATGGATTTGGTTGGCGATGGAGAGGCCCGCACGCCCGATCCCACCCCGCATCTGCCGGTGGGCGAGGAGGCGCGGTCGCGCGCGGTCTTCCCCGCCGCCAGCCGCGCGCGCTTCGCCGAATGCTATCCCGAGCGGCCGCACACATTGCACCACACGCTCGATACGCATGCGCTGCTGACGCTCGACGCGCTGGCCGATCTGGCGGGCGCACTGCCCGAAAGCGCGATCGAGTACAATCGCGGCGACGTCCCGATCGGCGTCGACGGGAAGCCGGGCGGGACCGGGCTTTCCATCCAGGATACGATCCGCCGCATCGCCGCCGCCAACAGCTGGGCGGTGCTGAAGAATATCGAGCAGGTGCCCGCCTATCGCGACCTGCTGCACGGCCTGCTGGACGAAATCCGCCCGGAAATCGAGGCGCGCACCGGCAGGATGCTGCACCGGCAGGGCTTCGTCTTCATCTCCAGCCCGGACGCCGTCACGCCCTATCACTTCGATCCCGAACACAACATCCTGCTGCAGGTTAAGGGCAGCAAGACGATGACCCAGTTCCCGGCCGGCGACGCGGCCTTCGCGCCGGACGAGACGCACGAGAGCTATCATCTGGGCGGTCCGCGCGAACTGACCTGGTCGGACGGACTGCTGGCGGGCGGACGCGCCTTCCCGCTCGGCCCGGGCGAGGCGGTGTACGTGCCGGTGATGGCGCCGCATTTCGTGCGCAACGGGCCCGAAAGCTCGATCTCGCTGTCGATCACCTGGCGCAGCGAGTGGAGCCATGCGGAATCCGATGCGCGCTGCTTCAACCGGCTGCTGCGGCGCGCGGGGATCGACCCCGTCCCGCCGGCGCGCTGGCCCGCGAGCAACCGCGCCAAGGCGCTGGGCTATCGCGCGTGGCGCCGGCTGCTGGGCCCGGCGAAACCCTAATGCCCGGCGCACCGGGCGGACACCTGCCGCTCCCCGCTTGACCGGCACGCGGCGCGCCCGCAAGGAATGCTGCATGAGCGAAGACGAACCCACGCCCGAAAGCCTTGTCGCCGACCTGATCACGCTGCTGACGGTGGAGCGGCTGGACGAGAACCGCTTTCGCTGCCCGCCCAAGAAGGACGGGGTGGGCCGCGTCTTCGGCGGCCAGGTCATCGCGCAGGCGCTGCAGGCGGCGCAGGCGACAATCGAGGACGACAAGATCGCCCATTCGCTGCACGGCTATTTCCTGCGCGGCGGGACCGAGGGCGTACCGATCGAGCTCGCCACCGATCGCCAGTTCGAAGGGCGCAGTTTCGCCAACCGGCGCGTGGTCGCCAGCCAGGACGGCACGCCGATCCTGAACCTCGCCGCCAGTTTCCAGCGGCCCGAGGAGGGGATGGCGCACCAGGACCCGGCGATGCCCGACGTCCCCCCGCCCGAAGACCTGCCGACGGGCCGCGAAGCGCGCGAGAAGGTGGTGGAACATTACCGCGACCGCCTGCAGCCGCAGCAGGCGGCCTTTTTCCTGCGCCCCCGCCCGGTCGAACTGCGGCCGGTCGGGTCCATGCACTGGGCCTCCACCGAACCCCAGCCGCCGCAGGCGCAGGTCTGGTTCCGCGCCGTCGCGCCCCTGCCCGACGATCCAGCGCTGCATAGGGCGGTGATCGCGTTTGCCAGCGATTTCAACCTGCTGGGCACCTCGGTCCTGCCGCACGGCGTCTCGTGGATGCGCGGTGAGCTGGTCAGTGCCAGCCTCGACCACGCGATCTGGTACCACCACCCGGCACGCGCCGACGAATGGCTGCTTTATGCGACCGACAGCCCGTGGAGCGGCAACGGACGCGGCTTTAATCGGGGGCAGATCTTCAACCGCGACGGCGTGCTGGTCGCCAGTGTCGCGCAGGAGGGCATGATCCGCCGCGCGCGCAACACGCAGGGCTGAACGCGGCGGAACTCCGTATGCCGGCCCGGCGTTCGAACCGGCATGACCACCACCAAGATCACCGTGACCGAGAACGGCCCCTACGAGGTCACCGGCCCCGCCCCGCTGCAGGAACAGACCATCGCGGTCAACGAGGCGGGCGAATCGATCGCGTGGGAGGTGACCCGGCGCTTCGACAACGAAGAGACCTATTATCTGTGTCGCTGCGGCCAGTCGGGCGACAAGCCGTTCTGCGACAGCAGCCATGAACGTTGCGGCTTCGACGGGCACGAAACCGCATCGCGCGAACCCTACGCCAGCCAGGCGGAGCGGATAGAAGGCCCCCGGTTCACGCTGATGGATCAGGAGGATCTGTGCGCCCTCGCCCGGTTCTGTGACACGCACCAGACGGTATGGGACGAGGTCGACAGGACCGACGATCCCGCCGTCGCCGCGATCTTTCTCGACCAGATCAAGGATTGCGTCTCGGGGCGGCTCGTCGCGATCGACACGCAGACGGGTGAGCCCGTGCTGCCGCCGCGCGACGCGCGCATTTCCGTGACGCAGGACCCGGCGGAGGGATGCTCCGGCCCGATCTATGTCGAGGGCGGTATCCGCGTCGTTTCGGCCGACGGACACGATTACGAACTGCGCGACCGCATGGCGCTGTGCCGGTGCGGCCAATCGGGCAACAAGCCGTTCTGCGACGGCACCCATGTGAAGATCGGATGGTCCGACAAGGATTGAAACCGGACGCGCGCAGCGTGCATTTGCCTGCGCCGCCAAAGCCTGCATAAGGGCCCCCGACACATAAGGGGGAGCCCGATCGCCATGAAATTCGCCTCGACCGCAGCCGCGTTGCTGCTTTCCACCGCGCTCGCAGCCTGTGCGCACGCCCCGCTGGCGGGGCCTGCCGCCGCCCCGGTATCGACCCCCGTGGAGCAGCCCGCACCCGCCCCGGTCGCGACCGCGTCCGATTACGATGCGGCGATGGATCGCACGGTCGAAGCCTACGACCTCACCGGCATGGTCGCGGCGGTCTCGGTCGACGGCAAGACAGTATGGCAGGGCGCACGCGGCCTGGCGGAAGAAGGCACCAACCGCCCGGTAACACAGGAAATGCTGTTCCCCATCGCCAGCATTTCCAAGGCTTTCACCACCACCGCGCTCGCCATTCTGGTCGACCAGGGCAAGGTCGACTGGGACGCGCCGGTACGCACCTACATCCCGGAATTCGCGATGTACGATCCTTGGGTCAGCGAGCATTTCACCGTGCGCGATGCGCTGACCCATCGCTCCGGTCTGCCGCTGGGTGCGGGCGACCTCCTGATCTGGCCGGACGGCGATGCCGCGCCCGAAGACGTTATCAAGGCGCTGCCGCACTTGCGCCCGACCACCGGCTTTCGCGCCGAATACGCCTACGACAATCTGCTCTACATCGTGGCGGGCGAGATCGTGCGGCGGGTATCGGGGCAAAGCTGGTCCGATTTCGTCACCGCCAACATCCTGAAGCCCGTCGGCATGGACGAATGCGTCGCCAACAAGCGCCTGATCCCCGCGGACGCGCCCTTCGTCACCGGGCACGAGCGCGCGGCGGGCGCCGATGCGGGCGTGCCGATCGACGAACGCCTGGCCTTTTCGGAGACCTGGAACCCGGCAGGCGGCATCTGGTGCGATACCGAGGGCATGATGAAGTGGGGCCGGTTCTGGCTGAACGGCGGCGTCACCGCCGACGGCGCCCGGCTGCTGAGCGAGGAGCAGGCGAAGGAGGTCTGGAAAGGCGTCACCCCGCAGGCCGTCAGCGGCGCGCTGGAAAAGGCGGGCGTTTCGCATCTCGAGCTCTATGCGCTGGGCTGGAACGTGCAGGATTTCGAAGGCCGGCTGCTGGTCAGCCACGGCGGCGGCGCGCCCGGTGTGGTCAGCAACTTCATGATCATTCCCGAAGAGAACATCGTGCTGTTCAGCGCCACCAACGATTATCGCGGGGCGCCCTCCACCTTCAATTTCGCGATGGCCGACCAATTGCTGGGCCGCGAGGACCACGACTTCATCGCCGAGTGGGGCGGCGCCTTCGCGAAGCGCGAGGCGGAAGGGACCAAGCTCTTGGCCGACACCGCGGCGAGCCCGCCCGCCGACGCGAAGCCCGCCAGCCTGCCGCTGTCAGCCTATGTCGGAACCTATCGCGACCCCTGGTACGGCGACGTGCGCGTGCGGCTGAACGACGCGGGCACCGGCCTGTTCATAGACATGGGGCGCAGCGAAATCCTCGACGGCGACCTCACCCATTACGACGTCGACCGCTTCGCCGCCTTCTGGCCAGACAGCTCGTTGAAGGCCGACGCGTTCGTGGACTTCAAGGTGGCGAACGGCAAGGTCACCGGCCTGACCATGAAGGCGATAAGCGACCTGACCGACTTCTCCTACGACTTCCACGACCTCGACCTGAAGCGGGTGAAGGACTGACGGCGCGCGAGCGGAGCTGTTCCCCCCTCACCCGCCCGCGTGATAGAAATCGTACACTTTCTGCGCCACGCCCGCGCTGATGCCCGGGGCACGTTGCAGGTCTTCCAGCGCCGCCGCTCGCACCTTCCCCGCGGTGCCGAAATGGAGGAGCAGCGCGCGCTTGCGCGAGGGGCCGATGCCGGGGATTTCGTCCAGCGGGCTGGCGCTGATGGCGCGGCTGCGCTTGGCGCGGTGGGCGCCGATGGCGTAGCGGTGAACCTCGTCGCGCAGGCGCTGGAGATGGAACAATAGCGGCGAGTTGACCGGTAGCGTCTTCTCGCGCCCGTCGGGGAAGTGGAACACCTCGCGCCCCTCGCGCCCGTGATCGGGGCCCTTGGCGATGGCGATCAGCGGCACGTCCTCGACCCCCATTTCCTCCAGCGTCTCGCGCACCGCGGTCATCTGCCCCTTGCCGCCGTCGATCAGCACGAGGTCGGGCCAGATCGTCTCGTGGCCGCGCCGGCCCACCCCGCTGCGGCCAGCCTCGCCTGACGGCTCGTCAAGCCTCGCTCCCCTCCCGCTTGCGGGAGGGGTCGGGGGTGGGCCAGGCTCGTCTCGCTCGCTCTCCGCCAGATTGCGGAACCGGCGCCCCATCACCTCGCGCATCATGGCGAAATCGTCGTTGGTCTGCGCGCTCTTGATGTTGAACTTGCGGTACTGGCCCTTCTCGAAGCCTTCGGGCCCGGCGACGACCATCGCGCCGACCGCCTTCGACCCCTGGATGTGGCTGTTGTCGTAGATCTCGATCCGCTGCGGCGGCTCCTCCAGTTCGAGGAATTCCGCCAGTTCGCGATTGAGCCGCGCCTTCGTGCCGCTTTCGGCCAGCCGCCGGTCGAGCGCTTCGGTCGCGTTGCGGCTCGCCTGCTCCATCAAACGCCGCCGGTCGCCGCGCTGCGGGACCGAGATGTCGACCTTGTGCCCCGCCAGTTCACAGAATGCCTGGGTCAGCAAGTCGTGCTCGGGCAGTTCGCGGTCGATCAGCACGGTGCGCGGGGGCGGCACCTCCTCGTAGAATTGCGCCAGCACGCGGGCGAGCACCTCGTCGGCATCGACGTCCTGCGTGTGGGTGGGGAAGAAGGCGCGATGGCCCCAGTTCTGCCCGCCGCGCACGAAGAAGGCCTGGACCGCAATCTGTCCGCCCTTTTCCGCCAGCGCGAAGACGTCCGCATCGCCCACCCCGCTGGCATTGATTGCCTGCGACCCCTGGATGAAGGTCGCCGCGCGCAGCCGGTCGCGCAGGATCGCCGCCGTCTCGAAGTCGAGATTTTCCGCCGCCTTCGCCATCTGGCGTTCCAGATCCTGCTGCACCGCGCTCGACCGCCCGCCGAGGAAGTCCTTGGCCTGACGAACCAGCGCGTCGTAGCCCGCCTCGTCGATGCGGCCGGTACACGGGGCGGAGCAGCGCTTGATCTGGTAGAGCAGGCACGGCCGGTCGCGATTGGCGAAGAAGCTGTCGGTGCAGCTGCGCAGCAGGAACAGTTTCTGCAGCGCGTTGATGGTGGTGTTGACCGACCCCGCGCTGGCGAAGGGGCCGTAATAATTTCCCTTCGCCCGGCGCGCGCCGCGATGTTTCTGGATACGGGGGAAGGCGTGGTCGGCGCGCAGCAGGATGAAGGGGAAGCTTTTGTCGTCGCGCAACAGCACGTTGTAGGGCGGGCGGTACCGCTTGATCAGCTGCGCTTCGAGCAGCAGCGCCTCCGCCTCGCTGTTGGTGGTGATAATCTCCATCCGGCGGGTCTGGCTGACCATGCGCTGCAACCGGTTGGTGAGATTGCCGACCTGGGTGTAGTTCGCCACCCGCGCCTTCAGGCTGCGCGCCTTGCCGACATACAGCACGTCGCCGCGCGCATCGAGCATGCGGTAGACGCCGGGCTTCGGCTTCAGCGTCTTCACCGTCTCGCGGATGGCGGTGACGCCCGCTTCCAGGTCCGGTTGCGCGCTCGCCACGGTATAGGCGGCGCGTTCCTCGTTGAAACGCTCCTTCCCGCGCGGGTCGTAGGGGCTGCCGGCGGATGTATCGCTGCGGGGCATGGGCTCGCATATATGCGGTCCGCGGCGGAATTACACCGTCGCGAACCGCATCGTCGCAACCGTCAGAAGATCTTGCGCAGCTCTATGCCGAGATAGCGCCCGTTCGGGTCCAGCCGCAGCGGCTGGTACCGCAGGGGGACGACGCCGTTGGAATCGCGCACGGTGCGCTGCCCGTCGAACAGGTTGTCGGCCCGCAGGCTGACGCGCAGCCCCTTCAGGAAGCCGTCTTCCTTGCCCGCGACCTCGCCCAGATCGGCAAACAGGCGCAGGTCGACGGTCGCCAGATCGTCGATGAAGAGGTCGGTGCTGCCCGGAAGGCCGCTGCCCCTCAGTTCCGCGCTGCCGGTGTAATTGCCCGACAGGCGGAAGCCGTAGCCCTGGAAGAACAGCCCCGCCTGCAGCTGGCTGGTGTTGCGCGGCAGGCCCAGCGTGGCGGTGGCGTCGCCGTCCAGTTGGTCGAGCACCGGCACGCCGGGCGCGATCAGGATCGTGTTGGAGAGCTCTACCGTGTGCGTCAGGCCCAGGAAGTACCGCGGCCGCTTGTCCCCGTCGCGGCGTCCGAAGCCGGGACCGCCGCGACCACGCCGCCCGCCCTCGGCCCGCTCCGGCGCCTTCCCGATCGAACCGCGCATGTTGTAACCGAAGCTGATCCGTTCGGCGCGCGTTTGCGCGAAAGTCACCGGGCGGGTGTCAATCGCCAGCAGCGTCCCATCCGCCGCGCGGGTCACGCGATCGGCGAATGCGGCCTCGATCGCCGGGGTCAGCTGGGGGAAGGACGCGGTCACGTCGCTCGACCGGTTGCGCACGTAATCGAGGGTCAGGCGCCCGTCCGCCTTGATCGGCAGCTTCCAGTTGGCCGACAGCTTCCAGTCGCTCTGCGTTTCGGCGAGCAAATCGGGGTTGCCGCCGGTCAGCACGTCGATGAGGACGGTCTGGCCCGTCGCGACATCGAAATAGGGCTGGTTGAACTCGGTGATCTGCGGCGCGCCGAGCTGGGTCAGGCTGGGGGCCTGGTCGGCACGGATATAGGTCGCCTGCAAGGTCAGCGTCTCGGTCGGGCTCCAAACCAGCCCTGCGCTCCAATTGGTCAGCGTGCCGAAGTCGGACAGGTGGTCGACCCCGCCCTGGAAATTGAGCGAGATATCGCCGAACCCTTCGCCGAAGCCCTCGCGCCGGCTGGTCACCGGGACCGACACGGTTGCCCCGGCGCTGAACCGGCTGCGGCTGAGCGTCGTGTCGATGTCGCTGCGGGTGTCGGTGCTGGAAATGCGGTTCCACTTGTACCCGCCGTCGAGTGTCAGGCCGACCTCGCCGCCCGGCAGCAGCAGCACGTTGCCGCGCGCGGTCGCCTTCGAATCCAGCGTCGCGGTATTGCTGTCGGCCCGGGCGATGCCGCCGCCCGGCAGGTCGATGAAGGTGCGCGAATCGCCCAGCGATCCGTCGACGGTGCCGGTGAACTGGAACGGTCCCAGCGGGCTGGTATAGGTCGCGGCGGCGGAATAGCTGTCGCTGCGCCCGTCGCGCTCCAGCGCCCGCAGCGTGCCGTCGCGATCGAAAGCGACCGCGTCGTAGCCCGACAGCGCGCGGGTATCGTCGCGTTCGAACGTGCCGTTGAGGCTGAGCGAGGCGCCGTTGCCTTCGAACGGCTTGGTCCAGTTCAGCGTCGCCTCGTAACTGTCGGCCGCGCTGACCAGGCTGCGCAGGTCGCCCGCGCCGGCGGGCGCGCCCGCCTCCTGCACGATGTCGCGCTCGCTTTCGGTCAGCAGCGAGGTGCCGCTGTGCTCCAGATTGGCGTTGAGGCGGCTCGCCCCGCCGATCTTGAGATAGGTCAGCTCCTCCTCGTTGCTGGAATTGCCGCCGCGGCTGGGCTGCCGGTATTCGAGTTCCACCTCCTTGCTGGAAAAATTGTCCTTCAGCACGAAGTTGATCACGCGCCGGTCGGGCGGATAGCCGTAACGCTGCGCCACTTCCTCGGGCAGCACCTCGACCTTCTGGATCGCCTCGGGGGGGTAGGAGCGGAATTCGCGGAAGCTGGCGATGCGGATACCGTTCACCAGGAACACCGGCTGGCCGTCGCCGCGCCCGCGCGCCGACCCGGACTGCGGGGCCAGCGTCTCGACCAGTTCGGCGATCGAGCCGGCGCCCACCGCCTTGATATCCTCCTCGTCCAGTTCGAGGATCGGCGGGATTTCGGTATCGACCTGCCCGCGCAAACGGGTGGCGGTAACGACGATATCGACATCGTCCTGCCCGGTCTGATCGTCGCCCGGCCCGGCATCGGTCCCGTCCTGTCCCGCCTGGGCAACGGGGGACGCGGCATCCGCGGCGTCCTGCGCGACGGCGGGGCTGGCGAGAACGGCGGCGATGGCGGCGATGCTTGTAAAACGGGTCAAAGACTGCATTCCCTCGATCGTGTAGTCCTTCCCCTGTCACCGGCATCTGGCCGGCTGCAGGGCCCGTGACAACCGCATGGCTTGTAACGAATTGTCGTTACACCCATTTGGGCAATGCGTTCCCGAGGCTTCCATTTTGGCGGAAGCGCGGGTAAGGGCGCGTCTTCGAACACACGATACAAAGGCGATACAGGACTTACATGGCCAAAGAAGAACTCCTCGAAATGCGCGGCAAGGTGGTGGAGCTGCTGCCCAACGCGATGTTCCGGGTCGAGCTCGAAAACGGTCACGAGATCCTGGGCCACACCGCCGGCAAGATGCGCAAGAACCGCATCCGCGTGCTGACGGGGGACGAGGTGCTGGTCGAACTGACCCCCTACGACCTGACCAAGGGCCGCATCACCTATCGCTTCATGCCCGGCCGCGGCGGTCCGGGCCCGCAATAAGCCTTGGCGTCGCAGCCCAGGCTCGTCCTCGCTTCCGCCAGCCCGCGCCGCCGCGACCTGCTCGGCCGGCTGGGCATCGCGCCGGACGCGGTTGCCCCTTCCGATATCGACGAAACCCCGCTGCCGGGTGAATTGCCGCGCCCCTACGCGCTGCGCATGGCGCGCGAGAAGGCGGCGGCGGGCGCGGACGGGGTCAGCCATATCCTGGGCGGGGATACCGTTGTCGCCGCAGGGCGGCGCATCCTGCCCAAGGCCGAGGACGAAGACAGCGCGCGCGCCTGCCTGCAGTTGCTGTCCGGGCGGCGGCACACCGTCTTTTCCGCCATCGCTCTCCTCGCGCCTGACGGCTCCGTCCGTGAGCGGGTCAGCGAAACGCAGGTCAAGTTCAAGCGCCTGTCCGACGAAGAACTGGCCGCCTATCTCGAGAATCGCGAATGGCACGGCAAGGCCGGCGGCTACGCCATCCAGGGCGCGGCGGAGGGGCTGGTCAGCTGGTTGCAGGGCAGCCATTCCGGCGTCGTCGGCTTGCCGCTGTACGAAACGCGCGCGCTCCTGAAAGCCGCAGGGTTCCCGCTTGGCTGACTGGCTGGTCGAGGAAGGGATCGGCGAATATCGCGCCATCCGCATCGCGGCGGGCGAGATCGCGGCGGCGAAGCTGGACTGGCCCGGACGGCTCGCCGCCGGACAGGTGATCGAGGCGAAACTGGTGCAGCGCAGCGCCGGCTCGGCCCGCGGCATGGCGCAAACCGCGGCGGGCGAAGACATCCTGCTCGACCGGTTGCCGCGCGATGCGAGCGAGGGCGCGCGCCTGCGGATCGCGATCACCCGCGCCGCCATCGCGGAACGCGGGCGGCTGAAGCGCGCGCAGGGTCGCCCGACGCTGGACGCCCTGCGCCCCGCCCCGACCCTGGCGGAGCGGCTGCGTGCCGAAGGCCACAATGTCCACGTCGTGCGCGCTTTCCCCGAAGGGGATTGGGACGACCTGTTCGCGCAAGCGTGGAGCGGCGCGGTGGACTTTGCGGGCGGCACCCTGCTGTTCGCCGACACCCCCGCCATGACGCTGATCGACGTGGACGGCGACGCCCGCGATCTCGCCAGTGCCGCGATTCCCGCCATCGCAGGGGCGCTGCGACGCTTCGACATGGGCGGCGTCATCGGGATCGATTTTCCCACGCCCGAGGGCAAGTCCGCCCGCCAGCGGATCGACCGCGACCTGGCGGAGGCGCTGGCCGACTGGCCGCACGAGCGGACCGCCATCAACGGCTTCGGCTTCGTCCAGCTAGTTGCGCGGCTGACCGGCCCGTCGCTGCTGCAGCGGATCGGGCGAGCGCGCGTGAGCGCGGCGGCGCGGCACCTGCTGCGCCGGGCCGAGCGGGTGGAGGGGCCCGGCGCGACGCTGGTCACCTGCCACCCGGCGGTGAAGGCGAAGCTGAAACCCGAATGGCTGGACGACCTGACGCGCCGCACGGGCCGCGAGGTGCGCGTTCAGACCGCCCCCACCCTTGCGATCGAGGCGGGTCATGCCCAGCTAGTCGAGCGATGAGTTCGCCCAAGCCCTGCCCGATCTGCCGCAAGCCGCGGTCCGACGAATACGCTCCGTTCTGCTCCACGCGCTGTCGCGACCGCGACCTCGCGCAGTGGTTCAACGATGGCTACGCCGTGCCCGGTCGGCCCGCGATGCCGGAAGAGATCGCGCGCGAAAGCCTCGACGACGACACTTAGGGCCCGGCTGGGCGTACGCGCGGGTATCGGCGCCCTTCCCCCTTCGCCAACCCGCCGCTAGGGGCCACGCATGAGCGAGAAGGCTAAGCTGACCCGCGGGAGCATTCCCGGCCACCTGGTCGGCCAGACACTGCCGATGATCATCGGCGTCGCCGCGCTGATGTCGGTCGGGCTGATCGATGCCTATTTCGTCGGGAAGCTGGGCGGCGCCGCGCTTGCCGCGATTTCCTTCATCTTTCCCATCACCGTCGCGCTTTCCAGCCTGGGCGTGGGCGTCATGGTCGGGATCAATTCGGTCGTCGCGCGCGCACTGGGCGAAGGCGACATGGTGAAGGCGGCACGGCTGGGCAATTTCGGCATCGTCTTCGCGCTGGCGATCGGGGTGGTGCTGGGCCTGGCGCTGTTCGTGGCGCTCGATCCGCTGTTCCGGCTGATGAATGCCGATGCGCAGACGCTGCCGCTGATCCGCGCCTACATGCGCCCCTACGCGCTGGGCCTGCCGCTGCTTTTGTTGATGATGGGGTTCAACGGCGTGCTGCGCGGCCAGGGGGAAGCGCGCAAGACCAGCTATCTCTCGCTCACCTATGCGGTGGTGAACTGGGTACTCGATCCGATCCTGATCTCCGGTGCGTTCGGGTTCGACGGTTTCGGGATTGCGGGCGCGACCTACGCGACCCTCGCCGGATGGGGGCTGGCGATCGTGTGCGCCGCGTGGCTGGTCCACCGTACCGACTTGCGGCTCGATCCCGGGCTGCTGCGCGACTGCGACATCGGCGCCACCTTGCGCGCGATCGCCCGAGTGGCGGGCCCGGCCGCCTTTTCCAACGCGATCAACCCCATCGGCCTGTCCGTCCTGACCGCGCTGGTCGCGATAGAGGGCCAGGCGGCGGTGGCGGGATTCGGCGCGGCGGGCCGGTTGCAGAGCTTCGCCGTGGTCCCGCTGCTCGGCCTGTCGGGATCGATCGGCGCGATCGTGGGGCAGAACTGGGGCGCGAACCAGCCCGGGCGGGCGCGCAGGGCCGCGCTGGGCGCCGGTGCGTTCTGCGTCGGGTACGGCCTCGCCATCGCGGTGCTGCTGTGGTCCTCCGCCCGATGGTTCGCGAACGTCTTCACCGACGATCCGGCGGTGATCGCTCAGTTCGCGCGCTATCTCACCATCGCCGCGTGGGGTTATGCCGGATACGGTCTGCTGATCGTGGGCAACGGCGTCCTGAACGCGGTCGACCGCGCAGGCCTGGCGCTGGCGCAAAGCTTCGCGCGCGTTTTCTTGGTGATGATGCCGTTTGCCTGGCTGTTGCGCGGCGCCTGGGGTTCGGACGCGATCTATGCGGGCGAGCTTGCCGCCAATGTCGCGGGCGGCGCGGTCGCCACCGCCATCGTGTGGTGGGTGCTGAGCGGGCGGCCCGACCGGCGCTATCGCGAGGCGACCGAGGCCGAAGAGGCCACGGCCGCCGCCTGATCCGTCAGCCGCGACCGGCGCGATCGAGCAATCGCTGCGCGCGCGACAGATGCGGGCGGTCGAGCATGCCGCCCTTCCACCCGATCGTGCCCGCACCGGGATTGCTCGCGAACAGGTCCACGATCTCCCGCGCCTCCTCGATTTCCGCCTCGTCCGGGGTGAAGGCGGCGTTGATCACCGGAACCTGCGCCGGGTGGATCGCCAGCATCCCGGCGAACCCGCCGCGGCGGACCATCTGCGCGCGGGCCCGCAACCCGTCGAGGTCGCGGAAATCGCCATGGATGGTCTCGATCGCGGGCAGCCCGGCGGCGGCGGCGCCCAGCAGCGTCATCGACCGCGCAAGTTCGAAGGTGAAGGCGTAGGAGCCGTCCGCCTGCGTATTGGAGGAGGCGCCGAGCGCATCGGCGAGGTCTTCCGCCCCCCAGGTCAGGCCGACCAGCCGCGGCGCGCCGGCATAGTCGCCGGTGTGGAACATCGCCTGCGCCGTCTCGGTCACCAGCGCCACCACCGGCGTGCTGCCCCGTTCGTGCCCGTGCGCCGCCTCCAGCGCGGTGATGAACCCGTCGAGCCGCTCCACATCCGCACTGCCGTTCGCCTTGGGCAGCATGATGCCGCCCGGGCGGGCAGGCATGATCGCGACCAGATCGTCCAGCGTGTGCGGCCCGTCGAGCGGGTTGACCCGGACCCACAGCCGGTCCGATTGCACGGCGTTGGCGGCGAGGAAATCGGCCACCAGCGCGCGCGCATCGCCCTTCGCGTCGGGCGCCACCGCATCTTCCAGGTCCAGCAGCACGATGTCGGCCTCCCCGTCGCGGGCCTTCGTCATCTTCTTCTCGCTGTCGCCGGGCGCGAACAGCCAGGACCGGGCGGAAAGGGCGGGCGAAGAACGGACCATCGGGATCACTCCTGTCATGCGAGGCCTCCGCCCTAGGGCCGCAACCGCGCCACGCCAAGGGACGCGCCCACGTCGAAAGTCGATCCGGCGACGGCCACACACTTGTTTTGTTCGGTCGAACGAACTAGGTGGCGATTCGCAATGGTTCAGACCCGACTTCTCGAAACCGCGATCCGCGAGTTCGGCGCCAAGGGGCGCGATGGCGCCTCCACCCGCGATATCGCAGCGGCGGCGGGCACCGCCATGTCATCCATCACCTATCATTTCGGCGGCAAGGACGGGCTGTACCTGGCCGCCGCCGACCACCTCGCGCGGTCCATGGGCGAGCTGATCGCCGACCTGCCGATCGACGAAACCATTGCCGCAGGCGACGCCGACAGGGCCACCGACATGCTGTGCGAGATCCTGTGCCGCATGGTCGACAAGGTCACCCGGTCCGATCACGAGGCGCTGTTCATCGTGCGCGAGCAGATGAACCCGACCGACGCGTTCGACCGGATGTACGAGAGCCAGATGCGCCGGTTCTGGCGCCAGATGACGGAGCTGGTCCGCATCGTGATCGACCGGCCGGCCGATCGCGAGTGCCGGATCGTCGCGCTGACCCTGTTCGGTCAGGCGACCATGGTGCGCACCATGCGCGCCGGCTTCGAACGGCTGGTGGAGGCGCCGGTGAGCGATCCCGAGCTTCTCGCGCAGATCAAATCCGAAATCGTGGCGAACGCCAAAGCCATTCTCACCAGTCGCCGGGAGCAGGCCGCATGAGTGACGCGAAGCAAGACAACCAGGACCAGACCGAGGACCGGCGCGAGGATACAGCGGGCGCTGGCCACGACGGCGATCAGGGCAATGGCGGCCAGGACAAGCCGTCGCTGGTCAAGCGGACGGGCTTCTGGATCGGCTTCGCCATCGTCGCGGCGGTGCTGATCGCCGGCGGCGTGCTCTACTGGCTGCACGCGCGGCAGTACGTTTCGACCGACGACGCTTACGTCGAGGCGCATATCGTCCAGGTCGCGCCCGAGATCGGCGGCACGCTCGACAAGGTGATCGACGCCGACAACCGACATGTCGAGGCGGGCACGCTGCTCGCCGTGATCGGGGCCGACAGCCAGCAGGCGATGGTCGGCGAACAGGAAGCCAATCTGCGCCAGGCAGAAGCGCAGCTGATTCAGGCCCGGGCACAGGTCGAAAGCGCCATCGCGACCCGCAACCAGCAGGCGGCGCAGGCCAATGCCCCGCAGGCGGACGCGGCCAAGGCGGCGGCGGACCTGCGGCGCTATCGCGAATTGCAGCGGATCGACCCCGCCGCCGTCGCCGGGCAGCAGATCGACCAGGCGCAGGCACAGGCCCGCTCCACCGCCGCGCAAGCGGCGGCCGCGCGGCGCAACGTCACCTCCGCCGAGGCGCAGATCGCCGTCGCGCGCAAGCAGGTCGCCGCCGCCCAGGCGGTGGTCGAGGCGCGGCGCGAGCAGATCCGGCAGGCGCAGACCAATCTCGGCAATGCGGAACTGCGCGCGCCAATTTCGGGTCAGATCGCCAATCGCAGCGTCAATGTCGGCTCCTACGTCTCGCCCGGCACCCCGCTGATGGCGCTCATCCCGGACAAGATCTGGGTCACCGCCAATTTCAAGGAAACGCAGCTCGAAAACATGCGCCCGGGCCAGCCGGCCACGATCGAGGTCGATGCCTTCCCCGGTGTCGAGTTCAAGGGCCACGTCGATTCGATCCAGCGCGGCGCGGGCCAGGCCTTCGCCCTGCTGCCGCCGCAGAACGCCACCGGCAATTACGTGAAGGTCGTGCAGCGCGTGCCCGTGCGCATCGTCTTCGATACCAAGAACGGTCCGGATCCGCGCAAATACCCCATCGGCCCGGGCATGTCGGTCATTCCCACCGTCAAGGTGCGCTGACCGATGGCCGGCGCTGCCGCCAGCCAGGGGTGGGATCCGACCCGGTCGGCCGCGGGCAAGTATAGCCCGTGGTTCATCGTGGCGATCATTTCCATCCCCACATTCATGGAGGTGCTCGACACCTCGATCGCGAATGTCAGCCTGGATCACATCGCGGGCGGGCTGTCGATCAGCACCGACCAGGCGACCTGGGTTCTGACCAGCTATCTCGTGGCCAACGCGGTCGTCATCCCGATCTCGGGCTGGCTGACCAATGCGGTGGGGCGAAAGCGCTATTTCCTGATCTCGATCGCACTGTTCACCGCGGCGTCGTTCCTGTGCGGCATTTCCCCCAACCTGCAGACGCTGGTCATCGCGCGTATCCTGCAGGGGATCGGGGGCGGCGGGTTGGCCCCGGTCGAACAGTCGATCCTCGCCGACACCTTCCCTCCCGAAAAGCGCGGGATGGCCTTCGCCGCCTTCGCCATCGTGGTCGTCGTCGGCCCGGTGCTGGGCCCGACGCTGGGTGGATACATCACCGAATACATTTCGTGGCACTGGATTTTCCTGATCAACGTGCCGGTCGGCATCGTCTCCGTGATCCTGGTGTGGCTGTTCGTGGACGAGCCCGAACAGGTGAAGGAAGACCGCCGCCAGTTGCTCAAGAACGGGCTCAAGATCGATTATGTCGGCGTCGCGCTGGTCGCGCTGGGCCTCGGATTCCTCGAATATTTCGCCGACCGGGGCGAGCGGCTGGACTGGTTCGCCAGCCCGATGATCACCCTGGCGGCGATCATTTCGGCGACGTCGCTGATCGCGCTGGTGATCTGGGAATTGCGGGTGGACAATCCGGTCATCAATCTGCGCCTGCTGAAGAACCGAAACTTCACCATGACGCTGGTGATCATGCTGATGACGGGGCTGGTGCTGTTTTCCACTACCCAGATCATCCCGCAGATGCTGCAGCAGGTGATGGGTTACAGCGCGCTCGACGCGGGCCTCGCCCTGACGGCGGGCGGGTTCGCGACGCTGGTCGCCGTGCCCTTCGCCGGGCGGCTGGTGGGCAAGGTCGACGTGCGATACCTGATCGGCGGCGCGTTACTGGTGCAGGCGGGCGCGCTGTGGCATTTCTCCCACTTCTCGCCCGACATCAGCTTCTGGGACGCGGCGACCGGCCGGATGTATCAGGCCGTGGCGTTGCCGTTCCTGTTCGTGCCGATCAACGCGGTCGCCTATCTCGGCCTGCCTCAGCGCGCGACGGCGCAGGCATCCAGCCTGCTCAACGTGGCGCGCAACCTGGGCGGGACCTTCGGCATCGCGATTTCGCAGACCACGCTGTCGAACCACCTGCAATTGCGGCAGAGCGAGCTCAGCTATTCGCTCAACCCGCTCAACCCCGCCTATCGCGACTGGATGATGCAGGCACAGCAGGTGTTCGGCGACCGCACCACCGCGCTCGCCGTGATGTATCGCCAGATGCAGCAGCAGGCGGCGATGCTGTCCTTTATCGACGTCTTCCAAACCCTGATGATCATCGTGCTGGCCGTGACGCCGTTCGTCCTGTTGATGCGTCCGGCGACGTCCAAGGCCGCACGCGAAGGAATGGGCCACTGATGCGCAAGATCCTGATACTCGCCACCACCGCGCCGCTGGCGCTGGCCGCCTGCACCGTCGGACCGGACTACGATCCCCCGCGGCTGGACGTCCCTGCCGGCTATGCCGAGCCCGCGCCGGGCGCCGGGGCGCAGGTCGACCCCGCGACCTGGTGGACCGCCTTCGGCGACCGCGAGCTCGACAGCCTGATCGCCCGCGCGCTCGACGGCAATCCGTCGATTGCGATCGCGGCCTCGCGCATTCGCCAGGCCCGCACGCAGGAGATAAAGGCGCGCGCGGTGGGCCGGCCGACGGTCGATGCCACCGGCAATGTCAGCCATATCGAATTTTCCAAGAACGCAGGCCTGTCCTCCATCGCGCGTGCCTTCGGCGGCGGGGGGCAATCGGGCGGCAGCACCGGCAACGGGTCTTCCCCCTCCACCGGCATCGCCCTGCCCGGCAGCGGCATCACGACCTATGCGCTGGGTTTCGACGCGAACTGGGAGCTCGACCTGTTCGGCGGCGGGCGGCGCGGAGCGGACGCGGCCGTGGCCGCGACCGAGGCGCAGCTGTGGAACGCTCGCGACGCGGCGGTCAGCCTCGCCGCCGAGGTCGCCGACGCGTATTTCGGCCTGCGCATGGATCGCCAGCAGATCGCGATCCTGAACGAGGAGATCGCCCGGCAGGAACGCGCGATCGAGATCGCCAACCACAACGCCGCCGTCGGGCTGTCCCCCGAAATCGATGTCGTGCGCCAGCGCGAAAGCCTGACGCAGCTGCGCGCCCGGCTGCCCCAGCTGGAGGCGGACGCCCGCGTGCGCGTCCACGCGCTCGGCATCCTCATCGGCAAGGGGCCGAACGCGGTGTCGCAAGAGCTGGACGGGCCGCTACCCGAGCTGGCGACGGTGCCCGCCGTGCCCGCCGGCCTGCCGTCCGACCTGCTGCGCCGCCGCCCCGACATCCGCGCGGCGGAGCGCAATCTTGCCGCCTCCACCGCCGAGGTCGGCGTGGCGGTAGCGGACCTTTATCCCAAGTTCAGCCTCACCGGCATCGCGGAACTGATCTCGACCAGCCTCGCCTCGCTGTTCAGCACCGACAGCGTCCAGTTGCAGGGCACCGCGGCGGGCATGTTCCCGATCCTCGACTGGGGCACGCGCAAGGCCACCGTCGCGTCTCGCGAGGAGGATCGCACGCAGGCCTATTACCAGTACCGGATGACCGTGCTGCAGGGTCTGAAGGACGTGGAGGACGCCCTCGCCCGGATCGATGCCGAACGCACGCGCAACGCGGCGCTGCGCAGCGGGGTCGCCGATGCCATGCGGTCGGAAAGCGCGGTCGAGGCGCAATACCGCACCGGCTTTATCTCGCAATCGCCGTTGCTCGACGCGCAGGCGCGCGTGCTGCAGGCGCGCGAGAACCTCGTCGCCAGCGATGCGCAGCTGCGCCAGCAGACCGCCGCACTGTTCAAGGCGCTGGGCGGGGGCTGGTCGGACGAAACGATCGATATCGAAAAGGGCCGCGGCGAGCCGATGGGCGCGCAGGCGGACGCGACCGCGGGTTAGGCCGGGCTAGGCGGCTTTCGCGGTCGCCTGGTTGTCCTGCCCGGCATCGGTTCCGCGCCAGCGCCGCCACCAGCCGGGCACGAGGTTGGCGATATTGGTCATCAGCAGCCGCGCATGCGCCGCATGCTGCGCCTTCACCATCCGTTTCTGGGTATAGGCGACCCAGGTGAGCCGCTGCACGTCGGCATCGCTGCACAGCGCCACGAACCGTTCGCGCAGCCAGTCGCTGCGATACCAGCAGGCCTGCAGCAGGCCGAGCACGCGGAACACCTTGCCATGCTCGGTCAGGAAGGTGCGGCGCACGGTTGCGAGGTGCCGCGCATCGCCGGTCGCCAGCGCCTGCGCGACGCCCGCCGCGCCCATGCGCCCACACGCCATCGCGTAGTAGATACCCTCGCCCGAGGCCGGCGCGACTACGCCCGCAGCGTCGCCGACCAGCAGCACGTTGCGCCCGTTGTCCCAGCGCTTCAGCGGCTTGAGCGGGATCGGCGCACCCTCGCGCCGCACGGTGGTGACGGCGCGTTCGGTCAGGCCGAGCTCCTCGCGCAGCTTCGCCACCGCGCCCTTTAGCGCGAAGCCTTTGCGCGCGGTGCCGGTCCCGATGCTGACGGTATCGCCGTGCGGAAAGACCCAGCTGTAGAAATCGGGCGACAGATCGCCGCGATAGATCACGTCGCAGCAATCGGCCGCCAATGCTTCCGATCCTTTCGCCGACACGATCTCGTGATAGGCGAAGACGTAGCGGCTGCGTTCCTTCGGCAGAGCCTGCCGCGCCACTTCCGATCGGGCGCCGTCCGCGCCGATCAGATAGCGCGCTTCCACCGTGACCGGCTCCGCATCGCGAGCGGGGCGATAGGTCACGCCCAGCGATCCGTCGGGCCGTTCGGCCAGCCCCTCGAACCGGCCGTGTCGCAGCTCGGCCCCCGCCGCCGCCGCACGCTCGCGCAGCCACGGGTCGAACTGCGCGCGGTCGACCATGCCGACATAGGCGCCCGGCAGGCTGTCGCCGATGGTCATGGTGACCGTGCGGCCCGAGGGCGCGATGCAACGCGCGGCGTCGATATGCGCGCACAGCTGCGCGTCCGGTATCTCGAAATCCTCGATCGCGCGCGGCGGAATGGCGCCGCCGCACGGCTTTATCCGGTCGCCGCGGTCGAGCAGCAGGACCTTCGCCCCGCCCCGCGCCAGGTCCCACGCGGCGGTCGCGCCCGCCGGACCGCCGCCCACCACTATCGCATCGAACCGCTCAGCCATGGCCAACCGCCTTTCCTTGGGGTGCGAACAGGGCGCCGATGCGCCACACGAGCAACGGCGCCGCGACGAACAACGCCGCCTCCAGCAGGAACACCGCTCCATAGGCCTCCACCGGACGGGCCCACAGGCGGGAGCCGAGATCGAACAGCACCGCGCCTGCAAAACCGCCGCTGCCGAAAGCGACGGCCTGCGCCGCGCCCCACACGCCCATCCGCACGCCCGCGCCCTCGCCGCCTTTGGCAAGCGCCATCATCAGCGCGATCGCGCTCGCGGCGAATATCCCGTTGCCGAGGCCCAGCGCGCCTAGGGCGGGCCGCAATCCCGCCTCCAGCCCGGTGAGCCCCGTGACCGCAAGCGACACCAGCGCCGAAGCCGACAAAACGCAGCCGGCGAAGGTGATCACGCGCAGGGCCCGGGCCGAGCCGCCTGCCTGACGCGCGGCCCATGCAGCGAGCCCCATGCCGACCAGCGTGGCACCGTTCTGCAGCGAGGTGAGCGCGGTAGTGCCGGCGGGCGAGAGGCCGAACACGCTCCCGGCGAACGGCTCCAAGATGAGATCCTGCATGCTGTACGCGAGCATCGAGGCGAAGACGAAGCCGGTGAAGACCCGCGCCTCGCGGTCGGCCCAGACCCGGGTGAAGGCTTCGCGAAACGGCGGGCGCGCGGTTTGCGGCAGCGCCTCGCCGCGTGGCTCCAGCCCGCGCATGGCCAGCCATGTCGCGAGCAGCGCGACGAGCGATACGGCGCCGCTCGCCCACACAAGGCGACGGTAGCTGAAGGGGTCGATGGCGATGCTGACAGCCACGGTCGTGACGACGAAGCCGGCGATCATCATCGACCAGACCAGCGCAGCGGCGGGGCCGCGGCGGCGATCCTCCACCCGCTCCGCCAGCAAGGTCAGGAGCGCGGTGCCGCCCATCCCGACGCCCACGCCGATGAGGACGAAGGCGCCGACGGCGAGCGCAAGACCGAGGGCGAAATCGCTCGCCAGCACCGCAGTCGCAAGACCTGCCAGCGTACCGCCGGTGGCCAGGATGGCCATTCCCGCCAGCACGTAGGGCGTGCGCCGGGCGCCGCCATCCGACGCATGGCCCCAGCGCGGGCGCAAGATCTGCAGCGCGTAGTGCAAGGCGATGAGCGCGCCCGGAATGCTGGCGGCGAGCGCCAGCTCCACCACCATGATCCGGTTGATGAGCGAGGTCGTGAGAACGACGATCGCGCCCAGCGCCGCCTGCACCACGCCGATGCGCACGATGGCGGGCCAGCCGAAGGTCGCGGGTGTGCTCATCCGCCCGCCCCGGCGCGCAGGGCGAAGGCGGCGATCATCATGCCGGCGACGAACAGGGTCACGCCGGTGCCGTTGTACCACGGGGCGAAGCGCTGCGGGTCGCGCAGCAAGCGGCGCATCAGGCCCAGCTGCCCCGCCAGCAGCGCGGCGATCAGCGCTGCCGAGAATGCGTGGCCGGCCAACGCCAGCGCCACCACCACGACCGCCTGCGGCAGCGCCATTACCGCGCAGGCGGTCAATGCCGCACGCCGCACGCCCAGACGCACCGGCAGCGACTTCACGCCCATCTGCCGGTCCCCTTCCACGGCCTTGAAATCGTTGAGAACCATGATGCCGAGCGCACCGAACGAATAGAGCGCGGCGAATGGCATCATCAGCGGGCGCGCCAGCACCGCCTCGCCGCCCACGATCATCGCGCCGGTCAGCCAGGCGAGCCCCTCATAGGCGATGCCGGTCACCGCCGCGCCGGTCCAGCCTTCCGCCTTGAAGCGAAACGGCGGCGCACTGTACCCCCAACCGAGCGCGAGCGCGAGCGCGGTCGCCAGCAGGACACCGCGACCAAGACCGAGCGCGAACAGCAGTGCGGCGCCCGCCATCGCCAGCGCGATCCACAGTGCCCACGAACCGGGGACCCTGCCCGATGGCACGGGGCGGTCGGGCTGGTTGATGGCGTCGACATGGCGGTCGAACCAGTCGTTCGCGGCCTGCGATCCGCCGCAGACCAGCGGGCCGGCCAGCACCATTCCGCCTATTACCGCAAGCCAGGGAAACGCCTGGGCGGAGCCGCCGCTACCCGCGACCGCGCCGCACAGCAGCGCCCAGACCGGGGCGAACCAGGTAACCGGCTTCAGCAGTTCGAGAACCGATCTGCCATCCGGGGTCGCCACGCCCTGTCGGAATCGCGTTTGCGCCATGCCGGAAGCGTACTCCCGCACCGCCAGGTGTCAACGCGATTTTACATAGCTTCATGTCCTGCTGGTATGACGCCGGCAGATAGGAGCGTTCAGCCGCTCTTGTCGGGATCCGAGCCGATCCCGTACCGGTCGATCTTGTCGTACAGGTTCTGGCGACTCACCCCCAGCATTTCGGCGGCCGCCGCGCGGTTGTTCGCGGTCAGTTCCAGGGCGCGCTCGATCGCGGCACGCTCTATGATGTCAGTGGTTTGCCGCACGATCGCCTTGAGCGGCATGCGGCCCACGCTTTCCTGGATATCGACCGACAGCGCCTCCGCATCGATCAGGTCGCCTTCGCCCTGGGCGCGGATCAGCCGCGGCCGGATCAGGAAGGTGAACACCGGATCGCCCTCCGACACGGCGCGCGCCGCGTCGACATCGACCTCCATCGGATGATCGGTGTCGGCCTGCACCAAGCTAGAGAAGTTGTGGAAGGCCCCGTGATCGCGCAGCTCCGCGCCCATGATCGCGATATCGAGCCCGCGCGACCCCAGCATTTCGTCCAGCGGGCGCCCGACCAGCGCACTCGCGGACGGCGCACCGACGATGGAGGCGAAGGATTCGTTCGTCCGGGTCACCACGAATTCGCCATCGGTGGTCACCACGCCGTAGGGAAGCGCGGACAGGAACTCGAACGAGCAGACTTCGGTCTGCGCGGGCTGATCTCCTTCCGCGAAATGCAGAAGGATCTGGCGCCCGGGCCCCGCCTGATAGGGGGCCGCGCGCACGGTCTGCTCGGTCCCGTCGCGCATCCGTACGCGGAGTGCCCCGGCGCGATCGCCGGCGCGCGTCCGTTCGAACACGCTGGCAAGCCTGTCGCGGTCTTCCTCCGCGAAATAATCGAGGATCTGGCGGCCATGCAGCTTGCGGGCATCTCCGCCCAGCAGCGCCGCCGCCGTATCGGACAGCTCCTCGATGCGGCTGAGCGGACCGTCGAGCGTGCACACCGCGATATCGAGCAGGTTGAGGAGCGAGCGGTAACGGGTATCCGCCCGGCGCAGGCGCGAAAACGTCAGTTCCAGTTCACGCTGCGCCGCGGCGAAGCGGCGCTGGGCCGCGGCGAGGCGGCTATCCTCGCGCCCGGCGAGCAGCATCCGGTCGTCGCTCAACTGGATCGACCGCATGGAAACCGGCAGGTCGTCGCCGCCCTCGATCAGGAAATTGACCTGCCGCCACTTGCCCGGCGTGCGATCGACCAGGAGGTCGCGAATCTTGGGCTGCGATTCCCTGGTCACCAATTCGTAGATCGAGCGACCTTCGATCTGGTGCGACAGCACGCGCCGGAAGCCGGGAAAGCCGCAAGCGAGGTCCAAAACCTGCCCGCTGGCGGGATCGACCACGAAGGCGAGGTCCGAAATCAGCGCGAGAACGCGTCCGAAAAATTCGGCGCCCTCGCGCCCCATCAGCTCGTGGGGGTGACTGAAGTCTCGTACTCTTGCCATAAGTTACTTCGCTTGGGGCACTCGCACCGCGACGTCCACCTCTTGCGGCCGGTTATCCTCGATCTCCGCCTCCGCCAGCCAGGTCAGAAAGGCAGCCGGATCGTCGGTGGCGAGATCGGCGTCGCGCGCCTCGTCGCGAACCTCGCCATTCGTGACCGCTGCGCCGCCCAGCGCAATGCGCACCCCCTCGGCGGGCGCACGGCGCCGCAATTCGCCGATCAGCCGCGCGGCCCCGGCCAGCGAGCTGTCATGCGCGGCGGATATGCCCACGGCGACGAAGCGGCGCTGGCGCAGGCGCCGGAACAGGTCGGCGGCGCTGTCCGCCATCTCCACCTGCCAGCCCGCGCGGCGCAGATGAAAGCCCACCACCAGCAGGCCGAACCCGTGCTGGTCGTCGGGCGCGTTGATCAGCAGGACCGGGCCGTGACTGCCGGCCGCACCCGCGCCGTCCCCGCTGCCCTCATCCGGACCAGGGTCGCCGTCCTCCAGCCGCATCAGGCTGAGGCTGATGCGGTGCGAGGCCAGCGTGACGGCCACGAAATCGGCGTCGTCGTCGCACCACATCTGGCCGAGCAGGCGCACGGCCGGCACGAAAAGATCGTCCACGACATGGCCGACATCGGGATAGCGATCGCGGTGGTCGCGCACGAAGCTGCACAGGCCGTCGCAGCCGCATTTCGCGGAGAGGGAGAGTTGGGTGAATTCGCGCACCAGATGCGCTCGCTGGCGCTGGTCTGCGGTACCGGGCAACCTGCCGGTCTCGCCGCCGGCGTGCGATTGCAGACCGGGATCGTCGACTATGCGAAAATCACCCACCCTCCGCCTTTCTCGCCGCGCCGGGCCGGCGCGCGCCGTCTCGTCCGGGGGTTCCGGCCGGGACGCGTGGCTCTGACCGAGCGAGGCCATCGGGTTCTCCAGTGACGAGGGAATACCTCTCGCGGTGGGGTGTCAATGAAATACCCCTCGCCGATGATTTGTCAAATTCAGTTGTCGTCCAAATTAATTGACAACTTGCCGCGCGAGGCGCACCTTCCGGGCTGGACACGAGTCTTGGGGGAGCCCGCTTTGCAGCTCTACACGCCTGCCGAACGCCTGCGTCGCGACCGCTCGGTCTGGACGGTCGTGCAGGCTGTGCTGGCGCCGCTGCAGTTCCTCGTCTTCGTCGTCAGCTGCGCGCTGGTCCTGCGCTTCCTCCTGTCGGGGGAGGGATATGCCCTCGCCACCGGCTCGGTCGTGCTGAAGACCGCCGTGCTCTACGCGATCATGGTTACCGGCTCGATCTGGGAAAAGCAGGTTTTCGGTCGCTGGCTGTTCGCCCCCGCCTTCTATTGGGAAGACGTCGTCAGCATGGGCGTCATCGCGCTTCACACCGCCTATCTGGTGGCCCTGTTCGGCGATCTTCTCCCGCCCACCGCGCTCGCGCTGCTCACGCTGGCAGCCTATGCCACCTATTGCGTCAACGCGGCCCAGTTCCTGATCAAGCTGCGCATGGCGCGGCGCGAAGGGGAAGCCGGGGCGGTGCCCGCATGAGTGCGCCCGTGCCCTGCATCACCGATGCGGCGGCCCCTGCGATCGTCCGCGATCCCGGCCAGCGCGCGGTGTTCTGCGGCCTGACCGGGATCGTCTGGCTCCACCGCAAGATCGAGGATGCGTTCTTCCTCGTCGTGGGCAGCCGTACCTGCGCGCATCTGATCCAGTCGGCGGCGGGCGTGATGATCTTCGCCGAGCCGCGCTTCGCCACCGCGATCCTGGGTGAGCGCGACCTTGCCGGCATGGCCGATGCCAACGACGAGCTCGACCGCGTGGTCGCGCGGCTGCTGGAGCGGCGCCCGGAAGTCCGCACCCTGTTCCTGGTCGGGTCGTGCCCGTCCGAAGTCATCAAGCTGGACCTCGCGAAGGCGGCCCAGCGCCTCTCGCGCGAGCATGTCGGTCGCACCCGCGTGCTGAGCTATTCGGGCAGCGGGATCGAAACCACCTTCACACAAGGCGAGGACGCCTGCCTCGCCAGCATCGTGCGCGAATTGCCGATCGCGAGCGCACACGCGGCGCCCGAATTGCTGGTGGTGGGCGCGCTGGCCGATGTGGTGGAAGACCAGTTCGTCCGATTGTTCGAGCAGCTCGGCATTGCCGTCCGCTTCCTGCCGTCGCGCCGCGCGGTGCTCGACACGCCGGTGGGGGAGCACACGCAGGTGCTGCTGGCCCAGCCCTTCCTCACCGATACGCTCGCGGCGCTGGAGAAGCGGGGCGCGCGCCATATCGCCGCGCCCTTCCCCCTCGGGGCCGAGGGAACCGAGGCATGGCTACGCGCCGCCGCCGAGGCGTTCGGCGTCGATCCCGAGCACTTCGAAGATACGATCGCCCTGCCCCGCGCCCGGGCGCGCCGCGCTCTCGACCGCTATCGCCCCGCGCTCACCGGACGGCGCATCGCCTTCTTCCCGGACAGCCAGCTGGAACCGGCGCTGGCCCGGTTCCTCTCGCGCGAAATGGGCATGCGCGCGGACGAGATCGGCACGCCCTATTGCGACCGGCGGATCATGGGTCCGGAACTGGCGCTGCTGGGCGATAGCGCGGTGCACGAGGCCTGCGATGTCGAGCGCCAGCTCGACCGCGTGCGCGCCAGCCGCCCCGACCTCACCGTCTGCGGCCTCGGCCTCGCCAATCCGCTGGAGGCGGAAGGGCTCGCGACCAAATGGTCGATCGAGCTCGTCTTCAGCCCGATCCAGGGGTTCGAACAGGCGGGCGACCTCGCCGAACTGTTCGCGCGGCCGCTCGCCCGGCGGGAAAGGCTGGCGGTCTGATGGAACTCACGCTCTGGACCTATGAGGGGCCGCCCCATATCGGCGCGATGCGGATCGCCACCGCGATGCGCGATACGCATCTGGTGCTGCACGCGCCGCAGGGCGACACCTATGCCGACCTGCTCTTCACCATGATTGAGCGGCGCGACGCCCGCCCGCCGGTGACCTACACCACTTTCCAGGCCCGCGATCTCGGCAGCGACACGGCCGAGCTGTTCAAGAACGCCGCGCGGCAGGCGGTCGAGCGGCACAGGCCGGGCCTGCTGCTGGTCGGCGCGAGCTGCACGGCGGAGCTGTTGCAGGACGATCCGGGCGGCCTCGCGAAAACGCTGGGGCTGAACGTGCCCGTGCTGCCGCTCGAACTGCCCGCCTACCAGAAGAAGGAAGACTGGGGCGCCGCGGAAACGCTCTACCGCCTCGTGCGCGGGCTGCACCGCCCGGTCGCGCCGGAGGACCGCAAGCCTGCGACCTGCAACATCCTCGGCCCCTGCGCACTCGGTTTCCGGCACCGCGACGACCTGACCGAGGTCAAGGCGATTCTGGCTCAACTCGGAATCGCGGTGAACGTGGTCGCACCGGAAGGTGCCACACCCGCGGACATCGCGCGGCTGGGCGAGGCGAGCTTCAACGTCGTGCTCTATCCGGAAATCGCCGACACCGCCGCCGACTGGCTGGAGCGCACCCACAAGCAACAGCGCACCCACACCGTGCCGATCGGTGTCGGCGCCACGCGCGACTTCATCGCCGAGGTTGCGGCGCTGGCTGGCGTCGATCCGGCCCCCGCGCTCGCGCTGGAAAGCCAGTGCCGCATGCCGTGGTACTCGCGCAGCATCGACAGCACCTACCTGACGGGCAAGCGCGTCTTCATCTTCGGCGATGCGACCCATGCGGTCGCCGCCGCCCGCGTCGCGCGGGACGAATTCGGTTTCGAGGTGGTCGGGCTCGGCACCTATTCGCGCACCCACGCCCGCCTCGTGCGTGCGGCGGCGAAGGATCACGGGCTCGAGGCGCTCGTCAGCGACGACTATCTCGAAGTCGAGGAGGCGATCCGCGCCGCGCAACCCGAAATGGTGCTGGGAACGCAAATGGAACGGCACATCGCCAAGCGGCTGGGCATCGCCTGCGCGGTCATCTCCGCGCCTGCCCACGTGCAGGACTATCCCGCCCGCCGATCCCCGCAAATGGGCTTCGAAGGCGCGAACGTGCTGTGGGACGCTTTCGTCCACCCGCTGACCATGGGCCTGGAAGAACACCTGCTCGCCATGTTCCGCGAGGATAGCGAGTTCCACGACGCGGCCGGCCCGTCGCATCTGGGCAAGGCGGCGGTCGCGCCGCCGGCCAATGACGAACCGCAGACCGCCCTCGCGGACGCACCGTGCTGGGACGCCGATGCCGAGGCGGAGCTGAAGAAGATCCCGTTCTTCGTGCGCGGCAAGGCGCGGCGCAATACAGAGGCGTTCGCGGCGGAACGCGGCGCGGCCTCCATCACGCTCGACACGCTGTACGAAGCGAAGGCGCATTATGGCCGGTAGCGCGCACCCCGCCCCCCTGCGCATGGTCGTGCTGACGCTCGACGCGCATCTGCGCGCCGCGCTGGACGAAGCGGCGGCGGCGGTGCGCGCGGATGTGCCCGGTTTCCGGCTGGACGTGTTCGTCGCCAGCACCTGGTCGGGCGATACGGCCCGCGCCGACGCTGCCAACGCGGCCATCGCGCGCGCCGACATCGTCGTGGCGCACATGCTGTTCATGGAAGAGCACTTCCTTCCCGTGATCGACGCGCTGCGCGCCCGGCGCGAGGCGTGCGCGGCAATGGTCGGATGCCTGTCGGCGGGGCCGGTGGTCGAGCTGACCCGACTGGGCGGATTTCGCGCCGGAAAGGGCGAGGCGAAGGGGCCGATGGCGTGGCTCAAGCGGCTCAAGGGGTCGCGCACGCCGGGCAAGATCACTTCGGGCGAGCGCCAGATGCGGATGCTGCGCCGCCTGCCCAAGCTGCTGCGCCTGATTCCCGGGACCGCGCAGGACCTGCGCGCCTATCTCCTCGCGCTCGGCTACCTGCTGGCCGGTTCGGCGAGCAATATGGAGGGGCTGCTGCGCCATCTCCTGCACCGCTATACGGATAGCGGGATCGGCGAGCCGCCGCTGCCGCGCGAATATCCCGAAACCGGCGTCTATCACCCGCGCCTGCCCGCCCCGATCGGGACCGATGCGAAGAAGCTGCCGCGCGCGAAGAACACAAGCGGCCGGGTCGGCCTGCTGCTGATGCGCTCCTACGTCCTGTCGGGCGATACGGGCCATTACGACGGGGTTATCGCGGCGCTGGAGCAGGCAGGGCTCGACGTCGTTCCCGCCTTCGCCGCCGGGCTCGATTCCCGCCCCGCCGTCGAGCGCTTCTTCCAGGACGAGCACGGCACGGCGGGTGTCGACGCAGTCGTTTCGCTGACCGGCTTCTCGCTGGTGGGCGGGCCCGCCTACAACGATTCCGAGGCGGCGGTGGCTCTCCTGACGCGGCTCGACGTGCCCTATATTGCAGCGCAGGTCAGCGAGTTCCAGACGCTGCGCGACTGGCGCGCTTCCGCCACCGGACTGACCCCGGTCGAGCAGGTCATGAGCCTCGCCATTCCCGAACTCGACGGCGCGATCTCCCCGGTGGTGGTCGGCGGGCGCGACAGCGAAGGCGGCGCAATGGCCGCCGATCCCGAACGCGCCGCCATGCTCGCCGCGCGCGTCGCGAAGATGATCGCGCTGCGCCGCACGCCGGTGGCGAAACGCAAGCTGGCGATCACGCTGTTCTCCTACCCGCCCAATGCCGGTGCCGTCGGCACCGCGGCCTTCCTGTCGGTGTTCGAGAGCCTGTGGAACGTGCTCGCTGGGCTGAAGGCACGCGGGTACGATGTCGATCTTCCCGAAGACCGCGCCGCGCTGGAGCGCGCGGTGCTGGCGGGCAACGCCGCCCAGCTCGGCACGCCCGCCAACGTGTTTGCCCGCGTCCCCGCCGCCGATCACATCGCGCGCGAACCGCATCTGGCCCAGATCGAGGCGCAGTGGGGCCCGGCCCCCGGACGCCAGCAATCGGACGGCAGCGCGATCCTGCTGACCGGCGCGCAATTCGGCAATATCCTCGTCGGGGTACAACCCGATATGGGATACGATGGCGATCCGATGCGGCTGCTGTTCGAGGGCGGCTTCGCCCCGACACACGCCTTTTCGGCCTATTACCGCCATCTGCGCGAGGATTTCGGCGCCGACGCGCTGCTCCATTTCGGCACCCACGGCGCACTGGAGTTCATGCCGGGCAAGCAGGCGGGGCTGGCCGGGGAGTGCTGGCCCGAGCGGTTGATCGGCGACCTGCCGCATTACTATCTCTACGCCGCCAACAACCCGTCGGAGGCAAGCATCGCCAAGCGCCGCAGCGGCGCCGTGACGCTGAGCCACATGACCCCGCCGCTGGCGCAGGCCGGGCTCTACAACGAATGGCGCGAGCTCAAGGCTTCGCTGGGACGTTGGCACGAGCGACCCTCACCCGCGCTGGCAGAGGCGATCCAGGCCCAGGCCGCCGCGCTCGACCTGACCCCGGCAGAGCCGCAATGGACCGATGCCGCCGCCGCCATCGCGGCGCTCGGTCCGCAGCTGGCCGAGATGGAAGCGACGCTGGTGCCGCACGGTCTGCACGTGGTCGGCAAGGGGCTGGCGCCCGATGCCGCCGCCGACCTCGCGGCGCTGATGGCCGAGGCGCAAGGCGGCGAGGCCGATGCGATCGCGCAGCGGCTGCTCACGAACGACGAACTCGGCGCGGTGCTGGCCGCGCTCGACGGCCGCTACGTCGCGCCGGTTGCGGGCGGCGACATGCTGGCCGATGCGGACATGCTGCCGACGGGCCGCAACATTCACGGCTTCGATCCCTTCCGCCTGCCCGCCACCCATGCCGCGGCGGAGGGCACCGCGCAGGCCCAATTGCTGCTCGATCGCGCGCTGGCCGACGACGGCAGGCTACCCGAAAGCGTGGGCATGGTGCTGTGGGGCACCGATACCCTGAAATCGGGCGGTGTCCCGGTGGCGCAGGTGCTGGCGCTGATGGGGGCGCGGGCGCGGTTCGACGGGTTCGGGCGCCTCGCGGGCGCGGAACTGATCCCGCTGGAGGCGATGGGCCGTCCGCGGATCGACGTGATCGTGACTCTCTCGGGCATCTTCCGCGACCTTCTGCCGCTCCAGTCCAGGCTGATCGCGGAAGCCGCGTGGCTCGCCGCGCAGGCCGACGAGCCGGTGGAGCAGAACTTCGTCCGCAAGCACGCGCTGGAGCAGGTCGCCGCCGGGGCCGATCCCGAAACCGCGGCGCTGCGCGTGTTTTCCAACGCGGAAGGGGCCTACGGCGCCAACGTCAATCACCTGGTCGAGAACGGCCTGTGGGAGGGCGAGGACGAGCTCGCCGCCACCTTCGCCGCGCGCAAGGGCTTCGCCTACGGTCGCGACGGCAAGGCGCGCCAGCACAGCGAGTTGCTCGGCACGCTGCTGCAGAATGTCGACTGCGCCTACCAGAATCTCGAAAGCGCCGAGCTCGGCATCACCACGATCGACCATTATTTCGACAGCCTGGGCGGCATGGCCCGCGCGGCGGGACGCGGCAAGGACCGCCCGGCGCGCGTCTATGTGGGCGATCGCACGGGGGCCGAGGCGAAAGTGCGCACCATGACCGAACAGGTCGCGCTGGAAACCCGCACCCGCGCGCTCAACCCCGGCTGGTACGAGGCGATGCTGGAGCACGGCCGCGAAGGCGTCGCGCATATCGAGGCCTCGGTCACCAACACGTTCGGCTGGTCGGCCACCACCGGCCAAGTCGAACCGTGGGTCTATCAGAAGATCAGCCAGACCTTTGTCCTCGACGAGGCGATGCGTCGCCGGCTGGCGCAGCTCAATCCCACCGCGTCGGCCCGCATGGCCAACCGCCTGCTGGAAGCGAGCGATCGCCGCTTCTGGACGCCCGACGCCGCCACGCTCGCCGCGCTCGAAGAAGCCGGCGACGAACTGAACGACCGGATGGAAGGTATCGCCGCATGACTCTCGACGCACTCGACCGCACGATCGACCGGATCGACAGCCCCGGGGACGGGGAAGGCTCGGTCCAGGTCCAGCTCGATCCCGAGCTGGAGATAGAGGGCGCGCAGGTCTTCGCGATCTACGGCAAGGGCGGGATCGGCAAGTCGACCACCAGCTCCAACCTCTCGGTCGCGTTCAGCAAGCTCGGCAAGCGGGTGCTCCAGATCGGTTGCGATCCCAAGCACGACAGCACCTTCACCCTGACCAAGCAGCTGTGCCCGACGATCATCGACGTGCTCGAACAGGTGGATTTCCACTCCGAGGAACTGCGGCCCGAAGACTACGTGTTCGAAGGCTATAACGGCGTGATGTGCGTGGAGGCCGGCGGTCCGCCCGCGGGCACCGGCTGCGGCGGCTACGTCGTGGGCCAGACGGTGAAGCTCCTGAAGGAGCATCACCTGCTCGAAGATACCGACATCGTCATCTTCGACGTCCTGGGCGACGTGGTGTGCGGTGGCTTCGCCGCCCCGTTGCAGCATGCCGACCGGGCGATGATCGTCACCGCCAACGATTTCGACAGCATCTTCGCGATGAACCGCATCATCTCCGCCATCAAGGCGAAGTCGAAGAATTACGACGTGCGGCTGGCGGGCGTGATCGCCAACCGATCGGAGGACACGGACGAGATCGATCGCTTCAACGCCGAAACGGGTCTGAAACGCCTCGCGCACTTCCCAAATCTCGACGCGATCCGCCGCAGCCGCCTGAAGAAGCGGACCATTTTCGAGATGGGCGACGAGCCGGAAATCGTGGCGGTGCAGGAGGAATACATGCGCCTCGCCCAAATGCTGGAGGCGGGCGTCGACATTCTGGAACCGATGCCGATGCGCGATCGCGACCTATTCGATTTTCTCGGCTTCGATTGAGGAAGGGGCGAGCCATGGCCAGCTATCCGATCACCGAAACGCGCTACGAAGCGAAGAAGGCGGATCTCACCACCTATTTCGATTCCACCGCCGCCGCGCAGTGGGAAGCCCTGACCAGCGACGCGCCGGTCGGGCGGATCCGGGCGACGGTGCGGGCGGGTCGCGACCGGATGCGCGCGCTGCTGCTCTCGCGTCTGCCGCGTGACCTCAGCAATCGCCGCTTGCTGGATGCCGGGTGCGGCACCGGCGCGCTGGCGATCGAGGCCGCGCGGCGCGGCGCCTTCGTCACCGCGATCGACGTGTCGCCGCGCATGGTCGAGGTCGCGCTGCACCGCGCCGAGGACGCCGGTGTGGCGGGCCGGATCGAATTTCTCGCCGGCGACATGCTGGACGAGAAGCTGGGCGCGTTCGAGCACGCGGTGCTGATGGACAGCCTGATCCATTACGACCGGGAGGATATCGTCGCCGCGCTCGGCCGGCTGGCGCCGCGGATCGAACGCTCGATCCTGTTCACCATCGCGCCGCGCACGCGGATGCTGGCCACTATGCACGCGGTCGGCCAGCTATTCCCGCGCAGCAATCGCTCGCCCGCCCTGTCGCCCGTATCGCCGGACCGGCTCGCCCGCACGATCGCGCACGATCCCGCGCTCGCAAGCTGGCGCCTCGCCCATAGCGAACGGGTCGCCAGCGGGTTCTACACCAGCCAGATGCAGGAGCTCGTGACCCGGTGAAGAAGGGCGCGCGCCTCCCCCTCGCGATCCGCGCCTGGCGCGCGGTCCCGCGCGAATGGCTGCCCTTCGCGGACGCGGCGCGCGGCCTGCCCGGCGCGCGCCTGTTCCGCCTCTCGTTGATTCAGGTCAGCGTCGGCGTCGCGATGGTCCTGCTCAACGGCACGCTGAACCGGGTCATGATCGTGGAACTGGGCATCCCGACCTGGCAGGTCGCGCTGTTCATCGCGCTGCCCCTGCTGCTCGCGCCGCTTCGCGCGCTGTTCGGCCTGAAATCCGACCAGCACCGCTCCGCCTTCGGTTGGCGGCGGGTACCCTATATCTGGTTCGGCAGCCTCGCGCTGTTCGGCGGGCTGGCGCTGACCCCGATGTCGCTCACCCTGCTGACCGGCGGCGCGCTGCAGGCGGGCGCGGGGCGCATCGGCGTCCTCCTCTCCTTCTTCCTCATCGGCCTCGGCATTCATGTGACCCAGACCGCCGGACTGGCGCTGGCCTGCGATCTCGCCCCCGAGAAACAGCGCCCGCGCGTGGTCGCGCTGCTCTACGTCGTGCTGCTGCTGGCGATGGCCGGCGGTTCGCTGCTGTTCGGGGCGACCCTGTCCGATTTCACCTACGGCACGCTGTTCGCTACCGTCGGCTATTGCGCCATGCTGGTCGTCGCCCTCAACGTGGTGGCGCTCTGGAAACAGGAGCAGCGCGGCAGCGCGCCCGAACAGGTCGCACCGATTTCCCTGCGCGAGGCGTGGCGCGGTTTCGACCGCGGCGGCCGCGCCCGGCGGCTGCTGGTGGCAGTGATGCTGGTGACGGCCGGCTTCAACATGCAGGATGTGCTGCTGGAGCCTTATGGCGGCGAGGTGCTGGGGCTCAGCGTCTCGGCGACCACGCTGCTCACCGCGATCTGGGCGCTGGCGACGCTGGGCGGCTTCGCCCTTGCCGCGCGCAGCATGAGCCGGGGCAAGGATAACTGCCTGCTCGCCGCCTATGGGGTGATGATCGGCATTCCCGGTTTCAGCTTTGTCATCTTTGCCGGCCCCTTCGCCAATCCGGCGGTCTTCGTAGCGGGCGTGGCGCTGATCGGCCTGGGCGGCGGCATGGCCAGCGTCTCGCTGCTTGCCGCGGCGACCGCGCTTGCCGAGAGCGAGCGGTTCGGTTTCGCCATGGGCGCCTGGGGTACGGCGCAGGCGCTGGCAGTGGGCCTGGCGGTCGGCTTCGGCGGCGCGCTGCGCGACATGGTCCACGCGTGGGAGCCGCTCGCGGGGCGCGCGGACCTTGCCTACGGTTTCGTCTATCACCTCGAGATCCTGCTGCTGTTCGGCGCGCTGGTCGCGCTCGGTCCGCTTGCCAGCCGGGCCCGGGGCGCAAGGCGCGCATTCGCGATCGAGGAATTTCCGGCATGACAGAGGAGGCCGTGATGATGGTAGCCAGTGGTGGCGTCGGCAGCTTTACCGACGGGGGGTATTTCAACGGGCTCGACCTGCCGCTGGTGCTGGTGATCCTGTTCTTCCTCTTCTTCCTCGGCCTCGTCTATTACCTGCGGCGCGAGGACAAGCGCGAGGGCTATCCGCTGGTGCAGGACCCGCGCGACCGGGCGCGACCGCGGGTCGAGATCGTCGGGTTTCCCGCGATGCCCAGCCCCAAGGTGTTCCATCAGCCGCACGGGCGCCCCGATGTGTACGCGCCGAGCCCCCAGGGGCCCGAGCCCGTTCACGGCGACTGGGGTGGCGAGCCGGGCACCCCGCTGGTGCCGCGCGGCGACCCGCTGCTGTCGCGCACCGGCCCCGCATCGTGGCAGGACCGAGTCGACGAACCCGATCTGAGCTACGACGCGCAGCCGGTGTTCCGCCCGATGCGCTGGCTGACCAGCTTCCGCGTCGCGCATCTGGATCCCGATCCGCGGGGCATGCCGATCCTGGGCTGCGACAAGCAGGTCGCGGGCGAGGTCGTCGATATCTGGGCCGACCGCGCCGAGCATCACGCCCGCTTCCTCGAAGTGGAACTGGCGCCCGGCATCCTCGCCGCGCGCGGCGTGAGCGAACCCCAACTGGAGCGCGAGCCGCCCCGCCTGCGCCCCGTCGCCGCTGTGGTGACCGAGGAGCATATCGACACGCCCGCCGGCGGGGTCGACGTGACCGAGGTCGACGTCGTCTATGCGGAAGAACCGGGCAAGCCCAAGGGCAGCCGCGGAAGCGAGGAGTCCGCAAAGGAAGCCGAGCGGTCGGGCGAGCATCCTTCCCACGCCAAGGGAGGCGAGCAGTACGAGAAGGAGCGCGCCACGCCGCCCGCCGCGGGCCGGGTGCTGGTGCCGATCGAGTTCGTCGCCGTCAGCGGCAAGGCGGGCGAAGTCCGCACCGCCGCTCTGACCGCGGGCCAGTTCGCCAACATCCCGGGTCGCAAGTCGGACACGATGGTAAGCGCGCTGGAGGAACAACGGGTGCGCGCCTATTTCGGCGGCGGCATCCTCTACGCCACGCCCGAGCGCGCGGAGCCGATCCTGTGAACCGGAGCGAGGCCGAGCGCCGCGCCGGGCTGGACCAGCCGCTGCCACCGGGCGAGACCATCCTGTGGCAGGGCAAGCCCTCGCCCCGGGCGATGGGTGCGGTCGTGTTCCGTTTCCGGCTCGTCTGGATTTATCTCGCCTCACTGACCGTGGTCGCGACGCTGCTGCTGCGGGACGGCGGCTGGCCGATCGTGCAGGCGGTGGCCCTGGCGATCCTCGCCATTCCGCTGGGGCTGGTCGGCCTTGGCATCCTGGCGCTGATCGGGGTGCTGATGGCGCGCACCACCACCTACACGCTGACCGACCGGCGCATCGTGATGCATATCGGGATCGCCTACGACCGCACGATCTCGATCCCGCTGTCCGCCGTGACCAATGCCGCGATCCGCCCCCGCGGCCGCTCCGGCACCGGCGATATCGCGTTTAGCGTGAAGGATACCGGCGGCCTCAACTACATCAATTTGTGGCCCCACGCGCGCGCGCTCCACTTTCTCCCGCCGCAGCCGGCCCTGCGTGCGGTGCCCGACGTCGCGGGAGTGGCGGAATTGATCGGCGATGCGCTGATCGCGTACAACACCGCCCCGCGCCAGCGCCCGGTGGAACCGGTGGCCGGGCACGAAGAGGCAGCGACCCTGCCCGAACTCGTCAGGGCCAGCGCATGACCGCGCAATTCCCGCCCCTTCCCCCCCGGCCGGTGCCGCAGCACCACGATCACGACCAGATCCACGTGCCGCGCGAGGTCGTCTACCTGACGATCGGCTTCATCGGGCTGTGCCTCGTCCTCATCATGGGCGCGCGCATGACCGATATCGGCACCACGCACGAGGATCCGGCCGCGCTGCGTCCGGTCGCCAGCTTCACCGTGGCCGGGGCTGGTCGAATCGGGGAAGAGCCGGCGCCCGCACTGGTGGCGACCGAGGCGGATGGTCGCCGGATCGTGCTGGCGGGCGTGGGCGAGGAAGAATTTCCGCGCCTGATGATCCGCGGCCTGCTCACCCTGCGCGAACGGCGCGGGATCGACGCCGCCCTGCCCATCTCGCTGGAAGTGGACGCAAACGGGCAACGCCTGCTGGTCGACCCGCAGACGGGTTATGCGATCCGGCTCGCCGCGTTCGGCCCCGAGAACGGCCATTCCTTCGACACGCTGCTGCCCCGGAAGGCGCCATGATGCGCCGCTTCGACATCGGCTGCACCGTGGAGGTGGAAAACCGCTTCGAGGCGCTCGGCGCGCATGTCGTGCTCGACGGCGAAACCATGCTTCACCCCGGCGACCGCGTGCTGGTCCACGGCGCGCCGATCGTCGTGCCCTTCGGCGAAAGCCGCCGTGAACGCCGCACCGCGACCATCCGGCGCGCGGGGCCGCTGCGCGCCTTCTGGGCCCGCTACGTCCGCCAGTGGGAGCTCGCCGAACTCTACGAAGTCGGCTTCGAAGGAAATCCCGCATGACTTATCAGGAACGCATCGAGCCGGGCGCGGAGCGCGGGCACGAGAACCAGACCACGCGCATGGCGCGGGTCGATACCCTCCTCAACCCGCGGTTCTACACGACCGATTTCGACAAGCTCGACGCGACCGACGTCTCGCTGGTGCGCGACGAGTGGGACGCGTTGCTGGCCGAACTGGCGGAGGACGGCAACAAGCGTCACTTCAAGCGCGAGAACGGCATCGCCGACTGGAACGCGAAGGCGCTGGACGAACTCGACCCCGAACTGGCCCGCGAGCTGGTCGATTTCCTGGTCAGTTCGCTGACGGCGGAATTTTCGGGCTGTGTCCTCTATGCCGAGATGAAGCGGCGCGGCACCAATCCCGATATCTGCGCGCTGTTCCAGTACATGGCGCGCGACGAGAGCCGCCACGCCGGTTTCATCAACGACGCGCTGAAGGATTACGGCCTGGGCGTAAATCTGGGCTTCCTGACCCGCGAGAAGCAGTACACCTTCTTCCAGCCGAAATTCATCTTCTACGCGACCTATCTCAGCGAGAAGATCGGCTACGCGCGCTACATCACCATCTACCGTCATCTGCAGCGGCACCCGGAACGCGTATTCCACCCGATCTTCAACTGGTTCGAGCAGTGGTGCAACGACGAGTTCCGGCACGGCGAGGCCTTCGCGCTGCTGATGCGCGCCGATCCGAAGCTGACCCGCGGCATCAATGCGCGCTGGACCCGCTTCTTCCAGCTCGCGGTCTACGCCACCATGTACATCCGCGATCACAAGCGCCCGGCCTTCTTCGAGGCGCTGGGGATCGATCCCAAGGATTACGCCCGCCGCGTCTTCGGCATCACCAGCGAAGTCTCCAGACAGGTCTTCCCGAGCGTGCCCGACAGCGACGATCCGCGCTTCTGGAAGAAGCTGGAGGCGCTGCGCCTGACATCGGATGCGATGGACGAGGCGCGCGCCCGGGGCGGGCTCGCCAAAGCGAAACTGCCCCTGCTCGCCGCGCGCGCCGCGGCGCAATTCGCGGCGCTCTATTTCATGCGTCCCGTTCCCAACACGCCGCCGGTCACCAGCCGGCTGCAGCCCGCCTGGTAAGGAGCCACCCGACCCCGCCATGACCATCGCCATCGCCCTTGTCGCCTCGCTCGTCCTCTGGTGGGCCTCCACCGTCCTGATCATCTATCTCGACGGGCTGAAGCCGTGGACGTTCAAATACAGCTTCGCCGGCGCGACGCTGGTGATGGCGGCAAGCCTGTGGGGCCTCTACGCAACCGCATCCGACACCTCGGTCACCGGCGCCTATCTCGCTTTCGTCGCCGGGCTGCTGGCCTGGGGCTGGCAGGAAGTGGGCTTCTACATGGGGCTGGTCACCGGCCCGCGCAAAACCGCCTGTCCGGAGGATTGCCGCGGGTGGAAGCATTTCGGCCACGCGATCCAGACCAGCCTGTGGCACGAACTGGCGATAATCGCCTCGGCCGCGGTGGTGGTATGGCTTACCTGGGGCCAGCCGAACCAGTTCGGCACCTGGACCTTCATGATCCTGTGGTGGATGCACCAGTCGGCGAAGCTCAACGTGTTCCTCGGCGTGCGCAACCTCAACGAAGAGTTCCTGCCCGAGCACCTGACCTTCCTGAAGGGATTCCTCAACAAGCGGGCGATGAACCTGCTGTTCCCCTTTTCCATCACCATCTCGACCGTCATCACCGTCGTGGTGGCGCAGGCGGCCTTCGCGCCCGGCGCCAGCGCGTTCGAACAGGCGGGCTATTCCTTCCTCACCGCGATGATGGCGCTGGCGATCCTCGAACACTGGATGCTGGTGCTGCCCATGCCCACCGCCGCGCTGTGGTCCGCCGGGCTGAAGTCGCGCGGCGAGGTTCGGCCGTTCGTTGCGGAAATCGTGGTCGGCTTCCTCGGCGCGGGCAAGACCACCTTCCTCAAACGCCTGCTGGCGGAAGCCGACCCGGCGGAGAAAACCGTCGTGCTGGTCAACGATTTCGGCGAACTCGGCATCGATGCCGGGCTGGTCGAAGGCGGCGAGGCCGAGGTGGTGGAACTGCCCAACGGGTGCATCTGCTGTTCCTTGCGCGGCGATGTCACCACCCGGCTGCGCAAGGTTCTCGACGAGATGAAACCCGAACGCGTGCTGATCGAACCCTCAGGCGTGGCGGATGTGGCCTCGCTGCTGGGCGTGCTCGAAGCGCCCGAACTGAAGCCGCATGTGCGCGAGACCCGGTTGTGGACCGTGATCGATGCCGGCGCCTTCCTGGCCGATTATGCGCGACTGCACGACTATTTCAGCGTGCAGGCGCGCCTCGCCCCGGTTTTCCTCGTCAACAAGACCGACCTTATCGGGGCGGACGAGCTGGCGACGGTGCTGGATACTCTCGCCTCGCTCAATCCGCGGGCGGAAATCGTGCTGGCGCGCCACGCCATGCCGATCGAGGCGATGCGCGCCGATCCCGTCCTGGTCCGGGCGAAGCATGCCGATGACGACCACGAGGATCACGCGCACGGTCACGGTCATCATCACCACGATCACGGGCCCGTCGGGCTTGGCTTCGAGACCCTCAGCTTCGCGCTGGAGACGCAGATCGCGACCGCGCAATTGCGCCCCCTGCTCGATCGGCTGGCCTCGGGCGCAATGGGCCGGATCGAACGGGCCAAGGGCCTGGCGCAGGGCACTGATGGCTGGCTGAAATTCGACATCGCCGGCGGGCGTGTGTCGATCACCGCCCAAGTCCCGCGCGCGGACGAGATCGCCCGCATGATGATGATCGGCAGCGACCTCGACCGCGAGGCGATCGCGGACGCCTTCCTTCACCCCGAAACGCGGCGCCCGCTCGTCGCGATTGCCTGACGCCTGCCCGGACTGGAGACCGCCCATGGATTTCGACGCCCTTTTCGACCAGCAGCTGGACCGGCTTCGCGAGGCGGGGAACTATCGCTATTTCGCCGATCTGGAGCGCGAGGCGGGCCATTTCCCGCGCGCGCGGCACCATGGGGCGCCCGGCGGGCCGAAGGACGTAACCGTGTGGTGTTCCAACGACTATCTCGGCCAGGGGCAGAACCCGGTCGTGCTCGACGCGATGCAGGCGGCGCTGGCGCATTACGGCGCGGGCGCGGGCGGCACGCGCAATATCAGCGGCACGACGCACGCGCATGTGGAGCTGGAACGCGAGCTGGCCGACTGGCACGGCAAGGAAGCGGCGCTGTTGTTCAGCTCCGGCTACGTCTCGAACTGGACCACGCTTTCCACGCTCGGCGCCCGGCTGCCGAACGCAGTGATCCTGTCGGACGCAATGAACCACGCCTCCATGATCGAAGGGGTGCGCCACAGCCGCGCGGAAAAGATCATCTGGAAGCATAACGATGCCGAGGATCTCGACCGGAGACTGGCCGCGCTCGATCCCGCGCGGCCCAAGATCGTCGCCTTCGAAAGCGTCTATTCGATGGACGGCGACATCGCTCCGATCGCCGAGATCTGCGACGTCGCGGACAGGCACGGCGCGCTGACCTATCTCGACGAGGTCCACGCGGTCGGCCTTTACGGCCCGCGCGGCGGCGGCGTTGCCGAGGAACGCGGCCTGATGGACCGGCTGACCGTGATCGAGGGGACGCTGGGCAAGGCCGTGGGCGTCATGGGCGGCTACATCGCCGCATCGGCATCCTTGTGCGATTTCATCCGCAGCTTCGCCAGCGGATTCATCTTCACCACCGCGCTGCCCCCGGTCCTGGCCGCAGGCGCGACCGCAAGCATCCGCTACCTGAAGGACAGCGACGCCGAGCGGCGGGGCCAGCGCGACCAGGTCGCCTATCTGCGCCGCAAGCTCGACCTCGCCGGCATCCCGCACATGGCGAACGAGAGCCACATCGTGCCCGTCATGATCGGCGATGCGGAAAAATGCCGCCGCCTGTCGGACTGGCTGCTGGAGCATCACGGCATCTATGTGCAGCCGATCAACTACCCGACGGTTCCCAAGGGCACGGAACGGCTGCGCTTCACCCCGTCGCCCTTCCACACGCGCGAGCATATCGACGCCCTGGTCGACGCGCTAAGCGAGCTGTGGGGCCAGTGCGCCCTGTCCCGCGTCGAGCGCGCCGCGTGACCACCGGGCAGACGGAAGCGCGGCGATGAGCGAGGAGAAGCTTGCCGCGTTCCAGCCCGAACGCTCCGGTCATCAGCCCGATCCGCATCCCGAAAGCTGGGAATACCGCGCGATAACCTCCGCCTTCCGGTGGTGCGCGCGCATCCTGCTGATCGCAACGGCCGCCCTCACCTTCGGCGCCGCGGTGCAGCTGATCCTCTACATCATCGGCACCGGGGAGATCACGCTGGCGGATATCCTGCTGATGTTCCTCTTCACCGAGGTGATCGCGATGGTCGCGGTGTTCTATATCGGCCGCCGGGCAACCTTCACCTACCCCATCCTGATCGCGATCACCGCGCTCGCCCGGCTGGTGGTCCTGCAGAGCAAGGACATGGCGCCCGAGAACATCGTGTTCGAAGCCTCCGCGATCCTGCTCCTGTCGATCGCCGCGCTCGTGCTCCATCGCAGCGGGGCCGAGGACAAGGTCTGACCACTCGCCCCCACGCGTTAGCCGGAAGTCGACGCTTCCGACCGGAAGCGGGACGGATCACCACCGCACCTCGCTGTGGCTCGCCGGGTCTAAGCTGAGATAACAAGCCGGCGACGAGGTCGGCCTCGCACGCCCCACCCACCTCAAGAGTGCCAGTGCGTCTGCCCTCCCTCAGCGAGCGGCCTGTCGGCAATCGGACGCGGCCCTGTCTTAGGTTGGGACGGTCGCCTCTCCGCCTGGGTTGCCGGCGCGGTTGAGTGGAGTAGAGTTGCGCCCCGCTGGCGCCGTTCGACGGTCCGCAGAGTCCCGTTTGCGTGATCGATAAACTTATGGCCAGCCAAGATAGACCGACCTTGGCCGACCTACCGCCATCGATCCGATCGGAAGACCAATCATTCGGTGAGGTCAGCCCCGTTAGGGCGCCGGAGCGATCGCCGCGCCCGCATGGACAGCTGCGGCAAGCGGCTCGGGAATACGCCCCCTCAAGTCCGGCGCAAGGCTAGCGCCGGGCCTCCTGCACGGGGCCGACGCGGGGATGGCGCGCCAGCTGCCAGATGCCGGGATTGGCGGCGGCCACGGGGTTGGCGGGCGCTGGTACTGACGGCCCCACCAGCGCGGGGTAATAAACCGATGCCATCCCGCCCGCAGGTTTCTGCCGCTGGTTGTGGCAGGTGCCGCAGTTGATCTTCGCTGCGTCGCCCAGCGGTCCCTTCGCCTCCGGCAAAGCGATCGGGGTCAATTGCGAGAAGACCCGCTGGTTGAGATCGACCGTCATCTTGATGCCCGAATACCCGTTGAGGCGATTGGGCGGGCTCTGGGACCAGTCATACGCCACCCGGCTCTGATGGCAGAAGGTGCAATTGACGTTCAGCGCCTGCGCCATCTGCATCATCAGGATGTAGACGTTCTCGCCCGCCTTCAGATTATGGTTTTCCGGCACCGGCCCACCGACGAGCGCCTGCCGCGCCTGGACCGCCTTCGCGGGCTTGCCTTCCAGCAGATAGAGCTGTTCGGGCTGCGAAGGGAAGAAATCGCGGATCGTGCCGGCCTTGGTATGCCATTCGCGCGGCTTGCCCGCCATCCCGCCCAGCGGCGGCTCGGGCTCCTGCGGCGTGAACCATTTGTGGCGGGGGACCGGCTGGCCCTGGTGGCAGCTGAAGCAGGTCACGCCCTGCTGCCCGACATGGTTGGTCCAGCGCGCATTCACGTCGCGCACCATGCGCAACATCTGGCGCGCCACTTCCTTGCGGGGGTAATCTGCCGCCCAGTTCGCGTTGGGACCGGTCTGGCCGCCATGGCAGAAACCGCAGCCTTCCTTGGGCGCAACCCAAGCGGTCAGCGCCAGCATCGTCCGATCGATTTCCGCCGGGCTTTCGCCGCCCAGGACCTGCAGATTGCTGTAGCCGCCGCCGGTCGCAGGGTTTGCCTGCGCCACCGCGGGCAGGAATTCGGGCTGGACGGGGCCACCCGCCTCGTCCCTCACGTCGAGATAGAGGCCCATCGCGGACGCATCGGGGCCGGTCTGGGTGGTGGCGACGTTGGTCGGCAGGATCCATGGCGGCACGAGTATGCCGAATGCGAGGACCGCTAGCGCGATCGCGAAGATGATCGGTCCGTACTTCATTGTCCGCCTCCCACCAGCGCGCCGGTAACCGGCCCGGTCCCCGGCGCCGCGACCGGCATCGTCATGACCGGATCGACCGGCTCCGGCGTGGGCGCGTAAGGATACTGGTACTCGGTCACGAGCCCGTGCTTCATCCCCCACAGGTACCAGTTGTCGACCACGGTGCCCGTCAACAGCACGCCGATGCCGCCGGTAATCACGGTCAGCACCGCAAACCACCACGCCCAGCGGTGAATGGATTCGAACGTGGCATTGAAGCCCATGGTCCAGCGCCAGAACAGCGCGCCCCGTTCTGCCGCGGTACCGCGGTCCACGATCTCGCGGCTCTCACGCTCCGCGCCGTAGCGGGCGGTGGCGAGGATGGTGCCGCCATGCATCGCGAACAGCATGGTCGAGCCATACAGGAATACGATCGACAGCATGTGGAACGGGTTGTAGTACCAATTGCCGTAGGTGACCGAAACGGTCGCGGTCCAGTTGAGGTGCGGGATGATCCCGAACGGCGGCGCTTCAGAAAAGTCGCCCATCAGAACCGGGCGGATGATCCCCAGCGCGAGGAAGAGGAAGATCGCGCAACCGAAGGCCAGCGCCACGTGGACGCCCATGCCCAGCGCCCGGCTGCGACGATACAGGCGCACCCACCACAGGATGACGGAAACGGTCAGGCAGAAGCCCGCGATCAGCCACCAGCCGCCTTCCGCGAGGGGCGGAAACAGGTGCAGGCCGTTCGACGCTGGTGGCGGATCGACCGCGTCCCAGATGATCCCCTTCAGGAAGCGGATCGGGTTCCATCCGTTGGCAGCGGCAAAGTTCAGCCCGATGATCTCGAACGCGGCGAAGCCGAACAGGAGCGAGAATATGCCCGACCAGCCGAGATAGAACGGGCCGAATTGCGGATCCCCGATCTTGCCCATCCAGTAGGAGAAGAAATGCTTCTCGATGCGCGGCTCGTTCTGGCCCTGCATCGGCGGCTCGCCCGCCACGTCGCCTCGCAGCTGGATCTGGCTGTAGAAGCTTTCGTAATAGGAATAATTGAAACCCATCGTCCGCTCCTCAGCCGAAATAGCCCAGATTGTTCCAGATCGGCAGCGTCAGGTACCAATCGAAGAAATACGGCCAGCCGCGCACCATGAAGGGGCCGCTGACGATCATGCACAGCGCGCTGAAGAACCCGGCATTGAGCGCCAGCAGATAGCCGGCGCGGTGGATGCCGATCTCGCCCACCGAATAGAAGATCGCGTCGCGCGCCCACGCGTTCTCGTGTTTCGCGAACTTGACCTCCTCGCCCCGCCCCGGGTTCACCGCCGACAGGACCAGCCCGCCATGCATCGCGAGGAACATCGTCGTCGCGAAGAAGCAGGTGACCGCCAGGATGTGGAACGGATTGTAGTGGAAGTGGTAAAACTGGTAGCCGACGTTCGACACCCAATCGAGGTGGGCGATGATCCCGTAGGGGAAGCCGTGCCACCAGGCGCCCAGCAGCACCGGGCGGATCACCACCAGGCTGACATAGGCGAATACCGCGAAGGAAAAGCCGATCGGCACGTGATAGCCGATGCCCAGCTTGCGGCAGATCTCCACCTCGCGCAGGACCCAGGATATGAAGGCGCCGATGGCGCACAGGGTGATGAGCTGCCACAGCCCGCCCTCGCGCAAGGGCGCGATGCCGAGCCCGTATTTGAGCGCGGGCGGCGCTATCGTGATCTGCCAGATCGTATCGGCATGGCCGATCGCGGCGCCGTAAAGGATCAGGGCTGTGCCCAGCAGGGCGCAGAAGATCGCGGTTACGCCGAAGAACCCGACATAGAACGGACCGACCCAGAAATCGAACAGGTCCCCGCCCACCAGCGTGCCGCCGCGAACGCGATATTTCGGCTCGAAATTCAGCATGCTCATCGGCTTCGACCTTTCATCATCGCCTGTCGTCCCGCGGCACCGCCCCGTGGCGGACCCTCTGATCCTCGCCCCGCCGGCACCATCCGATTATCGCCCGGGGCCGGCGCTGCCGGCCCCGCACGTTCGCGCCTGGATTACTGCGCGCTTCCCGCCGGGGCCGTGCCTTGCGCAGCCGTGCCGTTCGGCGCGGTCTGCATCGGCATGGTGCCGGTATCGGTGGCCCCCGGCGCCATCGGGCCGGTGGTCGTGCCCTGCATGCCGGGCTGGGTCATCGCGCCCGGTGCAGGCGAGATCGGAACCACGACGTCGACCTGTTCGGGCTGGCCGAAGGATCCGTCGAGCCAGTTGTAGGTCGTCGTTCCCAGAAGGATGAAGTGGATCAGCAGCGCGAGCACCAGAAGAAAGGCGAACAGCCCGATCAGGGCCCGGCGCGGATCGAAAATTAGCCATACTTTCATGGCGAAATCTCCTTAATAAAAATGTCCCGGACTTGGGCTCAGATGCCCCAGGGCACGGCCAGCCAGGTCAGGATGTGCGCCACGATCGCCAGCGCGAGGAAGCCCAGGAAACTGGACGTGAAATAGGAGTGGAATTCCTTCGCCTCCTGTTCGGTCAAGCCGGACAGGCTCGTCCTTTCGTGTTCGTGTAACTCGGCCATTTGCATTCTCCTTTCGCCTTGTTGGTAGTCGTTCCGGTCTCGAGGTCCGCTCAGCCAGGCAGCTGGAAGACCATCGCCGCGGAGGAGCGGGCCCTGTCGTAGGCGTCGCTCATCAGCGGCTTGCCCGGAGTACCGCGCCCACGCCGCACCAACCCGCTGGCAAGGCAGGCGGGAAACAGGGCGGATGCGATCAGGGAAATGGCCATGTCGTGCCGTTCCCAACCGGGATTGCTGGGGCCGGGCCGCGGCTCGGGCGCCTTGGCAGGCGCGGCCCAGATGTGGTGCGATGCAGACTTCATGTTGCTCTCCCCAGAGTGGCAAGATCGACCATTTCGGCCGCGACGGTACGGCTGCCCCGGCGCCGGGCTTCGGCCTCGGCGGCGTCGCGCAGCGTCTTGGCGGCGGAAATTCGGCTGAGAACGGGGGCGCGGGCGATGGCGCGCTCGAACAGGAGGCGCGCCTCCTCGTCCCATTCGAAACTGTCGCTCCGACCCGCGGCAAGGGTCGGCTCCGCCCGGTCGAGGCGTCTGGCTAGCGGGATGATGTCGAACAGCGTGTCGAACAGCGCGTTGCACACTTCCTGCACCAGCCACACCGCGCCGGAGTATCCCATCACCGGCGTTCCGGTGTGACGGCGCACCACGGCGCCGGGGAAGGAGGCGGGGATGTACGCGCTCTTCGCGCCCGCTTCGGCAAGATAGATGCGTTCGTTGATCGAGCCGAACACGATCGCGGGCGCATGGCCTGCGATCTGATAGCGAACGGCGTCGTTGTCGGGCTTCTCGCCCGCCTTGCGGCTGACCGCGAAGGCGCAGGGCATCCCCATGTCCTCGGCCAGGAACTGGCGCACCCCGCGCGCATAGGTCTCGTTCGCGACGATCCCGAAATCGGCCGTCGCGAAGAAATCCTGCGTCACCGAGCGCCACAGATCCCACAGCGGGGCGAGCGTCGTCTTCTTCTCGCGCGCGATGAAGGGTTCGGGATCGAGCCCCAGTTCGGCGGCGAGCGACCGCAGGAACGCGGTGGTCGAATGCATTCCGATCGGCGCCTGGAAGAACGGGCGTTCCAGCGCCTCGCACAGCATCCGCCCGTATTCGCGGTAGAGGCAGATGTTCGCATCCGCCTCGTTCAGCCGCTTCACATCCTTCAGCGAGGAGCCGAGCGGGAATTCCATATTGACCTCGGCGCCCAACCCCTCGACCAGCCGCCGGATCTCGGCGAGGTCGCTCGGCTGGTTGAACATGCCGTAGGCGGGGCCGACGATGTTGACCCTGGGCCGTTCGCCGTCCTTCCGCTTGCGGGGGCGGACCTTGCCGCCGAACTCGGTCCACAAATAGAGCAGCGAGCGATCCGCCGCCTGCCATTGGTCCTCGTCGATCGTGCGCGGCAGGAAGCGCTTGAGATTGGAGCCTTCGGGCACCAGACCGCCGCCGATCATCTCCGCGATCGAGCCGGTGACGATGATCGCGGGCCGTTCGGGATCCAGCGTGGCGCCCGCGCGGGCGAGCGCCGCTTCCGTGCCACTTTTTGCCAGTTCGTCTTCCGACAGGCCGGTGACGCGGATCGGCAGCGCGTGAGGCGGCAATGCATCGGTATAGTGAAGAACCGAGGTGACCGGCAGGTTCTCGCACCCGACCGGCCCGTCGATCACCACCTGCAGCCCCTCAAGCGCGGCGAAGCAGTAGACGGCGCCCCAATAGCCGCCCGCCCGGTCGTGATCGGTCACCAGCATCAGGCGACCTCCTTTTCGAAGAAGGCGCGCATGGCCCGCATCCGGTCCTTGCCGCGGATTGCGCCGTTGACGACTTCGGCGATGCCGCCGGGCCCGGCCGGGCCCATCAGCGGCCGGGCGGAGATGAGGTTGGTGAAATAGAGCGCCGGCGTCCCGCGCTCCTTGGCATGCTGGACGACCGGGGTGGTGCCGATGGCGAGGTCGGGCTCGAACGCGGTGTACGCGGCGAGATCGTCCTCCAGCGAAGCGCGGAACTTCACCGCCACGCCCTTCGATTCCAGCCACGCGGCATCGTCGGCGGAGAAGCGCGTCTTCGGGCAGGCGCTGCCGACATAGCGCAGGTCCGCCCCGCTCTCGACCAACAGCCGCGCGACGATCAATTCGGAGCCTTCGTAGCCCGACAGCGTGATGCGCCCTTGGATCGGCGCCTTCGCCAGTGCGCCCCGGATCGCGCCGCCCATCGCGTTCTGCGCGGCAGCGATCTTGTCGCCTGCGACGCCGCAGGCCGCGCCGATGCCGGCGAGCCAGGCATGGGTGCCTTCGACGCCCACCGGGGCGGAGCCGACCACGTCGCGCCCAGCCGCCTCGAATTCGCGCACGCTGGCGGTATAGAAGGGGTGAATGGCGGCAACCGCGGCGCAATCGAGCGCGGCGTACAGTTCGCGCCATTCGCGTGTCGGCACGCTCGGCCCGGCGGCAAGGCCGAGGGGGCTGAGCATCTGGCCGATGATGATCGGATCGGCGGGGAACACCTCGCCCAGCAGCGTCACCGTCGGCTTGCCCGTGTCGCGGTCGGCCATCGGCATGACGGGGCCGGCCTCGATTTCCTGCCGCGCATAGGCAAGCATCGCGCCTGCCAGCACGTCCTTCGCCTCGGCGTGCGTGGGCACGCCGAAACCGGGCACGTCGATGCCGACGATCCGCACGCCGTTGATCTGCCTGGGCAGCAGGCGCAGCGGCACGCCGCTGGCGGTGGGCACGCACAGGTTGGTGACCACGATCGCGTCGTATTTCTCCGGGTCGGCCATCTGGTGGACCGCGTCGCGGATGTCCTCGAACAGCTTGCCGGTGACCAGCGTTTCGGAATTGAACGGGACGTAGCCGACGCTGCGCCGCGCGCCGTAGAAATGGCTGGTGAAGGTGAGGCCGTACACGCAGCACGCGCTGCCCGACAGGATCGTTGCGGTCCGCTTCATCCGCAGGCCGACGCGCAGGGAGCCGAAGGCCGGGCACATGCTCTGCGGCTGGTCGTGCGGGCCGGTGGGATAATCCTTCGCGAACTGGTCGAGAAGGTCGCCCGCGCCCTTCGCGGCGGCATCGGCGCGGATTTGCGCCGTGTCGCCGTGGCAGCCGACGCCGTCGGTGGGGTCCGGTCGTTGCGGATCGAGAGGCGCGTCGAGGCTCACGCCGGCAGCTCTTCGTAGATGACCTCGAGCGATTTCTTCTGCGGCACCGGGCGCCCGTGCATGTCCTCCTGACTCGCCGGCTGCAGCGTCACGTTGCCGCCCGTGTCTTCCGGGCTGAAAAGGCCGAGAAGCTCGTCCTGCTCGAGCGGCCTGGGCGGCACCGGCGGAGCGGTGGAGACGTTTTCGGACAATTGCTCGAACAGCGGCGCCCATGGCGTGCCCGGTCGCCCGATGATCTGGTAGTTCGCGCTCTTGCGCCGGATATCCTCGTCCGCCGGGATCGCCGCGAGCACCGGGATGCCGACCGCTTCGGCGAAGGCGGCAGCCTCGCCCGTTCCATCGTCCTTGTTCACGACCATGCCGGCAACGCCGACATTGCCGCCGAGCTTGGAGAAGTAATCCACCGCCGAGCAGACGTTGTTGGCGACGTAGAGCGACTGCATGTCGTTCGAGCCGACGACGATCACCTTCTGGCACAGGTCGCGCGCGATCGGCAGGCCGAAGCCGCCGCACACCACGTCGCCCAGGAAATCGAGCAGGACGTAGTCGAAGCCCCAGTCGTGGAAGCCCAATTTCTCAAGCGTCTCGAACCCGTGGATGATGCCGCGCCCGCCGCAGCCGCGACCGACCTCCGGACCGCCCAGTTCCATCGCGAACACGCCGTCGCGCTTGAAGCAGACGTCCTCGATCCGGACCTCGTCGCCCGCCAGCTTCTTCTTGGACGATGTCTCGATGATGGTCGGGCACGCCTTGCCGCCGAACAGCAGGCTGGTCGTGTCGCTCTTGGGATCGCAGCCGAGCAGCAGCACCCGCTTACCCTGCTGCGCCATCATGTAGCTGAGGTTGGACAGCGTGAAGCTCTTGCCGATCCCGCCCTTGCCGTAGATCGCGATGATCTGCGTTTCCTTCTTCGCAGGGACATCGTGCGGACCTTCCGAACAATCGATGAGATCGCGTTCGGGGCGGGTTGGTTGGTCGAGCGTCATGCGTCTCCCCAGTCGAGGACCATCTTGCGGCAGGCAGGGTCCGTGAAGGCTTGCGGATAGGCGGCGGCGATGGCGCGCGCCGGGCGGTGGTGCGTGATGAGGCCATCGAGAGCGAGGCGCCCGTCGGCGATGAGGGCCAGCACCGCGTCCATGTCGGCAGGCGCCCATTCGGCGGCGATGCGAAAGCGGGCCTCGCGCATGAAGGCAGGGGCGAAGGGGAAGCTGACCGCGCCGGGGTAGAAGCCCGCGAGCACGATCTCCCCGCCCTTGGCGATGCGTCCGATCAGCTCGGGCAGAAGCGCGGCGTCGCCGCTGCAATCGTAGATCGCGGGGTAATCGCGTCGCTCGTCGTCTGCCGCCTCAATGACAGCATAATCGAATTGCCCCCGGCGCCGTGCGGCGTCCTTTTCCCAGACGGTCGGCGCGGGCATGCCCTTCGCGATCGCCAGGCGCGCGAGCAGGCGGCCTAGCGTACCGTGACCCACGATCAGGCCCGGCGCCTGCGCGTCGCGGGCCGAAAGCGCGTGGTGGGCGGTGGCGGCCAGCGCGAGAAGAACGCCGCGTGCATCGCCAAGAACATCGTTGTCCACCAGCCGATCGGCAGGGACCACCAGATGGCGCGCATTGGCGCCGAACAGCGAGCGCGCATGGACAAAGCAGTGCGCGCCGGGAACGAAGACCCGCGCGCCGGAAGCGAAACGCGGGTTGCCGCGCGCATCGACGACCCGCCCGACCGCCTCGTATCCGGGGACGAGTGGATATCCCATGCCGGGGAATTGGGGCATGGCGCCGTCCCACAGCAGCTTTTCCGTACCTGTCGAAATGGCGGCGTGGTCGATCTCCACGATCGCTTCGCCGGGGGCGGGATCGCGCAGCGCCAGCTCCTCCAGGCCGATATGGCCTGGGCGGGACAGCATGGCCGCCTGAGTGCGCATCCTCGCTCTCCTTCCCCTGTTCGAGTCCGAAAGAGAACATGGCAGCGACACTACAAGTTGTCAATTTATTCGGACAGCAATGAATGTCCAAATATTAGAACGCTTACCAGCGAGCTACTCGTTTGTGCCGTTTCGATCAGTTTCAGGCCCTTGCGTGCGGCGAGGGCGATCAGTGCCTCCCGCCGCCGCAACCGGCCGGATCGCATCGCGGCGAAATAGGCGGCAAAATAGGCGGTCTGCGCGTCGCGACCGCTCCGTGCCGACGGTTCCGCCACGATCAGGTGACCGCCGGGCGCCAGTGCGTGGGAAACCGATTCGAACAAAGCGAGCGCGGCTCGATCGTCCAGATCGTGGAGCAGCCGGACCAATAGGACGCACTCCTGCCCGGATGGCAGTGTCCCGTCCGGCGCCCGCCCTTGCGCCGATACGCGGTGGCCAAGCCCGGCTTTCGCGATGCGCTCCTGCGCCAGTGCGGCGACGGGCGGCAGGTCGAACACGGTGATGTGGGGGCGGGCGAAGCGGCCCGCGATTGAGAGCGCCAGCGATGCGTCCCCTCCCCCGACTTCGAGAATGGAGGCGTAGCGGTCGAAATCGACCGCCGCACACAGCGGATCGGCGATCAAAGAGAGCGAGTCGCGCATCAGGGCCGAATAGCCGTCGGCGTCGCCCGACTGCCCGGCATAGGGCCAGAACCGGGCCAACGCACCACCGCCCTCGCCGTTGCCCAGGAGCACGCGCCAGTCGGCGAGATCCGCCACCAGCAGCGCACCGTGCCGGATCATCGCCTGCACCCCCCGCTCGCTCGCGACCACCAACCCGCGCACCGTCAGCGCGCAGGCATCCGCGCCGCGCTCGATCAGGCCGCACGCTTCGGCGAGGTCCAGCAGCCTGTCGAAAGCGTCCGCTCCCAGATCGAGCCGATCCGCCAGAACCGCTCTCGGCAGAGACGCATCGCGAAGCGCGTCGAACAGGCCGCTCTCAAGACAGGCCAGCAACGCCTGCGTCCGAACCACGCCGGCCATGTCGTCGAACAGGGCGCCGCGATGCCGCTCGGCGATCTGCCTGCCTAGCGGCAGGCGCTCCAGTGCCGCACGCCGCTCGCGATTGCCGAGCAGCCAATAGCGAAGACGCGGAGCGAGACCTCTCATCCAGTCACTAAGACATGCGCGTGTGTCAAATACAATGGACAAAATCGAGGGCGAGTGTCACCTTTCGCGAATGGACAGCGCACAGGTTATCGTCGTGGGCGCCGGAATGGGTGGGCTTGCCGCCGCGATCGACTGCGCCGGGGCCGGTCTCGACGTTCTCGTCATCGATGCGGCTGCGCGGCCCGGCGGGAAGATGTCGTGCGCGGCGGTGGGCGATACGATGGTCGATGCCGGCCCGACGGTCCTGACGCTGCTGGAGGTATTCGACCGCTTGCTAGCCGATGCGGGCCTCGACCTGGCGCGCTTCGTCACGGCGCGCCCGGTGGAGGAGCTGGCGCGGCACTACTGGCCCGATGGCAGCGCATTGTCGCTGTACGCGGACGAGGACCGCAGCGCCGCTGCGATCCGCGCCTTCGCGGGGGCCGAGGACGAGCGCGGCTTTCGCGCCTTCACCCGGGCTTCCGCTGCGATCTACGATGCGCTGCGCGACACCTTCATGTTCGACGATCGGCCCGCCAATCCGCTCAGCCTGATGTGGCGCGGCGGGCTTGCCGGACTACCCGGCTTCGCCCGGCTCGACCCCTATCGCACCCTGTCCACGATGGTGGCGCAGCATTTCGCGGACCCGCGCCTGCGCCAGCTGTTCGGCCGCTACAGCACCTATGCCGGCAGCTCGCCCTATCGCGCGCCTGCCACCCTCGCCCTGATCGCGGAGGTCGAGCGGCGCGGCGTGTGGCAGGTCGAAGGCGGGATGGCGGCCTTCGCGAGCGGGCTGGAGCGCGCCGCCCGCACGCTCGGCGTCCGCTTCGCCTACGACTGGTTCGTGACGCGCATCGCCTTGCAGGGCGATCGCGCGACCGGGGTGGTTCTGGAGGACGGGACTGTCGTCGCGGGCGAGCAGATCGTGCTGAGCGCCGATGCGGCGGCGCTGGCGGACGGGCAGTTCGGCCCCGGGCCGGCCCGCTCCATTCGGCGCTTCGCGGCGAAGGATCGTTCCTTCTCCGCCTTCACCGTGGCGCTGCACGGCATGGTCCACGGCCCCGCCCCGGCGCATCATACCGTGTATTTCTCTCCCGACAGCCGCGCCGAATTCGACGCGCTTGCCGCCGGCCGCATGCCGGGCAGCCCGACCGTCTACGCCTGTTTCCAGGACCGCGCCGAGGGTGCCCGGCCGCCGCCGGGCCCAGAACGAGTGCTGCTGGTGCTCAACGCTCCTGCCGACGGGGACCATCACGCCTATTCTGCCGAGGAGATCGACCGGTGCACGACCAACGCCTTGAGCACGCTCAGCCACGCGGGCCTCTCGATAGAGATGGCCTCCCCGCCTTCGATCTCGACACCTTCGGATTTCGCACGCCGTTTTCCTGCGACCGGCGGGGCGCTCTACGGCCGGGCTTCGCATGGGTGGATGGCTTCGTTCCGCAGGCCCGGCGCCCGGACGGCGATCCATGGCCTGTACCTCGCGGGCGGCAGCGTGCACCCGGGCGCGGGCGTGCCGATGGCCGCCCTGTCGGGCCGCGCGGCGGTGCGGGCACTCGTCCGGGACCGCGCTTCGACATCGCGCTTCCCCAGGGCGGCTACGCCTGGTGGTATGTCGACGCTTTCAGCGAGGACCGGCGCCACGGCCTGACGCTGATCGGGTTTCTCGGCAGCGTCTTTTCCCCCTATTACGCGCATGGCTATCGCGCCGAGCCGCTCGATCACGCAGCGCTCAACGTCGCGCTGTATGGCCCGCGCGCGCGCTGGACCATGACCGAACGGGGCGAGGAAGGGGTGGAACGCAGCGCGGACCATCTCGCCATCGGTCCCAGCGGGATGGAGTGGCGCGGCGACCACCTCCACATCGAAATCGCCGAAACCACGCCGTGGCTGCGCCGCCGGGTGCGCGGGACGGTGAAGGTCTGGCCCGAGGCGCTGGTCGACCGCCCGCTGGCGCTGGGCCGGACCGAGCGACATTTCTGGTGGCCGATCGCGCCCTGCGCGCGGATCGAGGTGGAGCTGACCGAGCCGTCGCTGAAATGGAGCGGTACCGGCTATCTCGACATGAATATCGGTGCCGAGCCGATCGAGAACGGCTTCTCGATCTGGGACTGGAGCCGGGCGACGCTGCCCGACGGGCGCACCGTGGTGCTCTACGACCTTTATCCCCGCGACGGATCGCCTACCAGCTTGGCGGTCCAGTTCGACCCGGCGGCGGAGGTGAGCGAAATCGACCTCCCCGCGCCCGCCGACCTGCCGCCGACTATGTGGCTGATGGGCCGCCGCACGCGCGCGGATGCGAGCGCCCGGCCCCGGGTCCTGAAGACGCTGGAGGACACGCCCTTCTACGCCCGGACCAAGCTGCAGACGCAGCTGTTCGGCCAACAGGTCGAAGCGATGCACGAAAGCCTTTCGCTCGACCGGCTGCGCAGCCGCCCGGTGCAGTTCATGCTCCCCTACCGAATGCCCCGCGTGGCCGAGCGCCGCACGAAGCCGCGCGTGCCGTGGCCGATCGTGTGGCGCCCGGAAGAAGGGTGACGAAGCTGACGGGAAGGTGCCTCCGGCTTCATATGGCCGGAACCCGAGATCCACGCGTCGATCTTTTGTATGCAGAGGGTGGGCGGAAAGGTGGGGCGAAGGGCTGAAACCGGGCCCTTCGCCGCGATCGGTATTTCGATCGTGAGGTCGATAATTGCGGTCTGCCACCCTGTATCCTCCTGCACGTTCGGCAACGCTATCGCGTGGTGCGCATTCGTGGTATTCTCGCGGCGGATCGGTAATTCATGTGGTCGCCTCACCTTTGCGAAGAGGAGCGAGCGGTGCCCCCTATCGATGAAGAAAAGCTGCACGCATTCGTCGGCAAGATGCTCGGTGATCTCGGTGGAGCGACCAGTGTCCCCACGGTGCACATCGGCCTGCGCCTCGGGCTCTATCAGGCCTTGGCGGATGGTCCGGCAACCGCCGCGGATCTGGCCCGGCGTGCCGGAAATCTCCACGAACGCTACGTGCGCGAATGGGCGCTGGCACAGGCGGCTAGCGGCTATGTCGATTACGATCCCGTGCGCGAACAGTTCGGCCTTTCAGTGGAGCAGGCGATGGTGTTCGTCGAGCGCGACAGCCCGGTTTACCTCGAAGGAGCGTTCGATCTCGCCGCGGCGATGATCGAGGCCGAACCCAAGGTGGAGGAATGCTTTCGCCACGGCACCGGCGTGCGCTGGGGCGATCATGCCGCGTGCCTGTTTTGCGCGACCGGGGCGTTCTTCCGACCCGGCTACGTCAATCATATCGTGCAATCCTGGATTCCGACCCTCGACGGGGTGGAGGACAAGCTGCGCGCCGGGGCAAAGGTCGCGGATGTCGGCTGCGGCCTCGGCTTTTCCACCTTGCTGATGGCGGAAGCATATCCGGACAGCGAATTCGTCGGCTACGATTTCCATGAAGACTCGATCGAGGAGGCCCGTCGCCATGCCGACGAACATGGGCTGGACGGCCGGGTCAGGTTCGAAGTGGCCAAGGCGAAGGAGATCCGGGAGACCGGCTTCGATCTCATCACGATGTTCGACTGCCTGCACGACATGGGGGATCCGCAGGGATGCGCCGCCCGCATGCGCGAAATGCTCGCCCCCGAAGGCACATGGATGGTGGTGGAACCCCTCGCCGGCGACAGCCCTGCCGAGAACATGAACCCGGTCGGCCGCATGTACTACAACGCTTCGACCATGATCTGCGTGCCGACCTCACTCGACCAGGAGGTCGGCGCGGGCCTCGGCGCGCAAGCGGGCGAGAAAAGATTGCGCGAGGTGATCGTGGGTGGCGGGTTCGATCATGTGCGCCGAACCACCGAAACGCCGTTCAACATGGTGCTGGAAGCGCGCTGACCACGCTCGCGCGCGGCCTGATTTCTGCGATAGGCCCGTTCGACGGTCTGTCCGACCGATGGCCATGCGGCGCTCGTTCCTTCGTCGCAATCGTCTCCCGTGGAACACCAAAGCCACGCCGAGGCATCGGGGCATAAGCAGGATACCCGCTTATCGCCTTCGGCCTGCCGCCTCCATCACGGCATTCGCCACCTCTTCCGGTCCCTCTTCATGCGCAAGATGGCCGAGCGTCGCGATCGGCGCGACCTCCGCATTATCCACGCTCGTCGCCACCTCGCGCTGTTGGGCGGGTGGGACGAAGCCGTCGCGCTCGGGCACCAGCAAGGTCAGCGAGGTTTCCAACTGCGGCAGATCGCGCGCGAGCGCCTCCAGGTCCCAGTTCGCCATCAGCGCCAGCGCGGCGTCGACGTGGCTCGAATGGCGAAAGAGCGATGCATAGAGGTCACGCTGGCGGGGATCGATGTGCGAGCCGGTTTGGGCCAGCATCCGCTCGACCACGCCGGGGCTTCGCGCGCGCCACGCCATCAGCGACGGCACCAGCGGATTGAGGAACAATAGCTTCGCCGCGGCGGGAAACAGGTGCCGGGCCGCACCGCCCATCGGCAGGATTGCGCCTGCCAGCGCCACGATCCGCTCCGGTGCGATCAGCCCGTCGAGCGCCATGCGCAGCCCGATTGCCGCCCCCGCCGAATGGCCGAGGACGTATTGGGGCACGAAGCGCTCTTCCGCCAGCAGGTCCGCCACCGCGCGCGCGATGTAGGGGAGCGAGAGGATGCCGCTGGCACGCGGGCTGGTAAAGCCATGGCCCGGCAGATCGGGCGCCAGCAACGTGAACCGCTCCGCCAGCAGCGGCCAGATCGGCCCCCAGCTGTGCGTCGCCGCGCCGGTCCCGTGAAGCAGCAGCATCGCAGGGCCGCTGCCGCCGCGCTGGACGTGCCAGCGATGCCCGCCCGCGCGGACGAAATCGCTCGCCTGCCGGTTCGGCCAGTCGGCGCCCTCGCGTTGCCAGTCCGGGCGGCTCACCCGGCCCGCGCCTGCGCCTGTGCCGCGTGCGCGACCCCGGACAGGGCCTCCCGGTCGAGGCGGGGCAGCGCGTAATATTGCGCGCGCATCGCAGCTGCGAGTTCGCGGACCGCCGGGCGCGTGCGGGCACCGCAATCGACCACCAGCGCCGGGATGCCGGACCGTGCGACGCCCTCGGCAATTGTCAGCGCATCCTGCTGCGCACTGGCGCGGTCGGCTCGCCCGTCGAGGTCGATATTGCCGCCGCCGTCGGTCACCACCACCAGCAGGACCGCCCGCCCTGCGGCGCGCGCGGCCAGCGCCTCGCGCAGGCCCTCGCGGACACCTGCGGCGAGCGGCGTACCGCCTCCACCGGCGAGCCCCGCCAGCAGGCGCTGTGCCCGCGCCAATGAGCGGGTGCGCGGAAGGACGGTCTCCGCCCTCTCCCCCCGGAATGCGACCAGCGCCGCCTCGTCGCGGCGGACGTAGCTTTCGGCGAGCAATTGCTCGACCGCGCCCTTCACTTCGGCCAGCCGTGCCAGCGCTGCCGAACCCGAGGCATCGATGGTGAAGACGGTGGCGCTGCGCTGGCGCGGCTGACGCTCGCGATAGCGGATGTCGTCGCGGCGAATGTGCAATCGCGCGCCCGGCCGGTCGGCCTGATGCGGCGCGGCGGCGACCAGCGTGCCCAGCAGGTCGAGTCGGCGTCCGTCGCGCGGCAGCCCCTTGCGGCTGCGGCCCAGCCGGCCGCGGGCCGCAGCCGCGCCGCGCTTCGCCGCCGAACTGCCGGCGCCACTGCCGCGCGGGCCACCGCGATGCGCCGTCGCGAGGCCGGATGCCAGGGCCGACCCCCGGGCCTCCACCACGATTTCGCGTGCGTCGGATCCCGCGGCAGGATCCCGATCCTCCGCCTCGCCCGCTTGGCCGGCACCCTTCTGTTCGTCCGGCGGCGGCGCCTCGGGCGCCTCGCCTTGCGGCTCTGGCAAGGCCCTGGCGCGCGGGGCAAGAACGGTGCGCGCGACGAAGCCGAATGCCTCCTCCCGGCCCCAGAGGCGGGCAGCGGCGCGAGCGGTGTTCCAGGCATGGAGCAGTGCGCGCGGATCGGCGATAGCAAGCTGGTCGCACGCCTGTGCAAGTGCGTCCAGATCGGGCTCGGCAAGCTCCTCCGCTTCCGGCGCCGGCGGATCGCCTCCCTGTAGATCGGACAGCGCCACGTGCCCCAGGTCGAGCATCACCGGGGCCCGCGCGGCGAGCGAGAGCGGTAGGCCCGGCTCCTCGCCTGCCTCGCTCTCATCCAGCAGGATCGTGCGCGCATCCGCATCGGGGCTCTCCAACCGGGTGGCGAGGAGCGCGCACAGATCGGGGCGGAGGCGTTCGCAACCGGTCACCAGCAGGAGCTTTCCGCGCGCCCGATCGGCCAGCGTGCGGTGCCGCACTGCGCGCCCCGCCGCGAGGCTGCCGAGCAGGTCAGCTTGCCCCGACAGCGCGGCGACATCGCTTTCGGGCTCCAGGCGCAACAGTTCGCGGTTGGTGGCGCCGGTCATCCGCTCGATCAGGCCATCGCGCGCAAAGCCCGGCCGCGCTCTGACGATGACCGCGCGCAGCCCTTCGTCCATCAACCGGGCGGCCATGATCGCGTCGCGCCAGGCCCGCTCACCGGGAGGGCCCGCTCCGGTCACGCGAGTGTTTCGGTAACGGCGCGGTCGATGCGCGCTTGCGGGTCGCCGCCTTCCAGCGGGTCGCGCCGCATCCGGTGCGAAAGCGCCAGCGGCGCGACATCCTTCAGATCCGCAACCGCGACGCCATCCTTGCCCGCCAGCGCGGCGGAGGCCCGCGCGGTGCGCATGAGGACCAGTTCGCCGCGCAGACCGTCTGTCCCGAGCGCGAGGCACAGCCGTGCCGCCGCCTCCAGCACCTCGTCTCCGATCGTCACATTTTCCAGCACCGCGCGCGCGGTCACGATCCTGCGGCGAACCGCCAGATCCTTGCGCCGCCATGTCTTCGTGAAGACATCCGGATCGCGGTCGTACGCATCTCGTCGCTTCACGATCTCGATTCGCTGGGCAAGGTCGGTCGGCGTGCTGATCGAAACCGATATCCCGAAGCGGTCGAGAAACTGAGGGCGCAGTTCCCCCTCTTCGGGATTACCGCTGCCGACCAGCACGAAGTGCGCGGGATGCCGAACCGAGAGGCCGTCGCGTTCGACCACGTTCTCGCCCGAGGCGGCCACGTCGAGCAGCAGGTCGACGAGGTGATCCTCCAGCAGATTGACCTCGTCGATATAGAGGAACCCGCGATGCGCGCGGGCGAGCAGGCCGGGTTCGAAAGCCTTTTCACCGTGACCAAGCGCGCGTTCCAGATCCAACGCGCCGGTCACGCGCTCCTCCCCCGCGCCCAGGGGCAGATCGACCATCGGCACCTGCCGCCTGACCGTTTGCGTCGGCTTGCGCTCGCGGCATTCCTCGCACCACGCCGAAACCGGCACAGGCGCGCAGCCGAACCGGCAATCCGCATTGGCATCGAGTTCCGGCAACAGGGCCGCTAGCCCCCTGATCGCGGTCGATTTGCCCGCGCCGCGATCGCCCATTACGAGGACGCCGCCCAGCGTGGGATCGACCGCCGCGCACAGGAGCGCGTGCTTCAGGCGATCCTGACCGACGATGGCGGAGAAGGGAAAGGGCAAGCGGCAACCTCGGCTATCATCGCGTGGACTGGACACCGCGGAGTGTCGCACCGCGGCGACATTACGCAAGGGCTAATGTCGCGGGGGCACGCGGTCGATCCGGCCTTGTCGCGGCGCCGCGCGCTGCCTAGGTTTGCCGCCCATGGCAGATGCCGGCGATCGAGGACATTCTTCACCCATGACTGGTCCGCAACAGGATGTGGCCGCGCGCCTGCGGCTGGCCCTGCGCCGCCTGCCGGGACCGGTCTCGCTCATCACGACGTGCGACCCCGAGGGCGATCATCCCGCCGGTATGGTGGCCTCCGCCGTGATCCCCGTCAGTATGGAGCCGCCATCCATGCTGGTCGCCATCAACCGGCAGACGAGCACGCACGGCGCGGTATCGCGCGCCGGCCGCTTCTGCATCAATCTGTTGGGTACGTCGCAAACCGGGTTCGTCGGGCTGTTTTCGGACAGCACGCTGCGCGAGGAGCGCTTCCGGTCTGACGAGTGGGCCATGGAACGCGGCGTACCCTACCTCGCCTCGGCCTGCTCCAGCATCTTCTGCACCGTCAGCGAGACGCTGGTGTTCGGCACGCACGAGCTTTTCGTCGGGACGGTCGAAAGCGTTCGCGGCACCGACGAAGAGGCCGCGACCGATCCGCTCGGCTGGATCGAAGGCGATTTCGCGAGGCTCGGCCGGCTGGACCGATAACGATTCGCTAACCATGCGAATCGGTCCGGTTATTTGAACGGACCGTACCGGAAACGAACAAGGGCCCCGAAGGGCCCTTGCGGAAACTCATGTTTTTCAGAGGATTAGTACTTCCGGCCGCCGCCCATAAGCCAATCCCAAAAATCGAAAAGAGCAATAAGCATGTCAAATCCTCCTGCTGCGAGGATTTAACCCTAGGTTTACTATTTATGTTTGTAAAGTATTAACCGGTGGGAAAGCCACCTTTGCGCCTTCTCGCTCGTTTTATCCTGCGCTCTCAGGATTGCGTGCCACGCGTCTCCCTTCAATCGCGCGCTTGTCGAAAAACTGGTTGATTAATTCTTCCATGGCCATCGGTCGCGCCAGTATAAATCCTTGAACTCGCGGGCATCTCGCATTTTCGAGTTCGCGGAGAGTGGCTCGATCCTCTGCGCCCTCTGCGACCACGTCAATTTCCAATTCTCGTCCAAAGGCACAAAGCATTCGGACCATAGCGAGCGCCTTTGGGGAGGTACACATCGCCTGAGTAAAGAGACGGTCAATCTTGATTTCGTTAAAAGGATATTTGAGCAACGTTTCGAGCGTTGCGGATTGGACACCGAAATCGTCGATCGACCAATGTACCCCCAGTGCCGCGATCTCACCCATAACAGCACGCGCCATACGCTCATCAATTATCCGCCAACTTTCGGTCACCTCCAGCGTGAGACGTGAGGGTGGGAAGCCGGTTTCGTCAAGCGTGTCTCGCACCATCTTAACCAAGCGATGATCGTGGAGTAGCGTCGCGGAGATATTTACGGAAAGATGGAGCCCGTCTGCATTAGCATCGCACATTTCACGCATAGATCGGCGCAGGACCGTCTCCGTTATTGCTTCCATCCTCCCGGCTTTCTCGCATTGGCTGATAAATTCACCAGGCGAGATCACCCCCCGTTCTTCGTCGATCCAGCGCACCAGCGCCTCGACTCCATAGATACTGCCCTTGCCGCCACTGAATTGCGGCTGGTAAACAGGAAAGATTCGTCCCTCGGCCAGAGCGGTATCAACTTTGTGTTGAAGAGATAGGCTCCAAATACGGTTTGGTGAATTATTCGCCTCAGCAAAAACTACTGGAAGATCCGCGGGGCTTGTTGCGTTGGCAGCTGCACGAGCCTGTGCTATCTTTGCCGAAGGATTGACTTCAGCGGTCATGTCTATTCCGAAAGTGACGCCGATATCGATCGGCGTTCCATCAACTTTAATCGGCTCAGACAAGAGTGCACGCAGGCCGAGTAAATGGCTTTCCAAATCCTCGCGAGCCATTGGGCGAGCGATCCAAGCAAAATAGCTTCCTGCAGTATAAATCGCTAGCTTAGGGTCAATTACCTTAAATCGGTCTGCTAAACGCTTTACGTACTCGTACTGTTCTGTCTGCCCGACAGTTGAAAGCACCGAGTCGAAGTTTTGAACCTTTGCGATAACCACAGCGCTCTCGGGAGGAAAGTCCGCTAAATCTTCCTCCAGCGCCTCGAACGTCGGCAGATTGAAACGGGGATCGAATTTACGCGCGCTGATCCTGTAAGCATTTAAAGCCGCTATTGCTCCAGCAATTAGAAAATAAACCATAGCTCCGCCGAGCTGTAAAATTACTCCAAATTGTGCTGACGCAAGAATCGTGATACAAACAATAGATGAAAGTACGAGTAAAGTTCGCCCTAGACCTTTTCCCCTTTGCAATTTTGCCATTACCAAGAGAACCGCGCTAATAGTCAATACTATTGCCCAGCCAGGCACAAAGATCGGCTCTCCCAATCGAAGGGTATGCGCAGCCAAAATAGTTATTAGGCTAGTTGGGACATTCGCATGACCAGGCGTTCTTTCTACCTCGCCAACCGGCCCTATAACGATCGTTTTTCCATATAAATCGGGCAGAGACAGATCGTCACCGAGGTCATTCTCTCCAAGCGCATCCCATGCGGGGACACTTCCCAACTCAAGACGGTAATCAATATAAAATGTCTCGTCTTCCTGAGGTTCAACGCCTGCAATAACACTGGCCGCCGACGCCATCCTCCGTCCATCGACGTGGAGTACACGCGGTGCTTTCCAACTATATCCCATAAAGTCATGATAGCGCTCGTTCGGGACCGTATCTGCGGTTCCGATAATTGCCTTTGCGGATGTGTCCTTCCGGGCCCGGCCCTCATAATCGTCGTAGTACCGATCAATGAAGGTAATTATTGAGGCGTTTTTTCTAATCGTAGAAATTAGTGCTCTATCGGCCGCACTAAATTTTGCCTGACTCAGTGGAACGTTGACGTAAATCGCTTCGGCCCCCGCCCTTACGGCTGCACTTAGGGTTTTTGCCAACTCAGTTCTGGCGGCAACATTTCTCGGATCGGAAGGATTCTCTCGCAGGCCAACGAAAGCGATGTCATTGGGAGCAGGCTTTTGCGCGATCATCGCCTGCAGAGAAAAGAGCGTATTATCGATCGGCTTGAAGATGCTCAATGCGCTGAGAGCAGCCACGATCGCTGCCGCAATAAGCAGCCGGAGCGCCGTATTCCCTGGGGTCAGGGCTGGCTTGGTTTTGCGGGTCGCGTTCATGGCATGAAACTTCCGATCCTTGCTGTACCGCAAGGAGCGTAAAAACGCGGTAAACCCTCGTTTCCCCACCTTTTCGGTATGTTACGCGCGGATCACCTGCCGGGCGGCATGCGCGGCGTCCTCTGCGCAGTAGGGTCAGCGCAGGAGCAGCAGCGAGATCCGCCTGTTGCGCGGGTCGGCCGGCTTGTCCTTGATCAGCAATTCGCGGTCCGCGACTCCTTCGATCCGGCTGAAGCGCCGCTCGGGCAAGCCTTCGCGGATGAGTTGCTGGCGCGTCGCCTCGGCCCGGCCCGCCGACAGGGACCAGTTGTTCGCCACGGTGCCCGGCTTCCAGGGCAAGGCATCGGTATGCCCGCGCACGATCATGGGCGCGGTTTCACTGGCGACCGCGCCTGCGATCACATGCAGCAGGTCGCGCGCCTCGCCCGTCAGCACCGTCGTACCGAGCGCGAACATGGAGAAATCGGCGTCGTCGATCATGTCGATCCGGATGCCTTCGGGCACGACCATTACGCGCACCTGCCGTGCGAGGCGACGCAGACTGTCCTTCTGCGCCAGCTTTTCCTGGATCTGCGCCTGCAACTCGGCCGCGCGGCTGTTCGCGGCCATCGGCGTGGCGCCTTCGCGGGGCCCCCCGGTCGCGTCGCGCGGAATGGTGAGCGAGCGGGTGCCCGTCTGCCCGGCGGCGTGGGGATAATCGTCGACTTCGGTAATCGAACTGCCACCGAGAAGGCCGTTCGAGCCTGCGCTCTCTTCCTTCATCTTCACTAGCGTCGGCGTGAAATAGTCGGCCAGCCCCTTGCGCTGCTCTTCCGAGGTTGCACCCAGCAGCCAGAGCAGCAGGAAAAACGCCATCATCGCGGTCACGAAATCAGCATAGGCAACCTTCCAGGCGCCGCCGTGATGGCCGGCCTCCTGGACGATGATCTTCTTCACGATCAGCGGGCGCACCGGTTCGGCTTCGGGCGCCGGAGCGACGGGCGCGCGCCGCTCCCCGCCCGGCGGGGGCGTATCCATGACCGGGGCGGTCGCCATGTCAGCGCCCTTTCAGGACGTCGAGAAGATCGGTCAGCTGCGGGCGCACGGCATGCGGCAGGCCCGAGCGGGCGGATTCCACCGCCAGCGCGTGGGGATGGCCGTGCAGGCTGGCGATCATCACCTGCTTCACCGACAGGAATATCTGCTGATCGTGGAGGTTGATCTGCTTCAGCCGGGTCGCGAGCGGCCCGACGATGCCGTAGGCCAGCAGCACGCCGAGAAAGGTACCGACCAGCGCGGAGCCGATCATGCCGCCCAGGACCGAGGGCGGCTCGTCGATCGAGCCCATGGTCTTCACCACGCCCAGAACGGCGGCCACGATGCCGAGCGCGGGCAGCGCATCGGCGAGGTTCTGCAGCGCGTGGGCGGGTTCGTCCATGTCGTGGAAATGGGTCTTGATGGCGTTGTCCATCACCTCTTCCACCGCATGCGTGTCGAGCGTGCCGGACGAGACGACCAGCAGCGTCAGCGTGTCGCAGATGAGGTGCAGCAGCGCCTCGTCGGCAAGCACGCGGGGGTACTCGGCGAAGATGGTCGATTCCTGTGGCTTCTCGACATGGCTTTCCAGCGCCACCGGCCCGTCGGTCTTCAGCGTGCGCATCAATTTGGCCGACAGCGCGATGGCGTCGATGTGGTCCTGGCGCGAATAGTTGTTGCCCTTGAACACACGCACCAGTCCTTTGCCCAGCGCCTTGAGCTCGTGCATGGAATTGCCTGCGATCAGCGCGCCGATGGCGGCACCGCCGATGATCAGCATTTCGTGGGGAACCGCTTCCGCGACCGGGCCGATGGCGCCGCCGGTCAGCACGAAGCCGCCGAACACCATCACGAGCAGTACGAGGATTCCGATAGCCGGAAACATTGGCGAGTACCCCTAATAAATCAGATTGCGTTGAACAGGCTGAGCGAGGACAGGCGCGAGAAGCCCGCCTGGCTCGCTTCGAGTACGGTCATCATCTGCTGCAGTTCGGCGATGGTCGCGGCGAAATCGACGCCGCCGATCTCCCCCGCCTCGCCGGCCCGCGCCTCGCTTTGCGTTTCCTGGCGGCCCTGCACCGTCTCGACCCAGGCCAGACGCGCGCCGATGATGGTCTGGGTGCGCACGACGCTCTCCAGCCCGCCGTCCAGATCCTTCGTCGCGCCCAGAGCAGCCGCCTTCGCTGTCGCCTCGTCGGCATTGGGGTCGAGCAGCGTATCGCTGAGCTGGCGCAGGTAGACGAGCAGGTCGGTCTGCTGCCCCCCGGCGTCGAAGTTGAGGAAATCGGGGCCGGTCACCCCGCGGGTGACGGACTGCCCATCGCCCAGCGCCAGTTCGCCCGCATCGGCGGTCCCGACATAGCTGGTGTCGCCATTGGCATCGACGGCGTAGGCCTGGCCCGAGGCGGCGCCGCCGAACAGCGCGTTGCCGCTGCTGTCGCGGGCATTTGCGCTCGCCAGGATGCCGAGGCGCAATTGAGCCAGTTCCTGGCCGATCGCGAACCGCTCCTCCGCCGAGGCGGAGCCGGTCGATGCCCACAGCGCTAGTTCGCGCGCGCGGATGACGCTGTTCGCCACCTGCTCCAGCGAATTGCCGGCAAGCGACAGCTCGTCGCTTGCGCGGGCGGCATTGGCCGAATCGATCGATGCCAGCTTGTCCATCCGGTCGAGCTGGCGCAGGCGCGAGGCCGCAACCGGATCGTCGGAAGACCGCGACAGTCGGCTGTCGGTGGAAATCTGCTGCTGCAGTCGCTCCGCCTGCCGGCGCAGGGTCCCCATCTGCATGGTCGAGCGATCGTAGAACGCGCGGGTCGAGTTGCCGACATTGGCCATGGTCACCTGATCCCCAGCATGGTGTCGAAGATGTCGGCCGCGACCTGGATGATCTTGCCGCTGGCCTGGAAGGCCTGCTGGAAGCGCATGAGGTTCGCCGCCTCGGTATCGAGATCGACCGCGGTTTCGGAACTGAGCGCGACATCGGCGGTGTCCGCGATGGTGCGCAGCGCGTCGCGGGTAACGGTGCGCCCGCTGATCGCGCTGGAAAGTTCGAACAGGATGCGATCGGCGCCCTTTGCCGGCCCGTCGGTATCCATGGCGCTTATCAGCGCGGTGAGGTTGCTGGTATCCCGGCTGTTCGGACCCGCACCGGCGGGCGCCGTGGCGAGGCCGCTGCCGCTGGCCAGCGCCACGCCGATATCACCCGCGCCGGTCCCCGAAAACAACGGCTGGCCGGGTGTGCCGGCGGGTGTGACCCCGGCCGCCTGCGCCGCATTGCCGAGGTCGATGACCATGGCGGCAAGATCGTCCAGCTTGACGGAAAGGTCGGCGACGTGGCGCACGCCCTGCGCCTGCCCGGCAAGCGAGCCGGAGCCGAGCGCGAAGGCCGTGCCGCCTACGGCGAATTCGGTATTGCCCGCGGCGTCGAATGCGACGCTCAGCGTGTCGGCCTGCGCGCCCGACACCAGGCTGGGACCGGACGCCCCGCCCAGCCGCACCGCGACGCGCCCGACGCTGTCGAACTGGGTCGAGATCCCGGCGAGCGCCGACATTCTGGTCAGCAACGCGTCGCGCTGGTCCAGCAGGGCCGCCTTGTTCGCGCTGCCGTCCTGCGCGCGCGCCAGGCCGATATTGGTACGCGCAAGTTCTGCGGCGTAGGTATTGACCTGGTCCACCCCGGCCTTCGCATCGAAGCGCAGTTCTTCCGCCGCGACGCTCAGCCCTTCGGTCGCGATGGCGAAAGTCTGCGTCAGGGTGCGCGCGCTTTCCAGCGTGTTGGCGCGCAAGGCCCCGTCGAGCGGATCGGAGACCAGCTGCGACAGCGCCGCCTCGAATTTGACGATGGCGGGATAGATGCCGGCCTGTTCGATCGCGCTTTCGGCGTTGGTCAGGCCGCTCAGCTCCGCATCGGCGCGGTTGACGTCGCTAGTGGTCCGGCGCAGCTCGGTCTGCAGGAACAGCGACTGGGTGCGCTGCACGCCGTCGGCCCGCACACCGCTGAGCGCGGCGGAGGCACCGAGGCCGATGCCGCCGGTCGCAACGACTTCCGACTGGCCGAGCGTGCGGCGCGCATAGGTCGCGTTGCCGGCATTGGCGATGTTCTGGCCGGTCAGCTCCAGTGCCGCCCGGGCCGCGTTCGCCCCGCTCTTGCCGATGGTGATGAGGTTCGACATGGCCGATCAGCCTTCCTCTGCCTGCGCATGGTCGAGACGCGACGCGAGCTGCGCCTCGATCGCCTCCGCGATGCCGAAGCTGCCGCGCTTGGCCGCGATGTCGGCCAGATATTCGTCGCGCATGGCGGTAAACTGTTCCATGCCGCCCGCGCCCATCGCATCCTCGCCCCCGAAATCGGCGGCGCGCGCGGCCTCCAGCATGCGGCGCACGAAGATCGCCTCGAAGCCCTGGGCCGCCTTGCGCAGCTCGGCCCGCTCCGCCGACAGCTCGGGCTTCGCGGGCCCTGCGCCTCTTGGTGCCGCGGCCGGACCGTTGGGAAGCGAGAGAGCGCTCACATCACCACCATTTCGGCCTGCAGTGCGCCCGCCTGCTTCAGCGCCTCGAGGATGACGACGAGGTCGGATGCCCCGACGCCCAGCGTATTGAGCGCATCGACGATCTCCGACAGATCGGCCCCGCCCTCCATCAGGACGACGCGTTCGCCGGTTTCCTCGGCCGTGATCGTGCTCGCTTCCTCCTGCGCGGTGACGCCGCGGCTGAAGGGTGCGGGCTGCACGATGCGCGGATCTTCCTCGATCCGCACGACGAGCTTGCCGTGGCTGATCGCGGCGGGCGACAGGCGCACCGCGCCGTTCATCACCACGGTCCCTGTGCGGCTGTTGACGATGACCTTCGCCGGGCTTTCCGCAGGGGTCACCTCGATCATCTCGATCGCCGCCATCAGCGACGACCGCGCATCGCTGCCGAACGGCATGACCAGTTCGATGGTGACGCCGTCGACGATGCGTGCGGTGCCGGGGAACTGCTTGTTCACCGCATCGCGGACGCGCGATGCGGTCAGGAAATCGGCATCGTGCAGGTTGAAGCGCAGCGTGCCTTGCGAATCGAAGCCGGTGGCGACGTCGCGTTCCACCGTCGCGCCCGACGCGATGCGGCCCACGGTCGGCACGTTGACGGTCAGCTGCGAGCCGTCGCGTCCGCTGACGCCCAGGCCACCCACGGCCAGGTTGCCCTGCGCCATCGCGTAGATCTGGCCGTCCGCGCCATAAAGCGGCGACAGGACCAGCGTGCCGCCACGCAGGCTCTTCGCCTTGCCGAGCGTGGACACGGTCACGTCGATCCGCTGGCCGGGCTTGGAAAAGGCCGGCAGTTCGGCGGTCACGATCACGGCGGCGGCATTCTTGAGGCCGGGGGAGACACCGGGCGGCAGGGTCAGGCCGAACCGGCCCGACACGCCCTTCATCGCCTGGGTGATGTATTCCAGATTGTCGTCGCCCGTGCCCTGCAGGCCGACCACGACGCCGTAGCCGGTCAGCTGGTTGGGTCGCACGCCCTGGAATCCGCCGAGATCGCGCACACGTTCCGCCGCGGCGGGTACCGGCGCGAGCGCGCCGAACAGCGCGGCGAGCATCATGAGAAGGGTCGAGAAACGCTTCATGTCCGGCCTCCTCAGAACGGGCTGATCGCGCCGAAGAAGCGCGACAGCCAGCCGGGACGGCTGGCTTGTTGGACCGCGCCCTTGCCCGAATAGATGATCTGCGCGTCGGCCACGTTGGTGGAGCGCACGCGGTTGTCGACGTCGATATCGGCCAGGCGCACGATGCCTGCGAACTGCACCCATTCGTCGCCCTGGCTCAGAAGCATCTTCTTTTCCCCCAGGACCAGCGCGGTCCGGTTGGGCCGCACTTCCGCGATGGTGACGGCGATCGCGCCATTGAGCGAGCTGCGCTGCGCCGCATCGCCCTTCCCACTGAACGACGCCTGCGCCGCCGCTTTAAGGGCATTGGGGTCGAGAAAATCGAGCGGCCCGGCGGTGGGCGGCGTGATGGAGGCGTTGCCGGCCCGGTCGGTCCGGCCCGTCGTGCTCTTCGACGTGATGACGCTTTCGGTCAGCACGATGGTCAGAACGTCGCCGACGGAGCGCGCGCGCGTCCCCTCGTAATAGGCGGCGTAGCCGTTCGCGGCCTGGAAGATCGCGCCGTCCTGCGGCGTCGCCACCGGCGGCGGGGGCGGCAGGGCCGCACGAAAGCCCGGGGCCGGCGCCGCGCCACCGCACGCCGCGAGCGTGCAGGCGAGCGAGGAGAGGAGGATGGTACGATGGGCGCGCATGGAATGCCTCACAGTGTCTGGTTGGCGTTGCGCAGCATCTCGTCGACCGCGCTCACCATCTTGGAATTGATTTCGTAGGCGCGCTGCGCCTCGATCATGGCGACCATTTCTTCCACCACGTTGACGTTGGAGGCTTCCAGCATGCCCTGCCGGATGGCGCCGCGCCCCTCGGTCCCGGCCACGCCAATCTCGGCCGGTCCGCTGGCCGCGGTTTCGAGGAGGAAGTTGTCGCCGCTCGCCTGCAGGCCTGCCGGATTGGCGAAGCGCGCGATGGTCAGCTGGCCGAGCTCGGTCGGCTCGGCCTCGCCGGGCGTGATCGCGCTGACGGTGCCGTCCGGCGCGATGGATACGGATTGCGCGCCCTGCGGCACGGTGATGCCGGGCTGGATCGCGAAGCCTTGCGAGGTGACGAGCTGGCCCTCGGGCGAGAGCGTGAAATTGCCCGCGCGGGTATAGCCGAGCTGGCCGCCGGGAAGCTGCACCTGGAAATAGCCCGCCCCGTCCAGCGCGAGGTCGAAGGCGTTGCCGGTGGTATCCAGCGTGCCCTGCGTCTCGATCCGGCTGGTGCCCTGCAGGCCCACGCCGGTGCCGAGGTTGAGGCCGACCGCATATTGCGATTCGCTGGTCGATTGCTGACCCGCAACCCGCGCATCCTGATAGGCGAGCGTGGCGAAGTTCGCCCGGTCGCGCTTAAACCCGGTGGTGCCGATATTGGCGAGGTTGTTGGCGATGACGCGCATCCGGGCGTCCTGCGCCTCGAGCCCGGTGCGGGCCACGTGGAGGGCGGAAATCGGCATGATCGGTTATCCTTCGTGCAAAAGAACGCGGGTCTGCGGCAGCCTCAGCTGCGCAGGCTCATGAGCTGCGAACCCGCGCGATCGAGATCGTTGGCGGTGGTGAAAAGCTTGGCCCGGCGGTCGAAGCTGCGCTGCGCCTCGATGATGTCGATCAGCGTGCCGGCGGTATCGACATTGGACTGCTCCAGCGCCCCGACCTCGACCGTGGCGGTCGGATCGCCCGGCAGGATGCCGCCATTGGGCACGCGCAGGAACCCGTCGAGATCCTTGAAGATCGTACTGCCGGCAGGGCTCGCCAGCTTGATCCGGCCGACCTGTTCGGGCGGCGCCTCGGGCGTGGCGGGATCGGCGGCGAACACGGTCCCGTCCTCGCCGATCGATACCTGGCGGCCGGCGGGCACGGTGATCGGGCCGGTATCGCCCAGCACCGGGCGCCCGTCGCCATTTTCCAGCACGCCGCCCGCGCCCACCGACAGGTCGCCGCGGCGCGAATACACCTCGGCACCGTCGGCGGCCTGCAGCGCGAGCAGGAAGTCGCCTTTCATCGCGATGTCGAGCGGCTGACCGGTGGTCACTACATTGCCCGCGGTCATGTCGGCCCCGCGCACCGCGCCCTGGGCCATGACCCGCACTTCCAGCGGCGATCCCTTCAGCGTCATGGGTTCGACGCTGAAGGTCTCGGCGCGAAAGCCGGTGGTCTGCGCGTTGGCGAGGTTGCTGGCGACGGCGCGCTGGCGCGTCATCGCCGCGTCCATGCCGGTCAGCGCGGTGTAGATCATCCGGTCCATCGGATTTAGCTCCGCAGGTTGACGATCGTCTGCGACAGCTGGGTCGCGGTATCGATCGCCTTGGCGTTGGCCTGGAAATTGCGCTGGGCGGTGATCAGGCCGACCATCTCCTCGGCGAGATCGACGTTGGAGCGTTCGAGCGAGCCCGACAGCAGGTCGCCATAGCGGCCCACGCCCGGAACGCCGAAGGTCGGCGCGCCCGACTGGCCGGTCGCTTCCCACTTCGAGCCACCGATCTGGCGCAGCCCGGTCGGCGCGGTGAAACCTGCCAGCGCGACCCGCCCGACCGTCTCGATCGAACCGTCGGCGTAGGAGGCGGCGATGCTGCCGTCCTTGGTAATGCTGACGCCCGCCAGTTCGGCGCCCGCGGCATTGGTGCCGGGGATCTTGGCATCGATGGTGGTGCCGGGATTGGTCGGCTGGCCGTTCGCATCGACCTCGGTCATCTGCAGGCGGTTGTTGGCGCCGTCCTGCAGGAAGCCGGCGCCGTCGATCTCGAACGAACCGTTGCGGGTGAAGGTGGTGCGCCCGCTTTCGGCGCCGCGCACGGCGAAGAAACCGTCGCCGCTGATCGCGAGGTCGGTGCCGCGCCCGGTCTGGTCGATCGCGCCGAGGGAGAAGTTCTGCGTGATCGAGCTGACCGTGGCGCCCACGCCGCGGATCATCTTGGGGTCGGTGAACGAATTGCCCGCGACGAGATCGGCGAACTGGGTGTCGCTCTTCTTGAAGCCGGTCGTCTCTGCGTTGGCGATGTTGTGCGCGATCACGCCGAGGTCGGTCTGCGCGTTCTTGAGGCCGTTGAGAGAGGTATAGAAAGACATGGTCGGTTTTCCTTCTTGAAGCGGTTTGGGGTCAGGCTGCGGCGGGCTCGCCCGCGGCGGGGGCATCGGGCTGGAGCAGGGCCTTGAGGCCGGATTGCGCATCGATCAGCGCGTCGAGCTTGTCGGCGATCGCCTGCAGGGTGACGTTCGCCTCGTTCGAGCCGGCAAGCGCGGAAAACTGCGCCATCTGCGCCAGCATATCCTTGTTGTCGACGGGATCGGTGGGGTCCTGCTGCTTGAGCTGTTCGACCATCAGGCGCATGAAATCGTCGTTGCCGAGAACGGACGACGCCGCCTTCTGCATTGCCGAACCGGGCGTGGCGGTCGCGGTCGTGATGCCGCGCGTGGTGTTCGTAATAGCGGTCATTTCATCCTCATCGTGTCGAGCATCAGTTGCTTGGCGGTCTGCATCGCCTCGACCAGGTTCTGGTACTGGCGCGCGCTTTCCATGATCTCGACCATCTCGGCCGTCTCATCGACCGGCGCCTCCCACACGTCGCCATTGGCGTCGGCGAGCGGGTGGCCGGGATCGTGGCGCTTGACCGGCGCCGCGTCGGAACGGGCGATCCCGGTCAGCTTGACGGTGGACGCCCCGCTCTGGCGGTCCAGTTCCTCGCCGAAGATCGGGCGCAGCGGGCGATAGGCCTCCTGCTCGCTGCCTGCGACCGAACCGGCGTTGGAAAGGTTGGAGGCGGCCGCGTTCATCCGCACCATCTGCGCCGACATGCCGCGCTGGACGAGAGTGAACAGGCTCATCGGTTCGGGCATGTCATTCCCCCTTGATCGCGCGGGTCAGGGTCTCGACCCGGCCCTGCAGGAAAGACAGCGTGGCGGTGTAGGCGACGGCATTTTCGGCGAAGGCCATCTGCTCGTCGGCCAGTTCCACGGTGTTGCCATCCATCGACGGCATCGTCGGCACGCGATAGCGCGTGGCGGTGCTGGTCGCCGCCGCGCTGTCCGATCCGTTCAGCCGCGCCGACAGGGCGGCGTCGAAATCGATGTCGCGCGCCTTGTAGCCGGGCGTCGCGGCGTTCGCGATGTTGGACGTCAGCACGGTCATGCGGCGCGAGCGCACTTCCAGCGCCGCCCCGTGAATGCCGAACAAACTCTCGCTCATGTCCTGTCCTTTCGGGCCGGGTTGCGGCCCCTGCAGAAAATTTCGCCCACCGCCTTTCGCAGCGGACGCATCGTGTTCTGCAACAAGCGTGCCAGTTCATGCACAGCGCCCGGTTGGCGCGGCCTCTCGCCCCCGTCCGGCAAGTTCTTGCCGCATCCGGCAATGTTCCGCCGCCCGCTTAAACCCGGCATTTTGCGGCCGTTCTGTCGGGGTGAGGAGCTTTGCCGCATGAACCCCACGACCCTGCTCGACCCCACCGGCGCCGCCATCGTCCTGGGCGGGACGCTGGTCGCGACCGTGCTCAGGACCGGTCGCCGCGAATGGCGCGCGATGCGGCGCGTCGCCGCGCACCTCGTTCAGCCGCGCTTCTCCTACGCCCGGGCGCGCGCCGAACTGGCCCCGCAGGTCGAGAGCATTCGCACCGACGGTATTCTTCGCGCCGATCCCGCGCCCTCGCGCGATGCGGAGATCGCCGATGCCACGGGCGCGCTGATCCACCACCGGTCCATCGATGCGCTGATCGCGGCGCACGAACGCCACCGCGCCGCCCGGCAGGACGCGCGCGGCGACGCGCTGCAACTGCTCTGCCAGGCCGGCGAACTGGCCCCGGTGTTCGGTCTTGCCGGCACGCTGGTCGCATTGAGCCAGCTCGCGACGGCGGGCCTCGACCGGTCGGGCCTGCTCGGCGCGGTGGGCACTGCCGTGCTGACGACGCTCTACGGCCTGCTGACCGCGCACCTCGTCATCTTTCCCCTCGCCCGGCTGATCGAACGGCGCGGCGCGGAGGAGGAGCGGGAGCGGGACCGACTGATCGAATGGCTGTCCGACCAGTTGCGCGGCACCGTTCCGGGCGAGGACGACCGGGCGGCAAAACGCTGGAAAGCCCGCGCCGCGTGATCCCCCGCCTGTCCCATGGCTGGCAGATCATGCTGGCGGATCTGTCACTGATCCTGTTCATCGTCACCGCGAGCGCGATCGATCCCGCGCCCGACAAGAGTGTGAACACGACCGCCGCCCCCGCCGCCGCTGCGCAGGCACCCGCGCCGTCGCAGCGATCGGAGCCGGTCGCGGTCTTCCGACCCGGCCTGGATCTCGACTTCGGGACGTGGCTGGCGGAGCGTACCGCCGACCCGCGCGAGCAGCTGACCATCGTCGCCCGTTACACCGGGCGCGACAGCGCCCGCGCCCGCGCCGCCGCCGAGACGCTGGCGAGCGAGGCGCAGGCGGCGGGCCTTGCCCCCCGCATCGTCGTCGAACCTGGACAAAGCGCGGATGTCGCGGCGATTTTCGCCTTCGATCCGGCGATGGCACGGAACTTGCTGACGTCTTCCTGAGACATTCGCGGCGCCGGTGGCGCCCATCAGGAGGAACCCATGCCCTTTTTTCGCATCGCCATCGGCCTCGCCGCGCTGGGTGCCAGTGCCGGCGCCGCCGCGCAGTCGACGGCCTACACCGATCCCGCCGCTATCGACCGCTCCGTCGCCGCCTTTACCGGCAAGCCGATCGGCGTGCCCGGCGGCGCGGTGCGCCCCGTCGACCGGCGCTTGCGACTTGCCGTCTGCGGCGGGCCACTGGCGCTAGCCTGGTACGGTTCGGGCCGTGACAACGTGAAGGTCGAATGCAGCGACAGCCGGGGCTGGAAGCTGTTCGTGCCGGTGCGCAAGGACGCGCCGGGCACGATGGAGGCGGCCGCCGTCCCGATCGTGCGCCGCGGCGAAAGCGTCTCGGTCGTGATGCGCGGCCGCGGCTTCTCGGTCACCGCGAGCGGCGAGGCGATGGAAGCGGGCGCGCAAGGCGAATGGATCCGGGTGAAGCCCGAGAATGCGAAAGAGCCGGTTCGCGCGCGCGTCGAACGGCCCGGCCTCGTCACCATCCCGCTTTCCTAGGGCGAAGCGCGCAAATTCTTGCCGGTGCGGCACCCGTCTGCCGCACCCCCCTTAAACTTTCGCGATCCCTGCCGTTCTCCACCCTGAACCCGTTGGAGAACGCCATGTCCTTCGATATCAATCAGGTCCGCTTCAATCGCATCGGCGATGCCCGGTCCGCCTATCCGCGCAAGTTCGACAGCGCGCTGCCCGGCGGCGGTGCGAAGGAACAGGCCAGCGCGGGCGTGGTGGTGGAAGCCGGACAGGCGCTGGTCGAACCCGGCCCGCCGATCGATAGCGAACGGGTGCGGGAAATCCGCGACGCGCTGCGCAGTGGGACGTATCCGCTGTCTCCTTCGAAGGTGGCGGATGCCATGATCGCAGCCCGATACATGTTGAGCGACAGCTGATGGACCGACACATTCCCCTGGCCGATGCCCTGCGGCAGATGCTTGCCGTCCTGGAAACCGAGCGGCAAGCGCTTGCCGCGATGGACATCGATGCGCTGATGCTGTCGGGCCAGGAAAAGCATCTGCTGTGCGGCACGCTGGAAGGCGAGGCCTCGCAAGCCGTCGACGCGGAATGCCGCGCCCTGCTGGAGGAGGCAAAGCACGCCAACGAGGTCAATCGCCGCGTGCGCAACCTGATGGCCGCCAATGTCGCCACCCGCCTTGCCGCGCTTAGCGGCGACGCGGGCGTCTACCGCACCGGCAATCCGCGCTACAACACGCTGCGCGCCTGAGGGCCGCCGCCCTGTTCTAAGACACCTACCGCCAGATACTGGCACGCTTCTTGCTGACACCCCGGCATGATGCCTGTGGGTGAAAAACAGTGAGCGATCCCGCGATCACGCCGCCGCCAGCGATGCGGCCCGCCGCCCTGCGCGCCATCGCCGCACCGGTCGCGCGCAAAGCGCCGCAGGGCGAAGCCCGGACGCGCGAGGCGATCGCCCGCGCTGCCGAGCGGACCGGCACGGACTTTTCCTATCTTCTCGCCCAGGCGCGGATGGAATCGAGCCTCGACCCCGATGCCCGGGCCCCTACCTCGTCCGCAACCGGCCTTTACCAGTTCATCGACAGCACCTGGCTCGCCACGCTGGACCGCCACGGCGACAGCTACGGTCTGGGCCAAATCTCGAGCGCCATCGATACGCGGGGCGGACGCAGCTACGTCACCGATCCGGCGCTGCGCGGCCAGATCATGGGCCTGCGCAACGACGTCGATGTCTCGTCCATGATGGCAGGCGCGCTCGCGCAGCAGAACCGTGCGGCGCTGTTGCCGATCCTCGGCCGCGAACCCGCCCCGGCAGAGCTCTACATGGCGCATTTCCTGGGCACCGGGGGCGCAACCCGCTTCTTTTCCGCGATGGCGAGCGATCCCGGCCAGTCCGCCGCCGCCCTGCTGCCCAAGGCCGCGGCCGCCAATCGGACCATCTTCTACAGCGGCGACGGATCGCCGCGCAGCCTCGCGGGCGTGATGGAGCTGATGGAAGGCAAGATGGCGCGCGCCATGGCCGCCGACGGCGGCATGCCGCCGCCGATGGCTGGCGGCGGGATCGAAGGGGAGTTCCACCTCGCCCGCGCCGGCTGGTCCGCCGCGCCGATGCCGGGCCAGACCAGCGCGGCCGTGCCCGCCCCCGCTCCGGCGCGCGCAATGCCCGCCATGTCCGACACGCTGCGCGAGAATTTCGGGCTCGCCAACGCCTCCTCCACGGGCCGCAACCACGTGCGCGCGGCCTATGACAAACTGAAAGCCTTCGGCCTGTGACCGCGAAGACCCCACTTTCCCCGGCCGCCTTCGCGCTGCCGGCCGCCATCCTGGTGCTGATCGTGCTGATGGTGCTGCCGATCCCGACGCTGATGCTGGACGCCTTCTTCGTCCTCAACATTGCGTTCTCGGTCGCGATCCTGATGGTGGCGATGAACGCAGCCAAGCCGCTCGACTTCTCCTCCTTCCCCTCCGTCCTGCTGTTCGCGACGCTGCTGCGCCTCGCGCTCAACGTCGCCTCGACCCGCATCGTGCTGGTCGGGGGGCACACCGGCGCCGGGGCCGCGGGCAAGGTCATCGAAAGCTTCGGCGAGTTCCTGATCGGCGGCAATTTCGCCGTCGGCCTGTTCGTCTTCATGATCCTGCTGATCATCAACATGGTGGTGATCACGAAAGGCGCGGGCCGCGTTTCGGAGGTGTCCGCCCGCTTCACGCTCGACGCGCTGCCGGGCAAGCAGATGGCCATCGACGCCGATATTGCCGCCGGGCTGATGACCGCGGAAGAGGCCAAGGCGAAGCGCGCCGAAGTCGCGACCGAGGCCGATTTCTACGGCGCGATGGACGGTGCCTCCAAGTTCGTGAAGGGCGACGCGATCGCCGCGCTGCTGATCCTTGGCGTCAACATCATCGCCGGTTTCTGCCTCGGCATGATCAGCCACGGCCTGACCGCGGCGGAGGCGGCGCAGCAATACATCACGCTGGCGGTCGGCGACGCGCTGGTGGCGCAGGTCCCCTCGCTGCTGCTCTCGATCGCCGCCGCCGTGATCGTCACCCGCGTGACCGACAAGAAGGACCTCGCGGGCCAGATCGGCGGACAGTTCACCGATCCGCGCAGCTGGCTGCCGGTCGCGCTGGTCCTTACGGGCATGGGCCTGATCCCGGCGATGCCGCAGTCGATCTTCCTGCCCGCCGCGGGCGGGGCGTTCTGGCTCTATTTCGTGCTGCGCCGCCGGGCGATGAAGCCCGAACCCATCGCCGAGACGATCGAACCGACAAAGCCGGAGGCGCTGACGATCGAGGACGTGTCCGATCACACCCTCGTCACGGTGGAGCTGGGGTATGGCCTCGTCCAGCTGGTCGACGAGGCGCGCGGCTCCCCGCTGGTCGCGCGCATCACCGGCGTGCGCAAGCAGCTGTCGCAGGAATTCGGGTTCGTCGTCCCGCAATTCCGCCTGCGCGACAGCCTGGCGCTGCAGCCCAACGATTATCGCATCACGATCGGCGGGACGCCCGTGGGCGGCGCCGATGTGCGCGCCGACCGGGTGCTGGCGATCGATACCGGCGACGTGACGCCCAATCACGGCATCGCCGGCATTCCCACGGTCGATCCGAGCTTCGGCTGCCCGGCGCTGTGGATCGCCCCGGGCGAGCGCGACCAGGCCATCGCCGAAGGGTTCCTGACCGTCGATCCCGGCACGGTCGTCGCCACCCATCTCAACCAGATCCTGCGCCAGCGCGGCCCCGAACTCCTGGGACCGGAGGAAGTGCGCGCGATCATCGACGCGGTGCGCGAGCGGTCGCCGGGCATCGTGGAGGCGATCACGCCCGATCCCCTCTCGCTTGCCGCGCTCACCCGGCTGCTGCGCGCGCTGCTGGCCGACGGTATTTCGCTGGCCCATCCCGGCCCGGTCCTGTCCAGCATCGCGCTAGCCCTTCAGCATACGCAGGAATTCGACGCGCTTATCGACCGCGTCCGTGCCGATCTAGGCGCGTGGCTGGTCGGGCAGATTTGCGCTCCGCTGGCCAAATTGCCGGTCATTACGCTCGATGCGGCGCTGGAAAGCGCCGTGCTGGGCGGGATGCGCGATCCGGCCACTGGCCAGCCGATCATCGAGCCCGATTGCGCGCAGATGATCGGCACCCGCATCGCCCAGATCTGTGCCGAGAGCGAGGAAGGACGCAGCCCCGCGCTGATCGTGCAGCCGCCCGCCCGGCGCGCGCTGGCCGATCTGTTGCGCGCGCGGGCGCCGTCGTGCCTCGTCCTTTCCATCACCGAACTGCCCCCGACCCAGCCGATCGAGGTCGTGAGCGTGATCGGCGCGTCCCAGGAACTTCAGCATGGCGCGCCCGCCGCGCCGGAGGTGCTTGCCGCATGAAAATAGACCAATCCCATTTCGACCCGGCCGCGGCCTACGCCCAGCCCGGGCTGGTGGAGGATCGGGTCCGCCGCTTCGTCCCCATGGTGCGCAAGGCGGCGTGGCACATCCACGGCAGCGCCTCGAACGCGTTCGACGTCGACGACCTGATCCAGGTTGGCCTCGTCGCGCTAACCGAATGTGCGCAGCGGCATGCGGGGCCGAGCGAGGATGGTTTCGCCGCCTATGCCAAGATCCGCGTGCGCGGTGCCATCCTCGACCATGTCCGGCGCGCCATCCCCGGCAGTCGCGGCAGCGGCGCCCGCCGCCGCCGGCTGGAAGCGGCGCGGACCAATCTGCAGAACCTGCACGGGCGCGAACCCGATCAGGAGGAACTGGGTGCCGAACTGGTTCGGCTGGGCGGCAATGCCGCCGATCTGGACGCCGAACCGATCCGAACGACCTCGCTCGACGGGGTGTACGACGATACCAGCACCGTTTTCGCCGACGAACGGCCCAATCCGTTCGAGCTGTTGAGCGAACACGAGGATACGCAACGTCTCGCGACGATCATCGCGCAGCTGCCGGAGCGGCTGCAATCGGTCCTGCAGCTTTATTTCCTGGAAGAACTGAATCTTGCGGAGATCGCGCAGGTTCTGGACGTCAGTGTGCCACGGGTGCACCAGTTGAAGGCGCAGGCGCTGAAACAGGTTCGCGCCGCGCTCCAAACCGACTGATTGCGCGCCTGCGATGGGCCGAATTATCAAAAGTATTGTTTCGCGACTGCTGCCCCGTTAAGGTTACCGCAGGGGTTAATCGGAAAATTCGGGTTCGTCGCGATAATGCTTACATTCGCAGTGGTGGATCATGACTTGCGGCGCAAGGCCGAGGTCGTGATGCGATTTGCAGAAATCGACCTTCCGTGCGCGCCGTTCGACGACGTCGCAGAATTCACAGGCTCCGGCGCGGAATACGACCTGCTGTTGCTGGCCGAACGGCCGGATGGCGGCTACCGCGAGGATTTGGCGGTGTTGCAGGCCAGGGCCCACGGCCAGCGCACGATCCTCTATTCGCCCGAACCGTCCTACCCCACCGCGTGCGAGGCCGTGCGGCTCGGCGCGCTCGACATGCGGCAGTGGCCGTTCGATCTTTCCGGCCTGCAGGACTGGTGGCAGACCCATGCGCGGTTGTTCCAGCCGGTCAACCGGCTGCGCCTGCGCGCGCGCGATGCCAAGGCGCGGATCCGCGATCTCACCGGACGCGAAACGGCCATCCTGCACGCGATGGCCGACGGCAAGTCGAACAAGGCGATCGCGGCCCAGTTGGGCGTGAGCCATCGCACGATCGAGGCCCACCGGCTCAACCTCATCCGCAAACTGGGGGTCGAAAGTTCGAACGATGCCGTGCGCATTTCAGTCGAAGCGCGGCTGTTCGATCCGGTGGAGCAGGACGCCTAGCGCGGCGTCTCGGCGAAAGCCTGCTCCATTTCGAGAAAATCGTCGCGCAGCGCCGCCATGCCGGCCCGGTCGAACTTCACCGTGCCGCGGGTCAGGCGCGCACATGCATCGCCATAGACGACCAGCAGCGCCTCGCCCAGCGGCTGGCCCGGATCGACGCCCAGCTTCAGCGCCTGGACGCATGACAGCGCCTTCAGCAGCGCGTTCGAGCGCTTGTCGGGCTGGCCGTTGGCGTCGAAGAACAGCGCCCGGTTGATGGCTCCGATCGTTTCGGCCAGGCACAGCCGCGTCAGCTGCGTGGTGTTGCCGCCGAAGATGTAGGCGTCGATCTCTACCCGGAGGTAGGCTTCCGAAGGTGCGATGGCGGCCAGCATCGGATCAGTCCTGCTTCGTCCAAATCGCGACCTGCGATTTTAGGAAGGACAGCGTCGACTGCGAGGACGCGACGTTGCGATCGGCCCAAGAGAGCGATTTGGACAATTGGGCGCGCAGGTCCTCCTGCTGCTGGGAGATGTCCTTCAGGCGCTCCTCGATCTGGCTCTGCTGACGCTCGTAGCGGGCGATCGAACCGCCCAGTGACCCCGGATCGGTCGTGCTGCCGACGGTCCGCGCCAGCTTGTCGACGGTCGCGAAGACGCCGTAGAGGCCCGATGTGAACATGGCCGACGCCCCATCGGGTGCGGCGGCAAGCGTGGTCTTCAGCCGGTCGGCGTCGAGGCGGAAGGTGCCGTCCCGGTTCAGCGCGAGGCCCAGATCGCCCAGCGTCCGCGGCGAACCGTCAGGCGCATTGGGCATGATCACCTTGCCGGCGAGAGTCGCCAGTTCGCGCTTGAGCGCGCGCGCCCCTGAATCGTTGCCCAGTTCGCCGCCCAGGGGATCGGCGGTTTCCTTCAACTGCCCGGTGACGTCGTTCAGCGCAGCGACGAGGTCCGTCATCAGCGAGGTAATCGCCGCGTTCTTGGAATCGAAGGATATGGTGGTGGGCGCGCCGGGATTGGTCCCGGTCAGCGTCAGCGACATCCCGCCCGGCAGGCCGGTCACGGTGTTGCTGGCGCTGGTCATATCGACCCCGTCGAACCGCAGCTTGGCGTCGAGCGCGGTCGCCTTCAACTGGCCCGCATCGCTCGCCGGGTTCCAGTCGAGAAAGTCGATCGACCCCGCTGCGGGGGTGCCGCCGCTCGCGCTGGCGCCGGTGCCCGTGATGGTGAACCCGTTGGCCGCGCCGGCATCACCCTTCACCACCAGCTGTGCGCCCGAGCTGCCCTGGATGACATAGGCGGACAGGCCGGCACCCGCCGCCGTGATCTTCGTCGCGACGCTCGCCAGCGTATCGTCCGCCGTCACGTCGATCGACAGCGGCGCGTGGCCGCCATCGGCGGTGAAGCCCCCGCCGGATACAGTCCCGAAATCGAAGGTCAGCGTCCCTTCGCCGACGAGGCTGTCGGAGCCGGCGAAGGGCTTCCCGACCAGCGTCTGGCTGGCGGCGAGCTGGGACACTTCGAGCGAGTAGTTGCCGCCCCCGCGCGCGCCGCTGACGACGCTGACCCGTGCGACGCTGCTGTTCGCGGCGGTCGCGCTGGGCGCAAGGTCGCCGGTCCGCACGCGGTCGCCCAGCGCGCTCGCAAGCTGGCTAAGCTGGCTTTTCAGCGAAGCAGCGGCGGAAATCCGCGTCTCCATCAGATCGTTGCGCGATTTGAGCTGCTCGATCTGCACGGCGTACTTGGCGGTCGAGAGATCGGTGGCGAGCTTCGCCATGTCGATCCCGCTGCCGCCGCCCAGCGCGGTGAGAATGGAGGATGAGGGGTTGTCCATGACGTTCAGAACGGCTCGGGCGGCAGCAAATTAAGCCGCGCCCTGCCGCCCTTCGGCATCGAATTGCAGCGCGGTGGGAACGGTTATCCGCGGACGGCTGGGCGTGTCGCCGCGCCTGATCGACATGACGAAGGCGAGAATGCTGGCGACCGCGCCATACAGCTCCTCGCGCACCATCTGGTTCTCGCGCGTCGTGAAATAGACCGAACGGGCGAGCACGGGAAATTCCAGCACCGGGACGCCCATTTCGGCGGCCAGTTCGCGCATCGCCAGCGCCTTTTCGCCGCGCCCCTTGGCAAGCACCACCGGCGCCGGGGCGAGTGCGGGGTCGTAGGTCATGGCGACGGAGAAATGCGTCGGGTTGGTCAGGATGAACTGCGCATCCTTCACCGCGTTGGCGACACCCCCGCGCGCCAGCTGGCGCTGGCGCTGGCGAATGGCCGCCTTCTTCTCGGGCGCGCCCTCGGACTGCTTGTGCTCGTCGCGCATTTCCTGGTGCGTCATCTTCAGCCGCCCCATCCGCCGGATCCACTGGATCGGCCAATCGACGAACGCGATCACGACGAGCCCGACCGCCAGAAGCAGCAGGAGCCGGGCGATCGATTCCCACGCGGCGGTCAACTGGCCGATCAGGTCGCCCCGCCCCAGGCTCAGCACCTCGACCACGTGCGCGCCGCCCCAGAACCACGCGATCGAGCCGAGCAGGCTGATCTTCAGCAGGCTCTTGCCGAGCTCGATCAGGCCCTGCATGCCGAACATGCGCTTCAGGCCGGAGGCGGGATTGATCCGCGATGCCTTGGGAACGAGGTTTCCGGCAAGGAAGCGGCCGTCACCCAGCAGCAATTGCGCGACCAGCGTCGCCGCCATGATGCAACCGCCCAGCACGATGACCGGCGGCAGGACCGCCATCAGGATTTCCATCATGATGTCGCCGGGCGCGAATTCGTTCAGTTCGGCCCGGTCGAAGGAGAAGCCGGTGCGCGCAGCATCGCCCATGGCGCCGAACAGCCACGGTCCCACCATCATCAGCCACACGGCGCCCACCATCACGGAAACCGCGGTGGCGACTTCCTTCGAGCGCAGGACGTCGCCCTTCTTCGTGGCGTCGCGCCGCCGCTTCTCTGTCGGGGCGTGAGTCTTTTCACCGCTCTGGTCGCTCATGGCGCGGCGATCCGTCCGACCTGGTCGATCGCCTGCGCGCTCAGCGAGACGAACTGTTCGGTGATGAGCGGGGTTGCCGCGATCAGCGCGGCGATGCCGGCCAGCACGCCCGCAGGCAGGCCGAGCGAGAACAGGTTGAGCGAGGGGGCCGAGCGGCTGAGGACGCCGGTCACCATCTGCACCAGCAGCAGGGCCAGCGTCACCGGCAAGGCAATGGCGACCGCGGTGGCGAACATTTCGCCCGCGAAGGCGACGATCATCATCGCCTGGTCGGCGCCGAACCAGTCACCGCCGGGGGGCATGGCGCGATAGCTTTCGATCACCAGCCGCAGCCACAGCAGGTGCCCGCCCACGGCAAGGAAGATCAGCGTCAGGACGAGCGTGAAGTACTGACCCAGCGCGGTCGACTGCCCTCCGGTATTGGGATCGGCGGCAGTGGCGATCGCCATGCCCATCGCGCCGGAAATCTGCTCCGCCGCCAGAACCGGGGCGGCAAAGCTGAGCTGGAGGACGAAGCCGCAGGCCAGCCCGATCACGATTTCCCCGATCAGCGCCGTCAGCGCCGCGAGCGAGATCAGGTCGGCGGGCGTCGCAACCGGGACCCAGATCTGCACGAAGACGCCGATGGCGCCCGCCATCACCACGCGCAACTGCACCGGCACGCTGGTCGCGCCAAAGATCGGGGCGGCGACCAGCGCCGCGCCGATGCGGGTGCTGATAAAGATCAGCTTCCACAATTCGGCCTCGATATTGCCGAAACCGAAATCGGGCAGCATCAGCGCGAAATCCCGGCAATCTGCTGGAATATCTCGCGCGCGAAATCGCTGATCAGGCCCATCATCGAAGCGCCGAACAGCACCAGCACCAGCGCGATGATCGCCAGTTTCGGCACGAAGGTCAGCGTCTGTTCGTTGACCGAGGTCGCCGCCTGGATGATGCCGACGAACAGGCCCACGGCCAGCGCGGCGAGCAGCACGGGGGCGGCCACCAGCGCGGTCGTCCACAGCATGCGGTCGGCCAGGGCGAGGAGCGAAGCGGAATCGTTCATGGTCCCGGCTCCCTTACGCGAAACTCATGGCGAGCGAGCCCATCAGCAAGCTCCACCCGTCGATCAGCACGAACAGCAGCAGCTTGAACGGCAGCGAGACGATGGTGGGCGACAGCATCATCATGCCCAGGCTCATCAGCACGCTCGACACCACCAGGTCGATCACCAGGAACGGCAGGAACAGCATGAAGCCGATCTGGAAGGCGGTCTTCAGTTCGCTGGTGACGAAGGATGGCAGCAGGATGGAGAACGGGATGTCCTCGGGGGTTTCGAATTTCTGCGATCCGGCGATGTCCGCGAACATGGTGAGATCGGCGGTCCGCGTCTGCCGGATCATGAATGCGTGGAAGGCATCGCCCGCATTACCGATCGCCTGGTCGGCGGTGATGGTGCCGGCGGAATAGGGCTCCAGCGCCTGCTGGTTCACCGTGCTCAGCGTCGGGGCCATGACAAACAGCGACAGGAACAGCGACAGGCCGATCAGCACCTGATTGGGCGGCGACTGCTGCAGGCCCAGCGCCTGGCGCAGGATCGACAGCACGATGATGATGCGCGTGAAGCTGGTCATCATCAGCACCAGCGCGGGCAATACCGTCAGCAGCGCCATGATCAGCAGCAACTGCAACGACAGCGTCAGCGGCGCCTGGCCCTCGCCCGTCGCCCCGCCCAGCGCGCGCTCCAGCGCGCCGCCGACCGATCCGGTCGCGCTGGCGAAGGCGGGTTCGGCCGCGAAGGCGACCAGCGAAATGGTCACGGCAGCGAGCGCCGCGATCCGGAACGCCCTACGCATCGTCCATCTCCGCATCCTGTGCGGCTGCGGGGCGCGCTTCGGCTTCGGCCAGCCGGGTCAGGCCGTGGCGCGAACTGCCGACCAGGATTTCCCGGCCGTGGAATTCGATCACCGCCAGCTTCACACCGGGCGACAGCATCGTGGTTTCGATCAGCCGCGCCGCCTTGGGGCGGCCGTTCGGCGTGAAGCGGCCCTGCAGCCGCTTCGTCAGCCACAGGCTGCCCCAGATCATCCCGCCCAGAAGGGCGAGCATCAGGATCAGCTTGACGACGTACCAGGCCATCAGGCGGCCTGCTCCACCGGCGCGGCGGCCTGCGCGTCCTCGCCGTCGTCCATTTCGACGATGCGCAGGGCGAAACGGTCGCCCTGAGTCACGATTTCGGCCTTGGCGATAGCCTGGCCGTTGACGAACACGTCGAGCAGTTCGTCCGTCATGCGGTCGAGGGGAACGACACTGTCGGGACCGAGCGCGAGCACGTCCTTCAGCTTGATCTGCGTGCGGCCGAGTTCGACCGAGAGACGGACGTCGACATTGCGCAGGAGGTCGAGAGAGCGGGTGGTCATCGAAAATAGCCCTTTTCTTGAGGCGGAATGGGTCAGGAAAGCGCGCTGATGCGCAATGCGACGCGATCGTCGAGGCTGCCCACGCTGCCGTGGGCAAGGGTCCGCTCGCCCACGCGAAGCGGGACCTGCCGCGCAATCGGCAGCGGCACGATGTCGCCCGGTTTGAGCGCGGACACTTTCGAGAGCGGCATGTTCGTCTCGGCCACCACGGCGACGAGATCGAACGGCATGTCGCCGAGCGCACCGCCCTGCGGATCGAGCCGCCGTGTGTGCCCTTTCATGGCAGGCTTGGCCCGGCGAACGGCGAAGCGCGCCTGCGCCGGCACGCGCACGACCAGCCGGAACGACCAGTCGATGCTGCCGGGCTGCGCCACGGTCAGGTCGAGCGTCACGCCCTCCCCGTCCCGGCCCAGCAGGTCGAGCCCGACGGGCGAGGTCGCCCGGCCCGCGATCTGCGGCCGGCCCAGCGCGGGGAGCACGCGCTCCATCGCGTCGCCGATCAGGGTGTGCATCTGGGTCGCGACGAGATCGGCCATCAGCGGCAGTTCGTCGGGCAATTCGCCGTCACTGGCCGCGCCGTCCCCGCCGAACAGACGGTCGGTCAGCGCGATCAGCGTCTCCCCATCGAGGATCGCGCCGATCTGCGCGCCCGCATCGGGAAAGGCGATCGTCGCCGCCGAGCACAGGGTGCCCGCATCGGACAGGATCTCGCCAGCCGCCCGGGTCGCAGGGGCCGCACACGAGATGCGCAGCTTGGCCGCGCCCAGCAGACCGCCCAGCCCGGGGACGAGCGCCCGCGCGAGGTCGGCACCGAATTGCGCGAACCCGTCGCCATCGGCGTCCTTGCCCGCATCGGCACGGAACAGCTCGGCGCAATGACGCGCCACCGGGCGCGCGGCGTCGAAGGCGGCGTCGGGCTTCACTGGACGAGGTACCCGATGAAGTAGACGTTATCGACGCCGCCGAAACCCTCGCGCTCGGTCAGCACCTTGTTCACGGCGGCCGTCAGGCGGCGCTGGAGGTCTTCCTTGCCTTGCGCCGAGGTCGCCTCTGCCTCGGTCGTCTCGGCCAGCTGCACCAGCATGGCGGACCGCAAGGCGAGATCGTGCTTGCCAAGCCATTGCAGCACCCGCCCGTCGCGCCGGGTCGACGCCGCCAGCGTTACCTGGATCAGCGCGGGCGAATCCTTGAGGTTGGACGTGAAGCTGTCCTCGAACTGGTAGTAGCTGGTGCGGTATTCGCTCCCGCCCTCGCCTTCGACGACCTCGCCATGGCCCTTGCCTTCCTTTTCGGCCGGCGCGTAAGGGTCTTCCTCGCCCTTGCGGATCAGCTTGGGAAGGTCGGGTTCCTGCGCTTCGGCGCTGCTGCCCAGCAGGCCGGCCTGGATCGCCCCATAGGCGCCCCCCGCCCCCGCACCGGTCAGCACGAGCGCGCCGACGACCAGCTTCAGCTTGCCGCCCTTTTTCGGCGTCTCTGCCTGGTCTTTGGATTTAGCCATTGTCGTTACAAGTCCCTGTAAGGTGTTGAATCAGGCAAAGATGCCGCCGCGATCGGCGCGCGCTTCGTTGCTGTCGGTCGTACCGTCGTCGCGACGCGCGGAGCCGTTCGGACCCGCACGCCCGCGCTCGCCCTGCGTCTGACCGTGCGACCGGTTCTGGTCGGCAAAGCCGTGCGAGCCTGCGGCGTGCTGCCCGCTGGCCGACCCTTGGCCGTTCGCGTGAGAGTGCGAGTGCGAGTGCGACGGGGTCTGCGACTGGGTATCGCCCCGCTGCGGATTGGCGTCGCTACGCGCGCTGTCCTGAGCGGCCACGACCCGTTCCTGCGCATGGGTGTGCGCCAGCGCCGCCTGCACGGCGGGCTGAAAATCGGGATCCGCATTGGCCAGCGTGAAAGACAGCGAACCGGCCGCGAGGCCGCTTTCGAGGCGCACCGAGACCTTGCCGAAATCGGCGTTGCTGACGGCCAGCTGCATCTCGCCCGATCGGGCCGCCATGCGCGCTTCGACCAGCCGGTCGATCATCTGCGCCATGTCGGTGTGCTGCATCGGTTGGAGCGCCGGGGCGGCGGGAACGGTGGCGGGCTGGCTCGCCACGCGCATCTCGCCCAGCGTAGCCGCACGGGTCGGCGCGGCGGGATCGGCGGTACCCGGTTCCTTGCCGCCCTGCACCGCGGACGTATCCTCGGACGAACGCAGCTTGAGGAGCGTCGGCATGGCGGGCTTCTCGCCCTCGCCGCGGGTGTCGGCGGTGTCCGCGCCGCCATTGGAGCCGGCCGCGTCGCGAAGGAGCGTCGCGGCGATGAGGGGCGAGGCCTTGGCCTGATCCGGGGCGATCTCGAAAACGGACGCCTTCGCGGGTGCGGCGTCCGGCGCCATCCCGGGCAGCGTGATCGCGGCGAGGCGCGGGGCGTCGATAGCAACGCGCGCCGGCGCCGCTATCTGATCAGTTGCAGGTTGCGAGGGCGCTTCCGCTCCGGGCTTGGCGGGAGAGGAAACCATGGCTTCGGGCCGCGCCGGAGCGGCAGCGGCGAAGCGGGCCATGATGGTCGCCTGCTTCGGCTGTGTCGGCTGTGCACTCTCGGAGGTCGTCGCCGGACCGTCCGTCTGCGGAAGCTGGCCCGAAACGTCCGCCGTCTGCGGCTGTACCGGAACAGCCACGGGAGCGATCGGCATCGCGTTGCCGGGAACGACCGGCAAGATCTTGCCGGTTTCGTCTTCCGCCTTGCCGGTTGCCGGTTCGCCTTGCGCGCCGGGATCGTCCGCCGCGGGCTTGCCGACCGCTTCGGAGAGACTGGCGGCGGGGGTTCGTGCCGCCGCACTGGCGGCTTCCAGCTGCCCGACGAAGGTCGGAATCGCCCCGTTCTTGGCGCCGTCATCGCTCGCCGGGATGGCATTTCGGCCGGGCACGGCCCCCTCGAGCGATCGGGCGGCGGAACTGGGAAGGATCTGTTGCATCGGGAACCCTCGTGCGGCGTTAAGCATGCCGCCTTATATTCAAGTTCCGTGCCAATCCTTGTCCTGCGCCTTTACCAGCGCCTTTTTCTCGGTCTGCAGACGCTCGTCCACCAGTTCGCTGCGGCGGTCGGCGGCGGCGAGATGATGCCGCGCCGCCTCGACCTGGCGCTCGGCATCCTGTGCATCGCTAGCCGTGCGGCTGGAGAGGTCGGCCAGCCGCCCGCGAAACAGCAGGTGGTTGGCGAGCATCCCGCCGGTCGCGGTGGCGGCAGGGTTGTCGTAGTCGCGCAGCAGACGGTCGCTCCGTTCGGCCAGCATGGCCAGCCGGTCGAGCTGCTGCCCGCTCGATGCGACGCGCTCCACCGCGCGCAGCCGGTCCACGGCGCGCAGCCGGGCCACGCGCTCCAGCCGGCTCAACCGCGGCGGCTTAGCCATCGCCGTTAATGATCGTCGCCAGGGCTTGCGCGCTCTGCGTCAGGTCGCACTTTTCCCCGGCCCGCTGGCACAGAAAAGCCGAGAGGGCGTCGTGCATCCGCATCGCGCGGTCGACCGCCGGGTCGGCCCCTTCACGATAGGCGCCCATCAGCACCAGATCGCGGTTCGCCTCGTAATCGGCGACCAGCGCGCGAAAGCGGCGTGCATCCTCGTTATGCGCTTCGCCCGCGACCGCGGTCATCACCCGGCTGAGCGAAGCAGGCACGTCGATGGCGGGATACTGCCCCCGCTGGGCGAGATCGCGCGACAGGACGATGTGCCCGTCCAGGATCGCCCGCGCCGTATCGACCACCGGATCGTTGTGATCGTCCCCGTCGGCCAGCACGGTATAAAGACCCGTCACCGCGCCGCCCGATGCGCTCGAATTACCCGCGCGCTCCACCAGCCCCGTCACGGTCGCGAGCGCCGATGGCGGATAGCCGCGCGCCGCGCCCGGTTCGCCCAGCAACAGCCCGACCTCGCGCGCCGCGTGCGCGACGCGGGTCAGGCTGTCGAGGATCAGCAGCACGCGCTTGCCCTGGGCGCGGAAATACTCCGCCAGCGACGCGGCGAACTTCGCGCCGCGCAACCGCAGATTGGCGGCATGATCGGCGGGAACGGCGACCACGATGGTCCGCTCGCGCGCCGCGCCCTGCATGTGACGGGCGACGAAGTCGGAGACCTCGCGCGCACGTTCGCCGATCAGGCCGACGACCGCGATGTCGCATTGCGCGCCGTCCGCGATCATGTCGATCAGGACCGACTTGCCGACGCCGGAGCCAGCCATGATGCCGATGCGCTGGCCGATGCCCATGGTGGTCAGCGCATTGATCGCGCGAATGCCTGTGTCGAAGGGTTGCGTGACGGAAGCGCGTTCCAGCGCCGCCTCGCGGTGGCCGCCTAGCGGCCAGGTTCGCCGCGCACGGATCGGCGGGCCGCCGTCGATCGGACGCCCGCGCGCATCGACCGCCCGGCCGATGAATTCCTCGCCTACCTCGACCATCCCGGGCGCCCCGTCCGCCCGCACGCGCGCGCCCGGTTTCAGGCGCGCGGTATCGCCGAGCAGCATCATGAGCGAATGTCCGCCGCGAAATCCGATGACCTCGGCCGGTGCCTCGGGCGCGCCGGGCTCGCTCTCGACGCGGGCAAGCGTGCCGATCGGCGCGGGCAGGCCCGACACCTCGATCAGCCCGCCATTGCAGGCCTGGACGCGGCCATGCGCCACGCTGTCGAAAGCAGGCGCGGCGGAGCCGAGCCCGTCGAGCTCGCGGGACAGCAGGTTCAGCATGCGGCGAAGGCGGCCCGCAACGCGGCGGCCCATTCGACCGGCCCGTCGCTGATCCCGCCGTCGCTTCCCTCCAGGCGCAGGGCACCGCGAGCAAGCAGCGGATCGGCTTCGATCTTCCACCCTTCCACGAATTCCTCACCGAGCGCCGGAATATCATCGGGGTGGAGGTAGAGCGTCAGGGTTTCCTGCGCCTCGCCCAGCCTGCGCGCCGCGTCCGCGCAGCGCTGCTCCAGCCGGTCGCGATCGAGCGCCAGCGGGGCGAGCGTTTCCTCGCACAAGCGCGCGACGGTTTCGGCCAGCCGATCGGCCAGCTCGCGCTGGGCGGTCCCGTCCAGCCGCTGGAACGACAGCGCCAGCCTGGCGCGAGCCGCATCTTCCTCGCGCGCCTTCGCTTCGGCTTCGCGGGTCGCGTGCGCGACGCCTGCCGCGAAACCGTCCGTGCGCGCCGCATCCAACTCGGCCTGGTGATCGGTCTCGTCGACCGGATCGGCGGGCGCGGCCGGTTGCGGCGATCCGCCGTGGAAGCGCCCGTCGGGCACGAAGGCGCTGCCCTCGCCCTCGAACGCGGCGAACCACGGCGGGCGGCGCACCGCGTCCTGCGTCTCGAACGCCTCAAACATATTCGCCATCGTCCTGTCCCAGCGCGATCTCGCCGCTTTCGGCAAGCTGGCGTGCGGTCTGGATCATGCTGCGCTGCGCCAGGATCATGTCGGAGCGACGGATTCGCCCGCGCAGTTCGATCTCGTCCTTCACGCCGTCTGCGGCACGGCTCGACATCGCAGCGAAGATCGGCTCGCGATCTTCCTCGTCGATCCCCTTGAGCGCGTCGATCAGCACGTCGTTCTCGACCTCGCGCAGCAGGCGCCCGATCGATTGCGGATCGAGCTTCAGCAGCATGTCGAACGTGAACAGCTCGGCCTCGATCGCCTTCGCCAGGGCGGCGTCGCGGCTGTTGATCGTCGGCATCACCTGCTTCTCGACCTCGCCCGCCGCACGGTTGATCAGTTCCGCCGCCTCGCGCGCGCCGCCCATGCTGAGCGGTGCCTGGCCGAACCGTTCGCCGATGCGGCGCGTCAGCATCGCATCCAGCATCACGATCGCCTGCGCCGGAACCTTACCCAGCCGCGCGACACGCTCCACGATCAACGGCTGGCGTTCCACCGGCAGGCGCGCGAGCAGGCTCGCCGCGGTATCGGCATCGAGCAGCAGCAGCAGCACGGCGATGACCTGGGGCGGCTCGTCCTCGACCAGCGCCAGCAGGCTTTCGGGCGCCAGCCAGCGCGCGATTTCCAGCGAGCGATTGGTCTGGCCCGGTGCGATCCGGTCCATCAGATGCTCCGCCTTGTCGGTGCCGACGGCGCGCGACATCAGCTGGCGCACCTGCGCCGGGCGGTCGTTGGCGGGCAGCGTTTCGCGCGCCGCCTCCACGATGAAGCGATCGAGCGCGGACGCGATGCCGGGCGCATCCACCTCGCCGAGCGCGCACATGGCCTCGCCCAGCCGATGCAGTTCCTCGGGCTCCAGCCGCGACAGGATGCCGGCGGCCTCGTCCTCGTTCAGCAGCATCACGATGATGGCCGCGCGATCGAAATCGCTGACGGGAATGGGATGGCTCATCGCCCGGCCTCCACCGGCGCTGCAAGCATCCGCCGCAACGTCGCCGCCGCGTGGTCGGGCTGATCCGCCGCAAGACGACGCGCCAGTTCGACCTGGTCGCGGACCGACTCATGACCGAGATTGGCCTGTGTCGTCGCCCCCCGCAGCGCGATCATCGATGCGCTGTCGGTGGCGGGATCGTCGTCCTCGCCCTCGACGGCGTCCTCGTCCTTGCGGCGAAGATTGCGCAGCAGCGGGCGCACGCCGAACAGAAGGCCCAGTATCACGGCGAGCAGCGCGATGCCGTTGCGCACGACCATGCCGAACCACGATGTTTCGTAAAACGGCAAGTCCTCTGCCACGCTGGGGTCGAAGGCACTGGAAATGACCGTCACCTTGTCTCCGCGTGCAGGATCGGCGCCGACCGCGGCGGAAACGAGCTGTTCGATCTGCTTCACGCTGGCCGGCTTGATCTGCTTCAGCGCATCGGCGCTAAGGGCGACGGCGACCGACAGGCGACGCACGGCGCCCGGCGTCGTCGTGGTCACCTTGACCTGCCGGCCCAGCTCGTAGGTCCGGCGGGCACTGCTTTCGCCCGAGGTCGATGGCGCCCCGCCGTTGAGATCGGTCCCCTGCGGCGCGCTGGGCTGCACCACGTTGGGCGCGGGCGGCGTATTCGAAAGCACGCCGGGCACGCCGCCGGTGGTGCCGGGGGCGCTCTGCTGCGACTGCGACTGGCTTTCGCTGCGCAGTGCGCCGTCCTTGTCGTAATTCTCCTGAGCCGAGGTCATCTCGTCGAGGTCGAGCTGGACCTGAACCTCGCTCGAAAAATTGCCCTCGCCCACGATCGGGACCAGCAATTGCGATATCTGGGCGCGCAGCTTTTCCTCGAACTGGCGCTGCAGGTCGAGGCCTTCGGTCGCGGAATCGTTTGTGCGGCTCGACAGCAATTCGCCATGCTGGTCGACGATGCGGACCGCATCCGCCGTCATGCCGGGAACGGAGGCGGCGACGAGATTGCCGATCGCCACCACCTGGTCCTGCGTCAGGCTGCGGCCGCGGGCGAGCCGGACCATGACCGAGGCGCTCGGTGCGGACTGCTCGCGCACGAAGACCGAGCGTTCGGGCGTCGCCAGATGCACGCGCACCGCCTCCACCCCGTCGATCTCCATGATCGTCATCATCAGCTCGCGCTCGCGCACGTTGCGCACACGTTCCCCTTCCAGCGTCCGGCTGGAGCCGAGCGGGATCGCGTCCAGCATTTCGGACGTGCTTTCAGGCGCGGCGAGCGCGCCGTTGCTGGCGACCAGCATACGCGCGCGGTAGAGATCGTCCTCGCCCACGGTCAGCATGCCGGTGGAATTGTCGATGTTGTAGGCGATGCCGCCGGTGTCGAGCGCGCTGGCAACCTCCGCCCGCTCGCTGTCCGACAGGCTGCCGTACAAGACGCGCTGCGGCGGTTCCGACAGGCCGACCCACAGCAATGCGAGCGCCGACAGGCCGACGAGCACGCCGATCGCCGGCAGGCTGCGGCGCACCGCAGGCTGGCCGGCAAAGGCCCGGACGCGCTCGCCGAACGAACCGCCGGCCGGATCGGTGAACGCGCCGAGCAGCGAAACGCGCGGTTGCCCCCCGTTCATGGGAGGCACCGCGGCCAGGGCCGTACCGCCCGCGTTGGAAGGAACAAGCTCGCTCATGGCTTACACACCCATCCGCATGATGTCCTGGTAGGCCGACAACAGCTTGTTGCGGACCTGCAGGGTCGCCTCGAAGGCAATTCCGGCTTCCTGCCGCGCCAGCATGACCTGCGCGACATCGGTGACTTCGCCGCGCTCGTACGCGGCGGTGACATCGCCCGCGCGCACCTGCGTGGCGTTGACCGATTCGACTGCGCCCTTCAGCGCATCGGCGAACCCGCCACCCGCGGGGGCGGGCTCCGTGGACGCGAAGGGCGCGCCCGGTGTGCCGGTGGTCTGGTTGAGATCCTTGAGCGCGTCGGAGCGCTCCATGATCTGGCGCCGCAGGTCCATTACCTGCTGCACGCCACTGGTCGGTCCGATCGCGCTCATCGACGGCCTCCTGCCACTGCCAGCCCGGCCTCACGCATGTCGGCGAGGCGATAGCGGAGCGTCCGCTCGCTGATGCCGAGCCGACGTGCCGTTGCCGCGCGGTTGCCGTTGGTTTCCTCCAGCGCCTCGGTGATGGCCTGGGCCTCCATCTTGCGAACGATGTTCGACAGGCGACCGCCCTTGGCAGCGCCCTGCTCCACCGGGGCTTCGTCGATCGGTGCCGGGGCCGGCGCACAGGCCGCCATGGGGCGTTCGTCCGAGGTCACGACGCGGGCGATCCGATCGAAGGCGATGTGTTCGACACCGATCTCGTCCGCATCCGCGGCCAAGACCAGCGCACGGCGGATCACGTTCTCCAGCTCGCGCACATTCCCGGGCCAGGGGTGCTGGCGCAGCTTCGCCAGCGCGGCGTTGGAGATGAAACCGGGCTGGCCGGGCTTTGCCGCGTGGCGCAGCATCATGGAAAATGCCAGCGGCGCGATATCGTCCGGTCGTTCGCGCAGCGCATGCAGCTGGATCGGGAAGACGTTGAGGCGATAATACAGGTCGGCGCGGAAACGGCCCTCGGCCACTTCCTGTGGAAGGTCGCGGTTGGCACACGCGATGACGCGCACGTCGACCGCCACCGGCTGGGTGGCGCCGATCGGCACGACCTCGCCTTCCTGCAGCGCGCGCAGCAGCTTCGCCTGGAGCGACAGCGGCATCTCCGCGATTTCGTCCAGCAGCAGGGTGCCGCCATCGGCCGCGCGGAAGAACCCCTCCGCAGCGTCGGTCGCCCCGGTGAAGGCCCCCTTCTTGTGGCCGAACAGCATGGCTTCCAGCATGGCCTCGGGCATCGCCGCGCAATTGATGGCGATGAAGGGGCCGTCGCGCCTTTCGCTGGTTCGGTGGATGAAGCGGGACATGACTTCCTTGCCCACGCCCGAGGGACCCTCGATCAGGACGGGAATGTCGCTCAACCCGACGCGCTCGGCCATCAGCAGGTTGGCCGCGCTCGCCGGGTCGGCGAACATCGGCGTGGCACCTGTGTCGGCCGCCGCGATCAGCGCCGCGATCGGCGCCTCGTGCGTGGGATCGACATAGGTGAGGCGGAACCCGCGCGCGCCCAGCGGCTCGAGCCGCTGCTGCTCGCCGCGCTGCAGGACGATCATCAGATCGTCCGCGCGGCGTGCCGGCACCGGCGCCGCCGCGTCGCATACCAGGATGGTGCCGCTGCCCGGCAACCGAGCAAGAGCCGCCGCGGCCCTGGTGCAGAGCGGCGCGTGAATTTTTTCTACCGACCCGTCGAAGCGTATCTGCGGCATTTGCCGAGACCCCCGTTAATCATGTTTCCCGAGGGCCATTTGCAGCCGAACGTCCCATCATCCGGTAATTTTAGACCTCGTAGTACTACCATGTTCGGGAACAGGTCGCTTTTTGCCGCGGGCCTTAATTTCCCCTCCATTCCGCCGCTCTAGCCCCTGTCAGCCGCGACACGGGGTCGGGTTGATCGAACCACGACAGGGAGTTTTTCAATGTCTGTTATCAACACGAATATCAGCGCGCTGAAAGCCGCCAACGCTTCGAGCCGGGCCGACAAAATGCTGGGCACCGCGATGGAGCGCCTTTCCACCGGCAAGCGCATCAACAGCGCCAAGGACGACGCCGCCGGCCTCGCCATCGCCACCAGCATGACCTCGCAGATCCGCGGCATGAACCAGGCTGTTCGCAATGCAAATGACGGGATCTCTCTCGCTCAGACCGCCGAAGGCTCGCTTAATGAAGTAACCAACATGCTTCAGCGCGTGCGTGAATTGGCGGTTCAATCCAAGTCCGGGACCTATCAGCAGACAGACCGCGACGCTATGCAGGCCGAAGTAAGTGCACTCAATGCACAAATCAGTGACGTTCTGACGGGTAGTAAGTTCAACGGCAACAATCTCTTCAAGGTGATGGGGGCCGCTCCGGCGACGGACGGAACCGACGACCTTACCTTTGACATTCAGGTTGGCGCACAGAAAAGCCAAACGATTGCTCTGACCAGTAAGGCATTCGACGGCACCAAGGTGTTTGGGGGGACCAGTACTTCATACGATGCGGCGTCCACGACCCAAGCCCTTGATGTTAGCGATGTCACGAAGGCGGCAACTACAATCGACAACGTTGACGATACTCTCAAAAGTGTGACCGCAACGCGCGCTTCTCTTGGCGCGGGTCAGAGCCGACTGGAGTCAGCGGTGAACGGCCTGAATAATGATGTGGCAAACCTGTCGGACGCGCGTTCGCGGATCGAAGACACCGATTATTCGGCCGAAACGACCGCTCTCGCGAAGTCCCAGATCCTCAGCCAGGCGTCGCAAGCGATGCTCGCGCAGGCCAATCAGAGCCAGCAGAACGTCCTTTCGCTTCTGCGCTGAGACCGCGGTCTTTCGAAAAGACCCGATCCCGGGGGCCCGGCAGGAAACTGTCGGGCCCTTTGGCGTGTGCGGGGCATATTACCGCGCCGATATCGCGACAAAACCTCCGCCTCCCTAAGACCGCCGCGGCGCGACTTGAAGCTTCGACGGCATTACAGATGTGGGCGCTCGCAAAGGCAGGCTTGGAAGACGGCGCGCGACTCTTGCCAGGCGGTCGCCGTGGCCAAACCTCCCCCGACTCGCGACTGACCTCGCTCCATCATCAGGGAAAGGCGGTCGGCTGAGCGTGCGATCTTTCCGGGCAACCTACCCGCGACTTACATCTTGAATGTGGCTCTGTTCCCTGAGCCAGGGCGAGGATGCCTGCCGTCGCGAGACGACGCAGCCAGAAAGCAAGCTGTCAGCTCAGATCCGATAGCACCCATCGAGGGCGATCCGGCCCGCCAGTTGGCACCACACTGTTGGCCGGCCGCCTCAGCCGCCCCGATGGCAAGGCGCGAAAGTCTCCCGCAAGAGGTTTCGTTGCCGCCGACCCTCGGCGGATTCTAATAGCCACCCTGCTGGAACCGGTCTCTTATTCGCCAGCCTATGCAGCGCCTGTTTCTACGCGGAAGCTTTAAGCGCAACCTGCGTAGCCCCTTCGCTAGGATACGCGGTAGCAGAGCTGTCGGCTTCCGTTGGGCACGCTCTCGAAATGTCCGATCGTGGAAGCGCTTCCGATTGCAAACGGCTGAGCTCAGAAAGGAGAACTCGGATCGTCCTTTGGAGGCGAGCGAACGCAGCGCAATGAGCTCGGCGCTCGATCTCGGGCAAGCATTGAATTGAGGGCTACCGAACCTTCATCGATAGGCGTGCGACAGGCGCAACTTGGCCTCAAACACCGGTGGCCACGCCGATATCAACGTGAATGGGAGCGCGAAATGCGGGGCTGAACGCCATCAAACGTGCCCTATGGCAAGCCAACCGACCTACCGCCGATCGCGCAGCGCGAACGAAGGAGCCAAAATCGTCGAATTTTCGATGAAGGAATGGGGGCGAGGATGGTTGCGGGGGTTGGATTTGAACCAACGACCTTCAGGTTATGAGCCTGACGAGCTACCGGACTGCTCCATCCCGCGTCACCAATGTGCCGGCTTTGACGGCCGGCGGCTGCGTGAGCAGCCTGTGCCTTGCCTCGCCCGCTGGGGCTGGTTTGGCGTTGGCGTCAGAGACGCCAAAAGGGCCGCCCTTGATGGGTCAGCCCTTCGACAAGTGAATGGGTTATTTCCGCTGCCCGCAAGCTGCAATGCCTCGCGGCGACCTACTCTTCCAGTGCTTTTGCACTAGTACCATCGGCGCTGCCTGGTTTCACGGCCGAGTTCGAGATGGGATCGGGTGGGTCACAGGCGCTATGACCACGAAGCAATGAAGCTTGCATGCGGCGGGTTATAATCGATGTATTCGAGGCGTCTATCTGGCTTCGAGTATTCTTTCCGGTCAACGAAGCCTGCAAGCAGAACTGTCGTTGATGGTGCAAATTCTCAAGCATGATCAGAACTATTAGGACCGGTTAGCTCCACACATTACTGCGCTTCCACACCCGGCCTATCAACGTCATGGTCTACGACGGTTCGAAGATACCTAATCTCAAGGGAGGCTTCCCGCTTAGATGCTTTCAGCGGTTATCCCGTCCGTACATAGCTACCCTGCGGCACCCTTGGCAGGATGACAGGTACACCAGAGGTACGTTCACCCCGGTCCTCTCGTACTAGGGGCAACTCCTTTCAAGTATCGACGCCCAC
>CAYNZQ010000003.1:0-212136 GCA_964401795.1 uncultured Citromicrobium sp.
GCCAGTTCATGCTCGACCGCCAGACGCGCGAGAACGGCTATACCGAATGCGCGCCACCGCTGCTGGTGCGCGACGAGGCGGTGTTCGGCACCGGACAGCTGCCGAAATTCGCCGAGGACCTGTTCCGCACCACCGACGGTCGCTGGCTGATCCCCACTGCCGAAGTCTCGCTGACCAACGCGGTGCGCGAGACGATCCTCGACGACCTTTCCGCGCCGCTGCGCATGACCGCGCTTACCCCCTGCTTCCGCTCCGAGGCGGGCGCGGCGGGCCGCGATACGCGCGGCTTCATCCGCCAGCACCAGTTCGAGAAGGTGGAGCTGGTCAGCGTCTGTCGCCCGGAAGACAGCGCGGCGGAGCACCACCACATGGTCGAGAGCGCGAAAGGCGTGCTGGAAGCGCTGGAGCTGCCCTATCGCACGATGCTGCTGTGCACCGGCGACATGGGCTTCGGCGCGCGTAAGACATTCGATCTGGAGGTCTGGCTGCCGGGACAGGACGCCTATCGCGAGATCAGTTCCATCAGCTGGTGCGGCGATTTCCAGGCGCGGCGCATGAATGCGCGCTATCGGCCCGAGGACGGCGCGAAGAAGACCGAGTTCGTCCACACGCTCAACGGATCGGGCCTCGCGGTCGGGCGCACGCTGGTCGCGGTGCTGGAAAATTACCAGCAGGCCGACGGATCGGTGCGAGTGCCCGATGTGCTCAGGTCCTATATGGGCGGGGTCGAGATTCTGGAGCCTCAGAAGTGAAAATCCTCCTCACCAATGACGACGGCGTCCACGCCCCCGGCCTCGAAGTGCTGGAGGCGATCGCGCGCGAATTTACCGACGACATCTGGATCTGCGCCCCGGACGAAGAACAGTCGGGCATGGGCCACGCGCTGACGCTGACCCGTCCGGTGCGCCTGCGCAAGCATGGCGAGCGGCGCTTCTCCGTCACCGGCACGCCGACCGACAGCGTCACCATGGGCCTGCGCAAGGTGATGGACGGGCCGCCCGACGCGATCCTGTCGGGCGTCAATCGCGGCGCGAACCTCGGCGACGACATCACCTATTCGGGCACCGTGTCCGCCGCGATCGAGGGCGCGCTCGCCGGTATCCGCTCCATCGCGCTGAGCCAGGTCACCAACCGCGACGGCGAGGCGGGCGCCGACACGTTCGATGCGGCGCGCAAATGGGGCGCGAAAGTCCTCGCCCCGCTGCTCGACGCGCCACTGCCCCGGCGTACGCTCGTGAACGTGAACTTCCCCGCGATCGCCGGCGATGCGGTCAAGGGAATCCGCGCCGTGCGGCAGGGCTTTCACGATTATTCGCGCGGCACCGTGGTCGAAGGGCGTGACCCGCGCGGCTTTCGCTATTACTGGTTCGGTCTGCAGGCGATCGAGCACTCGCTCGACCACGGCACGGATCTGGAGGCGATCGACGAGGGGTATGTTTCGGTGACGCCGCTGCAACTCGACCTGACGCACCACGCCTCGCTGGGCGAGCTGGGGGAGCGGTTCGCCTGATGCGCGGGCCGGCGCCCCTCGCGCTGGCCGCGGCCGCCATGCTGGCGCTGGGCGCGCCCGTCGCGGCGCAATCCGATCCTTCGACAGAAACCCGGCACACGGTGACACAAGGCGAGACGCTGGGCGGGATCGCCAACCGCGCGGGCGTGGAAAAGGCCGCGATCGCAGCGGCGAACGGCCTGACCGAGCCCTATGAGGTCCAGGCGGGCCAGGTCCTGGTCATTCCGCGCCAGCGCAACCACACGGTGAAGCCGGGCGAAACCGCCCTCGGCATCGCGCTGAAATACGACGTTCCGCTCGACACGCTGGCCGTCGCGAACGGGCTGGCAAAGCCCTACCCCGTGCGCGTCGGGCAGAAACTGATCATCCCCGCGCAAGTCGCCGCCGTCTCCGCACCGATGCGCCCTGCCCGCCGGAGCGAGCCCTATTTCCGCTGGCCTCACGATGGCCGCGTCCTCCTGCCATTCTCCTCGCGCCACGACGGCATCGATCTGGCCGTGCGAACCGGCGACATGGTGCGCGCCGCGGCCAGCGGGACGGTGGTTTTCGCCGGCGCGGAACCGACGCGCTTCGGACGGCAGGTGCTGATCGATCACGGCAATGGCTGGCAGACCTCCTACGGGCACCTGTCGCGCATCACCGTGAAGAAAGGCGACGTCATCAAGACGGGCGAGCGGATCGGCCTCGCCGGACAGGCGGGCGTCGCGACCCGGCCCGAACTGCATTTCGAAATCCGCCACGCCGGCCAGGATATCGATCCGGCGGCGAAATTGCCGCCCCGGGGCGAATAGGCTAGCGCCCCGGCCCTGATGGCGAGCGAGGACAGGTTCATCGGCAGGCGCAAGCTGCGCGGCCCCCGGCACCGGCCACTGCGCCGTGCGGTCAAGATTCCCGTCTGGGGCGATCTGGGTATCCGCCTCAGCCTGGCGCTGGGACTGATCGCGCTGGTGGTGATGATCCACTGGTGGGACCGGGAGGGGCTGGTCGACAATCTCGACGGCGATGTCAGCTTCCTCGACGTGATCTATTTCACCATGATTTCCATCACCACCACCGGCTTCGGCGATATCGCGCCGATCAGCGACCGGGCCCGGCTGGTGGAGGCGGTGATCGTGACCCCCGTGCGGTTCGCCGTGCTCTTCATCTTCGTGGGCACCGCCTACAATTTCATCATCAAGCGTAGCTGGGAGAAATTCCGCATGGCCCGCATCCAGGATCAACTGTCCGACCACGTGGTGGTGCTGGGCTACGGCATCAGCGGCTCGCAGGCGGTCGAGGAACTGGTGGAGCGCGGGATCGACCCCAGCTGCATCGTCGTCATCGATCCCAGCGAGGACCGGCTGGTCGAGGCGGAGGCCGCCGGGTGCAACGTCATGGCGGCCGATGCCACGCGCGACGAGACGCTGAAGGCGGTGCGGATCGACCAGGCGCAATCGGTGCTGGTTTCCGCCGGGCGCGACGACACCTCCATCCTCATCGTGCTGACCGTGCGCCACCTGGCGCCGGACGTCCCCATCAGCGTGGTCGTGCGCGCCGACGACAACGAATTGCTGGCACGCCAGGCGGGCGCCGACAACGTCATCAATCCCGTCCGCTTCACCGGCCTGCTGCTGGCGGGCAGCGCGAAGGGCGCGCACATCGCGGACTATCTCGCCGATCTCGCCTCCGTCAGCGGAAAGGTGCAGCTGATCGAGCGCAAGGTGGGGCCGGAGGATATCGGCCGGTCGCTGAAGGATGCCTGCGGGCGCGGTATCGGCCTGCGCATCTACCGCGACGGCCACGCGCTCGGCTATTGGGAAGAGGCATGCAGCGCCTTGCAGGACGGCGACGTCATCGTGGAAGTCGTGCCTACCAACAACGGCGAATACGTGCAGTTCACCTGAGCCCGCCGCGCGTATCCCGGGCGGGACCGGCGACCTAGTTGAAGGCGACGAACACCGCGCCCATCGCCGCCATGCCGAGGACGAAATGCCCGGCATCGATCAGGAACAGCAGGCCCGAGCGGCGCTGGAACAGGTAGTTGATGCCGATCGCCGGGGTCATCACGAACGCGCCGAAACCGATCGAGATCATCCAGATCGCCCGGTCGCTCGCCCCCGTCATCGCGAACTGGTGCGCAAGGACCAGGGCGACCAGCATCTCGAACAGGAAAGCGAGCGCGAACACCAGCACCATGGGGTGACCGCGCCGCAGCGCCTTGTCCGAAAGGCCCGCCGCGCGTTGCCACACCTTGCCGAACAGGACGCCGTACCAGACCGCCCCGACCGCGAAGAAGGCGAGCGCGCCCAGCACGATCGGCAGAATATCGATGGATCCCATGCAGCAGACCTTTCCCTGGCTTTCGCACCTGCTAGCGTAATCGGCGCGGCGGGTGTAGAGGCGCACGCGCATGAATACCGCCATCCCCACTACGCTTCCCGACCAGAAGAAGGTCGGCATGGTCTCGCTCGGCTGCCCCAAGGCGCTGGTCGATAGCGAGCGCATCCTCACCCGCCTGCGCGCCGACGGATACGCGATGAGCCCCGATTATGCGGGGGCCGACGTCGTGCTGGTCAACACCTGCGGCTTCCTCGACAGCGCGAAGGAGGAAAGCCTGCAGGCCATCGGCGAGGCGATCGCGGAAAACGGGCGCGTCATCGTGACCGGCTGCATGGGGGAAGAAGCGGACGCGATCCGCGCCGCCCATCCGCAGGTGCTGGCGATCACCGGCGCGCACCAGTACGAACAGGTGGTGGAGGCGGTGCATACCCACGCCCCACCCACGCAGGGGCCGTTCGTCGACCTGATCCCGCAGCCGGATATCAAGCTGACGCCGCGCCATTACAGCTATCTGAAGATCTCGGAAGGCTGCAACCACTCCTGCGCCTTCTGCATCATTCCCGACCTTCGCGGGAAGCTCGCCAGCCGCCGCATCGACGCGGTGCTGCGCGAGGCGGAGAAGCTGGTCGCGGCCGGCACGAAGGAACTGCTGGTCATCAGCCAGGACACCAGCGCCTACGGCGTCGATACGCGGCACGAGCCGCGCGATTGGAAGGGGCACGAGGTGCGCGCCCACATGACCGACCTGGCGCGCGAACTGGGCGGCCTGCGCACCGATCAGGGCGCCCCGCCCTGGGTGCGGCTGCACTACGTCTATCCCTACCCCCATGTCGATCAGGTCATCCCGCTGATGGCGCAAGGGCTGCTGACGCCCTATCTCGACATCCCGTTCCAGCACGCCGCGCCGTCGGTGCTGAAACGCATGAAGCGGCCCGCGAACGAGGCGAAGGTGCTCGAACGGCTGAAGGGCTGGCGCGAGATCTGCCCCGACATCGCCGTCCGGTCGAGCTTCGTCGTCGGCTTCCCCGGCGAGACCGAGGACGATTTTCGCTATCTGCTCGACTGGCTGGAAGAGGCGCAGCTCGACCGGGTGGGCGCATTCCGCTTCGAACCGGTCGCAGGTGCGCAGGCCAATGCCCTGCCCGACCAGGTGCCCGAGGACGTGAAGGAAGAGCGCTATGCCCGGCTGATGGAGGTGACCGAGCGCATCTCCGCCGCCAAGCTGGCGGCGAAGGTCGGGCGCACGCTGCCCGTCATCATCGACGAGGTGGGCGAGCCCGACGAGGACGGCGATATCGGCGCCACGGGCCGCAGCCAGGCCGATGCGCCGGAGATCGACGGGCAGGTCTTCCTGCGCGACGTGCCCGGGACCCTCGCGCCGGGCGATATCGTCGATGTGACGGTGGAGGATGCCGACGCGCACGACCTGTTCGGCGCGATCGCGCGCTGACCGTGCGCCAGGCGACCACCATCGTGACGGTCGCGACGCCGGGCCGGGCCCTGGTGGAGATTACGCGCCAGGTCGCCGAATGGGTCGAGGCGGCCGGGTTCGAAACCGGATTGCTGACGGTATTCTGCCGCCACACCTCCGCTTCGCTGATGATCCAGGAAAACGCCGCGGGCGAGGTGCGCGAGGACATGCTGGCCTGGCTCGACCGCGTGGCCCCCGAAGGCCCGCATTACGCGCACGATACCGAAGGGCCGGACGACATGCCCGCCCATCTGAAGGCGGCGCTGACGGGCGTGAACCTGTCCATCCCGCTGATCGGCGGGCGCCTCGCGCTCGGCACGTGGCAGGGCGTCTATCTGGTGGAACACCGCACCCGCCCGCACCGGCGCGAAATCGCGCTGCATCTGGCGGGTCAGTAGCGGGCGCGCCCTAGCTGACGAGGCGGGGCTTGCTTTCCTCGCGCTCGGGCCGGCGTTCGGTGGCGCAGACGCAGTTCTTGCCCTCCGCCTTCGCCTGGTACAGCGCCGCGTCGGCGAGCGGGATGACATCGCCCATTCCGGTCGCGGATTCGGGCACGCTGGCCACCCCGAAGGACGCGCTGACCGACGCGCCGTGCGTTTCCGACAGCGCCTCGATCCGTTCGCGCAGGACGTCCGCCTTGACCACCGCGCTGTCCTGATCGCAGCCGGGCAGGATCACGAGCAACTCCTCCCCGCCGAAGCGGGCCACCACGTCCGACGGGCGCAGCGCCCCGACCAGCTGGGAAGCGACATCGCGCAGCACCGCGTCGCCCATCGCGTGGCCATGCACGTCGTTGAGCTTCTTGAAATTGTCGAGGTCGATCATCAGCACCGATGTCGGCTGGCCCGTCCGCTCCCCCAGACTGATGAAGCGTTCGAGCGCATCCTCGATATAGCGCCGGTTGTAGAGCCCGGTCAGCGGATCGCGCAGCGACTGGGTCCGCAATTTTTCGCGCAGCGAGATGTTGGAAAGCGCGAGCGACATCGAATCGGCCAGCGCGCGGCACAGCCGGCGCAATTGCATCAGACGGTCGAATGCGCGCCCGTCGCAGGCGCACGACACCACCAGCAGGCCGTAGATCTGGCCGCGCGCCATCATCGGCACCTCGACCGAGGCGACGCCCTCGGCATGGTGGGAACACACCAGCGTGTGCGTATGCGGGTCGTTGATGTGCGGCTTGCCCCGCTTGATCGCCCAGCAATGACCCGGGATCAGCGAATCGTTGGGTGTCGGCAGTTCGGCGGTGTTCCAGTGCGTCACCAGGTCGAGCCGGTCGCGCGAATTGTTGAAGACGTAGAGCGCGCCGGCATAGCTCGGCAGCAGGCGCGACGCGGTGGCCTGCAGGACCGACCCTGCATCCTCGTGCCCCTCGGCCGCCTGCAGCATGTCGGTCATCGCGAAGAGTTCTTCGTTGTGATGTTTCAGCAGGCTGGCCTGCTCGCGCTCGGCCCGCGTCCGCTCGAGCGCGCCCATCACCGATTTGCGGATCATGTAACGCATGACCATCAGGCCGAGCGAGCCTGCGATTCCGACGAGGATGAGGAGGCGGGCGCCCGTCCACGGTACGAACAGCGCGACGGTGAGTGCCAGCGTCAGCAGTCCGTGGAACAGCTCGGCCCCGACCTGTTGCCATGGTCGGTCCCGCAAGCGTGCCAGAAAGCCCGGCGATGTCGGATCACTCATGTTATCCCCCCCTCGCTGAGGAAGTAGGACGACGCCCCTGATAAAAAGTTAAATGGTATCGAGGGTTTTCAGCAATGGATGGACGACTGCGGCCCCACGCAGCGAAACAACGCGGCGCCAGCGGCGTTCAGACCGACATGGCCCTCGCGATAGACATGCACTTCGCCTTCCAGGCGCATGAAACCACCGACCTCCTCCTGCAGTTCGAGGCGGCGATGATCCCGGAACAGCAATTGCTGACCCATTTCACGCGCATCCCGCAGACGGAGCATTTCGCGCGCGTTCCGGCGCAGGACGGGATCGGCGACCGGCTCTGGATCCGCGCGCGCGGCCGGGTGGAGGCGGGGTATACCGCCACGGTCGAAGTCGACCGGATGCTGACCGACCTCGCCACGCTCGACCGGATGGACACGCACGATCTGCCCGGCGAAACCGTGCCCTACCTGTTCGCCAGCCGGTATTGCCCCGCCGAACGCTTCCAGAGCTTCGTGGAAGCGGAATTCGGCCATTTGCAGGGCGGGGAACAGGTGGTCGCGATGTGCGACTGGATCGCGCGCAAGGTCACCTATGCGCCGGGCAGCAGCAACCAGACCACCACCGCGCTCGACAGTTTCGTGGCGCGGCGCGGCATCTGTCGCGATTTCGCGCACGTCCTCGTCACCTTCGCGCGCGCGGCGGGAATTCCGGCGCGGTTCGTCAGCTGCTATGCGCCCGACGTCACCCCGCCCGATTTCCACGCGGTGGCCGAAGTGTTCCTGGCCGATGCCACCGTGCCCGGCGGCGGTGCGTGGCACCTGGTCGATGCGACCGGGATGGCCCGGCCGGGCGAGATCGTGAAGATCGGCATCGGCCGCGATGCTGCCGATGTCAGCTTCATGACCAGCTTCGGAATGACCGAATTTCTAGACAAGAGCGTGAGCGTGACGCGTGAATAGGTATGCGGGTGTTTTGACTTTGCGGGCCGCTTCGGCTGGTGAGACATGGGACAATCGAACGACGACCCGGACGGCCACAGGGCGGCGGGCAAGCGGATCGTTCGATGCAGGGGAGAGCACGCGCGCATGAGCTTTACCGCAGACCGGCTGATCCTGTTCGGCGCCACCGGCGACCTTGCGCAGCGCATGCTGCTGCCCAGTCTGTGCGCGCTGGCGGCGGACGAGCTGATCGACCCCGATCTCAGGATCATCGGCACTGCCCGGTCCGAAATGGACGATGCGGGCTTTCGCGATTTCGCCCGCGAGGCGCTGGAAAAATACCTACCGGCCGATCGCCGGGGCGGGATGGCCGATTTCCTCAATCGCCTGTCCTACCAGCCGCTCGATGCGACCACGCTGGAAGGATACGAGGAACTGGCAAAGAAGGCCGGGCGCACCGGCAACGGGCTTGCGATCTTTCTGTCCACCGCCCCCAGCCTGTTCGAACCCACGATCGCCGGCCTGCAGCACGCCGGGCTCGCCACCGGGGACGTGCGCATCGGGCTGGAAAAGCCGCTGGGCGTCGATCTTGCCAGCAGTTGCGAGATCAACGACGCGGTCGCCGCCGCTTTCAGTGAGGACCGGATCTACCGGATCGACCACTATCTGGGCAAGGAGACGGTCCAGAACCTGCTCGCGCTGCGCTTCGCCAATATCCTGTTCGAACCGATCTGGAACGCGACCTATATCGACCATGTCCAGATCACCGTCGCGGAGACGGTCGGGCTGGAATCGCGCGTCGCCTATTACGACGATTCGGGCGCGCTGCGCGACATGGTACAGAACCACATGCTGCAATTGCTGGCGCTGGTCTGCATGGAGCCGCCGACCCGCTTCGATGCGACCGCGATCCGCGACGAGAAGGTGAAGGTCCTGCGCTCGCTGCGCCGGGTCGAGCCGGACGAGACCGTCACCGGTCAGTACCGTGCCGGCGCGGTGGAGGGACAGGCCGTCCCCGGCTACGACGAGGAACTGGGCAAGGACAGCGACACCGAGACGTTCGTCGCGATCAAGGCGCATGTCGACAACTGGCGCTGGAAAGGCGTCCCGTTCTACCTGCGCACGGGCAAGCGCCTGCCGGAGCGGGTGACGGAGATCGTCGTCCAGTTCCGGTCCATTCCCTATTCCATTTTCGAAGGGCGCGGCGCCCGGACCCAGCCCAACCGGCTGGTGATCGGCATCCAGCCGCAGGAAAACGTGCATCTGGCACTGATGGCGAAGATGCCGGGCCTCGACCGCGAGGGCATCCGCCTGCGGTCCGTCCCGCTCGACATCACGCTGCCCGATGCCTTCAAGGGGACGCACCGGCGGATCGCCTACGAGCGGCTGCTGCTCGACCTCATCGAAGGCGACCAGACGCTGTTCGTGCGCCGGGACGAGGTCGAGGCGCAGTGGGAATGGATCGACGCGATCCGCGAGCAATGGGCGCAGGCTGGCGAGGGGCCGCGGCCCTACACCGCCGGCAGCTGGGGGCCGAGCGCGGCGATCGCGCTGGCCGAACGCGATGGAGTAACGTGGCATGAGTAATCGGGCATGAGCAACAATCTGAACGACACCGTCCACGCGGTAACGCAGCGCATCGTCGAACGCTCGAAACCCGGGCGCGACCGCTATCTCGAACTGATGGACCGTGAGCGCGACCGGGCCCCCGACCGCGCGCATGTCAGCTGTTCCAACCTCGCCCACGCCTATGCCGGCGCGCTGGAGGACCAGGAGCGGCTGAAGGCGGGTGGCGCGGTCAACCTCGCCATCGTCACCGCCTACAACGACATGCTTTCCGCCCATCAGCCCTACGGGCGATATCCGGAGCGGATGAAGATCTACGCGCGCGAGGTCGGGGCCACCGCGCAGGTCGCAGGGGGCACCCCGGCGATGTGCGACGGCGTGACGCAGGGCCAGGACGGCATGGAACTGTCGCTCTTCAGCCGCGACGCCATCGCGCTCGCGACCGGCGTCGCAATGAGCCACGCGATGTTCGACGGGATGTTCCTGCTGGGCATCTGCGACAAGATCGTGCCCGGCCTGTTGATGGGGGCGCTTCGCTTCGGCCACCTGCCCGGCATCTTCGTGCCCAGCGGCCCGATGCCGAGCGGCATCCCCAACAAGGAAAAGCAGCGCATCCGCCAGCTGTATGCCGAAGGGAAGGTGGGCCGCGACGAACTGCTGGAGAGCGAGAGCCGCAGCTATCATTCGCCGGGCACCTGCACCTTCTACGGCACCGCCAATTCCAACCAGATGATGATGGAGATGATGGGGCTGCACGTGCCGGGCGCCGCCTTCGTCCAGCCGGGGACGAAGCTGCGCCAGGCGCTCGACCGCGCGGCGGTGCATCGCCTCGCCGCGCTGGCGGGCGATAGCGATCGCAGCCTCGCGCGGTGCGTGGACGAGAAGGCGATCGTCAACGCCGCGGTCGGCCTGCTGGCGACCGGCGGATCGACCAACCACGCGATCCACATCCCGGCGATGGCGCGCGCCGCGGGCATCAGCATCGACTGGACCGACCTTGCCGAACTGAGCCACGTCGTGCCGCTGCTCGCGCGGGTCTATCCCAACGGCTCAGGCGACGTGAACGCCTTCCACGATGCGGGCGGCATGGGCTTCGTCATCGGCGAGCTCCTGGAAGCCGGCCTTGCCCACCGCGACATCGCGACGGTGTGGGACGGCGATCTGTCGGCCTACGCGCTCGAGCCCGGGCTCGACGGCGACGACCTGACCCACCGCAAAACCGGCCCCTCCGCCGACGACACCATGCTGCGCCCGGCGCGCCAGCCGTTCCAGCCCGATGGCGGGATGCGGCTGGTCGAAGGCAATCTGGGCCGCGCCTGCTTCAAGACCAGCGCAGTCGAGAAGGAGCGCTGGACGATCGAGGCGCCGTGCCGGGTGTTCGAGGACCAGCACGAGGTCGCCGAAGCGTTCAAGGCGGGCGAGCTCGACCGCGATGTCGTGGTCGTGGTACGGTTCCAGGGGCCGCGCGCCAACGGCATGCCCGAACTGCACAAGCTGACCCCGCCGCTGGGCGTCCTGCAAGATCGCGGCTACCGCGTGGCGCTTGTTACCGACGGGCGCATGTCGGGGGCGAGCGGCAAGGTACCGTGCGCGATCCACGTCACGCCCGAAGCGCTCACTGCCGACGACGGCAGCTCGGGTCCGCTGGCCTATCTGCGCGACGGCGACGTGGTGAAGCTGTGCGCGCAAACCGGCACGCTCTCGACCGACGCCGACCTGTCGGGCCGCGAGCCTGCCCCCGCGCCCGCCCCGGACCAGGGCGTCGGGCGCGAACTGTTCGCTATGTTCCGCCAGAACGCCGATGGCGCCGAACGGGGCGCCAGCCCGGTTCTGGCGGCGGCGGGCCTTTGAGGGAAACCCGATGAGCACCGATCTCGTCACCGTCGATATCGGTGGCACCCACGCCCGCTTCGCCATCGCGACCGTCGGCGACGACGGCACGATCGCGCTGGGCGAGCCGGAAACGCTGCATACCGAGGACCACGCCAGCTTCCAGACCGCGTGGCAGGACTTCCGCGCCCGGCAGGGTGGAACGCTGCCCGGCAATGTCGCCATCGCCATCGCCGGCCCGGTCGGCGGCGAAGTGATCCGGTTCACCAACAACCCCTGGATCATCCGCCCCGCGTTGATCGGCAGCAAGCTCGATTGCGACCGCTTCACCATCGTCAACGATTTCGAGGCGGTCGCCTACGCCGTAGCGCGCGCGCCGGAGGAACAGTTCGAACATCTCGCGGGCCCACGCCGCGCGCTGACCGATGACGGCACCATCAGCGTCCTCGGCCCCGGCACCGGTCTCGGCGTGGCTCATCTGTGGCGCTCGGGCGAGGACTACCGCGTCCAGGCGACCGAAGGCGGGCATATCGAATTCGCGCCGCTCGACCCGATCGAGGACGCGATCCTGACGCGCCTGCGCAAGCGGCACAGGCGCGTGTCGGTGGAACGCGTGGTGTCCGGCCCCGGCATCGTCGATATCTACCAGGCGCTGGCCGCGATGGAGAAGCGCGCGCTCGCCGAGATGGACGACGTCGCGATCTGGACCGCGGGGCTCGAAGGGTCGGACAGTCTGGCCGCGGCAGCGGTCGACCGCTTCTGCCTGTCGCTCGGCAGCGTGGCGGGCGACATCGCGCTGGCGCAGGGCGGCTTCGGCGGCGTCGTGATCGCCGGCGGGCTCGGCTATCGCCTGCGCGAGATGCTGCCCGCCTCCGGCTTCGCCCAGCGCTTCGTCGCCAAAGGCCGGTTCGAGAGCCTGATGTCGGACATTCCGGTCAAACTCATCACCCACCCCCAGCCCGGCCTGTTCGGCGCTGCGGCAGCATTCGCGAGGGAACACCTGTGACCACTATCGCCACCATCATGCAGACCGCGCCGGTCATCCCGGTAATCGTGATCGAGGATATCGACCACGCCGTCCCGCTGGCCGAGGCGCTGGTGGAAGGCGGCCTGCCGGTGCTGGAGGTGACGCTGCGCACCCCGGTCGCTCTCGACGCGATCCGCGCGATGCGCACGGTCGAGGGCGCGATCGTAGGCGCCGGCACCGTCTGCAACGGCGAGCAGCTGGAGGCGGCGGTCGCGGCGGGCAGTGAGTTCATCGTGTCGCCGGGCCTGACGGAGCCGCTGACAAAGTCGGCAGAGCGCGCGGGCGTGCCCTTTCTGCCCGGCATCGCCACCGCGGGAGAGATCATGCGCGGCCTCGACCTGGGGTTGACCCATTTCAAGTTCTTCCCTGCCGAAACCTCGGGCGGGCTTCCCGCATTGAAGGCGCTCGCCGCGCCTTTCGGGCACTGTCGCTTCTGCCCCACCGGCGGCATCACGGAAGCCAGCGCGCCCGACTGGCTCGCCTTCGATCCCGTCCTGTGCGTGGGCGGAAGCTGGGTCGCCCCGCGCGGCCGCCCGGATCGCGACGCCATTACAGACAGCGCGCGCCGCGCGCGGGAGCTTGGCCGATGAAAACGCCGCAGGATCTCAGCCAGCGCCTGCAGGAACTGCACCGCCGCACCGCGGAAACGCCGATGTTCAACCCGGTCTTCCAGCTCGCGCTCGACCTGTCGCGCGAACTTGAGGCAGGAGCGATCGACCTCGACACGATCGAGGGCATGGTCTGCGCGCTCGAAAAGGAAGCGCTGGCGCACCGCGCGCGCCATGTGCGCGACCTGCTCGGGCTGGACGAGGCCGGGCAGCGCGACCTGCCGCAGCCCGATGATTTCGGCGCGTTGCGCGAAGAGTGGGAGCATCCCCGCCTCCACGCCGTGTTCACCGCCCACCCGACCTTCCTGATGACCCCCGCGCAATCCGCCGCGCTCGCCGCTGCCGCGGGCGAAGGCGCCGCGATCGGCGACGACGTGTGCGTCAGGGTGAAGGACCGGCCCGCGATTACGCTGCCCTATGAACACCAGCGCGCGATGCGGGCGATGGGCCACGCGCAGGACGCGCGCGATGCCATCGTCGCGCGTATCTTCCACGATGCGGCGGATCGCTTCCCCGATCGCTGGCGCGAGCTGCGGCCGCTGCCGTTCCGGTTCGCCACCTGGGTCGGGTACGACATGGACGGGCGCACCGACATCGCCTGGCACGATTCGATCGGCTTCCGCCTGACCGAGAAGGCCATGCGGCTGGAGCGGTATTGCGCGGCGCTGGCCGCGATCGACGAAGGCCACGCGCTGCTCGATACGCTGCGCCCGGCGCTGGACTACGCCCGCGCGCGGGCGGACGATTTCGCGCAGGACCTGTCCGATCCCGAGGCGCTGTCCGAAGCGGCCAACCGCCTGACGCGGGACGATCCGCACAAATTGCTGAGCCTGCAGCCGCTGATCGCCGCGCTGGAGGACGAGGCGCAGACCGCGCCGGAGGGGCATGCGACCCGGCTCCTGACGCTCGCCGCCGCGATGCGGGCCGACGGGCTCGGTATGGGCTGGATCCACTTCCGCGTGAACGCGAAACAGCTCCACAACGCCATCCGCCGGCGGATCGACGGGGGCGAGGATCTCGACATCGGCAGCCAGGGCGCGATGAAGGTGCTGCGCCGGATGATCGCGGACATCACCCCGCTGCGTTCCAATTTCGGTGCGCTGGCGATCGAGGCGAGCACCGCGATCCGGCAGTTCCTCGCGATGGCGCAGATCCTCCACCATATCGATGCCGACCAGCCGATCCGCATGCTGGTGGCCGAATGCGAGGAGCCGAGCACGGTCATGGCCGCGCTCTATTTCGCAAAACTGTTCGGTATCGCCGACAAGGTCGACGTCTCCCCCCTGTTCGAAACCGAAAGCGCGCTGGAGCACGGCGGCCGCCTGCTCGACGCGCTGCTGCAGGAGGACGAGTTTCAGGCCTATGCCCGCACGCGCGGCCGCATCTGCATCCAGACCGGTTTTTCCGATGCGGGCCGCTTCGTCGGACAGATCCCGGCGGGGCTCGCGATCGAGCGCTTGCAGGGCCGGCTGGCCGACGCGATGCGCGCGAACGCGCTGACCGACGTCGCCGCGCTGATCTTCAACACGCACGGCGAAGGAATGGGCCGCGGCGCGCATCCGGCAAGCTTTTCCGACCGGCTCGAATGGCCGATGTCTCCCTGGGCACGCAGCCGCTTCGCACGCGGGCGCATCCGGCTGGAGCCCGAGGCGAGCTTCCAGGGAGGCGACGGATATCTGCTGTTCGAGACCCCCACGCTGGCGCGGGCCACGCTGGAGCAGATCGCGAGCTATCGCCCCCCGGCCCCCGGCGGCGAGCCCGATCCGTTCTACACCCGCACCGACCTCAGCCTCGATTTCTACCGCGCGATCCGCACGCACCAGCACGAGCACCTGGAAAGCCGGACCTACGCCCGCGCGGTGACCGCGTTCGGCCTCGGCCTGCTCAACACCACCGGCAGCCGCGTGGCGCGGCGCCAGTCCGACCTGTCGGCGGAACGCGAGATGAGCCTGCGACAGATTCGCGCAATCCCGCACAACGCGATCCTGCAACAACTCGGCTATCCGGTGAACATCATCGCCGGGATCGGCACCGCGGCGGACGGCACGGTGGAGGAAATCGCCCAGCTGCTCGATTCAAGCGCGCGCGGGCGTCAGCTGATGAGCCTCGCGCGGTCTTCCAACGCGCTGGCCAGCATCAAGACGGTCGCCGCTTTCGGGGAACTGTTCAACTCCGCCTACTGGGCCAGCCGCACCTATCGCGGGACCGAGGAAGGCATTGCCGATGCGTGCCAGGCGCTGGCGGATTACCTGACGAAGGACGATCGCAACGGCGTCTTCCGGCGTCTTGCCAGCCGCCTCCGGATCGACGCGCTGAAATTCCATCGCCTGCTCGACGCGCTGCCGCAGGAAGCGACGCCGCCGGGGCGCGAGGAAACCCGGCGCTTCATCGGCGTGTTGCAGGCCCTGCGCCTGACCTTGCTGCAGCACATGTTCCTGAAAGCGGTCGCGCTGCCCAGCTTCAGCCGGGCGAACGACATCAGCCGCGACGACGTGCTGGAAATGGTCTTCACCCTGCGCGTCGACGATGCGCTGGCGCAGATGCGGCGCGCCTTCCCGACCAGCTTCCCGCGCCTTGCGGATTTCGACCTGGCCGAGCCGAGCGATTTTCCCGACCGCGAAACCGACGGTTACGGCGCGATCGAGCGCGATTACATCGATCCGATCGAGCGTGCGAACGACCTCTCGCTCAGGATCGGTGGCGCGATCGCGCAGGTGTTCGGGGCGCACGGCTAAACGGTTCCCGGACGTTAACCGATCGCGGGCGTGCCTGTCCCCGATAGGGACCGCGCCCGCGCCCGGGCTGGCATCGCGCCGCGATCGGGCCCATGATCGGTGCCATGGACGCGATGATGAAATGGATCGGAGGCGGGACCGTGGCGGTGGCCGCGGTTTTCGCAGGCGCGGCGATCGCCGCTTCGCTGACGGGCGACGACGCGAACGCCCATAGGGCTCCTACCGCGGTGGAGCGCCCGGCCCAAGCGCGCGAAGCGCCCGCGCCCGTCACGCGCGAACGCATGCCCGCCGCCGTGCAACCTGCGGTGGCAACGCAGGACGATCCCGATCCCGCCGCGATGCCGGGCGACCGGGCAACGCCCGCCCCGGCGCGCCTGCAACGGGTGCCCGAGCCGCTGGTGGTGAAGCGTATTCTCCCCATCGACGGTCCGCTGCGCTACGGCGAATATCACTGGGACGAAGAGGGCGTTCCGCCGGGCAAGATCGTGATCACGGTCGATCTGGACGCGCGCGTCATCTCGATCTTCCGCGGAGGGTACGAAATCGGCGCGGCGGCCGCGCTCCTCGGCACGCCCGAACATCCCACCCCCACCGGCACTTTCCCGATCCTGACCAAGGAACGGCACAACGTCTCCGAAAAATACGGCAACGCGCCGATGCCGTGGACGCTGCGCCTGACATGGGACGGGGTGGCGATCCACGGCGGCGGCGAAGTGACCAACGGCTATGCCAGCCACGGCTGCGTCGGCGTGCCCGACGGTTTCGCCGCCAAACTGTTTGCAGCGACCAAGAAAGGCGACACCGTCGTCATCACCCGCGGCAAGCAATTGGGCATGGGCGAGGAAATCCTCTAACCCGGTCCCATCGCGGATCAGCGGGAGCGGCGCGGCGGCTCCGCCTCGAAACGCCAGCCCTCGCCCCCTTTCTCGGGCCGTGCCAGTACCCCGCCGAGCGAGGCATTGCGCCCTGCGCGCAGCCGATCGACCATCTGCGCGATCGCGGACGTGGAAGCGGCCCCGGCGCCCAGATCCCGAAGAATGCGCCGCACCACCGCGATCTCGATCGGGCGCGGATGTCCCGGCGTGAAGACGGTCGCACCGTTAGTGCGCCGGACCTGCGCTGCAAAAACCTCGTCCGCCACACTGTCGAGCGCGGCCTCCGCCTCGGCGAGATGGTGCGCGCTTTGCGCAAGGGCGCTCGGGTCGAGCCAGTCCTGTTGCGCGAGGAAGGCCCGCACCCGCGCGCGATCGAACCGTTCGTCGTCGTTCGACGGATCGCGCACCGGGGTGAGGCCGGCAGCCGCCACGATCACCTCCAGCTCGCTTCGGCGCCAGCCAAGCAGCGGGCGCAGGATCTCGACCGTGCCAATTCCTGGAAGCGCGAAGGACTGCCGCCCGCGCACCCCCGCCAGACCCGCCAGCCCGCTGCCGCGGTTGAGCCGCATCAGCAACGTCTCGGCCTGATCGTCCGCATGGTGCGCCGTCAGGACCGCGCCCAGCCCGCGCTCGGCGACCCACTGGCCGAGCGCCCGGTAGCGCGCCTGCCGCGCCCTGTCGTGCATGTTGCCGGGCGCCAGTTCGACCCGCAGGATGCGGTGCGGCACCCCGAGGTCGGCGCAGATGTGCGCCACCATCGCCGCCTCACCCGGCGCCTCGGCGCGCAGGCCGTGATCGACCGTCGCAGCCTCCACCGCGCCGGTAAAGGCGGCGTGGGCGAGCAGCAGCAGCGCGAGGCTGTCCGGCCCGCCCGACACCGCAACGCCGACGGGGCCGGCGGGGCGCGCAACCGGGCCCAGCGCGGCGTGATCGGCGCGGAAACGCGCGATCAGCGCGGGATCGGGCAGCCTGTCAATTTTTGCAGGTCACCTTGCTGCGGTTCGCCTCGTACTGGTTCTTCAGCCGGCCCGACGCGATCGCGGGATAGGTTTCGCTGAATTCGCTGAGGGCGATGCAGGCACGGTCCGTGTCCTTCAGCGCGATCATCGATTCGGCGAGATAGAGCAGGCTGTCAGGGGCACGGGCGGCCCCGCGATCGGCCTGGTAGTTCTTGATGAACCACGCCGCGGCCTCGCGCGCCTTGCCGTCGTCGAGATAGGCGCGGCCGAGCAGGTTGCGGCCGTAGGTGGTGCGCCAGTGATCGGGATATTTGTCCACGAACAGGGTCAGCTGCTGCTCCGCCTCGGGATAGAAGCCCGCTTCCCACAGGCGGAAACCGTAGGAGTACTCGTCGTCGCCCGCATCGTCGGTCTGCGGCTTCATGATCTGCTGCACCGCGGCCAGCCGCTGCGCGGTCGGGCCCGCCGGTGCCGGCGCCGGCGTCGCGGCGGCCGTCGTCGAACCGCCGCCCGCGCCCGTGGTGGCCGGGCGGTTGGCAGGCGCCGGGGCGGTCGCAATCCCGCCTGCGGGTGCCGCGCCCGCCACAGCGGTGCTGGTGGTTTCGAGAGCCGACAGGCGCGTGTCGAGTTCCGACAGGCTGTTGGTGTTCTGCTCCACCTGGGCGGTCAGGCGCTGAATGCTCGCCTCCATCGCGTCCATCCGCGCGAGCACGTCCGTCACCGCGCTGGTCGAGGTGGTCGGCGTCTGCGGGCCGGTACGCGGGGCGCCGGTGATCTCCGGTTCGAAATACCGGCTGTCGCCGCCGGGGAAGACCTTGCGTTGCAGCGCGCGCACCTCGGCCTCCAGCTTGCGCAGCCGCGCTTCGTCGCCGGCGTCCTGCGCCGCGGCGGGCATGGTATGCAGCGTCATGCCCAGCAGCGCCGCACCCCACAGGATGTTGCGATGGCGAATAGTGATCAATGTACGGCTCCCTTTCCGATCCCGGCGCGCATTGGCGAACCCGTCGCACCCGGCGACCGAACCATGCCTGAATGCGCGCGGGGCGATACTATCTGACAGCGCACCGGTGTCGAGGGACCGCCGCGCCGCGGCGGGGGAAATCCCCGCCGGTCGTGCTGCCGGCTCAGGTCGTGCCCGCGCCTTGCGACGGTGCTGCGGTGGCGGTCGCGGCAGGCGCTGCCGCCCCGGCGTCGTCCACGGGCGTCTGGTTCTTGCGGGCGAGCAGCGCCGCCGCGCTGACCGGCACGTCCTTCACGATTTCGTCCACCTCGGACAGCTTGGGCACCTCCTTGCCGCCGACGGTAATCGCCAGCGCGTAGGGTCGGCCGGTCCAGACCTGCGGATCGGTCGCGTCGGCGGGCAGGGTATAGCTTTCGCCCTTCGCCATCTGCTTCTGCATCAGTTCGGTGCCGTCGGCCTGATAGAACTTGACCCAGGTATCGTCCATCAGCGCGGTGAAGACGACCGGACCGGTCGGTGCGGGCGTGGCGGGCGCTGCCTGACGCGGGCCGGCTGCGACCTGGCGCGGCGCGGCGCGCTCGCTTTCGGTCAGGATCGATCCCGGGCCGGTGCCGGGCGCGAAGAAGGTGCGGTAGAAGGTGAAGCCGCCCGCAACCAGCAGGATGAGGGCGATGATGGACAGGAACACCAGCCCGCGCGACGGCACGCGTGCAGGGTCGCCCGGTTCGAACTTCGCCTCGCACCGGCGGATGCGGTCGTCTTCCCCTTCGGATGTTTCCTCGCGCACCGCCTGCGCGACCTCGCCCTCGTCCAGACCGACCACGCGGGCAAAATTGCGCGAGAAGCCCATCGCGTAGGTGCGTGCGGGCAAGGCCGCGAAATCGCCGGCCTCGATCGCCTCCAGATGGCGGCGCGGCACCTTGGTTTCCTGCGACACCTGGTCGAGGGACAGGCCCTGTGCCTCGCGCGCGGCCTTCAGCCGTGCGCCGATCCCCGCATGGCCGCCATCCGCCGTCGCCTCGGGCCCGGGCATGGCCTGTCCGGCCGCATCGGCCGCGTTCTCGCTGGCGGTCCGTTCGCTATCGTTCATTCAATCCGTTCGCTCTTGTCTCTCGCCCCGCCCCTGCTGCGCCCTCATCCTAGCGGCAGGGGGTTCGTGTCAAGGCGAGTGGGAGCCGATTTTTCGCGCTATTCCACCTCGATGTCGCGCGCGCGCGCCCAATCGGCCAGCGCGTCGCGCACCGAACGCGGCGGATTGCCGAGCAGGTCGTTCATGAACGCGCCGATTTCGACCAGATCGATCTGCCGGATCAGCTCCTTGATCGGACCGACCGAACTGGGGGTGATCGACAGGCGGCGAATTCCGAGCCCCAGCAGCGCCAGCGCCTCCAGCCGGCGGCCGCCCATCTCGCCGCATACGCCCAGATCGATGCCCTGGCCCTGCGTGGCCTGCACCACCCGCCGCAGGAAGCGCAGGATCGCCGGGCTGAGCCAGTCGTAGCGTTCGGCGAGCTTCGGATTGGCCCGATCGGCGGCGAACAGGAACTGGGTGAGATCGTTGGTCCCGATCGACATAAAGGAGATGCGCGGGACCATCAGGTCGATCACCTCGGCAAGGGCCGGCACCTCCAGCATCACGCCGTAGCGGATCGTTTCGGGCAGCATCTTCTTGCGCTGGCGCATGTAGGCGATCTGTTCGTCGAAGACCGCCTTCGCCGCGTCGAATTCCCACGGTTCGGCCACCATCGGGAACATCACGCTCAGCGGTCGGCCGTTCGCCGCCTCCAGCAGCGCGCGGGCCTGCGCCTTCAGCAGCCCCTTGCGCTCCATGGCGAGGCGCAGGGCGCGCCAGCCCATCGCCGGGTTCTCGTCCTGCTCGGCATATTCCGATGCGAGATAGGGGACCGCCTTGTCCCCCCCGATATCGACGGTGCGAAACACCACCTGCTTGCCCGCCGCGGCATCCATCACGTCGCGATAGAGGCGGGTCTGCCGCTCGCGCTGCGGCAGGGTGGCGGATACCAGGAACTGGAATTCGGTGCGGAACAGGCCGATGCCGTCCGCACCGACGAGATTGAGGTTGGCGACATCGTCGCGCAGCCCAGCGTTCATCAGCACCTGGATGCGGGTCCCGTCGCGCGTGAACGGTTCCACGTCGCGCAGTTCGGCATAGGCGGCGAGGCGGCGCTTGGTCTGGGCGAAGCGGGCGTCGAAGGCCTGGTGGATCGCCTGGCTGGGGCGCGCGGTCGCGGTGCCGGCATTGGCATCGACCAGCACCTCGTCGCCCTCGCGCACGATGCCGCGCAGGCCCCGCACCCGGCCCAGCACCGGGATCCCCATCGCCCGCGCCACGATCACCACATGCGCCGTGAGCGAGCCTTCCTCCAGGATGACGCCCTTCAGCTTGCGCCGGTCGTATTCGAGCAGCTCGGCGGGCCCGAGATTCTTGGCGATCAGGATGGCGTCGCGCGGCAGCCCCTTGGTCGCGGCGGTACCGATCTGGCCGGACACGATGCGCAGCAAGCGGTTCGACAGATCCTCCAGATCGTGCATCCGGTCGGCCAGCAGGGGATCGTCGATCTCGCGCATGCGCATCCGGGTGCGCTGCTGCACCCGCTCGATCGCGGCCTCCGCCGTCAGACCGGAATCGATCGCCTCGTTGATACGCCGGCTCCATCCTTCGTCGTAGGCGAACATCTTGTAGGTCTGCAGGACCTCCTCGTGTTCGCCCCCGGCGCCGAATTCGGCCTGCTGCGCCATGGTATCGATCTGATCGCGCATCCGATCGAACGCGCGATAGACGCGCTGGCGCTCCACCTCGACGTCCTCCGCCACGACCTGGTCGATGGTGACGCGCGGCTGGTGATAGACGGCGACGCCGCTCGCCAGCCCCTTCACCAGCGGCAACCCTTCCATCTTCATCGTCTCGGTACTGGCCTGGGCGAGACCCAGCACCTCCTGCTCGTCGATCAGGCCGGTGTTGGCGATGAGTTCGGACAAGACCATGGCGGTGGTCTGCAGCGCCTCGATCTCGACATCCTCGTACCGGCGCGGCTCCACGTGCTGCACGTTGAGCGCACCCACCGCCCGCTCGCGATAGACGATCGGGACCCCGGCGAAGGAGTGAAACTTGTCCTCCCCCGTTTCGGGCCGGTACTGAAAATCGGGATGCGCCTTCGCCTCCGCGAGGTTCAGCGTCTCCACGTTCTGGGCGATGGTGCCGGTCAGCCCCTCGCCCAGCGCCATGCGCGTGACGTGGACCGCCTCCTGCTTCAGCCCGCGGGTGGCGAACAGTTCCAGCATCCCCTCGCGCAGAAGGTAGATCGAGCAGACCTCGCTATCGAGCGCCTCGCCGATAATCTCTACCACGCGGTCGAGCTTGCCCTGCGCGTGAAGGCGCGAGGCCATCACCTCGTGCAGGCGGGTCAGGATCTGGCGGGCGGCGGCGGCAGCGCTCATGCCCTACCGCCTAGCCTATCGCGGCGCGGATGGGAAATGCCCGCGTGCGCGAACCCGGTTCCGGCAGGCCTTCAGTGCGTGCCGATTTCTTCCTTCAGCCGCAGTTTCTCGCGCTTGAGCCGCTGGAGCATCGTATCGTCGGGCGCCGGGCGGTTCATCTCTTTGGCAATGGCGGCTTCGATCCCGGCATGCTTGGATTTGAGGGCGCTGACATGCGATGCATTCATCTGGCTTTCTCCTATCGCTTGCGGCCGCGGGGCGGCGCGCTTGCGAGGCGCCGCCGCGACTCGATCATATGACCATATTTGCGCCTCGCTGCGAAGAGCTTGCCAGCCCGATAGCGATGGGCCACTGCTCTTGCGCGACGGAGCGAAGGCATCAGGGACGGGCGGCGATGACCGAGGCGGAATTGCGCAAGCGGCGCGAATTGCTCAGGCTGGAACATCGCGACATGGACGCCGCGATCGCCGCGCTGACCGGCGCCGGCACGCCCGATCAGTTGCAGATCGCCCGCCTCAAGAAACGCAAGCTGGCGCTGCGCGACCAGATCGCCGCGATCGAGGACGAACTGGTGCCCGACATCATCGCCTGACCCCTGCCGCGCACGAAATCGCCCGCACCGCCATCGGGTAATTCCACGGCTGTCTCGCCGCGGGAAAACTCGGACGGGGCGGCTTTGCAGGCGGCGCCGCGCACCGTATCGAAAGACGCCATGGGCCCGCCGTCAGATCTCAACACCGCGATCGTCGAATCGCTGTATGCCGAAGCGCTCGTTCTGGCGGACGAGGTGCGTGCGACCTTCGATCTGATGCCCGCGCGGGCGGGGGAGGAAAACGACCCGCTGCGCGTTGCGCTGTCGACCGAGGGGCTGAAGACCACCACCCGCATCATGCACGTGCTTGCCTGGCTGATGAACCAGCGGGCCTATCTGACCGGGCAGATGAGCGAGCAGCAATTGCGCCGCACCGGGCGTCTGCCGGTTAACCGCGAGAGCGAGCCGCGCTATCTCACGCTGCTGTCGTCCCCGACGCGCAAGCTGATCGCCCAGACCGAACGGCTCCATGCCCGCGTCGCGCGGATCGATGCCCAGTGGCAGCGCGCGATGCAGAGCCGGCCCGAAGCGATCGGGCGCCTGCGCGACCGGTTGAAGGAAGCGCTCGGCAGCTTCTAGGCGCGCCGCTCAGACCGCGGCCAGCGCGCGGTGCCAGCGGGCCAGCCGCTCTTCGCGCGTCGCGGCGTCCATCGCCGGGGTGAACCGCCGCACCCGGCCCCGCATCGCCTGCGCCGCACCCGGCAGGTCGGGGTACAGCCCCGCCCCTACGGCAGCGGCGATGGCAGCGCCCAGCGCGGTGGTTTCCACGAAATCGGGCCGTTCGACTTCCAGATCGAGGATGTCGGCCAGATCCTGCGCCATCCAGTCGTTCGCGCTCATCCCGCCATCGATCCGCAGGCACGCCCAGTCGGTGCCGTCGGCGGCGAAAGCGCGCGCGAGATCGTGCGTCTGGTGCGCCATGGATTCCAGCGCGGCGCGCGCGATCTGGGCCCTGCTGCTGGAGAAGCTGAGCCCCGAAATGCTGCCGCGCGCGTCGGCCCGCCAGTGGGGTGCGCCGAGGCCGCTGAGTGCGGGCACCATGATCACTTCCCCCGAATCCGGGATGGACCGGGCAAGCTCCTCCGTCTCGGCGGCGTTTTCGATCAGGCCCAGCGCATCGCGCAGCCACTGGATCAGGCTGCCGGCGACGAACACCGATCCCTCCAGCGCGTAGCGCCGCTGCCCCTCGCGCTGCGTCAGCACCGTGCCCAGCAGGCGATGCGTCGAGGTGGGCGGGACATCGCCCTGATTGGTCAGGATGAAGGCGCCGGTGCCGTAGGTCGCCTTGGTCTCGCCCGGCGAGAGGCACCCCTGCCCCACCGTCGCCGCCTGCTGGTCGCCGAGCAGCCCGGTAATCGCGATCGGGCGGCCGAATATCCCGGGGTCGGTCTCTGCCACGGGTCCGTGGGTATCGACCACTTTGGGCAAGGCCGCGAGCGGCAGGCCGAAGGTATCGCACAGCGCGGGATCGAACTGCGCACCATCGAGGGGAAGCAGCAGGGTGCGGCTGGCATTGCTCGCATCGCTGACATGCGCGCCCCCGGTCAGCCGCGCGACGAGCCAGCTTTCCACCGTGCCGAAAGCCAGCTCCCCAAGTCCCGCGGCGGCGCGGACCGCGGCGTCGTGGTCCAGCAGCCAGCGCATCTTGGTGGCGGAAAAATAGGGGTCGAGCAGCAGGCCCGTGGTGCGCTGGATGCCCGGTTCCAGTCCGTCCGCCTTCAGCGCGGCGCACAGATCGGCGCTGCGGCGATCCTGCCATACGATGGCGCGGGCGAGCGGTTGCAACGTCGTGCGGTTCCACGCCACCACCGTCTCGCGCTGGTTGGTGATGCCGATACAGGCGATCCGGTCCGCATCCTCGCCCACGACTTCGCGCGCACAGGCCAGCGTCTTGTCCCAGATCTCGCCCGCGTCGTGTTCGACCCAGCCGGGCCGGGGATAATGCTGGACGATATCGGCCTGCGCCACGCGCTCCACCGTGCCGTCCTGCGCGAACAGCATCGCGCGCGTGGAGGTGGTCCCCGCATCCAGCACCAGTATCCAGTCGCCCATTCGCCTCTCCTCAGCCGGCGCGGCGTGACATGGGCCAGCCGGGCCCCCATATGCAAGCCCATGGCAGGCCCGCCCCCCAGACCATGGCCCACCGGCGAGACCGAGCGGCCCGAACCGCTCGTCGCGCGCGTGCTGGCGCCCAACCCCTCGCCCTACACCTATACCGGCACCCAGACCTACATCGTGGGAACGGGATCGGACGTCGCGGTGATCGACCCCGGCCCGGACGAGGCGGAGCATCTCGCCGCGATCGTGCGAGCGGCAGGCGACGCGCGCATCAGCCATATCCTCTGCACCCATACGCACCGCGACCATTCGCCCGGTGCCGGGCCGCTGGCGCGCGAGACCGGCGCGGCGATCGTCGGCTGCGACCGGCTGGTCCTTGCCGACACGGGCCCGCGCGCCGACGCGCCGTTCGATACGAGCTACGAACCCGATCGCGTGCTGGCGGACGGCGAAAGCGTTGTGGGCGATGGCTGGACGCTGACCGCGGTGGCGACGCCGGGGCACACCTCCAACCACCTGTGCTTCGCGCTGGAGGAAAGCGGCGCGCTGTTCACCGGCGACCATGTCATGGGCTGGTCGACCAGCGTGATCGTGCCGCCCGATGGCGACATGGGCGATTACCTCGCCAGCCTGGACAGGCTCTACGCGCGCGAGGACCGCATCTATTACCCCGCCCACGGCCCGGCGGTGACGAGACCGCGCCAACTGGTCCGCTCCATGATCGGGCACCGGCGCCAGCGCGAGCGCCAGATCCTGCGCCTGGTGGGCGAGGAACCGCGCGCCCTGCCCGATTTTCTCGCCCCGATGTACAAGGGGCTGGACCCCAGGCTGGAAAAGGCCGCGCAGATGTCGGTTCACGCCCACCTCATGGATCTGGAACGGCGGGGCCTTGTCCGGCGTTCGAAAGAACGATGGGAAGCGATCTGAAAAGCGATTTGTCGACACGGGTGACCCCGCGCGTGCGCAAGAACCAACCTCTGGCCCGCACGCAGGCGGTGCCGTGGCTGATCGTCATCGTGCTGCTCGCGGCCGTGGCGTGGCTCGGCTGGCGCGCGTTCCTGTACAAGGAAGAAGGCGATCCGGTCGGCAGTGCGATGCTTGCCTTCGAGAAACAGAATTCGCTGAACGTGTTTTCCAGTCGCTTCGAGGTGGTCGCGGAAAGCACCAATGCGCAGGGGGTGCTGGGGATCGACATCCTGAAGAGCCGACAGGCCGCCATCATTCCCGCGATGGTCGAATATCGTCTCGACCTCAGCCGGATGGACCGCGACCGGTTCGTGTGGGACGATGCCAGCGACACGCTGGACGTGACCCTGCCGCCGCTGCGGATTTCGCGCCCCAACCTGGATGAGGCCGCGGCCAAGACCTACACGCAGGGGAATTTCGTGACCGGCAGCGCGGCGCAGGCGCTGGCGAAAAACAACTCGCAGCAGGCGGAGCGCAAGGCCGCCGAATTCGCCAAGAACCCGCAGGTGCTGGCGCTCGCGCGCAACGCGGCGAAAGAGGCGGTGCGCCAGAACCTCGCCATTCCGCTGCAGGTGGCAGGCTATGGCGACGTGACCGTCGACGTTCGCTTCGACGGTGAGGCACCGGCAAGCTAGCCGGACGCTTCCCGTCCGGGCCAAACCGGATTATACTGCGCGCGCATAACGACAACACGCTGCAATATCCGGGCCGCATCGAAGGGGAGGTTTTCGATGGCGACCTTGCATGCCCAGTCCGCACTCGACCTGCAACGCGGGGAGCGGCGGTTCTTCTTCATCCTGTCCGCCGCGATGGCGGGAACGATCGTGGCCGGGTTCTCGCTCAACCTGGCGATGGGACGGTCCACCTTCGCGGTGCCGCTGGCCTATCACGCCCACGCCGTCATCTTCATGGGATGGCTCGCCTTTTTCCTGGTGCAGGCGTGGACGATGGCGACGGGGCGCCGCGCGATGCATCGGCGGCTGGGGCGCGTTGCCTCCTATTACGTTCCCGTCATGGTCCTTGCAGGGATTGCGATCATGGTCGTGGTGGCGCGCCGCACCGGCGGGCCGTTCTTCTTCGCGCAGAACGAGTTTTTCGTCAGCAACGTCGCGCTGCTGCTGTGCTTCGGCGTGCTGGCGCTATGGGCGCTGCGGGTCCCGCGCCAGATCGGCTGGCATCGCAGGCTGCTGATCTGCGCGCTGACGATCCTGACCGGCCCCGGGCTCGGCCGGTTGCTGCCCCTGCCGCTGATGATCCCCTATGCCTGGCCGCTGACGATCGCGGCGACGCTGGTCTTCCCGGCGATCGCGATGGCGGGCGACCTGCGCCGCCACGGGCGCATCCATCCCGCCTATCTGTGGGGCACGGGCGTCTATATCGCGACCTTCGTCGCTTCCATGCTGATCGCCTACAGCCCGCTCGGCTACGCGCTCACGCGCGCCGTGGTTGCCGGCTCGCCCGGGGCAGAGCGGCCGATGGGCGCATTCCTACCGCCGGGCTTTGCCGGATAGGGCAGGAACGCCCTCGTCATGGCGGCCGTTCTGCCTATATGCGCGATGAAGCGCCACAGACGGGACGAGCCATGACTGCCGAGACGACCATACCCACGGGCGAGGACCTGCTTGCCGAGATCGAGCGCCTGCGCAAGGAACGCAACGCGGTGATCCTGGCGCATTACTATCAGGCGCCGCATATCCAGGACCTGGCCGATTTCGTCGGCGACAGCCTGGAGCTGTCGCGCAAGGCGGCAGAGACCGATGCGGACGTGATCGCCTTTTGCGGCGTGAAGTTCATGGCCGACACCGCCAAGATCCTCAGCCCCGACAAGATCGTCGTGCTGCCCGATCTCGATGCCGGGTGCAGCCTGGAAGACAGTTGCCCGCCGGAGAAATTCCGTGCCTTCCGCGAAAAGCACCCCGATCACATCGCGCTCACCTACATCAACTGTTCGACCGAGGTGAAGGCGCTCAGCGACGTCATCGTGACGAGCTCCAGCGCGGAAACGATCATCAGCCAGATTCCGGAAGACCAGAAGATCATCTTCGGCCCCGACCGGCACCTGGGCGGTTACATGAGCCGCAAGTTCAACCGCGACATGCTGCTGTGGCCGGGCGTGTGCATCGTGCACGAGGCCTTCAGCGAGACCGAACTGCTCAAGCTGAAGCAGCAGCATCCGGGCGCGCCCGTCGCGGCGCACCCCGAATGCCCGCCGACGATCATCGACCACGCCGACTATGTCGGTTCGACCAGCGGCATCCTGCAATATGCCGAAACCTTCGAAGGCGACACGCTGATCGTGGCGACCGAGCCGCACATCATCCACCAGATGGAAAAGGCGCTGCCGGACAAGACTTTCATCGGCGCGCCGGGGGCGGATGGCAATTGCGCGTGCAACATCTGCCCGTACATGGCGCTGAACACGCTGCCCAAGCTCTACACCGCGCTGCGCGATCTCGAACCGCGGATCGAGATCGAGGAAGGGCTGCGGCTGAAGGCGAAGCAGAGCCTCGACCGGATGCTGGAAATGGCCAGCGGGACCATCGGCAAGGGCGATCTGGGCCGCGTCTGAACGCCGGACGGCAGGTTCAGGCTTCCAGCCGTTCGGTCAGCATGTGCGGCGTTGCCAGCCCGAAGGCGAGTGCCGCCGCCAGCGGCATCGGGACCAGCCCGGCCGACACCGCTGCGATCGACGCAAGCGCCCCTGCGCCTGCCGCGAGGCTGGGCCAAAGCGCGGCGCGCAGGACGGCGTGGCGGCCATACCGCGCGACCTGCCCCGCCTGCACCGGCAGCGCGTGGGCGCTCAGGAAGACGAGCCCTACCGCCAGCACCGGATGAAACAGGATGGCGGCCGGCAGGCAGGAGGCAGCCAGCAGTGCCCCGCGCTCGCGCCTGACAAGAGCTGCCACGACCAACACCGAACCGGCCACCCCGGCCATCGACAGGACGGGGACCAGTACCGAAGGCGGCGCGAAGCCGACGATGGCGGCGAAGACGTCGGTCGTCTCGCTAGGCCGGAACAGCGCGCTCCCGCCGATTGCCAGCATGCCGACGGCGGCGCGGGCGAGCGGCCCCATCGCGCATTCGCTGCGCGCGAAATGCCATAGCGACAGCAGCAGGAACAGCGTCAGCCCGGCGATCGGCAGCGCGAGGAATAGGCCTGCGACCGCAAGCCCGATCGCGACATAGGCCAGGGCGCGAACCGGCCCGAAAGCGGCGATCCGCCCCTCCGTTTCCTCCGCCGCGCCATGCGCCAGCCCCGCTACGAAACAGGCAAGGCCCAAAAGGATCGCGGCCGTCGTCCCGGCCAGTTGCGCCCCGGCCGCCAAAGCCAGCCCGACGCATGGCAAAAGGGCCCCGGCACGATGCCGGGGCCCTTCCTGCAATGCGAGCGCAGCGCCCGTCATCAACCCTGCAGCGGCTTGTCCGCCGGTGCGGTAGCCGCCGGGGCAGGGGCCAGCGCCTCGACCGCGGGGGCGAAGCCTTCCAGCGCGCTGCGCCGCAGCACGTAGCGCGACAGGATCACGCCGTAGATCAGCTTCGAGGAAATGTCGGCCAGGCTGAACAGCGCCTGCCGGATCACCACCACGTCGCCGGTAAAGCCCAGCTGGGGCAGCGCGTAGGCGATGGGGTAGAGGCCCCAGGTGGCGAGGAAATACCACCAGATGTTCTTCGGCCAGCTCGCCAGACCCGGGGGGCTGGTGCGCACCGCGATCGAGATGACGCCGCGCACTTCCACGATCAGCCAGACGAAGAAGATGGTCGAAATCACGCCCCACACGTTGAGCCGCGACCAGTCGCCGGTTTCGCCGAACTGCCCGTAGAGCCCGGTCCAGATCATCAGCAGCGCGGGGATCGCCATGCGTACCGCGCGCTTGTGCAGGTCGGGCCGCGACAGCGCGAAGGCGATCGGCAGCTGCGTCAGCAGCAGCGGCACGGTGATCGTCCAGTTGCCGTAGCGAAAGGCGTTGGTGAACGTCTCGCCTTCGGCCAGCGGCAGATAGAAACCGCCGGCAAAGGCGTAGCTCGCCTGCCACGCGTCGAATTCGCGATAGAGCGACAGGCCCGCGCTGGCCATGACCACGGCGGACAGGATCGGCACCACGCGATAGCGCGGGGCGATGGAAAAACTGGTCATCAGGAAGTAGAGAATGAAGGCGAAATGCGCGCCGTAACTCACCATCAGGATGAGGGAGCCGGTATTGTATTGCCCGGCGGTCAGCGGCACGAGATTTTCTATGTTGGACACGACGTCCGGAAGTCGATCGAGCATTCCGGGTGCGGGCGACGGAACGGATACTGGGGCCATCGGCAGGATTACCTTCCCTGTTGCACGGCGCCGACCCATATCGTCGCCGACGTCATTCATCGGCGACGTCCAGCCACAACAGCGGCGGCGTCGATCCGGTTCCCCGAATAATTTTCTGCTTCCGCCCGGATCGTATCGCGCGCAGGATCGGCAACCCTTCGCGCATTGGCGCGTTGAAAGCCGGCACGACTGCTTCAGGGGGGATATGCGCCATGGCACACAGGGGGCCGATCGGGGGGCTGCGCGACTGGCTGATCCACCGGCTGACCGCGAATTACTGGTCGCTCGCGCTGGCCGCGGTGCTGAGCGCGCCCGTCGCCTTCGCCGTCGCGCTGCTGCTGGACCGGGCGGGCGCGACCGCGTGGCTGCTGGCGCACAATCTGGCCCCTGTCGCCACTGCCGACACGGCGAAGGACGTCGCCGGGGTGATCGCGGCCATCGACGCCGCCTTCATCACCCTGTTCTTCTCGATCTCGCTGCTCGTGCTGACGCTTGCGGCCAGCAATCTGGGCGTGCGGCTGGTCGACCGCTGGCTCGCCCGGCCGCTGATCCGCGTTTCCATCGCCGGGCTGTCGTTCAGCCTGATCTTCACCGTGCTCAACCAGTTGGCGATCGATGCGCAGGCGCCGCTGGCGCAGGTACCGCTGCTGACCCTGATGGGGTCCGTCGCGCTGCTGCTGGTCAACGTCGCCATGCTGGCGGTCGCGCTGCACAACCTCGGGCGGACGATGTATGTCGACAAGGCTATCGCCGCGCTGGCGAGGGACGCGCCGCCCGCGCGCGTGCCGATCGTGCCGCGCGATCCCCATCCCGGCCCTTTCGCCGCGCAAATCCGAGCCCATCGCAGCGGCTATGTCGAAAGCATCGACCTCGACGGGTTGGCCGCGCAATTGCGCGACCATCCCGGCACGATCCGTTTCTGCGCCGCGCCGGGCCAGTTCGTGCTGCAGGGGCAGCCGATCGTCGCCCTCGAACGATCCGGCGCGGACGAGCACGTGCTGCGCCGGGCGGTGCCCATCGGGCCGTTTCGCAGCGACGGCCAGGGCGCGGTCTTCCAGATCCGCCTGCTGGTAGAGATCGGCGCGCGGGCGCTGTCGCCGGCCATCAACGATTTCTACACCGCGCTCGCCTGCGCCGACCGGCTGGGCGAGGTGATCCTAGCGCATGCCCATAGCTGGGTCGAGCCGGGCCGGATCGCCGCCTACGCGCGCGAGCCGCGCTTCGAATTGATGGGCCAGGATTTCGAAGGGTTGTTCGCCGACCCGCTCAATGCCTTCCGTCAGGCGGCGGCGGCCTATCCCAGCGTCTCGATCCGCCTGATCGACACGCTGGCGATGGTCGTGGCCCGGTTGGCCGAAACCGATGCGCCTCGCAGATTCGATGCGTATCTGGCGCGGATCGGCCACGAGATCGGCGAACACGCGCTGACGCAGGTGCAGAGCGAAGTCGACCGGACCGCGATCGAGCGCGCCGTGGCCCGGCTGGACGCTGAAAGGGAGGCAGCATGACCGCGTGGTTTCGCAAGGCCTGGCACGACGTCAACGCCAGCTACTGGTTCTACCCCGCGCAGTTCGCCTTCTTCGCGGTGCTGCTCGCGATCGGCACGATCTGGCTCGACCGCAACGGCTATGCCGAGCTGCTGAACAGCATCGCCTGGCTGCAACCCGCCCGGCCCGAGGGCGCGTCCAACATGCTGACCGTTATCGCCGGGTCCATGATCGGGGTCGCATCGACGGTGTTCTCCATCACCATCGCGGCGGTCGCCTATGCCAGCGGGAATTACGGCCCGCGCCTGCTCACCAATTTCATGGAAAACAAGGGCAATCAGCTCAGCCTCGCGACCTTCGTCGGCACGTTCGTCTATGCGATCACCGTGCTGCGCGTCGTGCGCACCCCGGACGAGGCGGGACTGCTGCCGGACGACCAGTTGCTGCCCGGCTTCGTGCCGCAGCTGTCGCTGCTGGTCGCCTATCTGCTGATGGCGCTCAGCGTCATGGTGCTGGTCTATTTCCTCAATCACGTGCCCGCCTCGATCAGGATCAACAGCGTGCTGGAGGGGATCGGGGACCGCCTGATCGGCGACATCAAGCGGACGTTCGAGGCGCCTGCGCGCGAACGGGTGTCGATGGAGCATCCCCATGGCCGATCGGTGATCGCGACCGATACCGGCTACGTCCAGGTGATCGATTTCGAGCGGCTGGAGCGGATCGCGCAGGCCGCGGGCGGCCATCTGAAACTGGCGGTGCGCACCGGCGACTTCGTCCATCCCAAGATCGAACTCGCGGTGTGGGAGGACGACGACGGCCTCGACAATCTGCGCGACAAGGAAATCCGCGCCTGCTTCCAGCTCGGCGGCAAGCGGACGCCGGGACAGGACCTGCACTTCCTGATGGACGAGCTGGTCGAGATCGGCCTGCGCGCGCTGTCGCCCGGGATCAACGACCCCTTCACCGCGATCGCCGCGCTCCACTGGCTGGGCGCCGCCACGGCCGAGCTGGGCCGGCGCGACCTCAACCGGCATTTCGGGTCGAGCGAGGACGACGAGGCGCGACTGCAATTGCTGGCCGACGATTTTTCGCATTTCGTCCAGCGCGGTTTCGGCTCCATCCGTTCGGGCGTCGCGACCAGCCCCAACGCGGCGCTGGTCATGTTCACCGCGATCTATCGCGCGGCGAGCGGCATTACCGACGAACACCGGCTGTACGTGCTGGAGAAGGAGGCGGAGCAACTCATTCGGCAGGCCCGGATCGACCTGGCGGGACCGAACCTGGAGGTAGTGGAAGCCCGCTACCAGCAGTTCCTCACCTGGATGGAGCGCTGACCGCCCGCGACGCGGCAAGCGCGGCCCCCAGCAGGACCATCCCCCCTATCTCCAGCGGACCGAGCGTCTCGCCGAAGATCGCATAGCCGTACAGCGCGGCGATGGCGGGCTGGGTCAGCAGCGCGAGGCCGATCGCCAGCGGCGGAAAATGGCCGAGCGAGAAGACGAGCAATCCCTGCCCGATGAGCTGGCTGAGCACGAACAGCGCGATGAGCGGCCACCAGTTTTCCGGCCACACCGGCTCGCCCCGCGCGATCGAGATGGCGAGCAGCACGGGCGCCGCGAACAGGCACACCCAGGTCAGCAGGCTCCAGCTGCCGATGGTCCGCCGCGCATCCTGCGACGTCAGGATATAGACCGCGTAGAGCAGGCCTGCGGCGAGGCAGAACAGGTCGCCCAGCAAGGTCCCGACCGATATGTCGAGGCTGGTCCCGAACAGGATCGCGGTGCCTCCCAATGCAAGCGCCAGCGTCGCCCACTCGCGCCCACGCGGGCGGCGGCGGGCGACCACGAACCCCCAGAACAGCAGCACGATGCTGCCCGCATTGCCAAACAGCGTGGCATTGCCGAGCCGGGTCATGCCGATCCCGGTATGCCAGCTCGCCAGATCGAGCGCGAAGGCGGTCGCCCCGATGGCGAGGAGGATCATCACGCGGCGGGAAATCCCCGTCAGCCGCTGCCCGCTCGCCCGCGCGATCATCGCCAGGAAAGGGAGCGCCAGCGTCAGCCGCCAGAACCCGGCGGATACCGGGCCGCTGTCGGCCAGCCGCACCGACCACGGGCCCAGCGCCAGTGCGACGTTCGCACCCAGCAGGCTTGCGACGAGCAGCCAGCGCGGATGGGGTCTGGGATGGCTTGCCTCGCTCACCCGCTTGCCTTAGCGGCTTGCGACCAAGGCGACATCCGTTTTAATTCGCCACCCGATTGCGAGGAGTTTGTATGCACGACGCGCTGTTCCGGCCCATCACCATCGGGGCCCTGAATTGCCCCAACCGCATCTTCATGGCGCCGCTCACCCGCGGGCGCGCCCATGTCCCGGGCTTCGTCCCGACCGAGATGATGCAGACCTACTATCGTCAGCGCGCGGGCGCCGGCCTGATCATTTCCGAAGCGACCGGCATCAGCGTCGAAGGTCTCGGCTGGCCCTCCGCGCCGGGGATCTGGAGCGCCGCGCAGGTCGAGGGCTGGAAACCGGTGACCGAGGCGGTGCACGAGGCCGGGGGCCGCATCGTGATGCAGCTGTGGCACATGGGCCGCTTGGTGCATCCCGACTTCCTGGGCGGCGAGGCGCCCGTCTCCGCCAGCGCGACGACTGCGCCGGGCCACGCGCACACCCCGACCGGCCGGCAGGACTACCAGCCTGCCCGCGCGCTCTCCACCGGCGACATCGCGCGCGTGGTGGAAGATTACCGGAAGGCCGCGCGCAATGCGAAGGACGCAGGTTTCGACGGCGTGCAACTGCACGGTGCGAATGGCTATCTGATCGACCAGTTCCTGCGCCGTTCGACCAATCTGCGCGAGGACGAGTATGGCGGCAGCGCGGAAAACCGCGCCCGCTTCCTGGACGAGGTATTGGGCGCGCTGGTCGATGTCTGGGGCGCGGAGCGTGTCGGCGTGCGCCTGTCGCCCAATGGCGAGACGCAAGGCTGCGACGATCCCGATCCGGCCGAGACCTTCGGCGCGGCGGCGCGCGTGGTGGAAAAGCACCGGCTCGCCTTCCTCGAACTGCGCCAGCCCGGGCCCGAGGGCACTTTCGGCAATACCGACGTGCCGCAGCAGGACGCGCATCTCCGCTCCATCTATTCGGGGCCGCTGGTGCTCAACAGCGATTACGGCGCAGCGGACGCGGCGCAGGACGTGGAGAACGGGCGCTGCGACGCGATCAGCTTCGGCCGGCCGTTCATTTCGAACCCCGACCTGCCCGAACGGATCCGCCAGGATGCCGCCTTCGCGCCCAATGTGGACGTGCCGCAAAGCTGGTACCTGCCGGGCGCGGCAGGGTATATCGACTATCCCACGCTGGCCGAGCAGCAGGCGGGCTGACGGTCAGCCTTCTTCGGGCGCAGGTTCGGCCGACTGGTCGGCCTGCGGCTCCGCTTCATCGCTGCCCGTTTCGGTGGGCGCGGGCGTCGCCGCTTCGGTGTCGGCGCCTGCGGACGGTTCGGCCTCAAGCGCCGGGGCGGTGGAGCGTACGGTGTCGAGCGGCAGCATCGCATCGCTGATCGTGCCGCCGAGCACCTCGCCCTGCGCGGAGCCGGTCCCGGTTTCCTCCGCCTTGTCGCCGCACGCCGCAAGGGCCAGCGCCGCGGCAAGAGGGGCAAGCAGGCGGGTCGAGCGGATCATGCGGTTTCTCCTTCCAGCGCGGCGAGGAAACGCGGCGCGGTGTCGCGCAATGCCGCATCCCACTCCTGTGGCGCAAGCGCGATGCCGAGCCGGGCGAGGCTGGTGACGCCGAATTCGTCGATCCCGCACGGAACGATGCCGGTGAAATGGGTGAGGTCGGGGTCGAGATTGACCGAAAATCCGTGCATCGTCACCCAGCGCCGCACGCGCACGCCGATCGCGCCGATCTTCGCCTCGCGCCCGCCCAGATCGCGGGTCCAGATGCCCACGCGCCCGTCCACGGCCCAGCTTTCGACGCCGAACCGGCCGAGCGTGTCGATCACCCAGCCTTCGACCGCGTGGACGAACCGGCGCACGTCCTTCCCCCGGCGCGCGAGGTCGAGCACCAGATAGCCGACGCGCTGGCCCGGCCCGTGATAGGTGTAGCGCCCGCCGCGCCCCGCCTCGACCACTTCGAACCGCGGGTCGAGCAATTCGTTCGGATCGGCGCTGGTCCCGGCGGTATAGACGGGCGGATGCTCCAGCAGCCAGACGAGCTCGCGCGCCTCGCCCGCCGCGACCGCGGCATTGCGCGCCTGCATGTCCGCCAGCGCGGTACGATAGGGCACCGGCGCGGTTTCGCAGCGCCATTCGATATTATCGGGGGCACAAGCCATAAGCGGGGATTGCCTGCCCCACCCCCGACCGCTTATCAAGCGCTGGCGTTGGGCAAGGAGCGGGAAACGCCATGAAATTCGACCTCAATCGCGCCTGGGAACAGGCGCTCGGCCTTATCGCCGGCAACGGCTCGACGGTCACGGTCGTGGCGGGCGTGTTCTTCTTCATCCCGTATCTGGCGCTGATGCTGTTCATGCCGCAGATGGCCGGCGGGCTGGAGATGCAGGCGCAGAACGGCGACATGGACGCCGCGATGGCCGCCATGAGCGGCTTCTATGCCCGCTACTGGTGGGTGTTCGTCCTGATGCTGCTGATCCAGACGATCGGCATGGTGTCCCTGATCGCCCTGCTGGCCGATCGATCGCGCCCCACCGTGGGCGAGGCGATCGCAAGTGCGGTGAAACTGTTGCCGACCTATATCGCCGCATCGCTGATCACGGGACTGGCAGCGGTCCTGGTGCTGGGAATTATCGCCGCCATCGGCGCGGCGAGCGGATCGCACGTCGCGATCATCCTGGTTTCCATCGTCGCGGTGATCGTGATGATCTACGCCTATATCAAGATTTCCCTGTTTACCCCGGTCCTGGCGCTGGAGCGGACCTACAACCCGATCGCCCTGCTGACGCGCAGCTGGCGGCTGACGAAGGGCAATTCCTTCCGGCTGCTGCTGTTCTATGCCCTGCTGACGATCGCCTTCATCGTCGTCTCGACCGTGATCACGCTGATCCTGGGCCTCGTATTCGGGCTGTTCGGGGCGGAGATCGCGCTGGTCGGTAACGCGCTGGTCGCAGCGGCGATCAATGCCGCGTTCGTCACGATATTCCTCGCCGTGCTGGCCGCGATTTATCGCCAGCTTGCGGCGGAGCGGGTCAGCGTGCCGCCGACCACCGGCGGCGACGGCAACGCCTGAGGACTAGTTCTTCCAGCCCCAGAAGAGCTTGCAGGGCAGCACGTTCCAGAACTCGTACCCGCTGTCGATCGTGTCGAACTCGCGCGCCATCAGGTCGCGCACCGCGGCGGTGAACTGGTAGGCCATGAAGGCGCCGCCGGTCCGCAGGATGCGATGGGTCGCGGCCATGATCGCGGGTCCGACACCGTCGGGCAGGGTCGAGAACGGCAGGCCGGAAACGATGTAGTCCGCCTGTTCGTGCCCGCGCTCGCGCACGATGCGCTCCACATGCTCGGCCGATCCCAGCACCGCGACGAAGCGCGGGTCGTGGATGTGCTCGTTGAGGAAATCCACGTAGAGCGGGTTGGTGTCGATCGCGATCATCTTGCCGTTCGCGGGCAGGCGCTCCAGCACCGGCAGGCAGAACGTGCCCACGCCGGGGCCGTATTCCACAAACAGCTGGCAATTCGCCCAGTCGACCGGCGCCAGCATCTTGTTGATGGTGAAGCGCGAGGACGGAATGACGGAGCCCACCATCCGCGGGTGCTCCACGAACCCGCGGAAGAAGACGCCCCACTGGCCCAGCAACCGGGCTGCCCGGCGGCGAGCGCTATCGCGGCTGGGGGCGGTGGCTATCGAGTTGTTCTTGTTCAAGAAAGATCCGTTCGTCCGCTACAGGTCGAAAATCGTCGTCGCGCGGTGCCAGCATGGGCGCGACATTGCAAGCCAGCGCGCACGTAGCGACCATTGCCAGCCCCTTCGCCGGGGCCTAGCCAGACGACCGATCATGGCCGAAATCGATCCTTCAGGCGTGCATGTCACCGACCGGATATCAGGTCCCGGCGCCGGGATACCGCGCGGCCGGCTGGCGCTGCTGTTCACCGTGATGCTGGTGACCGCAGCCGGCAATACCGCGATGCAGTCCGTCATGCCCTCGATCGGGACCTCGCTGGGGGTCGCCGACGTGTGGATCAGCCTTGCCTACAGCTGGTCGGCGCTGCTCTGGGTGGTGTGCGCGCCGCTATGGGCCCGGCGGAGCGACCGGCGCGGGCGCAAGAAGATGATGGCGCTGGGCCTGGCCGGATTTTCCGCCTCGATGCTGCTGTGCGGCGCGACGCTGTGGTTCGGCCTGCGCGGAGCGATGGCCGCCGGGGTCACGCTGGCGGTGTTCGCGCTGTGTCGCTCGCTCTACGGCCTGCTGGGTTCCGCCGCCCCGCCCGCGGTGCAGGCCTATATGGCGAGCCGGACCGAACCGGCCCGGCGCACGCAGGCGCTCTCGCTCATTTCCTCCAGCTTCGGGCTCGGCACCGTGCTCGGCCCCGCCCTCGCCCCGTTGCTGATCTTCCCGCTGGCGGGCCTCACCGGGCCGTTCCTCGCCTTCGCGGCGATCGGCCTCGCGACGATGATCGGCCTGCGCCTGCGCCTGCCGGACGACGAGCCGCGCTTTCCCGGGCATGGCTTTGCCTTCGATGCCCCCTACGGCAATGGCGGCGGCTCGCGCTCGACCCGGGAAGAGCCGGTCGAGAACACCCTGCCGCCCGAAAGTGCCGCCGATCCGCCGCCGCTCGGCTGGACCGATCCGCGCAGTTCGCCCTGGCTCGTCACCGGCCTGCTGGGCGGCCATGCGCAGGCGATGGTGCTGGGCATCAGCGGCTTCCTGGTACTGGACCGGCTGGGCCTGCGGGCGGACCCGCTGGCGGGTGCGGGACCGGTCGGGCTCGTGCTGATGACGGGCGCGGTGGCCACGCTGCTGGCGCAATGGGGCCTCATCCCGACGTTGAAGATGGGTCCGCGCGCCGCCGCGCTGTGGGGCATGGGCCTTGCCATCGGCGGTGTCCTGCTGCTGTCGGTGGCGCATACGCTGCACGCGATCGCACTCGGCTTCGCCATCGCCTCGCTCGGGTTCGGCCTGTTCCGCCCCGGCTTCACAGCGGGCGCCTCCCTCGCCGTGTCGCGGGCCGAGCAAGGGCAGGTCTCGGGCCAGGTCGCCTCGGTCAACGGCGCGAGCTACATCTACGCGCCCGCGCTGGGCGTATGGCTCTACGGCCATTCGGACTGGCTCGGCTTCGCCACCATCGTCGGCTTCTGCCTCGCCGTGTTCGCGCTGGGCCTGCGGCGGTTGCAGCGCGACGCCGACCTGACGGGCGAATAGCATTCCCTCGCAATCGACACCGCGCCAAGGGCGCGCTAGATAGATTGCACAAAGAAACCAAAAGGGGAGTGGCGATGGCCGAGGCCGAGAGCCAGTACGACGTGCTGATCGTGGGCGCGGGAATTTCCGGCATCGGGATGGCCGCGCATCTGCGCGACCGCCTGCCCGATCACAGCTACGCCGTGCTCGAGCGGCGGGAGAACCTGGGCGGGACGTGGGATCTGTTCCGCTATCCCGGCGTCCGCTCCGACAGCGACATGCACACGCTCGGCTTCGCGTTCGAGCCGTGGGTACACGAGAAAAGCATCGCGGACGGTCCGGCGATCCTCGATTACCTGAACCGCATCGTGGACGAGCGCGACATCCGCCGCCACATCCGGTTCGGCGCCACCGTGACGACGGCCGATTTCGACAGCGAGAGCGCCCTGTGGCGGGTCCAACTGGCCGACGGGACGCAGCTTGCCGCGCGGTTCCTCTATCTCGGGTCCGGCTATTACGATTACGACGCGCCCTTCGATGCAGGCTTTGCCGGGCGCGAAGCGTTTCGCGGTCGTATCGTCCACCCGCAATTCTGGCCGGAGGATCTCGATTACACGGACAAGCGTGTCGTCGTGATCGGTTCGGGTGCCACGGCGGTGACGATCGTTCCTGCCATGGCGGAAAAGGCGGCGCAGGTGACGATGCTGCAACGCACCCCGACCTGGATGGGCTCGCGCCCGGCGAAGGACGCACTTGCCAACTGGCTGCGCGGCATCCTGCCGGACAGGCTCGCCTACAAGGTGACGCGCGCCAAGAACATCCTGCTGCACCAGTTCTTCTTCAAGCTGGCGCGTCGCAAGCCGGAAAAGGTCTCTGCCAAGCTGACCGAGCGCGCGCAGGAGGCGCTGGGTCCCGCCTACAGCGCCCCGGACTTCACCCCGCCCTACAACCCGTGGGAACAGCGGCTGTGTCTCGTTCCCGACGACGATTTCTTCATCGCGGTGCGCGAGGGGCGGGCCAAGGTGCTGACCGACCGGATCGAGCGGTTCGAGGCGGACGGCATCCGCCTTGCCTCGGGCGACCTGCTGCCTGCCGACATCGTCGTCACCGCGACCGGGCTCAGCCTCAGTTTCGGCGGGAAGATCGCGATCTCGGTCGACGGCGAGCGCGTCGACTGGGCGCAGCACTGGTTCTACCGCGGGTGCATGTTCTCCGGTATTCCCAACCTTGCCGCGACCTTCGGCTACCTCAATGCCAGCTGGACGCTGCGGGTGGATCACAATGCCCGCTACGTGTGCGACGTGCTATCCGCGATGCGGGACAAGGGCGCGGACATCGCGGTGCCCGAACTGCCGGCCGAACCTCTGGAGGAGGACGACATCTTCGATTTCTCCTCCGGCTATCTGCTGCGTTCGAAGCATCTGATGCCCAAGAGCGCCCCGACCCTGCCATGGCGGCTCAACCAGGATTACCTGGAGGATCGGCGCGATTTCAGGAAACGCCCCGTCGACGACGGCAACCTCGTCTTTCGGCCGCGCGGGCGCGCTTTTGCGGAGGCGGCGGAGTAGCCAAGCCGGGATTGCCGCAGTATCACCGGGCCCATCATGGTCGATCGCATCTTTACCGCCGCCCTGATCGTGATCGGGGACGAAATCCTGTCCGGCCGCACGCACGACCGGAACATCGCCCAGATCGCCAGCTGGCTGCAGGTGCAGGGCATCCGCCTGTCCGAAGTGCGGGTCGTGCCCGATGTGGAGGACCGCATCGCAGGGGCGGTGAACGCGCTGCGCACGGCGCACGACTATCTGTTCACGACCGGCGGGATCGGCCCCACGCACGACGACATCACGGTGGATGCGGTGGCCCGCGCGCTGGGTCTGGAGGTCGTGGTCCATCCCGAGGCACGCGCCATTCTGGAACGCTACTATGCCGACAAGCCCGGCGGGCTGACAGACGCGCGGCTGCGCATGGCGCGCGCACCGCAGGGCGCCGAACTGATCCCAAACCGCATGTCCGGCGCGCCCGGCATCCGCATCGGCAACGTCTTCCTGATGGCGGGCGTGCCGCACATCACCGCCGGGATGCTCGACGCGCTGACCGGCACGCTGGAAGGCGGCTTGCCGGTGAAGTCGGAAACGATCGGCTGCTGGACCGCCGAAAGCGAGGTCGCCGACATCCTGCGCCAGGCGGAACAGGCGCACGAGGCGTGCCAGATCGGCAGCTACCCCTTCTTTCGCGACGGCAAGACCGGCGCCAATTTCGTGATCCGCAGCACCGACGCGGACGAACTGGCGAGCTGCGTCCACACGCTGTGCGATGCGCTCGCGACCGCGGGATACGACTTCACGCCCGGCGGCATCTGAGCCCGCCGGGGGGCCGGGGACGCGCAAAACCCGACCTTAACCCTTGTCATCTATCCCAGCGGTCCGGGCAGGCCGGCGGGTCCACCGTCTCGCCGGGCCCGGGTGCGAAAGGATGATGACCACAGTCCTCCTCACAATCGACACCGAGTATTCCTCGGGTCTCACGGCCGGGCCGTACCCGATCGATCGGGCGGACAATTTCGCGCGCTCCATCGCCTGCATCACGCCCGACGGCCCGGTGGGCATCACCTACCAGCTCGAACTGCTGCAGCGCTACGGGCAGCGCGCCGTCTTCTTCGTCGATCCGATGCCGGCGATGATCTGGGGGGTGGCCGCGATCGAGGACGTGGTCGGGCCCATCCTGGACGCCGGGCAGGACGTCCAGCTGCATTGCCACACCGAATGGCTCGCCCTCGCCGGGGCGCGCAGCATCCTGCCGGGGCGGACGGGCGACAATCTGAAGGATTTCCCGCTGGAGGATCAGTGGACGATCCTCGACTACGCGCGCGAGACGCTGATGGCGGCGGGTGCGCCGCGCCCGGTCGCCTTCCGCGCGGGCAATTACGGCGCGAACGACGACACGCTGCGCGCGCTCGCGATCCTCGGGCTGACGCACGACAGCAGCCACACGCCCGGCCTGCCGGACGGGGCGTGCTCCATCTCGCTGGGGCCGGAGGATCGCATGCCCGTCCGGCACGAGGGGATCGTGGAGGTACCAATTGGTTCGATCTGTTCGCTGCGCGGCGGACAGCGTCACGCGCAGCTAACAGCGCTGTCGCTGCGCGAGATGCGCGCCGCGATCCGCCATGCCCGGCGCGAGGGCGCGGAAAGCTTCACGCTGGTCTCGCACAGTTTCGAGCTCGTCAACCGCTCCACCCTGTCGATCAATCGCATCGTGCGCCGCCGGTTCGAGGGATTGTGCCGCGACCTGTCCACGATGCGCGGCGTGCGCAGCGGGACCTATCGCGATCACCGCCCGCGGCCCGCCGCCCCGCGGACCCGCCACGATCCCGTGCCCGCCGCTCCGCTGCGCTCCACGCTCAGGGTGGCCGAGCAATTCCTGTCGAACACGCTGTACGGCGCGACCTGAGGACGTGGCGGCGCGCGCAGTCCCCATTGCCTTCACCGTCGGCTCGCGGCGGCTGTTCGCGGTCTCGCGCACGCTCTGCCCGCTCGCCTTCTCGCTGGAGGATGCGCTGGCAAAGCGGATGCCGCCTCTCCCCCGCGACGAAGGCGAGGCTTCCGAGGGCATCCGGGTGCTGTCCGCCCCCGCCGAACTGGTCCCGGACATCGTCGCGGCCCATCCCGGATACCTCGTGGGCGGCATGGAGTGCTACCACCGCCATTTCATCGCGATGCACGGGGATTACGAAGGCTATCTTGCACGATTTTCGTCCAAAACGCGCTCCACCCTGCGGCGCAAGGAACGCCGCTTCGCGCGCGAGACCGGCGGCACGCTCGACATTCGGGAATATCGCTCGCCGGAAGAGATCGCCACCTTCCTGACCCATGCGCTGCCGCTCTCCGCCGCGACCTATCAGGCCCGCTTCCTCGACGCCGGCCTGCCGGCCGACGAGCAGGCGCGCGCCGCGATGGTCGAAGCCGCAGGCGCGGATCGGATGCGCTGTTTCCTGCTTTGGGCGGCGGGGCGCCCGGTCGCCTATCTCAGCCTGCCGGTCGATGGCGAAACGCTCGTCTACGCGCATCTCGGCTATCATCCCGACTGGGCCCGGCTGTCGCCCGGCACCGTCTTGCAGATGGGCGCGCTGGAGCGTCTCTTCGCCGAACGCCGGTTTCGCTATTTCGATTTCACCGAAGGCGACGGCGCGCACAAGGCGTTGTTCGGCACCGATAGCGTGGCTTGCCGGTCCTTCCTGTTGCTGCGGCGCAACGCCGCCAACCGGGTGCTGATGGGATCGCTCGCCGCATTCGACACCGGGGTCGCGGCGGCAAAGACCGTCGCGGACCGGAGCGGCGTACTGGCGCCGGTTCGGCGGATGCTGCGCGCCTGACCCCGCCAGCGCCCGGCGCGAGGACATACGAAAAAGGGCCGGAAGGATCGCTCCCCCCGGCCCTTTTTCACGATCCGGTTCCTGCTGCGCGCCGCGAATGCGAGCGCGCGACAGGGAAGGCTCAGGCGCCCTCGATCTCGGCGGTGTCGAGCTTCAGGCCCGGACCCATCGTGCTGCTGAGCGAAACCTTGCGCACGTACTTGCCCTTGGCGCCCGAAGGCTTGGCCCGCACGACCGCGCCGGTCAGCGCTTCGAAGTTCTTCTTCAGATCGGCGTCGGAGAAGCTGAGCTTGCCGATGCCGGAGTGAATGATGCCCTTCTTCTCGGCGCGGAATTCGACCTGGCCGCCCTTGGCGTCCTTCACGGCCTGTTCCACGTTCGGGGTCACGGTGCCCAGCTTCGGGTTCGGCATCAGACCCTTGGGGCCCAGCACCTTACCCAGACGGCCGACGACACCCATCATGTCCGGCGTCGCGATCACGCGGTCGTAATCGAGATTGCCGTTCTGCATGTCTTCCATCAGGTCCTCGGCACCGACCTTGTCGGCTCCGGCGGCGGTCGCCTTCTCGGCGTTGTCGCCACGCGCGAACACCGCGACCTTCACGGTCTTGCCGGTGCCCGACGGCAGCGAGACCATGCCGCGAACGGTCTGGTCGGCGTGACGCGGGTCGACGCCCAGGTTCATCGCGATCTCGACCGTCTCGTCGAACTTCTTGCTGGCGGTTTCACGCAGCAGGGTGAGCGCCTCGTCGAAGCCGTACAGCTTTTCGGCGTCGACCTTCTCGGCCAGCATCTTCTGCTTCTTGGTCTGCGTAGCCATGATCAGCCCTCCACCACATCGAGGCCCATCGAACGGGCGGAACCGGCGATGATCTTCATCGCCTGGTCGACGTCGTTCGCATTCAGGTCGGCCATCTTCGCCTCGGCGATTTCCTTCAGCTGGCTGATCTTGATCGTGCCAGCCGAGCTCTTGCCCGGCTCCTTCGAACCCGACTTCAGCTTGGCGGCCTTCTTCAGGTAATAGGACGCGGGCGGCGTCTTGGTGACGAAGGTGAAGGAACGGTCGGCATAGACGGTGATGACCGTCGGGATCGGCGCGCTCTTTTCCAGATCCTGCGTCGCGGCGTTGAACGCCTTGCAGAATTCCATGATGTTGACGCCGCGCTGACCCAGCGCGGGGCCGATCGGCGGGGAGGGATTGGCGGTGCCGGCAGGCACCTGCAGCTTGATATAGCCTTCGATCTTCTTGGCCACGAATGGCCTCCTTTCTCACTGTTCCCCGGCGAACGGAGCCGCCGGGGTCATGGTAAGCGGTCGAACGGGATGCCGATGGCGCCCCTTCCGCATGGGTTTCCCGTCAATAGATCGGGGAAGGTTCGCGCACATAGCGTGTCGGGCGCGAAAAGCAAGCACTGGCGGCCCTCTCCGCGGGCGGCTAACGCCGTAAAGACAACGACAAGGGACGGGATCGATGGACGCGACGATGCACGGCGAACGCAGGCGACTGGGCTGGTGGTATTTCCTGCTGCAATTCGCGACCGTGGTGTTCGCCTATATCGCCATGTCGATCCCCGGCATCCTCGTCTTCGGTCAGGGGCCGCTCGGCCTGCTGCTGTCGGTCGTCGGATCGTCCGTCGGCGGGCTGATCGTCGCCGGGGCGTGGCTGAAGGCGGATGGCGCCCTTGCCGAGGCGTGGGATCTGTCGGCTTTCGGCGGGACCGGCCGCACATGGCTGATCGGGCTCGGCTCGGCCATCGGCATCGTCGCATGGTTCACGCTGGGCGGGATGGCGCTGCGCGGCCTGGGCCTGCCTACACCCGATGTCAGCATGCTGATGGACGGCATCACCAGCAGCCCGGCGATGCTCCTCGCCTGGATCGTGATGGTCGCCATATTCGCCGCCGGCTTCGGCGAGGAACTGCTGTGGCGCGGGTTCCTGATGGACCGGCTGATGCACCTGCCGGGTCTGCGCGGAAACGTCTGGCCGGTGATCGCGATTCAGGCCGCGTTCTTCGGTCTGCCCCACCTCTACCAGGGCTGGGGCGGGGTGTTGCTGACCGGCATGATCGGGATGTATTTCGGCTGGCTCCGCACCCGCGTGGGGTGGAGCCTGCTGCCGCTAGTCATCGCCCATGCGGGCGTCGACACCATCATGATGCTGATCGGGTACGCCCAGAAGATGGGCTGGATGCCGGCCGGATAGAGACCCGGACAGGGCGGGCGCGAACGGCGTACGGCCCCGGACGATGCCGGGGCCGCGCGCGCGATTTTTCGCGACCGGATTACTTGGAGAGTTCGACCTGCTCGAAGTCGAGTTCGACCGGAGTCGCACGGCCGAAGATCGACACGCTGACCTTGACCTTCGCCTTGTCGAAATCGAGCTCTTCCACCACGCCGTTGAAGCTGGCGAAGGGGCCGTCGAGCACCTTGACCTGATCGCCGATCTCGTAATCAACATCGATCTGCTTCTTGGGAGCGGACTTCGCTTCCTCGACCCCGCCGAAATACCGCGCCGCTTCCTTCTCGGAAATCGGCTGCGGCTTGTTGTTGTTGCCCAGGAAGCCGGTGACCTTGGGCGTGTTCTTGACCAGGTGGTAGATGTCGTCGGTCATGTTCAGCTTGGCCAGAACGTAGCCGGGCATGAACTTGCGTTCGACCTGAACCTTCTTGCCGCGCTTCACCTCGGTGACGGTCTCGGTCGGAACCTCGACCTCTTCCACGCCTTCGGAAAGGCCCAGCCGCTCCGCCTCGGAGATGATCGCGTCGCGAACCTTGTTCTCGAAGCCGGAATAGGCGTGGATGATGTACCAGCGTGCCATGGTCGTCCTTGATTGATCGTGTGGTGCGGTCGCGCCGTCTTCGCTCAGGCGAGCGAGAGCAGCCACTGCATGAGGGCGCTGAACAGCGTGTCGACGCCCAGGAAGAACAGCGACAGGATCACCATCATGATCCCGACGAAGATCGCGGTGGTCGTGGTCTCCTGCCGCGTGGGCCATACGACCTTGCCCATTTCCGCGCGCACCTGGCGGATGAATTCGCCGGGGGAAGTCTTCTTCTTGCTGCCGCTCTCGGCCATGTGCCGTACTCGCTGCTACTTGCGTTGAACGTCTGATCTCGTGACTTCCGGGTAAGGGGCCGCGCCCTCCCGGACGGGTCCGGGCTGGGCTGTTGCAAGGCTCCGATGTCGGAAGACCCGACCGCATCTAGTGCGGCGCGGGCGCAAAAGCAAGCGGAGCGCGCAAGCCTTGCCGTAGGCCCCGCGCGGCTCTAGCGTCCGACGCCTGACGGGGCGCAAGGGCCTGTTTGCGAGGGGACGAATTCGAACATGAGCACCACGGCTCAGGCATCGTTGAGCGAGCGGTTGGTCGCGCCGATCACCAATATTTCCGACTTCATCTGGGGCGGCACGTGGAACGGGGAACAGGTGATTCCCATTCCGCCTTTGGCCGTCATCCTGCTGGGCGCGGGGCTGTGGTTCATGGTCGGCCTGCGGTTCTATCCCATCGCGAAGCTGGGCAGCGCGTTCGCCGGGCTGTTCAAGGGCCGAAAGGGCACCGGTGCGGGCGAGATCAGCCCGTTCGCCGCGCTTTCCACCGCCCTGTCGGGCCAGGTGGGCACGGGCAACCTCGCCGGTGTCGCGACCGCCATCGCGCTCGGCGGGCCGGGCGCGGTGTTCTGGATGTGGGTGACCGCGCTGTTCGGCATGGCGCTGGCCTTCGGCGAGGGATCGCTGGCGATCCGCTATCGCGAGCACACCAGCGACGGGCAGTATCGCGGCGGCCCGATGAGCTACATCATGCTCGGCCTCGGCCCGAAATGGAGCTGGCTGGCGATCGTGTTCTGCCTCGGCACGCTGTTCTCCGCGCTGGTCACCGGCAATTCCATCCAGTCGAACGAGGTCGCGAGCGGCCTCAACGAACTGTTCGGGTGGGAACGCTGGGTCGGCGGGCTGGTCGTCGCGGGCGCGGTGTTCGTCGTGATCATCGGCGGGATCAAGTCCATCGGCAGCGTGGCGGACAAGGTCGTGCCGATCATGGCCGCGGCCTATGTCGTCATGGCGGTGACCGCGCTGATCCTGAATTTCGGCGATTTGCCAGAGACGTTCGGCCGGATCTTCGGCGGCGCCTTCAACACGCAAAGCGCGACCGGCGGTTTCGCGGGCGCGGCGATCATCATCGCGATCCGCGCCGGGACCGCGCGCGGGCTGTTCTCCAACGAGGCGGGCCAGGGGTCCACCCCCATCGCCCACGCCGTCGCCCAGACCGACGATCCCGAGCAGCAGGGCCGCATGGCCATGCTGGGCACCTTCATCGACACCATCGTGATCTGCACCATGACCGCGCTGGTCATCCTGACGGTGGAAGGCGATTTCACCTATCAGGGGCAGGCGGTGAAGCACGTGTGGCAATCCGACCTCGGCACCACCGCGCAAAGCGGCTTCGTGACGACCTCGGGCGCCTTCGCCGCCGCCTTCCCGTACGAGATCGGGACGATCCCGCTCGGCACGCTGGTGGCCAGCCTGGCGCTGATCCTGTTCGTGTTCACCACGCTGCTGACCTGGAGCTATTACGGCGAGCGGGCGATCACCTTCATCTACGACCGCATTCCGGGCTCGACCCGGGACGGCGAGAGGAAGCTGCACATCGCATGGCGTGTGCTGTGGTGCATCGGCATCTTCGTGGGCGCCACCTTGCCCTCGCAGTTGGTGTGGCGCTTCGGCGACATTTCCAACGCGACGATGGTGCTGCCCAACCTCCTGGCGCTGCTGCTTTTGTCGGGCGTGGTGTTCAAGCTGGCGCGCGGCGATCGCACCGCGGGGCCGGATTTCCTTGCCGATACGCCGGAAGAGCCTGAGGAATACTGACCGCTCGTCCTGCCCCTGTCAGGGCCGGATGAGGGCTGAACAAGGCCATACGAAGACTGCGGCGGGGTCGGCACGCACCCCTTAGGGGGAACGCCGCCCCCCGCCCCGTCGTTGATCCGGTCAGCGCGCGCCGAACAGGCGGGCGAGCAGCCCGGGCTCTTCCATCGGCTGGATGGGACCATGCTTCATGAGCCGCTGCGTGGGGTCGGTATAGGCCCGCGGGCTGACCCAGCTGTCGGGGCGGCTGCTGCGAAAGGTCAAACTGGACATGGATACCTCCGTCGGTTCGATTGCCTCAATCCACCGATGAAAATACACAGTCCAGCGCAAAAGGTTCCCGCGCAGTTAGGCATGTCCGGTGATTCGCTGCGCGCAAGGGTGGCGCCCCGCCCGCAAACCGAGCGGCGGCCGGAGCCTTGGGACCGAATTATCGTGGGAAATGGCAGGGGTGACAGGATTCGAACCCGTGGCCCTCGGTTTTGGAGACCGATGCTCTACCAACTGAGCTACACCCCTGCAGGCGGGATCGCGCCCTAGGCCAAAGGACGGGCGCAGCGCAAGCGCGAAATCGTGCGGCGGCGGGTTGGCTCCGGTCCAGCGATGGCGCATAGCCTGCGGCGATGCATGCGCCCCGGCCACCGCTGATTCCCGTCGACCTGCTGCTGAGAGCCTATCGCGCCGGCATTTTCCCCATGGCCGACAGCCGCGACGATCCCGAACTGTTCTGGGTCGAGCCGCGCGAGCGGGCGATCATTCCGATCCATGGCTTCCACTGCTCGCACTCGCTGGCGCGCACCCTGCGGCGCGAGGTGTTCACCGTCACGTGCGACACCGCCTTCGCCGAAGTGCTGGAGGCGTGCGCCGCCCCGCGCCCGGGCCATCCCGAAAGCTGGATCAGCGAACGGATCGCCGCCAGCTATCGCGCGCTGCACGATGCGGGCCATGCCCATTCAATCGAATGCTGGCAGGATGGCGAACTGGTGGGGGGCGTCTACGGCGTCGCGTTCGACCGCGTGTTCTGCGGGGAAAGCATGTTCAGCCGCCGACGCGATGCCTCCAAGGTGGCGCTCGCCTGGCTGCTCGCGTTGCTGGGGCGCGCCGGGTGCGAACTGTTCGACTGCCAGTTCATGACCGACCACCTTGCCTCGCTGGGGGCGATCGCCATCCCGCAGGACGCCTATCTCGACCGGCTGTCGGCCGCCCATGGCCCGCAGCGGCAAACGCTTCCGCAGGCCTATGCCGCGTTGCTGGCCGAATCGTCTTCGGAGGGTTCGGCGGGCGCATCCTCCTCGCCCGGGAAGCGCATCGCGCAATCCTTGACCCAGACGTCGTAGATCGGGTGCTCGACCACGTTGACGCTGGGCGAGTTCTTGAACAGCCAGCCGGAAAACACCTTGTCCCAGCCGCCGTCGCCGGTGCCTTGCCGGGCGACGAGCACCTGCACGAACGCGCCGGTTTCCTCCGGCATTTCCCACGGCGCGGTGCGTTCGCAACTGGCGAGGCGCACGATGACGTCGCCGACGCGCTTCGATTCGCCGGGCTTGAGCTCGATGTCCTGCGACAGGTTGCTCCGCTTGTTGAGGAGGCCCAGCGTCGCGACGCGGTCCTTCAGCGGCGTACCCTCGCCCGTGGCGGCGACCTGCGGCGGCGTGGCCGACGCGGTGGGAGAAGGCGGCGCGGGCACGTCCTGCCGCGCGTCGGGCGCGCCCTTTTCCTGGCAACCGGCAAGAGCGGCAGCAACGGCGAGGAGAGACAGCGCGGCGGGGCGCATGGTCACTCGCCCGGGTTCCACGCCTCGTAATCGCCGACCGCGCGCTGGCGCTTGCCGCCACGTTGGAGCGCGCCCTTGGGCAGGTACGCGTCGGGCGTGCCGGTGGCGTTGGGGGTGTAGTCGGTTTCCCAGATGCGCGCCGGGGGCAGATAGCTTTCGGGCACGTCGTCGAACGAGCCATGGAGCCAGCCGTGCCATTCGGGCGGCACCCGGCTGGCATCGTTCGCGCCATCGTAGATGACCCAGCGCCGCTCGCGCCCGGTGTAGGACCCTGCGGTAGGCAGATCGCCACGCTTGTTGCGCGAACGATAGTATTTGTTGCCCTGCGCGTCGGTGCCGACATGCTCGCCGCGCATCGAGGTGAACAGGGAGGTGCCGATGGTGGCACCGTTCCACCAGGTGAAGATCTTGCCGAGGACGCTCATATCGGCGCGAGCGTTAGCGGATCGCCGCCGGGGGGCCAAGCGTCTTGTGCCCGCTACCGCCGATCGCCGCCTAGCCGTCGAGTTCCCACGCCCAGCCTTCGGCCTCCTCCACGCTGGCGGCGTGGAGCACCGCGCGCGCCTCGGTAAAGCCGTGCCCGGCGCGCACCATCGCGGCGAGCTGCTTTTCCAGCCGATCGCGTTCGGGCGGCGCATCCGCAAACGGGCCGAAGCGCCGTTTTTTCGCGAGCAACAGTGCGGCGTGCCGGCGCCCCGCTTCGTCGGGTTCCAGCCGCTCGCGGATGTCGGGCGCGATCCCCGCCGCGCCCAGCGCCTGGTCGACCCGGCGCGCGCCGTAGCCGCGCCGCAGCAGGTCCCCGGCGCGGGCCTGGGCGAAGGCGGCATCGTCGACATAGCCGAGTTCGGCGAAACGCGCGCAAATCCCCGCCAGGTCGGGGTCCCCCTCCCCCTCCCAGCCGCGCTCGCGCAGCTTGCGGGCGAGATAGCGTTCCAGCTTCGCGGTGCTGGTGGCGTAGCGCGCGGCATAGGACAGCGCGAGGTCGCGCAGGGCCTGATCGGTCAGCGGCGGCCGGGGCCGCGCTGCCCGTCGCCGTCCGTGTTCGCGCGATCCGCCGGTTTCCTCACCTTGGTCCATCGGCCTTAATGCTGCCATAGTTCCTTTCTTATGGAAAAGGTTTATGACGGTGCCCGTTTCCGAAGGGCTCGGCCGTACCTAAAGCCTGAATGACCGGCGCCGCGACGCTGCACAACTGGGACAATTCTCCACACATGACAGATACCACCCTGACGCCGACGCCGAACGACTGCCCGCTACCGCGCCGCCGCGCGGACTTTGCGACTTTCGTCGAGGCGATCGACTATGCGGCCCGCAGCGAGAAGGGCCTCAACTTCCACGATATGCGCGGGACGCTGTCGCTCCCCTACCCCTATCGCACCATGCGCGAGGACGCGCTGGCGATGGCGCGGCGGCTGGTCGCGGCGGGCATCGGGCGCGAGGACCGGGTGGCGCTGATCGCGGAGACGGGGCCCGAGTTCGCGGCGCTGTTCTGCGCCTGCATGTATGCCGGCGCGTGGCCCGTGCCGCTGCCCCTGCCCACCACCTTCGGCGGCAAGGAAAGCTATATCGATCAGCTGACGGTCCAGCTGCAGAGCGCCGATCCCAAGATCCTGCTGTTTCCGCCCGATATCGCCGACATGGCGCAGGCCGCGGCGCAGCGGCAGGGTTGCGAGGCGATCGACTGGGCCACGTTCGAGGAGCGCGACGCGCCCGAATGCGACCTGCCCGAGGCGCAGCCCGACGACATCTGCTATCTGCAGTATTCCAGCGGATCGACCCGCTTTCCCACCGGGGTCGCGGTCACCCACAAGGCGCTGCTCCACAATCTCTACGGGCATGCGACCGGCGTGGACCTGGGCGAGAACGACCGCGTGGTCAGCTGGCTGCCGTGGTATCACGACATGGGGCTGGTCGGCTGCTTCCTGTCGCCGATCGCGAACCAGGTGTCCGTCGACTACCTCAAGACGGAGCATTTCGCTCGCCGCCCGCTCGCGTGGCTGGAACTGATCAGCCGCAACGAAGGGCACACGCTGTCCTATTCGCCGACCTTCGGCTACGACATCTGCGCACGGCGCATTTCCAGCCAGAGCCAGGTCGGGGAACGGTTCGACCTGTCGCGCTGGCGCACCGCGGGCAACGGCGCGGACATGATCCGGCCCGACGTGATGCAGAATTTCGTCAACGCATTTTCCGACGCCGGTTTTTCCGCCAGCGCCTTCACGCCGAGCTACGGCCTTGCCGAGGCGACGCTGGCCGTCACCGTGATGCCGCCGGGCGAAGGCATCCGGGTCGAGCTGGTCGAGGAAGAGCGCCTGTCGGGCGCGCGCCGCAATCTCCTGCGCCCGGCGCGCTATCGCGCCATCGTGAACTGCGGCAAGCCGCTGCCCGACATGGAGGTGGAAATCCGCGGCGAGGACGGTTCGCCGCGCGGCGACCACCAGATCGGCAAGGTCTGGTGCCGCGGGCCCAGCGTCATGCATTCCTATTTCCGCAACGAGGAGGCCACGCGCGAATGCCTCGTCGGCGGCTGGCTCGACACCGGCGACATGGGGTACATGGCCGACGGCTACCTGTTCATCGTCGGCCGGGCGAAGGACATGATCATCATCAACGGCAAGAACCACTGGCCGCAGGACATCGAATGGGCGGTGGAACAGCTGCCCGGCTTCAACCACGGCGATATCGCCGCCTTCTCGATCGAGACCGACCAGGGCGAGGAAGCGGCCGCGGTGCTGGTCCATTGCCGCGTTTCCGACCCGCAGGAACGGGTCAATTTGCGCGACAGCATCCGCGAGAAGGTCCACGCCGTCACCGGCAGCGCCTGCGTGGTGGAACTGGTGCCCCCGCGCACGCTGCCGCGCACCAGTTCGGGCAAGCTCAGCCGCGCCAAGGCGAAGCAGCTCTACCTCTCGGGCGAGATCAGGCCGATCGACCTCGCGGCCTGACCCCCCCCGGTCGCCGCGCCGCATTTCCTTGAAATGCGTGTTATAGGGCATTAATACAGTTCGTGTCCGCGATTGCAGGAGAAGCGAAGGGCCATGGCGACGACCGAAACGAAGACCGCGACCGATACGGGGCTGGAACTGACCCCGCCCGATCCGGTGCCCGAGGTCGCGCCCGAGAAAGCCGCCGGGCTGGTCCCGGTCGCGGAAGAGACGAAGAACAAGCTCGACAGGAAGGTCGACGATTTCATCGCCGCGCTGGTGCGTGAGGACGCCAATTCGCCCGAATTCGGGGAAAAGGTCGACCAGCTGACCAATATGGGGCGCAAGGAGATCGCGGCCGCCGCGCAGCAGTCGAACCGCTTCCTCGACCGCCCCATCCGCGCGATGGACAAGGACGAAGGCGTGGGCGCGAACCTCGCCGAACTGCGCCGCACGGTGGAAGAGCTCGATCCCGGCCGCCGGGGCAAGCTGACGGGCCCGCGCAAGATCCTGGGCATTATCCCCTTCGGCAACAAGCTGAACGATTATTTCCGCAGCTATCAGAGCGCACAGACCCACATCCAGCAGATCCTCGACAAGCTGCATTCGGGGCGCAAGGAACTGTGGGAAGACAACGCCGCGATCGACGTGGAGCGGGCCAAGCTGTGGGAGGCGATGGGCAGCCTCGAGCAGATGATCCACATCTCCAAGACGCTGGACGCAAGGCTCGAAGACAAGGCGAACGAGCTCGACCCGACCGATCCGGCCAAGGCCAAGGCGATCCGCGAGACCGCGCTGTTCTACGTCCGCCAGCGCACGCAGGACCTGCTGACCCAGATGGCGGTCAGCGTGCAGGGCTATCTCGCGCTCGATCTGGTCAAGAAGAACAATGTGGAGCTGGTAAAGGGCGTCGACCGGGCCAGTACCACCACCGTTTCGGCGCTGCGCACCGCGGTCACCGTCAGCGAGGCGATGACCAACCAGCGGCTGGTGCTGCAGCAGATCACCGCGCTCAACGACACCACCGCGGGTATCATCGATTCGACCGGCACGATGCTGCGCGAGCAGACCGGCAAGATCCACGAACAGGCCGCGTCGAGCACCATCCCGCTGGAGACGCTCCAGCGCGCGTTCCAGAACATCTACGACACCATGGACGAGGTCGACGCGTTCAAGCTGCGCGCGCTCGACAGCATGAAGCAGACCGTCACTGCTTTGTCGGGCGAGGTGGAGAAGTCCAAGGGCTACATCGCGCGGGCCGAGGGGCAGGCGAAGGCGTCCAAACAGGTCCAGAGCAAGGCGCCGGACCTCCTGTCGCTGGATAGCTGATGGGCGATCTGACCCGCCAGAGCGACCGGCTGATCGCCGATGCGCGCGCGGTGCGCGACGACAACCGCGAGGGCGGCCGCCATCGCCGCGCGTCGATCGGGCGCGGCTCGGCCGAGATGAAGCGCGAGCACCTGGTTAAGAAGCTGCGCAACATCGCTATCGCGGCCGCGGCAATCTTCGCCTTCGCGGTCGCGGCGGGCATCATCGTCGACGGGATCGGCTTCACCGGCGTGGTCACGGTGTTCTTCGCCCTGCTCGCCGCGGGCTTCGTCCTCGGGCGCTACCCCCGCATGAAGGTGCCCCGGCGCGAGGATCTGACCCGGACGGACGACGTGCGCCAGCTGGTCGGCAAGACCGAGCTGTGGCTGGAGGCGCAACGCCCTGCCCTGCCCGCCCCGGCGGTGCGGCTGGTCGACGATCTCGGCGTGCAGCTCGACGCGCTGGGCCTGCAGCTCGAACAGGTGCCCGCCGACCACCAGGTCGCGCGCGACATCCGCGAGCTGGTGGGCGAGACGCTGCCCGAAATGGTCGACAGCTATCGCAAGATTCCCGGCACCCTCAGGGGCGAGGAACGCGCAGGCTCCACTCCCGACCGGCAACTGGTCGACGGCCTCGGCCGGATCAGCCGCGAAATCGACCAGGTGACGCGCCAGCTCGCGGACGGCGCGCTCGACAATCTTGCGGTAAAAAGCCGCTATCTCGAATATCGCTATGGCGGCGACGACCAGCCGCAGACGGAGAACAAGTAATGCGCGTGCCGATCCAGCACCAGTTGACGAAGGAAGAGGTGCGCCGCCGCCTGCAGAACAGCGATCGCAGCATCGCCGACCAGTTGCCCGGCGGTGTCGCCGAGGTCACGACCGAATGGCCCAGCGAAGACCGGATGAACCTGGCGGTGCATTCCATGGGCCAGGTCGTGAACGGCTTCGTCGAGATCGAGGAAGAGTGCATCGTCTTCAGCCTCGACCTGCCGGCGGCGCTGTCCTTCCTGAAGCCGATGATCGCCTCGGCTATAGAGAAGAAGGGCGCCAAGCTCCTCGCCCGCCCGGCCTGAGCTCCGTCGCCGCGAAACGCGGAACGGCACGCCTTTTCATGCATTTGATACACTTGGTCTGCGCTCAATCGCGGGCCCGAAAAGGTTAGATGGTCGACAAAACTCCTCAGGACGGACTGCGCACGCTGTTGCGCGGCGAGACGCGCGCTGCCCACGAAACGCTGGATGCGGCGATGGCCGGGCTCGATCTCGCCGATCCCGGCGATTACGCGCGCTTCCTGCGTATCCAGTATGCCGCGCGTATCGGGGTGGAGGCATGGCTGGTGCGCCATGCCCCCGATGACCTGCAGCCGCCGCCGCAGGCCCCCGCGATCGCCGCCGACCTGAAGGCGTTGGGCGAGGCGCTGCCGCTCGACCAGCCTCTGTTCGCGGCGGACGCGGGCGAGGACGCGCTGGGTGTGGCGTGGGTGATTGCAGGCTCCTCGCTCGGCAATCGCGCAATGCTTTCCGACCTGCGCAAGCGCGGCCATGAGGGGCAGCCCGCATCGTTCCTCGGCAACGAGGACATGGCGATCTTCTGGCACGACTTTCGCCCCCGGATCGACAGCTGGGACGGCGCCCCGCAGGCGGCCGTTTCCGCCGCCCATGCGACCTTCGCACATTTTAGTGCCACCGCAGCCACTTATCTGCCACAGGCGCCGCAATGAACGAAGCACGAACCATTTCCGACGTCGACCTGACGAGCTGCGACCGGGAGCCTATTCACCAGCTGGGATATATCCAGCCCTTCGGTGCCCTGATCGCCGTCAACGGCGACGGCATGGTCTCTCGCCTGTCGGCCAACGTGCAGGATTTCCTGGCGCTGGGCGAACCGCTCGAGCCCGGCGCGAAGCTGCGCGACATCTTCTGCGCGCAGGGGATCGATCTGATCCGTGGGGTCGTGAACGATTTGCGGCACGAGGACGAGGTCGAGCGCCTGTTCGGCATTCCCCTGTTCGACGACGACGACCGCCTGTTCGATTGTGCCATCCACCGCTCCGGCAGCGAGCTGGTGATCGAGATCGAGCGCCATGACGGGCAGCTCCACGCCGACAGCATCGCTTCCATCCGCCCGATGATGCGGCGGCTCAACACGATGACCGACGTTGGGCCGATGTGCGACTTTGCCGCGCGGCAGTTGCAGGCCCTGCTCGGGTTCGACCGGGTCATGGTCTATCGCTTCCACCCCGACGAAAGCGGCGAGGTGATCGCCGAGGCGCGCGAATCCGACATCGACGGATTTCTGGGTCTGCGATACCCCAAGACGGACATTCCGGCGCAGGCGCGCGAGCTCTATCTGCGCAACCGGTTCCGCATCATCGGCGACGTCGCGGCGAAGCCGGTTCCGATCGAACCCGAACTGTCGCTGACCGGCGCCCCGCTCGATCTCAGCCTGTCGACGCTGCGCGCGGTGTCCCCGATTCACATCGAGTATCTCAAGAACATGGGCGTGCGCGCCTCGCTTTCGATCTCGATCATCGTGCGCGGCAAGCTGTGGGGTCTGTTCGCCTGCCACCACTACGCGCCCATGCACCTCGTCTTCTCGCAGCGGACCACGGCCGAGCTCTTTTCCCAGCTGTTCTCGCTGGTCCTCGACCGTGCGCTGAACCAGGAACGCAGCGAACGGCGCGAGACGGGCCGGCGCCTGCACGATCGCCTGATGGCCCGGCTCGCCGGGGGCGCCTCGCTGATGGAGAACCTGTCGAACGTGGCCGACATCATCGGCGACGCGATCCCCCACACCGGGGCGAGCGTGTTCGTCGACGACGCCTATGTCGCGCGCGGCAAGACCCCGACCGAGGCCGAATTTCGCAAGCTGCTGCCCGCGCTCAACGGCGGGGAAACCGGCGCCATCTTTCTGACCGACCGCCTGTCCGAAAGGATCGACACCGCCGACGCCTTCGTCCAGCGCGCCGCCGGGGCGCTGGTCATCCCCGTCTCGCGCCGTCCGCGCGATTATTTCGTGCTGTGGCGCGAACCGCTGGAACAGACGGTCAACTGGGCGGGCAATCCCGAAAAACCGGTCGAGCTGGGACCGCACGGATCGCGCCTGACCCCGCGCAAGAGCTTCGAGATGTGGCGCGAGACCGTGAGCGGGAAGTCGGCCCCCTGGACCGAGGACGAGCGCGAGGTCGCAGAGATGCTGCGCGTTACGCTGCTCGAAGTGATCCTGCGCCTGACCGACGAGGCGGTGCAGGAACGCAAGCGTCACGCCGAACAGCAGGAACTGCTGATCGCGGAACTTAACCACCGGGTGCGCAACATCCTGAACCTCATTCGCGGGCTGGTCAGCCAGACCCGGCACGAGGCAGGCGACGCCGCGTCCTATGCCGAGATCATCGGCGGGCGCATCAGCGCGCTGGCCGCAGCGCACGACAACGTTACCAAGCAGAACTGGTCGCCGGCATCGATCAAGGCGCTGATCGAGAACGAGGCGGAAGCGTACAGCGGCGGCAAGGTCGACCGCATCACAATCGAAGGCGACGACCGCCTGATCTCGCCCGAAGCCTACACCGTGCTGGCGCTGGTCATCCACGAGATGATGACGAACTCCGCCAAATACGGTTCGCTCAGCGACAGCACCGGCAGCCTGCAGATAGAGCTGACCAATGCCGACAGCGGCGATTTCGTGATCGGGTGGCAGGAACGCGGCGGGCCGCCGGTGCAGGCGCCCAAGCGGCGCGGCTTCGGCAGCACCATCATCGAACGCTCGATCCCCTACGAACTCGACGGCGAGGCGGACCTCGATTTCAAGCTCACCGGCCTGCAGGCCCGGTTCTGCATCCCAGCGCGCTACGTCTCGATCGGGGAAGCTGCGCCGGACGGCCTGGCCGAAGCACACGGGGACGCGAAGGCGGCCCAGCCCGAACAGGACGAGCGCATCGGCAACGTGCCGGAGCATGTTCTGCTGGTCGAGGACAACATGATCATCGCGCTCGACACCGAAGACATCCTGCGCAGCCTGGGGGTGAAGCGCGTGTCGATGGCCTCCAACGTGTCGCGCGCGATCAAGGCGCTGGGCGAGGACGCGCCCGATTTCGCCGTGCTCGATTACAATCTGGGCCAGGAATCGAGCGATCCGGTCGCGCGCGAGCTGTCGGATCGAAAGATCCCGTTCGCGCTGGCGACGGGGTATGGCGACATGAACGACAAGTTCGCCGATCTGGGCGCGATGGGCATTCTGCAAAAGCCCTATGGCAAGGACGAGGTCGCCGGCCTGTTCGCCGCGGCTGACTAGGCGGCCCTACGCGGCAAAAGCCAGCAGAGCGCGCGAACCGTCGCGGGTCGCCGCGATCGTCTCTCCCGCGTCGACCAGCGCGCATTGTCCGGGGGCCACCGTTATCCCCCCGGCGGCATAGGCCCCGTCGAGCGGAAGCAGCAGGGCATGCCGCTCACCTGCGCCCTGGCGCGCCCATGCGTTCTCGCCCGCTCCGCCCTCGATGTAATCGACACGGAAATGCGGGCCCGCGACCAACCGGGTCGGGCCGCCGGTCACGCGGGTGGCGTGGCGGGAGGTATCGTAGGGTTCGCGTTTCGCCACGCGCAGCGCCGCGTCGAGATGCAGCTCGCGCGAGCGTCCGTAATCGTAGAGGCGATAGGTGATGTCGTTGTTCTGCTGGATTTCCGCGAGCGTGATTCCCGGCCCGATCGCGTGGATCGTCCCCGCCGGGAGGTAGAAGAAATCACCCGGGCCGGCATCGTGCCAGGTGAGCATATCCTCGATCGAACCGTCTCTGGCTGCCCGTGCCAGCTCGTCCGCCCCAACCTCCCGGTCGAGGCCGATGGCAAGCCGTGCGCCGGGTTCCGCATCGAGGATCAGCCAGCATTCTTCCTTGCCCGGCGTTCCCTCCGGCATGTCGTGATCGCCGGGATGGACCTGGACCGACAACTTTTCACTCGTGAACAGATATTTGACCAGCAGGTCCGGCAATTCCCCGGCAGGCTCGAACCAGATCTCGCCGATCCGTTCCTCGGAACGTCCGGCGAACGGCGCGGGCAGCCGATCGCGGCCCCAGACCTTGGTCAGTTCGCGGGTCGCGAGAAGGCGGCTCACCGGCCGGTTGCCCCCGGAAGGCGGCCGACCGCCTGCGCCCCGGCCGCGCTGGTAACCAGAATCTCGTCGCCGTCGACCACCACGATCACGTCACTGAGGCCGACCACGGACACGCGCGGGCCATCGCTTTCCACCATCACCCCGCTGCAATCGACGAGATCGGGCGACCGGGCATCGTCCGCCCCGTCGGGGAAGCGCGCATCGCGCAGGGCCTGCCAGTTGCCGATGTCGGACCAGCCCATCGCGACCGGCACCATCGCCACCCGGTCGGCATTTTCCATGACCGCGTAGTCGATCGATTCGCCCTCGATCGCGGCGAAGGCGCTAGCGTCGGGGCGCATGGCCCCGTCCCGTTCCTCGCCCGCGGCCATCGCCTTGCGCACTGCCTCCAGCATCCGGGGCCGATGGCGCGCCAGTTCGGCGATAAAGGTCCCGGCCCGCAGCGCGAAGATCCCGCCGTTCCAGCTATAGCCGCCTTCGGCGAGGAAGCGTTCCGCCGTCGCCCGTTCCGGCTTCTCGACGAAGCGCGCGATGGCGCGCGCATCTTCGCCCAGCGGTTCGCCGTGCTTGAGATAGCCGTAGCCGGTTTCCGGCCGATCGGGCGTGATGCCGAAGCTGACCAGCCAGCCCTCGGCCGCGAGAGCCGCCGCGGTCCGCGCGGCGGAGCGGAACGCCTGCGTATCGGCGATGTAGTGGTCGCTCGGGCAGACCAGCATCACCGCGTCCTCGGGCAGGGTCAGCGCGGCGAGCGCGATCGCGGGGGCGGTGTTGCGCCCCACCGGCTCCGCGATGATCCGTACGTCCCCGCCCTGCTCGCGCACCAGCGGGACATGCGCGCTGCCCGCGACCACCATGGGCGCGGCGAAGCCATCGCCCGCACAGCGATCGAGCGCCTGCTGGAACAGCGTACGCTCCCCCAACAGGGGAAGGAACGGCTTGGGCCGGTCGGGGCGGCTGCGCGGCCAGAGCCGGGTACCGCCCCCGCCGCACAGGATGACCGGATGGATGGCTGTCGTCGGGCTCACGCGGCACTCTCGAAACTGGGCGAGATGGTCCTAGCACGCGATACGCGCAATTGCGCCGTGGATGATCGCATGCGGTTCATTTCTTGGCGAAGAAGCTCTGGCGCCAGCCATAGGGCGCGGGGACCGGGTCGCCGTTCTGGTCGCGCGCCGGGCGGAAGCGGAAGCGGCTGATGGCCAGATCGCACGTCACCCGGTCGGCGACCGGATCGTTGCTGGGGATCTTCACGCGGCAGTCCGAGGCGCGGCCGTCCACCCCCACGGTCATGACGATGGTGACCGACTGGCCGAAGCGGGATTCGCGACCGCCCGGCGGGCGCGGGTAATCGCGCGCGGAATTGATGTCGCCCGCGATCTTCACCGGCTTGCTGGCGACGATGCCGCCGCGCCCGTCGCCGCCGCGCCCCGAGCCGAGGCCGTCGCCGCTCCCGGCGGCGCCGGTCCCGCTGCCGGTCTGCGCCGCACCCGCGCTGTCCTGCGTGCCGGTGGAGCTGACCTTCGGCTGCGGCGGGTCTTCCTTCAGCCGGATTTTGGGGGTCGGCGCGGTCACCGGTTGCGGCACCGCGTCGCGGCCGGGATCGCCCTGCTCGCCCTCGTCCGGCTCGGGCTCAGGCGAGGGCGGCGTCTGCGTCGGTTCGGGCGGCGGCGCCGTCACGGTCACGCTGAAGGAGGACAGCACGCTGTTTTCCACATTGGCCGCGATATCGGGCGCCAGCGCCTTCATCAGGCCGTAGAACGCGAGGACATGCAGCAGTGCGATCAGCACCAGGATGGGCACGCTGGGGCGCTTGCGCCGGTTCAGATAGCCGCTGTCCTGCGCCATGATACGCCGCGCCCGTCGCCGGCCTTCAGGATGCGTCGCGCACGATCGCGTCGACCGCGCCGCGCGTCACCGAATGATAGCTGTCGCGCGTCTCGGCATAGATGCGCCGTGCGATCGGCTGCCCCCAGTCGCCCTCTCCCATCAGCGTCGCGAACAGCGGCCGGACGAACTTTGCCCGGCCCACGCGCGCCAGGAACCGCTCCGCCTGTGGAACGGCGGGCTGGTACCGGTTGGCGAGCGCGAGATCGAGCCACAGGAACAGTTCCTCGTTATTGCCGGAGGAGGAGAGTTTCAGCGCATCGTCGAGCCGCGCGAGTTCCGCCGCCGAGAGCGTCTGCGGCAGGCGCGAGAGGAAACGCTGGCGCTCCGCCGAGTTCCAGCCCGCCCAGGCGGCGGCATCGATGGTGCGCCCGTCGGCATAGGCCTTCGCCGCGGCATCGACCTGCGCGAACGCCGCTGGGTCGGGACGCACGACGTTGGACGGCAGCCCCGGCTGGTAGATCCATTCGCGCAGCTTCAGCTTCTCCGCCTCCGCATCGTTGCGCACGAGGTTCTTGCGCATATCGGCGAGGATCATGGCCGAAGTCGCGGGCTGGAAGGCGTGGTTGTCGAACCACTGGCGCAGCCACGCATCGAAGCGCTCGCGGCCCACGGTACGCTCCAGCGTGCGCAGGAAGAACGCGCCCTTGTCGTAGATGATCGCGCTGCCCGCGCCTTCCACGCCGTCGGGCTGGTGCAGCGCGGTGCCGGGCGCATCGGCGCCCACATCCGCCAGCGTTTCGGTGATGTTGTCGAAGGCAAGCGCCGCCTCCTGCTCGGCGCGGTCCTTGCCGTACAGCGCCTCCTGGATGCGGTTCTCGAAATAGGAGGTAACGCCTTCGTTCAGCCAGCTGTCGGACCACACCGCATTGGTGACGAGGTTGCCCGACCAGCTATGCGCCAGTTCGTGCGCGACGAGCCCGTTCAGGCTCTTGTCCCCGGCGATGAAGGTCGGCGTCAGGAACGTCATCACCGGGTTTTCCATTCCGCCATAGGGGAAGGACGGCGGCAGCACGATCATGTCGTAACGGCCCCAGCGATAGGGGCCGTAGAGCCGCTCCGCCGCGGCGACCATCTGTTCGGTATCGGCCAGTTCGCTCGCCGCCGCGTCGATCGTCGCAGGCTCGGCCCACACGCCGGTGCGCGGGCCCAGGTCGCGGTGCACGATGTTCCCCGCCGCCAGCGCGATCAGGTAGGGCGGGACCGGCTTGTCCATGACGAACCGGAAGGCCCGGCGCCCATCGCCCAGATCCTGCGGCTCGCCCTGCGCCACGCCCGACATGACGACGTTCAGCGGCTTTGGCGCGGTGATGCGCGCTTCCCAGGTCTGGCGGATGCCGGGGCTGTCCTGCGTCGGGATCCAGCTGCGATTGAGGATCGCCTGACCCTGGCTGAACAGGAACGGGTACTTCCCGCCCGCGGTCTGTTCCGGCTCCAGCCATTGCAGCGCTTCGGCATCGGCGGGCGCGGTGTAGGCGATGCGGACCGTACGGGCATCGCCGAGCGTTATGGTGAGCGGCGCGCCCTTCTCCGCCTCGGCCTCTCCCACCTGATAAGGCAGCGGATTGCCGGCGGCATCGGTGATGGAGTCGATGGCGAGCCCGCGATCGTCGAGGACGATCGTATCCGCACCCGGCGCCGCCTTCACGTTCAGCGTGGCGGTGCCGCCCACCCGCTCGTTCGCGAAATCGAGATCGAGGTCCAGCGCGACATGCGTCACGCGCGCCTGCTGCGGCTCCGCATAGGTCGAATTGTCGATCGCGTCAGCGCTGGTCAGGATCGGCGCGACCATCGCGTCGTCGGCCCGCAGGTCCGCCGATGGCGTGGCCTCACCGCCGGGCATCGTGGTGCAGGCGGTGGTGGCGAGAAGGGCGGCGACGGTCAGAATGCGCATGGATGCTCCGGCTTGGATAACAGGTTGCAGCGGAAACTAGCGCCGCCCGGCCTGTATGTCGATGAACGGCCCGGCCTGTTGCCGGGCGATGGATGGCGATGCGGCCGGTCAGCTCCACATCGCTTCGGGTGGCAGGCTCATCAGGATGGCGTCGATATTGCCGCCCGTCTTCAGGCCGAACAGCGTGCCCCGGTCGTAGACGAGGTTGAATTCGGCGTAGCGCCCGCGCCATTCGAGCTGGGTCTGCTTGTCCTCGGCCGTCCAGTCCGCGGTCATCCGGCGGCGGACCAGCTTCGGAAAGACTTCCAGGAAGGCGCGGCCCACATCCTGGGTAAAGGCGAAATGACGCTCCCACGCCGCTTGCCCGCCGTCTTCGCCCTCGCATTCGAGATGGTCGTAGAAAATGCCCCCGACCCCGCGCGCGACGCCGCGATGGGGAATGAAGAAATATTCCTCCGCCCATTTGGAGAAGCGGTCGTAATAGGTCGGGTTGTGCTTCGCGCAGGCGGCGCGGAAGGCCGCGTGGAATTCGGCCGTATCTTCCGCATAGGGAATGGGCGGGTTGAGATCGGCCCCGCCGCCGAACCACGCCTTGCCCGTGGTCAGGAAGCGCGTGTTCATGTGGACCGCGGGCACGTGCGGGTTCGCCATGTGCGCGACTAGGCTGATACCGGTGGCGGTGAAGCCGGGGTTGTCCTGCGCACCGAGCATGGTCTTGGCGAATTCGGGCGCGAAGGTTCCGTGCACGGTGGACACGTTCACGCCCACTTTCTCGAACACCTCGCCCTTCATCACCCCGCGCGTGCCGCCGCCGGGGTTGTCGTTACCTTCCTCCTCGCGCTGCCAGGGGGTGTAGGTGAAGGACGCCTCCGACCCCGCCTCGCGCTCGATCGCCTCGAACTGCGCGCAGATGTCGTCGCGCAGGCTCTCGAACCAGGTCCGGGCGCGTTCGGTGTAGGGGTTCCAGTCGATCGCAGCTTCGCTCATGCCCGGGGGCTTGCCACCGGATTGCCATTGCGGCAAGTGGGGGCGATGGTTCCCGTTTCGTTCGCTGGGGAGGAGATGGCGCTGACGCGCGCCGGTGCGCTGTACTGGCCGCGCCTCGCCACGCTGTTCGTCGCCGATCTGCACCTGGAAAAGGCGAGCTTCTACGCGCGGACGGGCCAGTTCCTGCCACCTTACGACAGCCGCGAGACGCTGGACCGCGTGGCGCGCGACATCGCGGTCACCGGGGCCCGCCGGGTGATCACGCTGGGCGACAATTTCCACGATCCCGACGGGGCGACGCGGCTGGAGGACGGCGCCTGTGCGCTGCTGGAACGCCTGACCCGCGAGGTCGAATGGATCTGGATCACCGGCAATCACGATATCGGCAAGGACGGCTTCGTCGCCGAGGCGCGCTGCGGCGGATCGCTCGTGCCCGAAATGGACCTTGGCGGCATCGCCCTGCGGCACGAGGCGGTGGCGAACGCCGCCGGGCCGGAACTGTCGGGCCATTTCCACCCGCGGCTGCAGATGCGGGTCCACGGGCGACGGATCAACCGCCCCTGCGCGGTGATCGGGCGCGGCGCGGACGATGCCGATCGCATGATCCTGCCCGCCTTCGGCGCCTTTACCGGGGGCATGTCGGCGGCGGACCCGGCGGTGCTGCGCGCGCTGCGCCCAGCGTTCCGGATCGAGGCCGTGGTGCCGGCCCAGGCCCGCGCGGTGACCATCCCCTTGTGGCAGGCGGGGGACAGTCGCGCCGCCTAATGCGCGCGAAATCGCGAACCCCGTTTGCGATTCGGCTGCGGACATCCTAAATAGCGGGCTGACCAAACAGCAGCTTCAGGAGATTGCCCCATAGCCCGTCCTCCCCGTCGTTCCCTGCAGCCGCCAGTGAAGAGCGGCCCACGCTACGACAATTTCATCCAGTCGCCCAAGGTTCGCGTCATCGACGATGAAGGCGAGAACCTCGGCGTCATGTACACCCGCGAAGCGATCGAGCAGGCCCAGGAAAAGGGCCTGAACCTGGTCGAGGTGTCCCCGAATGCGGACCCGCCGGTGTGCAAGTTCCTCGATGTCGGCAAGCACCGCTACGAAGCGCAGAAGAAGGCCAACCTGCAGCGCAAGACGCAGAAGACGCAGGACATCAAGGAAGTGAAGATGCGGCCCAACATCGACACGCACGATTACGACGTGAAGATGCGCAACGTGGTCAAGTTCATCGAGAACGGCGACAAGGTGAAGTGCACTCTGCGCTTCCGCGGTCGCGAGATGGCGCACCAGGAACTAGGCATGAACCTGCTCAACCGGGTCCGGGACGATGTGGAGGAGATCGCCAAGGTCGAATCCTTCCCGCGCCTGGAAGGGCGCCAGATGCTGATGGTGCTCGCACCCAAGTAAGGCCGCGCGGCCCGACCGATCGGGACAGCGCCGTATGTCTTTGCGGGGAACCCTGACGGGGTTCCCCGCTTTGCATCGGCATGCGCCTTCGCCTTTTCCCGCGAGCCACGCTCGCCTCGCTCGCCATCGGACTCACTCTCTCGGCGTGCGAACCTGCCCCACCGGCCGAAAATCCCGAGCCATCGGATGCGCCGGTAACCGCAGGCGATACGCCGGCAACGCCGCAGCCCCCTGCTTCCGGGTCGGCAACGCCCACCCCCTCCGGCGACGAGGCGGGATCGCAGCCCGGCCCCATGCCGACCGCGACCACCGCCAATGGCGACCCCGCCGTCGCCGATCCGCACAACCTCCTGCCCGCTCCGCTGCAGGGCGACGCGCAGAAGGGCGAGAAAGGCGCACGCAACGTGCTGCTCAGCTTCATCCGCGCGCTGGAGCTCGGCGATTACCGCGTCGCCTACGCATTGACCGACACCGCTTATCGCGAACAGCACGACGAGGCGGAATTCCGCCGCATGTTCGCGCGGCTGGGCACCGTCACGGTGGAAGCGCCCACGGGGCGCATGGAAGGCGCCGCCGGCTCCTCCTATTACAGCGTGCCCGCCACGGTCGCGGGCGATAGCGGTCGCAAACTCAACGGCATCATCGCGCTGCGCCGGGTCAACGACGTTCCCGGTGCATCGCCCTACCAGCTCAACTGGCACGTGGCCTCCATCGATCTGAAACCCGTCGGATGAGCGGCAGCCGCAGCGCGCATGGCGACGGGGGCGAATCGACCACCGTCATCCTGCGTGCCTTCCTCGCCAATCTGGGCATAGCCGCGGCGAAATTCACCGCCGCCGTTATCACCGGGTCGGCGGCGATGATGACGGAGGGGATTCATTCCACCGTCGATACGCTGAACCAGGTCTTCATGTGGATCGGCGAGAAGCGCGCGAAGAAGCCGGCGGACGAGCTGCACCCGCTCGGCTACGCGCAGGAGCTGTATTTCTGGGCATTCGTGGTCGCGGTCATGATCTTTGCACTGGGATCGGGCGTCTCCGCCTACGAGGGCATCCACACGATCCGCAATCCGCATCCCACGGAGTCGCCGCCCATCGCCTTCATCGTGCTGGGCGTCGCCTTCGTGCTGGAATCCTGGTCGTGGCTGACCGCGTGGAAGGCGTTCAACAAGCGCCGCGGCGACCTTTCCGTGCTGGACGGCATCCGGCAGACCAAGGACACGACCTCGCTAGTCGTACTGCTGGAGGATTCCGCCGCGGTCACCGGCGTGCTGCTGGCGGCTGCGGGAATTGGGATGGAACTGCTGACGGGCGACCCCATCTGGGACGGCATCGCCTCGCTCGGCATTGCCGCGCTGCTGGCGCTCGTCGCCGTCATCTTGCTGCGCGAGGCGAAGGACCTGCTGATCGGGGAAAGCGCCGATCCCGAACTGCTGCGCGCCGTGCGCCGGGACGTGGAAAGCGAGGACGGGGTGATCGCGGTGTCCAATATCGTGACCATCCATCTCGGTCCCGAAGAGGTGGTCTGCGTGGTGACGGTCGATTTCGACGACGCGATGCAGGCGGGCGAACTGGAGCGGCTGGTCGCGCGCATCGAGAAGAAGGTGATCGACTGCAACGACTACATCGCCCGCGCCTTCGTCCACCCGCTCGACGGCGACACCGCCCTGCACCAGCCACAGGTCGGCTAACCGGGTGCGGCGCCCTGTTGCTTCGGGCCGGGACGCGGGATAATTGCGACCGATACCGACTTTGCCGCCCGGCGGAGAGGCGTTCCTGCGGAGGTTAGGAACGGGCAGCCCCGGGCGCGCCAACCCCATCGCTCCTGCCTTCCTAGGAGCGGACACGCACAAGGAAGGTTCATACCCATGACCGACGCCGTCGATTCCATCGACCAACCCACCCCGCGCCGCAAGCCGAAGCCGGAAATCGAGAAGCTGGCCGGTCGCCAGCTGAAGCCCAGCACCCTGATGATGGGCCATGGCTACGACCCCGCATTGTCGGAAGGCTCGCTGAAGGCGCCGATCTTCCTCACCAGCACCTTCGCGTTCGAGAGCGCGGCGGCGGGCAAGCGCCATTTCGAAGGCATCACCGGCATCCGCGAAGGCGGGGCGGAAGGACTGGTCTATTCGCGCTTCAACGGGCCGAACCAGGAAATCCTGGAAGACCGCCTGGCGATCTGGGACGGGGCGGAGGACGCGCTGTGCTTCTCCAGCGGGATGACCGCGATCTGCGTGCTGATGATGGCCTATTGCGGCCAGAACGACGTGATCGTCCATTCCGGCCCGCTCTACGCCGCCAGCGAGGGCTTCGTCGCCAAGGTGCTGTCGAAATTCGGCGTCACCTATGTTCCCTTCCCCGCCGGCGCCAGCCGCGAGGAGCTCGACGAAGTGCTCGCCAAGGCGAAGGACATGGCGAGCGAGCAGGGCGGCAAGGTCGCGATGATCTACCTCGAAAGCCCGGGCAACCCGACCAACGCGCTGGTCGACATCGAAGCGGTCAAGGACGCGCGCGACGCGGCGCTCGACTGGTCGTGCCCGATCGCGATCGACAACACATTCCTCGGCCCGCTGTGGCAGCGCCCGCTGGACCACGGGGCGGATATCGTCGCCTATTCGCTGACCAAGTATGTCGGCGGGCATTCGGACCTCGTCGCGGGCAGCATCGCCGGCGCAAAGAAGTGGATGGACCCCGTCCGGTCCCTGCGCAACACGATGGGCGGCATCGCCGATCCCAATACCGCCTGGATGCTGCTGCGCAGCCTGGAAACGGTCGAACTGCGGATGAGCCGCGCGGGCGAGAACGCGGCCAAGGTGTGCGACTTCCTGAAGGATCATCCCAAGGTGGACGGTCTGGGCTATCTCGGCCACCTGACGGACGAGCGGCAGAAGGACATCTACGATCGCCACTGCCTGGGCGCAGGCAGCACCTTCTCGCTGTTCCTCAAGGGCGGCGAGGAGGAATGCTTCCGCTTCCTCGACGCGCTGCGCGTCGCCAAGCTGGCGGTGAGCCTGGGCGGGACCGAGACGCTCGCCAGCCACCCCGCCAGCATGACCCACCTGTCGGTCGCACACGGGCGGCGGCAGGAACTGGGTATCACCGACAGCCTGGTGCGCATCAGCATCGGGATCGAGGACGCCGACGACCTGATCGCCGATTTCGAGCAGGCGCTCGACAAGGTGTGAGCCGATAATGCGAGGGGCCGGACCATGCGAATTGCGCGGAGCCGGCCCTCGCTATCCGGTCACGATCGTTCCGAACGAACGATGACCTTGATACGTCGGACCAGCGCCGAGCCCGGTTTCTTCATCGCCTCGATGGCATAGACCTACGTGAGCGCCACGCCGCCTGCGATTGCCGCGCCACGGACTGACTCGGGCGCGAACAGGAAGGCGGCGCGTCCGCCGGGTGGACATTGGCATAATCGGTCCCGGGCCCGTCCTAACATCCGACACGGCAACCCAAAGGCTTGTGAAACGCCCGGTTCGCGACGGCGACCAGTGCCGCCTGAAGGGCAGGCTACCCCTTCCACTCGCGGCGTTCCTCGGCCTGTTTGAGCACTTCGTAGGCCACCTGATAGGCCTGGAACTGCTGCGCCGCATCCGCGTCGCCGGGGCGGACGTCGGGATGCACGGTCTTGGCCTTTTCGCGCCACGCCTTCTTCACGCTGGCGAAATCGGCATCGGCTTCCAGCTCCAGCACGTCGAGCGCGCGCATCTCGTCGGCGCTGCGCGATCCGTCGCCGCTGCCGGCCCAGCCATAATGCTGCGCCTCGGCATAGCCGGCATTCTCGTCCTGCTCGGACTTCGCCCGCGCCGCCTTCTCCGCCTTGTCGAGCCCCTCGAAATAGTCCCATTTGGAATTGTATTCGGCGGCGTGCCGCTGGCAGAAATACCACCGGTCGGGGCTGTTGGGCGCCTTGGGCGCAGGGCAGTCGCCCGGCTCGTCGCAGCCGTGGCGGTCGCACAGCCGCACGTTCACCGCCTCGCGCGCGGAGCCGTAGCCCCGCCAGCGCGGGAAGCCCCAGTCGTTGGAGCGCCGCGGCTTAGCCACGGGCGGGCTGGGGGCTGGTCGGGGGAAGAAGCATCGTGGGGATTCTAGGGAGCGCGGGACGAGTTGCAAGGTTGCCTGGCCGTGCGGGGCCCATATATGCGTCACCCCGGGCCCGAGCCGGGTCCGGGGTGACGGGATCGATCGGCTTTACGACGTGCGGGGCGCGATCAGTTGACGACCACGGTCACGGCGCGGCGGTTCTTCGCCCAGGCATCCGGGTTGGAGCCGAGCGCCACCGGGCGTTCCTCGCCATAGCTGACGGTACCGATCCGGTCGGCCGACACGCCCAGGCTGACGAGGTAGTTCTTCGCCGAATTGGCGCGGCGTTCGCCCAGCGCGAGGTTGTAGTCGCGCGTGCCGCGTTCGTCCGCATGTCCCTCGATAGTGACCGTGAGGTTGGGATAGGCGGCGAGATATTGCGCCTGGCTCTGCAGCGCGGCGATGTCGCCGCTATCCACGTTGTAGCGGTCGGTATCGAAATAGATCACGTTCTGGCCGCGGACCGCATTGACGAAGTGTTCCTGCGTGCCGACCGCGGGGCCGGCGGGCTGGGTGTTTTCGACCGGCGGCGGGGTCGATGCCGCACCGCCCGCAGGCGGAAGTTGCTCCGGCGCGCTGGATTTGCACGCGGCGAGCGAGGCGGCGCCGATCAGCAGCGCGGTGGTGGCGAAACGAATTTTCATCGGCATCTCCTCATGACGTCCCATTCAACGAAGCGGTGCGACCCACTTTCGGTATCGGTTATTCCTGAACGCGGTCAGGGCAGGATCGGTCCCCACGCCGGGTCCGACGCATCCACCGGGGTCGGCAGCTTGCGCAGGTTCTCGCCGGTCAGATCGACCTGATAGATGGTCGTGTGGCCCGTATTCCGCTCCGTCCGGAAGAACTGGATGATGCGGCCGTTGGGTGCCCAGGTCGGCGCCTCGTCCTGCCAGCCGTCGGTCAGCTTGCGGAAATTCTTCCCGTTGGGGCTCATCACCGCGATGTTGAAATCGCCGGGGATGTAGGTGAACGCGATCTGGTCGCCGCGCGGGCTCCATTCGGGGGTCGCGGCCCGCCCACCCAGGAAGGTGATCCGGCGCTGGTTCGACCCGTCGGCGTTCATCATATAGATCTGCTGTTCGCCCGACCGGTCGCTTTCGAACACGATCCGGCTGCCATCGGGCGAATAGGACCCGCCGACGTCGATCCCGGGCGCGTCGGTCAGCCGCACCGCCTGTCCGCCATCGCGCGAGACGCGGTAGATGTCGGTGTTGCCGTTGACAGCCATGGAATAGAGGATCCACTTGCCGTCCGGGCTCCACCGCGGGGCGAAGGTCGGGTTCTTGCTTTGCGTCACCAGCTTCTGCCGGCCGGTACCGATGTCGTAGATGTAGATGCGCGGCTGCCCGTCGACATAGCTGATATAGAGCAGTTCGCGGTAGTCGGGCGAATAGCGCGGGGTCAGCGCGGTGGCGCGACCGGTGGTGATGAAGCGGTGGTTGGCCCCGTCGCTGTCCATGATCGCGAGCCGTTTGGTCCGGTTATCCTTCGGCCCGGTCTCCGCGATATAGGCGATGCGGCTGTCGAAGAACGGACTTTCGCCGGTGAGGCGCGAATAGACGAGGTCGGCGCATTTGTGCGCCGCGCGGCGCCAGTCCGCGGGCGCGACGACCCAGCCCGACCGCGCCAGTTCGTCCTTCAGCGCCATGTCGTAGAGATAGCAGCCCACGACCAGGCGCCCGTCGCCGCGCGGGCGGACATAGCCCTGCACCAGCATTTCCGCGCCGCGATTGGTCCAGGTGGGCCAGACGGGATCGGTGATCTGCGGATAGCTGGGCCGGGGCAGGCCGTCGGGGCCGCTCGGCTTGAACAGGCCGTTGTTCTTGAGGTCGGCGGTGATGACGCGGGCCAGTTCCACGCCCAGCGCGCCGGTGCCGTTCGCATTGGCGGGCGTCGCCACGTCGCGCTCCGCCGCGAAGGCGGGGATCGCGATCCCCAGATCGTCGAGATTGCCTTCGAAGCTGACCGAGCCTGTCAGCCCGCCTTCTTCCTCGGGCGGCATGCCCTCGCTCGTTTCCAGGGGCGCGGTGGTGGGCGGCGGGGCGCCCAGATCCTGCGCGGCGAGCGGTGCGGCAAGAAGCGCGACGAAGGGGAGGATCAGAAGTTTCATTGCGAGAGTTTCCAGTCGAAGCTGAAGGCGGAGACGTATTTCCAGCCGTTATAGTACTCGTCGGGAAGATCGAAAGGCGCGGCGAGTTCCACCGCACGGATCGCATTTTCGGCGTGGCGGGCGGCCTGCGCCTTGTTGGCGTCGGTAATCCCGCTCTGGCGCACGAGGCGCGGTTTGCCCGCAAGCGATCCGTCGGCGTTCATGCGCCAGCTGATGACGGACACCAGCTTTTCCCGGTCCGCCCCGTCGACCGGGCGCCAGTGGGGTTTCAATTGCCGCGCGATCGCCTGCGCGAGGGAGGCCTGCGCGCTGGCGCCGATCTGCGAGGCGGGCACGCGCGTGTCCTGCGACGTGCGGCTTTCGCCCGCGCCTTCGAGGAAATCCTTGCCGATACGGCTCGCCCCGCCGGACTTGCTGGCGGAAGATGTCGCGGGCTTGGGCGCGGGTTTCGCGGCGGGCCGGCTCTCGCTTTTCTTCGTCGGGGCCCGCTCCCGCTTCGGCTCGGGCTTGGGCTTGCTCGTCGCGCGGGGCGTCGGCTGCGCGCGCGGGCGCGGCGGCGGTTCCGCGCGGGCTGTCGGTTGCGGCATGGGTTCGGGCGCCGGCGCCTCCATCGCGGGCAGCGGCGGGAGGTCGGACAGGGTCGGCGCCTCGGCCATGCGGCTGTCGGGCACAGGCTCGGGCGCGGCGGCGGTCAGCCCGACATCGGAAGCGAGATTGACCGTCACCCGCTGCGGCTCTTCGATCGGCGTGCGATCGTCGTCCTGCAGCAGCAGCACGGCGACGAGCGCGACATGCAGAGCGAGCGCGATCCCGAGACCGAGCTTTTCCTCGCGGCGAAGGGCGACGGCTGCCATATCCCTTGCGCCTATGGCTGGCGGTCTGAACCGTCGGTGACCAGCGAGATCGAGGTGAAGCCGGCGCGGCTCAGTTCCCCCATCACCGCCATGACCCGCCCGTAATCCAGCCCGCGATCGGCGCGCAGCACGACTTCCGGCGCCTGCCCACCCGTGGCGGGCGCGATCGCGGCCAGCGCATCGCCCACGCTGCCCCCGGTGACGGGCGCATCGTCGATATAGACCGATCCGTCCGACAGCATCGAGACGGTGACCTGCTCGCTTTCCTGCGGCAGGGCGCTGGCGCGGCTTTCGGGAAGGTCGACCGGCACGCCCGCCGTCAGCAGCGGGGCGGTGACCATGAAGATGATCAGCAGCACCAGCATGACGTCGACCAGCGGGGTGACGTTGATTTCCGCCACCGGGGCGCGGCGATTGCCCCGCCTGCGCCGGCCGCGGCCCCTGCCCGCTCCGTTGAGACCCATCGCCATGTCAGGCGCGGTCCAGGTCGCGGCCGAGTTCGGCGGCGAAACGATCGGCGAAGCGGGTGAGCCGCGCTTCGAACAGGTTCACGCGATGGCTGAACCGGTTGTAGGCGATCACTGCGGGGATCGCGGCGAACAGACCGATCGCGGTCGCGAACAGCGCCTCGGAAATGCCGGGCGCGACCACCGCGAGAGAGGAGCTTTCCTGGCTGCCGATCTGGAAGAAGCTGTTCATGATGCCCCACACGGTGCCGAACAGGCCGACGAACGGCGCGACCGAGCCCAGCGTCGCGAGGAAGTTCAGCCGGCTGGCCATCGTATCGGCCTCTTCCGCCACCTGGCCTTCCATGGCGGTGACGACCCGCGCATGCGTCGCCTCGGTATCCTTCACCCCCGCCTTGTGCGAGCGGCGCCATTCGGCCAGCGCGGCACGCACCACCCGGCCCGACGGCGAATCGGCGGAACGGCTGGTCTTGAGCGTGCTTTCGTAATCGTCGGCCTTCCAGAACTCGTCCTCGAAATCGCGCGCGCGGCGATTGCCGGCGGACGTGCGCATGGAAAAGCTGACGATGATCGTCCAGCTCCATACGGAGGCGAGCAGCAGGCCCAGCATCACCACCTGCACCACGATGTCGGCATCGAGGAAAAGCTGGATCGGATCGAGCCGCGTCGGCGCGGCCAGGGCAGTCAGGATCATCTAGATTTCGTCCTCGCTCAGAACGGATTGGAAAGCGTCCACCCATTGGGGCGGCTGGCGGCGCGGCCGCCCGTCGGGCGCGACGAAGCCGACGCGCAGCCGGGCCTCGCACAGGATTTCGTCGCCGCGGCGCGCACGCTGGTGCATGCGCACGCTGGCCGAACGGATCTGGGTGCATCGCGTCTCGATCACCACGTCGTCGTCAAGCTTCGCCGGGCGCAGGTACCGCAGGGACACGTCGGCCACCGCATAGGCGCCCTCCCCCGCCTCGATCGCGGCGCGCTGATCGATGGCGAGCAGGCGCAGCACGTCCGACCGCGCGCGTTCGAACCAGCGCAGGTAATTGGCGTGGTAGGTGATGCCCGACAGGTCCGTATCCTCGTAATAGACCCTGACCGCGTAGAGATGGCACGGTCCGTCGAACACACCGCCGGGGGGATGCGGTTTGATGCTCATCGCGGGCGGCCTTTAGCGAACAGGCGACTCTCCGGGCAAGGCCAATGGCGCCAGCGAGTTGGCCCGGCGATGAACAGGGGCGCCTGCGCGATCAGGCGATCATCCGCCCGAGCTTCTGCCCGCCGAAGACGTGGATGTGGAGGTGCGGCACTTCCTGCCCGCCATCCGCGCCGATATTGGCGAGCAGGCGATAGCCGGGCTCGACCAGGCCCTTCTCGCGCGCGACGATGCCGACCGCGCGCACCAGGCCCGCAATTTCCGCGTTGCTAGCGTTGCGCGAAAAATCGTCCCAGCTGACATAGGCGCCCTTGGGCAGGACCAGCGTGTGAATTTCGGCCTGCGGATTGATGTCCTCGAACGCGAAGGCCCATTCGTCCTCGTACACCTTGGTGCAGGGAATCTCGCCGCGCAGGATCTTCGCGAAGATATTGCTCGGATCGTAGCTTTGCGTCGGGTCGATCGGCATCAGGTCCTCCGGTTGGCTTTTTCTTCCAGGCCGGAGACGCCGTCGCGGCGGTCGAGTTCCGCCAGCACGTCGGCAAGCGCGATGTCGCGCGCACCCAGCAGCACCAGCAGGTGGAACAGCGTGTCCGCCGCCTCCCCGACCAGCTCCTCGCGCGTGCCGGCCAGCGCGGCGGTGATCGTTTCCACCGCCTCTTCCCCCAGCTTGCGCGCCATGACGGGCAGGCCGCGGGCGCTGAGCTGCGCGACGTAGCTGACGTCGGGATGCGCCGCACGGCGCGCGGCGATGGTCTGTTCGAGGCGGGAGAGCGTGTCCATGGCGACGGGCCATGCGGTGGCCGGCGCGCCGCCGTCAAGCGCGATCAGTCGCGCTGGCGCACCTTCGCCACGCTGCGACCGACGACCAGGCCGACCAGCGCGAGCCCGATCAGCGACAGGCCCGACGGTTCGGGCACGTCGGCGAGCCATCGACCGATGTCGAGAGTCAGGCTGACGACGAGAGCGCTGGCGGACATGGCCCTGCCCTCGCGCCAAGGCCCTGATAACACAAGGGTGCGAGCCGCCCCTGTCCCGCAGCGGGACCGGTGGAGCGCACCGGATTCAGTCGGAGCGGGCGGGCAGCCCGGCCGCGCGCAGCGCCGCGTGCGCCTCCGCAATGGAATGCTGCCCGAAATGGAAGATGCTGGCCGCAAGAACCGCGCTAGCATGGCCGCGCTTCACCCCTTCGACCAGATGGTCGAGCGTGCCCACGCCGCCGCTGGCGATCACCGGCACCGGCACCGCATCGGCGATCGCGCGAGTCAGATCGAGGTCGTAGCCGGCCCGCGTCCCGTCCCCGTCCATCGAGGTAACGAGCAGCTCGCCCGCGCCGAGTTCGGCCAGCCGTTCGGCATGCGCGACCGCGTCGATCCCGGTCGCGCGGCGGCCGCCATGGGTGAAGACTTCCCACCCGCGCATGTCGCCCGTCACCGCGGCGCGCGCGTCGACGCTGGCGACGACGCACTGGCTGCCGAAGCGATCCGCGATCTCCGCCACCAGTTCGGGCCGGTCGACCGCCGCGCTGTTGACCGCGACCTTGTCCGCGCCCGCCAGCAACAGCGCGCGCGCGTCCTCCACGCTGCGCACCCCGCCCCCCACGGTGACCGGCATGAAACAGACTTCCGCTGTGCGCTGCACGATGTCGAGCAGGGTTCCGCGCCCCTCGTGGCTGGCGGAGATGTCGAGGAAGCACAGCTCGTCCGCGCCCGCCTCGTCATAGGCCTTGGCCTGTTCGACCGGGTCGCCGGCGTCTTTCAAATCGACGAAATTGACGCCCTTCACCACCCGCCCGTCGGCGACGTCGAGGCACGGGATGACGCGGATGCGGACGGTCATGGTGCGCGCCCGGCCATCGCGATGGCCGCTGCCAGGTCCAGCCGGCCTTCGTACAGCGCACGGCCGGTGATGACGCCTTCGATCCCCTCCCGCGCGTGGAGCGAGAGGACGTGGATGTCGTCGAGGCCGCGCACGCCACCGCTGGCGATCACGGGGATGTCGACGGCGCGCGCCAGCTCCAGCGTCGCGTCGATATTGCAGCCCTTCAGCAGCCCGTCGCGCCCGATATCGGTGAACAGCAGCGCGGCGACGCCCGCATCCTCGAACCGGCGGGCAAGGTCGGCCACCGGAACGTCGGACACGCTGGCCCAGCCCTCGGTCGCGACCATGCCGTCCTTCGCGTCGACCGCGACGACGATGCCGTTGGCCCACTCGGCCGCCATGTCCTTCACGAATTGCGGGTCCTTGAGCGCGGCGGACCCGATCACCACCCGCGCCACGCCGAGCTCGAACCAGCCGCGCACCGCCGCAGCGTCCCGGATGCCGCCGCCCAGTTGCACGTGGCCGGGGAAACGTTCGACAATGCGCTCCACCGCCGCGCGGTTGCGGCTCTCGCCCGCGAAAGCGCCGTCGAGATCGACCACGTGGAGATGCTGCGCCCCCGCATCGGCGAACAGCATCGCCTGCGCGGCGGGATCGTCGCCGTAGACGGTGGCGCGGTCCATGTCGCCTTCGGCCAGTCGCACGACCTCGCCGGCCTTGAGATCGATGGCGGGGAAAACGATCATGCCGCTTGCCCTTCGCTATTCGCCATCCCCGCGTAGGCAGGGATCCAGTGCGGGACCACCGGCGTCGCAAGCTGGATTCCCGCCTGCGCGGGAACGACGATGATCAGGGCCGCCATTCGAGGAACCTTTCGAGCAGAGCCAGGCCGTATTTCTGGCTTTTTTCCGGGTGAAACTGCACACCCAGCATGTTCTCGCGCGCAACCGCGGCGACCACGCCGCCGCCATGATCGGTCATCGCGGCCACATCGCGCCCGTGGCCGACGTGGAAGGCGTAGGAATGGAGGAAATAGGCCTCCCCCGGCACGATCAGCTCGGCCGCGCCCGCATGGGGCATGGGTTCGACGTCGTTCCAGCCCATGTGCGGGACCTTGACCGTCGGGTCGGGCGCCTCCAGCCGCTTCACCGTCCCAGCGATCCAGTTGAGGCCGGGCGTCTCGCCATGTTCCAGCCCGCGGGTCGCGAGCAATTGCATGCCGACACAGATGCCGAGGAAAGGCACGCCATCGCGCCGCACCCGCTGGTCGAGCGCCTCGACCATGCCCGCGACGCTGCGCAGCCCCTGCGCGCACGCGGCGAAGGAGCCGACGCCGGGCAGGACGACGCGGTCCGCCTTCAGGACGAGGTCGGGATCGTCGGTGACGCGGATCTGCGCGCCGACCGTGCGCAGCGCGTTCTCGACCGAGTGCAAATTGCCGGCGCCGTAGTCGATCAGCGCAGTTTGCTCGCTCACGCGCCCAGCTCCCGGTCGCGCAGCGACCGCAAGGGCGGAGTCAAAGCCGAAGGCGCAGACGTGCGAAGCACACCTGCAAGCCCGCCCGCAGCGACGCGATCTTCGATCGCATGAGCGAGGACATCGCGCGCCCGGATGGGCGTGCGCACACGAACAAGCTTACCCACCTAGCTGCCCCTTGGTGCTGGGGATGGCGCCGCCCTTGCGCGGGTCGATCTCCACCGCGGTACGCATCGCGCGGGCGAAGCCCTTGTACAGCGCCTCGCAGATATGGTGGTTGTTGGTGCCGTGCAGCACCTCGCAATGCAGCGTGATGCCGCAGGCCTGCGCGACCGAATGGAACCAGTGCTCGATCAATTCGGTGTCCCACTCGCCCAGCTTTTCCTGGGTGAAGCGCGCGTTCCAGACCAGATAGGGGCGCCCCGATATGTCGAGCGCGACGCGCGCCAGCGTCTCGTCCATCGGCGAATAGGCATGGCCGTAACGGCCGATCCCCGCCTTGTCGCCCAGCGCCTGCGCCAGCGCCTGGCCCAGCGCAATGGCGCTGTCTTCGGTCGTGTGATGCTGGTCCACGTGCAGGTCACCATCGACCTCCATCGTCACGTCGATCAGCGAGTGCTTCGCGAACTGTTCGACCATGTGATCGAGAAAGCCGATGCCGGTCGACACCCGGTAGGTGCCGGTCCCGTCGAGATCGACATGGATCGCGATCCTGGTTTCCGCGGTGTTGCGTTCGATGGTGCCGGTGCGCATGACCAGTGCCGCTATCGCGCGGCGGACGCGGGCGCAAGCAATCTGCGCTTGACCCCGCGCACGCGCGGCTTCAGGTATTCGCGCATGAGCGACGAGACGCCCGACAGCCTGATCCCCTACGACGAAATCGTGCAGGATGCGCTGCGCGCGGTGGTCGGCCGCGTCCTGCGCGAAGTGGTCGCATCGGGCGGGGAACTGCCCGGCACGCACCATTTCTACATCACGTTCAAGACCGGCGCGCCGGGCGTCAGCGTGCCCAAATCCCTGCGCGAACGCTTCCCCGACGAAATGACCATCGTCCTCCAGAACAAGTTCTGGGATCTGAAGGTGACCGATGCGGGCTTCGGGGTCGGGCTCAGCTTCAACCAGGTGCCCGCCCAGCTCGAGATTCCCTTTGCCGCGATCACCGCCTTCGTCGATCCGGCGGTCGATTTCGGGCTGCAGTTCCAGGCCGCGGTCGAGGACATCGAGCCCGAACCGCACGAGGAAGCGGGCAATGACGGCGCGGAACAGGGCCCGCACCCGGCCGTTACCGAAAGCGAGGACGGCTCCAACGTCGTCACGGTCGATTTCGGCCGCAAGAAATAGCCACGCGGCGCCCGGTGCCGCGTCAATGCGGGGGCAGGCATGGTAAAACACGTGGAACAGATGGGCCGGAACGCGGTGGCGAAGACCCGCCGCATGACGCCTAGCGCACCGGAAGAAGTGCCGGGCCCGACGCCCAACCCCGCGACCAATCTCATCATGGCCGACATCGCGATGCGCGCGGGCAGCCGCGTCCTCAAGAACGCGGTCCAGAAGGGTTTCCTGTCGGGCCGCTACGGCCGCGAGACGGCGCGCGACATCGTGGACAACCGCTCGCTCACCGCGACGCTTGCCAGCGTGGCGGTGGCGAAGATCGCGACCCGCTCGCTCCCCGGCGCGCTGGTGGTGGGCGGCGGCATGCTGGCCAAGACGCTGTTCGACCGGCGCCGGGCGCGCAAGGCCCGCAACAAGGGCGACCGCGAACTGCTGAAACAGGCGAGCGAGGACTACCGGCGGCATTCCCCGACCGCGCGGGGTTGATTTGCGGGCGCGCTTGGGCGCATTGGCGCGCATGGACCACACCGACCCCGATACCCTGCAGCGCCGCGGCCTGATGTTCATCCTCTCCTCGCCCAGCGGCGCGGGGAAAACCACCATCTCGCGCATGCTCCTGGCCGCCGACGACGAGATCAAGCTGTCAGTCAGCGTCACCACCCGCCCCCCGCGCGAGGGCGAGATCGACGCGGTCCATTATCACTTCGTCACCGATGCCGCGTTCGACGCGATGGTGGAGGAAGACGATTTCTACGAATGGGCGCATGTCTTCGGCCATCGCTACGGCACGCCCAAGGGGCATATCCGCAACGCGCTGAAGGAAGGGCAGGACTTCCTGTTCGACATCGACTGGCAGGGCACACAGCAGCTGTTCCAGAAGGACCAGCAGGACGTGGTGCGCGTGTTCATCCTGCCGCCCAGCATCGACGAATTGCGCCGGCGGCTGGAATCGCGCGCGACCGATGCGGACGAGGTGATCGACGCGCGGATGGAGCGCGCCCGGGCCGAGATCAGCCACTGGGACGCCTACGACTATGTCGTCATCAACGACGATGTAGACGCCTGTTTCGCCAAGGTGCGCGAGATTCTGGATGCCGAACGGATGAAGCGCCAGCGCCAGACCGGGCTGATCCCGTTCGTGCGCGCGCTGATGATGCCCTAACCGGCCAGCATCTGTGCGACCCAGGCCGGCACCAGTTCGCTGGCGCTGCCGAGCCGCGTCTCGTCGAACCAGTGCGAGCCCTGGCTGCGGTCCAGATTGAGTTCCAGCGTGGCCGCGCCATGCGCCGCCGCCTCCTGCACGAAGCCGGCGGCGGGATAGACCGCGCCTGAGGTACCGATCGAGACGAACAGGTCGGCCCGTGCCAGCGCGGCAAATATGTCCGCCATCCGGTAAGGCATCTCGCCGAACCACACGATGTCGGGTCGCAGGTACCCTTGCGCCCCGCACGCCGGACAGGGGGGCGCGTGGTCGAGCGATCCGGTCCAGCGGTGGCGCGCTTCGCAGGCCGTGCACCACGCCGACAATCCCTCGCCATGCATGTGCAGCACGCGCGCCGCGCCCGCGCGTTCGTGCAGATCGTCGATATTCTGCGTCACGATCAGCAGTTCGCCGCGCCATTCGCGGTCCAGCCGGGCGAGTGCCGCGTGCGCCGGGTTGGGCCGCGCCGCAAGAATCTGCGCGCGCCGCGCGTCGTAGAAGCGCTGCACCAGCGCGGCATCGCGCGCGAACGCCTCCGGCGTGGCGATATCCTCCACCCGGTGATCCTCCCATAACCCGTCATCGGCGCGGAAGGTCCGCAGGCCGCTCTCGGCGGAAATCCCCGCCCCGGTCAGGATGACGATGTTGCCAATGTCTGCCATGGCGAACATGAGAGACGCGATCGGAGGGAGACGCAATGGCGCGGATCGGAATCATCGGCAGCGAAGGGCGCATGGGCGAAACGCTCGCGACCGTGGTTGCCCAAATGGATCACCGGCTGGCGGGCGGAATCGACCGCGGCGGCGACGTGGCGGCCCTGGCCGACCGCAGCGACGCGCTGGTGGATTTCAGCGCCCCGGCCGCGCTGGAGGGGAACCTTCACGCCGCGATCGGCGCGGGCATCCCGATCCTGGTCGGCACCACCGGTCTGGAGGACCAGCACCATCTCGCGATCGACAATGCCGCCCGCGCGGTCCCGGTGCTGCAGACTGGCAACACCTCGCTCGGCGTGACGCTGCTCGCGCACCTGGTGCAGGAGGCCGCGTCGCGGCTCGGCCCGGACTGGGACATCGAGATCGTCGAGATGCATCACCGCATGAAGGTCGACGCGCCGAGCGGTACGGCGAAACTGCTGGGCGAGGCCGCGGCGGCCGGGCGCGGGATCGACCTTGCCGCCCATACCGAAAGCGGGCGGGACGGCCATACCGGGCCGCGCGCCGACGGGGCGATCGGCTTCGCGAGCCTGCGCGGCGGGACCGTCGCGGGCGAACACAGCGTCATCCTGGCGGGCGAACAGGAACGCCTGACCCTGTCGCACAGCGCAGAGAACCGCGCCATCTTCGCCCGCGGCGCGGTAAAGGGCGCGGCATGGCTGATCGGGCGCGCGCCGGGCCGCTACACCATGCAGGACGTGCTGGGGCTTTCGAACCTTTGACCAAGGACCAGATCTTCGAATTCTTTCGCCGCCTGGCGGAAGACAACCCTGCGCCCGAGACCGAGCTGGAATACGGCAATGCCTACCAGCTGGTCGTCGCGGTCGCGCTGTCGGCGCAGGCAACCGATGTCGGCGTGAACAAGGCGACGCGGGCGCTGTTCGCGAATGTGGAAACCCCGCAACAGATGCTCGATCTGGGCGAGGAAGGGTTGAAGGACCACATCAAGACGATCGGGCTGTTCAACTCCAAGGCGAAGAACGTCATCGCGCTCTCGCAGATGCTGGTCGACGAATATGGAGGCGCGGTGCCCGACACGCGCGAGGATCTGGTCCGCCTGCCCGGCGTCGGGCGCAAGACCGCCAATGTCGTCCTCAATTGCTGGTTCGGGCAGGAAACCTTCGCGGTCGACACGCACATCCTGCGCGTCGGCAACCGCACCGGCCTTGCCAAGGGCAAGACGCCCGAACAGGTCGAGGCCAAGCTGGAGAAGCGGGTGCCCGCCCCCTTCCGCCTCGGCGCGCATCACTGGCTGATCCTGCACGGCCGCTACACCTGCAAGGCGCGCACGCCCGAGTGCTGGCGCTGCACGGTCGCGGACCTGTGCAGCTATCGCGGCAAGGTGCTGGAGAAGCCGAAGGGGCGCTAGAGCGCCACCGGATCGCGCACGAAGCCGAATTCCCCGGCGCCCGACCATGCGGCGCCATCGGGGAAACGCAGCTCCATCCCGGCGAGGTCGGCGTGTTCGGCCAGCTGCATGTTGATGCCCATCATGGTGTTGCCGTGCTCGGCCACCACCGCCTCCGTAAGGACGAAATGCGTGGTCGCCCCGCAGGTCGCGCAGGAATGCGTCTCCGCCGCCGGTGTCGCCTTGTCGTCGCGGCGATAGCCGGTGGTCGCGCCCGCGATCTCGACCGTGGCCGGATCGACATAGCTCCACCGGGCGCCCGATTTGCGGCACAGCGTGCAATTGCATTCGTGGATGAAGGCGGGGCGCTCGCGAACCGCCAGCGTTACGGCGCCGCACAGGCAGGAGAGGGTCATCGTCTTTACTCCATGGGGCCCGGCGGGCCCCTTCGTTTCATCATGCATCGGGCTTGCCGTCGAGGCAGACGGTTTCGCCCGGTTTCAGCGTGGCCTGCGGGTTGAGACCCTCGAGGTAGATCAGCGTCTCGGCCTCCTGCGGGGTCATTCCCATCGCCGCGGAATGCGCCATCAGCTGCGCGACGGTGGCGCCGGCGCGGCCTTCGGGCGCGGTCAGCACGGGGCCGGCACAGGCGGACGCGCCCTCGCCCTGCCCGCACCCCGCGAGCCCGGCGAACGCGACCGCCACCAGCATGGCGCCGCGCGCGCTAGACATCGTCGGCGGAAGTCAGCTCGGTCCGGTCGAGCTCGCCCGTCATGTTGGCGACCGTGACCGCCACCGCCGCGTCGCCGCTGACGTTCGTGGTGGTGCGCATCATGTCCATGATCCGGTCCACGCCCGCGACGAAGGCGATCGTTTCGAGCGGTACGCCTACCGCGCCGAAGACCAGCGCCATCATGATGAGGCCTGCGCCCGGTATCCCCGCCGCGCCGACCGCGCCCAGCGTCGCGAGGATCGAGATCAGGAAATACTGGCCCCAGGTCAGGTCGACGCCGAACACCTGCGCGCCGAACAGCGTCGCTAGGCCCAGATACATCGCCGTGCCGTTCATGTTGATCGTGGCGCCCAGCGCGATCACGAAGCTGGCGACCGAGTTCGACACACCGAGATTGCGCTCCGCACAGCGCAGCGTCACCGGCAGCGTCGCGTTGGAACTGGCGGTGGAATAGCTGACCGCCATCGCGTCCACGATCCCGCGGAAGAAATCGACCGGCGACAGCTTCGCCATGAACCTGATCATCGCCGAATACATGAGGCCGATGATGAGCAGGCAGCCGAGATAGTTGAGGCCGACCAGCTTGCCGAGCGCGATGAGCGCGTCGAACCCCAGCGTGCCCGCGACCCACGCCATCAGCGCGTAGACGCCGAACGGAGTGAGCTCCATCACCACCATGGTGACGTTCTGCATCACCACCGCGCCCGAATCGAAGATCTTCTGGACCGGCGTGCCTTCCTCCTGCGACATCAGGATGCCGACGCCGATCAGCAGGCTGAAGACGATCAGCGGCAGCACGTTGACGTCCGCCATCACCTGCACCGGGCTTTGCGGGACGATGCCGAGGATCATCTCGCGCCAGGTCGTCTCGTTCGGCGCGGGCGTGGGCCCAAGGTCCAGCCCCGCGGTATCGACCCCGACGCCGGGCTGGATGACCGTGCCGAGCAGCAGCCCGAGCCACACCGCGATCTGGCCCGTCACCACGAACAGCAGCAGCGCGCGCCCGCCGACCGCGCCCAGTTTCCGAAGATCGCCGATCGCCGCCACGCCGGAGACGAGGCTGAAGAAGATCAGCGGCACGACCAGCATCTTGATGAAGGCGATGAACACGTCGCCCACGATCTTGATGCTTTCGGCCCCCGGCCCCCACACGAGGCCGGTGACGATGCCGAGCACCAGCGCCGCGATCACGCGCTGCCACAGCGGGATGGCGAACCATTTTGCGAGCAAACCTATTCTCCCCTGTCCGCCAGAGCGGCGGTCGCCACGCGGGCGTAGATACGGCTTAGCGTATCGAGATCGGCAATGGCCACCGCCTCGTCGCGTTTGTGCATGGTCGCGTTGACGAGGCCGAATTCGATTACCGGGCACACCGCGCGCAGGAACCGCGCATCCGACGTGCCGCCACTGGTGGAAGCTTCGGGCACCACGCCCGTCTCCGCCTCCACCGCACGTGCGATCATAGCGGAGAAGTCGCCCGGCGGGGTCAGGAACGGCTCGCCCGAGATGACGGGACACGCCCGGCCTCCGTGCCGTTCGGCGATCTCGGTGACGCGCGCCGCCAGCTCGGCGCCGGTATGCGTATCGTTGAACCGGATCGAGATGCGCGCCCTGGCCAGCGCGGGGATCACGTTGTGGGCGTGGTTGCCGACTTCGAGCTCGGTGATTTCCAGATTGCTCGGCTGGAACCAGTCGGTGCCTTCGTCCAGCACCAGCGCATCGAGCTCCGTCAGCATCGCGACCATGCGCGGGATCGGATTGTCGGCGAGGTGCGGGTAGGCGACGTGGCCCTGCGTCCCGTCCGCCTCCAGCCAGATGTTGATGGATCCGCGCCGCCCGATCTTCATCATGTCGCCCAGCCGGTTGACGCTGGTCGGCTCGCCGACGAGGCACAGATCGGGCCGCTCGCCCGCCGCGTCCATCCAGTCGATCAGCGCGCGGGTGCCGTGAAGCGCGGGGCCTTCCTCGTCCCCGGTGATGATGAAGCTGATCGTCCCGGCATCGGCGGGCACGTTCGCGACCGCATCGACCATGCAGGCGATCGCGCCCTTCATATCGACCGCGCCGCGACCGTAGAGCAGGTCGCCCCCCGGGCTCGGGCGGATTTCCGGCTCGAACGCGCCGCTCGCCCAGCCCTCGCCCGGCGGGACCACGTCGAGATGCCCGGCGAAGGCGAAATGGCGCGAACCCTCCGGCCCGCGGCGGATCGCGAACAGGTTCTCTACCGCCGCCTCGTCGCTGTCCGGCGCGCCGTGCCCCCGCGTGAAGCGATGCACTTCGAAGCCGAGCGGCGCCAGTTCCGCATCCAGCACGTCGAACACTTCGCCGGTCGCCGGGGTGACGCTCTCGGCGGCGATCAACCGCTGCGCGATTTCTATGGCTCTTCCCATGGCGCTCGCATTAGACCAGCCACCGTCCGCTTGCCAGCCGCAGGAGCCGTCCATGCCCCGTCTCGATCTCGACGTCATCGCGCAGACCAACGCCACCGGCTACCCGTCGCCCTTCGACGAACCGGTGCGAGGCCGGCACTATCGCCGCCTCGCGCCCGCCAGCGGCCTCACCCGCATGGGAGCAAGCCACGTTGTGCTGGAGCCCGGCGCATGGTCGAGCCAGCGCCACTGGCATGCCGAGGAGGACGAGCTGCTGGTCATGCTCGAAGGCGAGGCGGTCCTGGTCGAGGACGATGGCGAGACGATCATGCGCCCCGGCGACATCGCCGCGTGGCCCGCCGGGGCGCGTAACGGCCACCACCTGCAGAACCGTACCAGCGCCCCTTGCGTGTTCGTGGCGATCAGCGCGGGCGACCGCAACGCCGACCGCGGGGACTACCCCGACATCGACATGGTGTTCTCGGGCGAAGGCTATTTCCACAAGGACGGCACCCCCTACCCGGCGAAGCGCGCCCGCTAGCTCCCCGCCTACCTTGCGCGGGGCGCCTCCTCGATCCGGCCCGGCGCGAAGGCGGCGTCGAGCTCCGCGGCGAGGCGCAGGCCCGCCTGCTCCACCCGGCGCTGCACCACGGGGATGGCGTGGACGATGTCCTCCTGCGTCAGCGCGCCGTCTTTGGGCAGATCGCCATCGCACGCCGCCCGGTCGAAGGCGTCGGGATAGGCGATCTCGCGTGCGATCTGCCAGCTTTCGCGGCCCCAGTCGTCGGGCGTGCCGCCGGTCAGTTCGGCGCGCTCGGCCGGCGTGTACCGACGCACCAGCGGCGGCTGCGCGGAACTGATCGCGCGCTCGGCCAGCGCGGTGTCCCAGATCGAGTGCAGGTTCTTGCCCGGGATGATGCCGTAAGCGACCCGCCGGTCGTTGCCGCCGCGGTCGTCCCTGTCGCCCGAATGGAGCGGCATGTGCACGTCGCCGGTGAAGTGGACGACGAAGGCGAGCGCTTCCAGCCGCACGTTGTCGGGCAGGCTTTCGTCCGACAGCACGCGCAAATTGCGCTCTATCTGGGCGGTGACGCAATTGCCGCCGGGGCAGTCCTTCCTGGGATCGTACGCTTCGCAGATCGGCGCGGTGCGGTAGTGCCATGCGCCGGTATGGCCCCAGCGGTCGCGGTCGCCGCGGATGCAGTCGGGCCAGGTCGCGGCGTCGTCGATATCGGACAGCTTGCAATCGGGCGTGCCGATCAGCGGCTCCGCCGCGAACAGCCGGGCGATCTTCGCGCGGGTCGCGGGCTGCACGTTGGCAAGCGCGATGTCCGCGATCGTTTGGTGGCCGTACCAGCCCCACGCTCCCGCGGGCAGCGGCAGCGCCAGCGCGACGAACGCCAGCACCGCGCCGATTAGGCGGCCGGCACGCTTTCGTATTGCTCGATGACCCATTCCTCGTCCTCGGACGCGGCTATCCACTGCTGCAACCACTCGTGTTCCCATATCGCCTGCATGTAACTCTGTGCGAAGCCCGGTACGCCGAATCCGTAGGTAAGGAAACGGCTGACGACCGGCGCATAGACGATATCCGCTGCGCCGAAGGTGCCGAACAGGAACGGGCCGCCCCGGCCGAAACGCGCCCGCGCCTCCGCCCACAGGCCCAGGATGCGCACCACGTCGGAACGGGCGGCGTCGCTGATCTGCGCCTTTTCCACCCGACGCCGCACGTTCATGGGGCATTCGGCGCGCAGGGCGGCGTAGGAGCTGTGCATTTCCGCGACCATCGACCGGGCCATGCCGCGCGCCGCGTCGTCCCGGGGCCAGAAGCGTTCGCGCCCGACCTTGTCGGCGAGGTATTCCAGGATCGCGAGACTGTCCCACACCACGGTTTCGCCGTCCCACAGGATCGGGACCTTGCCGCTGGACGGCTGGAATTCGCCGTCGTCCTTGCGCGCTTCCCATTCCTCCCCGTGCATGGGGACCATGATTTCCTCGAACGCGAGGCCCGATTGCCTGGCGGCGAGCCAGCCGCGCAAGCTCCAGCTCGAATAGTTCTTGTTGCCTATTATAAGCTTCATGCGGGCTCCACCTTGCGCCGTTCGCTCGGGAGGTAGGCGTTCATCCCGGCGGTGTCGAGGCTGAACGGATGGAACGCATGGAACAGTGTCCTGGCCGTCGAAAGCGGTTCGCGTCTCACCACGCAGATAGCGGCGATAGGCGCGCAGGATGCGGTGCGCCTCGGCAAGCTGCGCTTCGGCGAGTTCGCTGTCGGCAAACCGGATGTCGGCGAATGGGGCGTCGGTGGTCATCCGCCAGCCTGTGGCAGGATCGCGCCGAGTAGGAAAACGCGCCCCCTTGCGCCCCCGTTGACGGGCGGCGCCGTGGCGAACAGCCCGGCCTAGCCGCCCAGCGCGTCCGCCAGCACGGCGGCGCGCAGTTCGGGGATGCCCATCCCTTTTTCCGCGCTGGTGCGATGCAGTTCGGGATGCGCCGCGGGCCGGCGGCGGATCTCGTCCTCCACCCGCGCGGCGACCGCGTCGAGCTCGCTCGCCTTGATCTTGTCCGTCTTGGTCAGGACCACGCGATAACCGACCGCGGTCTCGTCCAGCATGGTCATCATCTCGCGGTCCACGTCCTTCAGCCCGTGGCGGCTGTCGACCAGCACCAGGGTGCGATGGAGCACCTGCCGCCCGCGCAGGAAGGTGCGGACCAGCTGGCGCCACTTCTCCACCACCGCGACCGGCGCCTTGGCGAAGCCGTAGCCGGGCATGTCGACCAGCCGGAACCGCGTCGGATCGCCGACCTCGAAGAAATTGAGTTCCTGCGTGCGGCCCGGCGTGACCGAGGTGCGCGCGATCGCCCGGCGCCCGGTCAGCGCGTTCAGCAGCGAGCTCTTGCCCACGTTCGACCGGCCGCAAAAGGCGATTTCGGGCACGGTCGGTTCGGGCAGGAACTTGAGCTGCGGCGCCGACAGCAGGAATTCCACCCGGCCGGAAAACAGCTTCTGCGCCTCGCGCTCCAGCGCGCGCAGGCGGGCCGCGGCTTCCTCGGCCCCTTCGGTCTGGTCCATGGTCATCGCGCGCCCGCGTCCGTGCCGGTCGGGAAAGGGAAGGGGACGGCCATCACGCCTTCGCCTTGTCCTTGCCCGCTTCCTTGGCCTTGCGATCCTCGTCCGCCTGCGCCCGCAATTGCGGGTGCTTGGAATAGAGGTACCGCTGCTGGAGCAGGGTCAGGATGTTGGAGGTGTTCCAGTACAGCAGAAGGCCGGCCGCGAAGGGCGCCATGACGAACATCATGATCCACGGCATGATGTTGAAGATCTGCCGCTGCGTCGGGTCCATCGCCGCCGGGTTGAGCTTGAACGTCGCCCACATGGTAAAGCCCAGCAGCAATGCGAGCGGCCCGATCGCGAGGAAGCCCGGCGGGCTGAAGTCGATGAGGCCGAACAGGTTCAGCACATGGGCCGGATCGGGCGCCGACAGGTCCTTGATCCACAGGATGAAGGGCTGGTGGCGCATCTCGATCGCCAGGATCAGCACCTTGTAGAGCGCGAAGAACACCGGAACCTGCAGCAGCATCGGCAGACAGCCGGCGAGCGGATTGACGCCTTCGGCCTTGAACAGCTTCTGGATCTCCTCCTGCTGCTTGACCTTGTCGTCCTTGTAGCGTTCCTGCAGCGCCTTCATCTTGGGCTGGATCGCCTTCATGCTCGCCATGCTGGCGAAGCCTTTCTGCGCCACCGGGAACATGATCCCGCGCACGATCACCGTCAGCAGGATGATGGCGACGCCGAAATTGCCGGCGATGGAGAACAGCTGGCGCAGCAGCCACAGCATCGGTTTCTCGAACCAGCGGAACCAGCCCCAGTCGACCGCCAGGCCGAACTGCGGGATGCCCGCGTCCTGATAGGCGTCGAGGATGGTCGAGTCCTTGGCGCCCGCGAACAGGCGCGTGGTCCGGCTGACCTGCGTGCCGGGCGCGATCGTCTCGGGCTTGTAGATCAGGTCGGCGCGGAACAGGTCGTTGCCGAGCGAGCGGAAACCCGAATCGGGCTGCGCGTCGGCCTGCGGCACCAGCGCGCCAAGCCAGTAGATGTCGGTGAAGCCGATCCAGTCGACCTGCCCCTCCGGCTTGAACGGCCCGTCTTCCACCAGGTCGCCGTAATTGGGATCGTATTCGACCGAATCGGAGAAGGTGCCGATGGGCCCGGAATGGGAAATCCAGGTATCCTTGCTCGCGGTCTTGGACGTGCGGGTGATGGTCGCGAAAGGCCGCGCCACGATCGGCCCGCCGCCGGTGTTGGCCACCGTCTGCTTCGCGGTGATCATGTAATTGTCGTCGATGGTGAAACGGATGCGGAAGGTCTGCCCCCCGCCATTGTTCCAGCTCAGCGTGACCGGCTTCGCCTGCGTCAGCACGTCGCCGTCGGCCTGCCAGCGGGTCTGCGCGTCGGGCAGCCTCACCCCGCTGCCGATCCAGCCGAATTGCGCGTATTGCTGCGTCGCGGTGCCTTCGGGTGCGAACAGCTGCACCGGGCCGCTGTTCTTTTCCACCGTCTCGCGGTGATCCTTCAGCTCGACATCGTCGATCCGCGCGCCGACCAGGTTGATGGAGCCCGCCACGCGCGGCGCGTCGATCCGCACGCGCTGCGCGCTCGACAGCGCGGTGGCGAGATCGACCTGCTTGTCCGCGCTCTCGGTCGCGGGCACGCCGGGGGCGCTGGGCACGTTCCCGGTTTCCTGCTCCAGCCGCTCTGCCGGGGTGTCGGCGCGATTGGTCTCGCCCGCGTCGGGCTGCGGATAGTAATAATTCATCGCGGCGTCCCATCCGAAGATGATCAGCGCGCACGCCAGGACGGCGAAGATGATATTGCGTGAGTTTTCCAAAACGTCGATCCCGTCCGATCGGTAATATCAGGCCTGTACAGGGCGCTCAGGGCACCGGATCATAGCCGTGCCCGCCCCATGGATGGCAGCGCAGTATACGCTTCGTCGCCAGCCATCCACCCCTGATTGCCCCGTGTTTCTCGACCGCCTCGATCGCGTATTGCGAGCAGCTGGGCGAGTAGCGGCAGGAAGGAGGCAGGATTGCCGACGGGCCGAGCTGCCAGCCACGTGCGATCCAGATCAGCACGCGCTTCATGGCTGGCGTCCCCGGCCGTGCGCCTTTTGCGGCTGCCGGCGCGCATTCGCCCCCCGGCGGCGGCGCGGCGGATCGCCCTTCCCCGCGGCGGCGCGCGCCAGTGCGGCGGACAATTCCTCGCGCAGGCTGGCGAAGTCGCGCTCCACCCCGCCCTCGCGCCCGATCAGCACGTGGTCGTGATCGGCCAACCCCTCTGCCGGCAGGGCCGCGCGCAGCAATTCGCGAAAGCGCCGCTTCATCCGGTTGCGGACCACGGCATTGCCGATCTTCTTGGTGACGGTGATCCCGAAGCGCTTGCCCGCGCCCGCATTGGGCCGCGCCAGCAGCACGAAACCGGGCCGCGCGACCCGGATGCCGCGATTCGCGGCGAGGAAATCGGCGCGCTTGCGGATGGTGGAAAGGGATTCGGTCATGTGCGCGGATAGTACCGAGAACCTCGTGGCTGCCCGAGTCTTTAGTTCGACGCCCTCAATCGCCGGGCTGCGGGCATCCGCCCGCCTTGGCTTTCGCGGCATAGGCCGCGGCGCGCGGTCGCGCTTGCGAGGCCTGCGGCCTCGGACTCTTCCGAACCTCGATGACAGGAACGACAACGGGCTCCCACAAGGGAGCCCGCAAGGCCGACCGGCCGCCCGCAGCGACGCGACCTTCAGGTCGCATGAGCGAGGATATCGCAGGCCCGGAGGGGCCAGCGAAAACAATTACGCAGAGAGCTTCTTGCGACCGCGGGCGCGGCGCGCGCGCAGGACCTTGCGGCCGCCGACGGTCGCCTTGCGGGCGAAGAACCCGTGGCGACGGGCGCGTACGAGATTGCTGGGCTGGAATGTCCGCTTCATCGGATCGTCCTTAAAAAGTTCGATGGCGAGGCGAAGGCCGCGCCGGTAAAACAAAAAGGGGCCGCCCGGGAAGGCGACCGCCATACAGGGCGCGCACTTAAAGCCCGCTGTGGTTCAAGTCAAGATAGGCGATGCGCGGCGCGGCGGGCGAAACATCCACCGTCGGCGCGTCCCCGGTGCCCGCACTCCCCATCGCGGCGAGCCAGGGGCGCATGGCCCGCGCATCCAGCCATAGCGCCCCGTCATACGGCACCGAATTGGTGAGGTCGTAGAAGGCGCGCGCGGCCCCCTCGTCCATACCCATATCGGTGTAATACTGCAGGTAGGCGCGGTTTTCGGGGGCAGTAGGGGCGTAATCGGTCGGCTCCAGCCCGCTGTCGTCGCGCCAGGAATGGACCGCGAACTGCGCGCCGTCCTCCACCTCGCGCCGCACGCCCGCCAGCAGCAGCTCGACCGCGCCCGACCGCACCGATCCGCCCCGCGGGACATGCGTGGCGAGGCCGTGCGCGCGAATCATCCGCCCCAGTGCCAGATTGGCGCGGTCGTCCTCGGTCCCCGGGCACTCGATCAGCTCCAGCGTCGCGATATCGGGAAAGGCGCGCAGCATCGCCGCGAACTGCGCCGGGCTGTGCAGCCCCGTCACCCCGACCAGCGCCGCGCGCCGCGGGCCGAGCACACGGAACGGGCCGAAGGCGGCGATCGCGGTGGGGATGTTCGAGCGGCGAAAGGCGAGCGCCCGGTCCGCGGTCTGCGCCTCTTGGGGCAGAGTCGCCTCCGGTTGCCCATACGCATGCCCATCGGCCGCGCCCTCCACCTCGACCCACTCCTCCACCCAGGTCACGCGGGTGACGTAGCGGTCCTGCGCCGCCAGCGGCGCCGACGCGCACAACACGGAGAGGAATAGAAGGAGCGAGCGCATGGTCGCGCTTCTCGCCCGCGCCACCTTGCCATGCCCCCAACCGAAAGGCTTACCGCGGACTAAATCGCTATGGTTCGCGGCGCGCTAACCATCCCTTGCCGCAAAGGCTCGACAGGGTCGCCGCGCTGCGCCATCGTCGCGCCTTCGAGGGGGGAATTCGGCGTGGTCGCACTGGTTCGGACGGTGGCCTATCTGGGCCTGGAAGCGCGCGCGGTGGAGGTGCAGTGCCAGGTGGCGCCGGGCCTGCCGCGCTTCGCCGTGGTCGGCCTGCCGGACAAGGCGGTGGGCGAAAGCCGCGAGCGGGTGCAGGCCGCGCTGTCCGCGATGGGCCTCGCGCTGCCGCCCAAGCGGATCACGATCAACCTCTCGCCCGCCGACCTGCCCAAGGAAGGCAGCCATTACGACCTGCCGATCGCGCTGGCGCTGCTAGCCGCGATGGGCGTGACCGATGCCGAGCAGCTGGCCGATTTCGTCGCGGTAGGCGAACTCGCATTGGACGGGCGCGTCGTGCCCAGCCCCGGCGTCCTGCTTGCCGCGCTCCATGCAAGCGAGGCGGAGTGCGGGCTGATCTGCCCCGCCGCGCAAGGGGCGGAGGCGCGCTGGGCCAGCGGGGTTCCGGTGGTCGCCGCGCCCGACCTCGTATCCCTGCTCAACCACCTGAAAGGCACCGCGCGCCTGCCCGATCCCGAACCGGGCCACGTCGAGGAGGCCGAGCCGGGGCCGGACCTGAAACGGGTGAAAGGCCAGGAAACCGCTCGCCGCGCGCTGGAGATCGCCGCGGCGGGCGGCCACAACCTCCTGATGGTCGGCCCACCGGGCGCAGGCAAGAGCCTGCTGGCAAGCTGTTTGCCCGGCATCCTGCCGCCGCTCTCAGCCGGGGAAGCCCTGGAAGTGAGCATGGTCCAATCGGTCGCCGGCACGCTGGAGGGCGGGCGGATGAGCCGCACCCGCCCGTTTCGCGCGCCGCACCATTCGGCCAGCATGGCGGCGCTGACCGGCGGCGGGCTGAAGGTGAAGCCGGGCTAGGTCAGCCTCGCGCATCTGGGCGTGCTGTTCCTCGACGAACTGCCCGAATTCCAGCGCGTGGTTCTCGACTCGCTGCGCCAGCCGCTGGAGACGGGCCGGGTCGATGTCGCGCGCGCTAACGCGCATGTCAGCTTCCCCGCAAGGGTGCAGCTGGTGGCGGCGATGAACCCGTGCCGCTGCGGCCACCTGGGCGACGCCGCGCTCGCCTGCAGCCGCGCGCCGCGCTGCGCCGCCGACTATCAGGGGAAGGTGTCGGGCCCGATGCTCGACCGGATCGACCTGCATGTCGAAGTCGATCCCGTCAGCGCCGCCGACCTTGCCCTGCCCCCACCCGCCGAGGGCAGCGCGGAGGTCGCCGCCCGCGTCGCCCGGGCCCGCCGCCGCCAGACCGCCCGCGGCGCAGCGAGCGGTGCGCGAACCAATGCCGAACTCGACGGCGACGCGCTCGAAGCCTTCGCCACGCCCGACGAGGCGGGCCGCAAACTGCTGATGCAGGCGGCGGAGGCAATGCGCCTGTCCGCGCGCGGCTACACCCGCATGCTCCGCGTCGCGCGCACCATTGCCGATCTCGCCGGCGCAGAGCAGGTGGGGCGCATCCACATCGCCGAGGCGCTGAGCTATCGCCGGATGGGCGTGCGGGGGTGAGGCAGCACGCAGGACCGACCTGATCGACGCCGTCCCCTAAACCAGTTCCTCGATGAACAGCGCCATCAGCATCGCCTGGCTGGTCACGCCCGCCTTGGCGTAGACCTGGCTGAGCTGCGAGCGCACGGTGCCTTCGGCCGCGCCGCGCAGGGCGGCGATTTCGGCGATGCTGCAGCCTTTCAGCGCGAAGATCGCGACGTCGGCCTGCGCGGGCGAGAGCGACCATGCGGCGAAGCGCGTTTCCAGCAATTGTGTCATCGCGCCGCGCGCGACCGCCAGCGCCTCCGCCTGCCGCGCGGCGCGGCGCAGCGTGTCGCGCAGCACCTTCGCGCCCAGCGCCACGGCGAGGAACAGCGCCAGCGCAACGAGGCATTCGAGCAGCACCTCGGCGAGCGCGCCGCGCGTCGCCAGTTCCAGCCAGTCGGCCACCCCGTCGATCACGAAATAAAGCGCGGCGGCGAGTTGCACCGCCACGATGGCGAGCGGTGCGAGGGCGTCCTTCGGCAGGGTTCGGCTGGTCATGCGGGGCAAGCGCTTTCGCTGGGATAGTGGCGTGTAAGCGCCTGCTTATGGCCGCTTCGCGCGGCGCGCACTAGGTCGCCGTCCACGCGCAATACGAGGAGCCGCAATGACCACCGAGCGAGAGATCACGCAACAGACGCTGTCCAAGGTTCCCGCGGTCACGCTGGGCTTCTGGATCGTGAAGCTCCTGGCGACCACGCTGGGCGAGACCGGCGGCGATACATTGTCGATGACCTACGACCTCGGCTATCTCGTCAGCACCGCGATCTTCGTGGTGCCGCTGGTCGCGCTGGTGATCTGGCAGGTGCGGGCGCGTTCCTTCCACCCCGCGCTCTACTGGGCGACGATCATCGCCTCCACCACCGCCGGCACGACGATGGCGGATTACGCCACCCGGTCGATCGGGATCGGCTATCCCGGCGGGGCGACGCTGCTGCTGGCGCTGGTGCTGGCCAGCCTGCTGGTGTGGCATCGCACGATGGGCACCGTCTCGGTCGAGCGGATCGCGAGCCCTCGGGCCGAGACGTTCTACTGGGTCACGATCACCTTCTCGCAGACGCTGGGGACCGCGCTGGGCGACTGGGCAGCGGATACCGGCGGGCTCGGCTATCTGGGCGGCGCGGCGCTTTTCGGCGGCGGGCTGGTGGTCCTTGCGCTGCTGTATCTGACGACGCGCGCGAACAGGGTGGCGCTGTTCTGGGCGGCGTTCGTACTGACGCGGCCGTTGGGGGCGACGGTGGGCGATTTCCTGGACAAGCCGCTGGCGAAGGGCGGGCTGGCGCTCAGCCGCCCGATCGCCTCGCTGGTGCTGCTGGCCGCAGTGGCGATGCTGGTCTGGCTGATCCCGCAACGCGCCGGATCGCATGGCGGCGGAAAGACGGCGGCCTAACGGTCCGCGTAGGGCGTGTTTTCGATCCGGTGCCGGGTGTAGTCGGGCGCGCCGTCGTCCCACCACACCGGCCCGCGTTCGCCCAGCCCGACCTTGGCCGCATGCACCTTCGCGCGGGCGGTTTTCTCGGCATCGGCATCGCCCGCGCGCTTCGCCGCACCGACCGCGCGGCGCGCGTCCATGAGATCGTTCACCAGCGCCTGTCGGCGGTCTTCGGGAAGCGCAGGGTTCGTCGCGCGCCACAGCACGCCGTCGACGACGATGTAGCGCCCGTCTGGCGTGCGATCGGGCCCGGCACCCCCCTCTGCCACCGCCGCTATTCGGCGGGTTCGGCGGGCGCGCGTTCCAGCGTGCCTTCGCGCAGGGCCCGCGCATGTTCGGGCAGGTCGGCGCGGGCGATCATGGTCAGGTCTTCCCCGCCGAGCATCCGCCCGTCATGCGCGAGGATGGCGATCGGGCCGACCGGCATGTGGTCGCGCGCATCCACCAGCACGGGGTCGGGCGCGATCGTTTCCGAACCGTATTTCTGCCCCCATTGCCGCAGCGCGAGCATGGCGGGCAGCAGGTCCTTGCCTTTCGCGGTGAGGCGGTATTCGATCCGCCGCCGGTCTTCGGGATGCGGCTCGCGGTCGAGAATACCGTTCTCCACCAACTTGGTCAGCCGATTCGACAGGATGTTGCGCGCGATGCCGAGCTCGTTCAGGAATTCCTCGAAGTGATGCAGCCCGTTGAAGCTGGCGCGCAGAATCATGAACGCCCAGCGTTCGCCCATCACCTCCAGCGCCTCGGGCAGGCCGCAGGCGCTCAATTCCCGCAGCGGCTCTCGTACCTTGTCGACCATTTTCATCCTCTCGCGCCGGCGACGCTACGCCTGCGGGCGCGATGACCCAAGCGAATATCAGTTTTAGGTTGCAACCTGCTACTTTTCAGATTAGCGCGCGCCCCGCAACCGGAAAAAGCGAGCGCGGCGCCTCTATGCGACCGCATCGATTTTTCCAACCGACGAAGGAAGGACGATTTCGATGCTGCATTCTGCCAAGACTTTCCGTGCCGTGCCCGCGCGCCTCGCAGTGGCCGGCCTGGCCCTGGGCTGGACCGCCCTGTCGTTCGGCGCCGCGCTGACCCCGGCCCCCGCGCAGGCCGATGGCGGCCCCTATTACCGGGCCGAACTCGCCACCACGGCGCCCGACGACCTCATCATCGCGCGCGGCACCGCGTGGACCTGTTCCGACACGGTCTGCGCCGCGCCCAAGAAGAGCAATCTGCGCCCGATCCATGTGTGTCGCCACCTCGCCAAGAAGGCGGGCGAGATCACCCGCTTCACCGTCGACGGGGTCGATTTCACGGCCGAGCAGATCGCCGACTGCAAGGAAGGCTGACCGCCGCTAGATCAGCGCCCGCGCGCGCAGATCGCGTTCCAGCGCGGGGGCATCGCTAAAGTGGTGCCCCTGCCATCCCAGCCGCTGCGCCGCCACGATGTTGGCGGCGTTGTCGTCTATGAACAGCATCCGGGCAGGCGCGTGGCCGAACCGCTCCGCCGCGAGGTGGAAGATCGCCGGATCGGGCTTCGCCAGCCTTTCCCGCCCCGACACCACGATGTCGCGAAAATGGTCCAGCACCGGCGCGGTCGGGCGGAACCGGTCCCAGAACTCGGCCCCGAAATTGGTGATGGCGTAAAGCGGCACGCCGCGCGCCGCGAGCGCATCGACCAGGTCCCACGATCCCGGGACGGGACCGGGGATCGTTTCCAGAAACCGGTCGCGATAGGCCTGGATCAGATCGGCATGATCGGGATGGCGCGCCTGCAGTTCGGGCACCATGTCGTCCAGCGCGCGCCCGGCGTCGTGCTGGAAATGCCATTCCTCGGTGAGAATTTCGCCGAGGAACCGGTCGAGTTCGCGCGGATCGTCGATCAGTTTCGCGAACAGGTGACGCAGATCCCACTGGATCAGCACCCGCCCGACATCGAAGACGACCGCATCCACGCGCGGCGCGACCGGTGCGGCAGGATCCGCCCGGTCGCTCATGCCGTTGGTAGGGAAAGCCATGCGTCCGCCGAACGGACGCGCGCCATCAGCCCTGGCGGGCCTTGAACTTGCGCACCGTCTTGTTGATCACGTAGGTGCGGCCGCGACGGCGGATCACGCGGCAATCGCGATGGCGGTTCTTCAGCGACTTGAGGCTGTTGCGAATCTTCATGGTCTGTATCCCGGGAATGGAAATCGGCACCGCAGATGGTCCGCGATGCCGCAAAAATCAAGGCGGGCCGATATAAGCCGCGCGGGACCGAGTCAAGCCGGATGCGCGCCGCACGCACGCGCTCGGCACCGTTGGGCGGGCGGCGCGTTGGCAGGGAAAGAAGGAGTTTCACGCCCATGCGCATCCGATCCGCACTCATCGCCCTGTCGCTGCCGCTCGCATTGGGCGCCTGCGCGACCATGGGCAGCCCCAGCGACGTGGCCGTCACCCGCTTCGTGGAGCCTGCCGCCACGGCCCGGCTCGGCACCGGCCCGGTCTTCCTGGAAGCCGCCCCCGGTTCGCCGGACGGCCTGGCCATGACGCCCTATCTGGGCGCGGTCGCCGACGCGCTGCAACGGATGGGCTATGCCGAGAGCGCGCGGGGACGGGCCGACCAGGTGGTGCAGGTTCGCATTCAGCGCTCGCAGATCGACAGCCGGGGACGCCGCGGCCCGGTCAGCGTGGGCGTCGGCGGCAGCACCGGAAGCTACGGATCGGGCCTGGGGCTCGGCCTCGGGCTCAATCTGGGCGGCGGCGACGGCGGACCGCGAATCGCGACCCAGCTGGGAGTGATGATCCGCGACCGCGCGACCAACGAAGTCCTGTGGGAAGGCCGCGCGGATTTCGACGCGCCCGCCGCATCGCGCTATGCGACGCCGGCGGGAAGCGCCGAGGTGCTCGCCGACGCGATATTCCGCGGCTTTCCCGGCAATAACGGCGAAACTATCACAGTGGAGGTACCCGAGTGAGCGACATCGCGATCGATACGCAGTTCGACAGCGGCAACATAGAAATCAAATCGGTTGAGGGGCCGAGCGCCGTGCTCGCCCTGAAGAAGGACAACCAGAGCGACTTCGCGCAATGGTTCCATTTTCGCGTTACCGGCGCCGCCGGGCGCGCGCTGGAGCTGAAGATCACCGGGCTGAACGACAGCGCCTATCCCCCGGGCTGGCCCGGCTTTCGCGCCTGCGTCTCGGAAGATCGCGCCTTCTGGGGCCGCGCCGACACCACGTTCGACAAGGATGCCGACGGCGGCACGCTGACGATCCGCTACACCCCGGCGAGCGAGATCGCCTGGTTCGCCTATTTCGCGCCCTATTCGATGGAACGCCACCACGACCTCGTCGCGGAGGCCGCGGCGTCCGAAGGCGTCGCCTATCGCCGACTGGGGCAGACGCTGGACGGGCAGCCGCTCGACTGCCTCGAAATGGGCGAGGGCGACAGGCAGGTGTGGCTCTATGCCCGCCAGCATCCGGGCGAAAGCATGGCCGAATGGTGGATGGAAGGCGCGCTGGAGTGCCTGACCGACCCCGCCGACACGCTGGCCCGCGCGCTGCGCAAGCATTGCCGGTTCCACATCGTGCCCAACTGCAATCCCGACGGGTCGCGCCGCGGCCATCTGCGGACCAACGCGATCGGCACCAATCTCAACCGCGAATGGGAAAGCCCGAGCGCCGACAAATCGCCCGAAGTGCTGGCGATCCGCGAGGCGATGGACCAGACCGGCGTCGATTTCGCGATGGACGTCCACGGGGACGAGGCGATCGCAGCGGTGTTTCTGGCGGGATACGAGGGCATCCCGAGCTGGAGCGACGAGCGCGGAGAGCGATTCTATCGCTATCAGCGGCTGCTGGCGCGGCGCACACCCGATTTCCAGACCGAGCAGGGCTATCCCAAGTCCAAGCCCGGCACCGCCAACATGACGATCAGCACCAACCAGGTGGCCGAGCGGTACGGCGCGACCGCGATGACGCTGGAAATGCCGTTCAAGGACAATGACGAGTGGCCCGACCCGGCCCAGGGGTGGAGCCCGGAACGCTGCAAGCTGCTGGCCCGCGACTGCCTCGCCGCGCTGCTCGAATGGCTGGAAGGCGCGGAGTGAACCGCACCGCGCTGGCGGTGCTGGCGGCGGGTTCGCTCGCCGCCTGCGCCACGACGGCAACACACCCGGGCGGCGACATGCCGGCCGGGTGGGACCGGCTCGAATGGGCAACCAATTCGTGGGGTCGCCCGGTCAGCGGCTGGGCGATCGGGCCCGACGGACAGGGCGACTGGTTCGAACGGGTGAACGAGAGCGGTCGGCCCGGCCCCGTCGGTGCCTACCGGCTGGTCCATCACGACCTCCAGCTGAACCCGGATCAGCGCGCCCGGCTGAGTAGCCTCCTCACCGACATTCCGGACCCTGCACCCGTGGCGACCGAATGCGACAATTTCCGGACCGACGATTATTACGGCACCCTGCGCGTGACCCGGGCCGCGACCACGCGCGAGATCGCGTGGAACATGGGGTGCCGCGATGCCTCCTATCACGCCTTCTTCGACCCGCTGGCCGAGGCGGACGCGCTGGTCGCCGCGGCCGGGAAGGCGGCGCCGGTGACGCGCACGGAGTCATACGATCCCAACGGGCGGCGCATTGGGCAGTAGGCCGACCTCTATACCAGGCTGGCGGGCCCGAATGCGTGGGGCAGGAGCGCGCCGAGTTTGACGCGATGCGTCCGCTCCGGCCCGACGCAGAGGATTTCGGGGTCCGTCCCGCCCAGCTGCGCCAGCTCGTTCAGCACCTGGCGGCAGCGCCCGCAGGGCGTGATCGTATCGGTTCCGGGCCCGGTCACCGCCACCCGCACCAGCCCGCCGCGCACGCCGTCGGCCATGGCCTTCGCCACCGCGACCGTCTCCGCGCACAGCGCCAGGCCGTAGCTCGCGTTCTCGATATTCGCGCCGGTCACCACCGTGCCGTCGGCAAAGGCCAGCGCCGCGCCGACCGGGAAATTGGAATAGGGGGCATAGGCATGCCGCGCGGCGTCGCGCGCGGCGGCGATGAGTTCGTCTTCGGTCATGGGGATCGCCCTAATGCCAGAGCCGCGCCTTGGCGAGAGGATCGGTTCAGCGGGGCCTTGCCGGCGCGCACCATCACGCTTTGTCGCCGGGTCCGGAGCGCGCCCGTCAGGGTCGTACCACCACCCATTCCAGCGGTTCGTCGGCGGCCTGCGTCGCTAGTGCGTCGTTGGCGCTCCACAACAGCCAGGGGCGCCCGGCATAGTCGGGTTCGAACCGGTCGCGAGTCAGCCACAGCTGGCGTTCGAGCCGCGCGGCAATGGTGTAGCGGTCCTCGAATTCGGGCGAGACCTTCAGGATCACCGGCTTGCCGACATGCATCTCGATCTGGTTGATGAAGGTCATCAGCTCGCTTTCGACCTGCGCGTCGCCGACCGCCGGCATGCATTCCTCGCCGGTTTTCAGGAGCGCGATGGCAGGCGGCAGCATCGCCTGGCCGCGTGGCACGGTGGTGACGAAATTGGCCGATTGCCCGTCCGCCAGCCGGCACGGATCGAACCGGTGCACCGCCCCCACCTGCAACCCCGCGGCGCGCGCGGCGGCGGCATTGCGGGCGAAGGCGGGATCTTCCCCGTCCGCGCCGGACGTCGCCAGGAGATAGACGAATTTCGCGCCGACCGCGTGCAGCACGGGAAACTCCACCGGACCGTCAGTCGCGGCGACCATCGCGCCCTGATCGGGATAGGTTTCCTCCGCCGGGCGGAAATGGCGCATGTCCCACCACCACCAGCCCGCCGCGAGGACGGCCACCAGCACCAGCGCGCCCGCGATACGCGCGCGCCAGCCACCGCTTCCCTTCCGCTTGCGCCCCATATCCCCCTCAGCCCTTGATATGGAGGACGCAGATCAGCGTGAACAGGCGCCGCGCGGTGGCGAAATCGGTTTCCACCTTGCCCTCCAGCCGCTCCATCAGCAGTTCGGCGGCATTGTTGTGAACGCCCCGGCGCGCCATGTCGATGGTCTCGATCTCCGTCGGGGTCGCCTTGCGAATCGCCTGGTAATAGCTGTCGCAGATGGCGAAATAATCGCGGATCGGCCGGCGAAAGCGCGCAAGGCCCAGTTGCAGTTCCTCCAGCGGTTCGTCGTCTTCCGACCGGACGTCCATCTTCAGCCGCCCGTCGACGACGCTCAAAACCAGGCGGTAGGGCCCGTCATGCCCCTGTTCCACGCTGCGCAGGGGACGGAAGACGTTTTCTTCCATCAGGTCGAACATCGCCACGCGCCTTTCCTGCTCCACGTCGGCGTTGCGCCACAGGATGGTCTCCTCGTCGAGCGAGATGTGGGAGATGCGGTGCTGGCTCATCGGATCGGTCGCCACGCGCAATCGCAGATAAAACGCATCCTCGGCAAGAGGGTGGCGCGTCATCCCCGATATCCACACGCGCGAAAAAAATTGCACCGGCCGGCCCGCTTGCCAGCCGGGCGCCCCATCCGCATGAGAGGGCGCATGGCCCAAGATATCCTGCTCGAACGTCCCGAAACCGCGTCTGTGGCGGATGTCGCCGCCACGCGCGCCCTGCCCGCCAATCTGGAGGCGGAGGCCGCTTTTCTGGGCGCGGTGCTGATCGACAACCGGGTGGTCGAGGACCTGCAGACCCCGATTCGGCCCGAGCATTTCCACGCCGACATCCACGCCCGCATCTTCGAGCGGGTGCTGACCCTGCTCGATCGCAACGCGACCGCCAGCCCGGTGACGCTGAAGCCCTATTTCGAAGGGGACGCGGCGCTGAAGGAACTGGGCGGCACGACCTATCTCGCGCAGCTGACGCAGGACGGCACCGGCCTGCTCGCCGCGCGCGACCTCGCCCAGCAGATCTACGACCTCGCATTGCTGCGCGAACTCATCAGCGTGGGCCGCGGGCTGGTGGAGGAGGCGTTCGACACCTCGCAGGACGTCGAGCCGATGAAGCAGATCGAGAAGGCGGAAGCCTCGCTCTACGCCGTGGCGGAAGGTGCGATCACCGCGAACGAGGCGAGCAAGTTCTCCACCGCCACGACCAAGGCGCTCAGCCTGATCCAGCTCGCGATCAATGCGGGCGGCGGCATCTCGGGCAAGACCACCGGGCTTTCCAGCATCAACGAGAAGGTCGGCGGCCTGCACGACAGCGACCTCATCATCCTCGCCGGGCGGCCCGGCATGGGCAAGACCTCGCTCGCCACCAACATCGCCTTCAATTGCGCCGACCGCCTGCTGCGCGACCGCCGCGACGGGATCGAGGAATCGATCGGCGCGGGCGTCGCCTTCTTCAGCCTGGAAATGAGCGCGGACCAGCTCGCCACGCGTATCCTGGCGGAGCAGGCGCAGATCAGTTCCGAGGCGCTGCGCATGGGCAAGATCAGCCGCGACGATTTCCAGAAGCTCGCCATCGCCAGCCAGAAGCTGGCCGAACTGCCGCTGTTCATCGACGATACCCCCGCGCTCACCATCGCCGGGCTGCGCACCCGCGCGCGGCGGCTGAAGAGGAAGCACAATATCGGCCTGATCGTGGTCGACTATCTCCAGCTGCTGCAGGGGTCGGGGCGCGCCAGCGACAACCGCGTGAACGAGATTTCCGAAATCAGCCGCGGGCTGAAGACGCTGGCGAAGGAGCTGGAACTGCCGGTGATCGCGCTGTCGCAGCTTTCCCGCGCGGTGGAGCAGCGCGACGACAAGCGCCCGATGCTGTCCGACCTGCGCGAATCGGGCTCGATCGAGCAGGACGCCGACATGGTGTGGTTCGTCTATCGCGAGGATTATTACGTCGCCGCGAAGGAGCCCAAGCGCCCGACCGAGGCGGACGATGTCGCGATCCACGAGGCGCATGCGCAGTGGGCGGCGCAGATGGAGCAGGTCTACGGCCTGGCCGAACTGATCGTCGCCAAGCAGCGCCACGGTTCCACCGGCAAGGTGCGGATGAAGTTCGAACCGCGCATCACCCGCTTCTCCGACCTCGCCGAGGACATGCGCGGCAGCGACTACGACTGACGGTTCGCGCCTGATTCGCTTGCGCCCCGCGCGCGCGCCTGCGACGGGTACCCCATGGCCGAGGGGAACACCGACACCGCATTGCGCTTCGACAGCGTATCGAAGCAGTTCGGTGCGGTTCGCGCGGTGGACGACGTCACCGTCGCCATAGCGCCCGGGACCTTCGTCGCGCTGGTCGGTGCGTCGGGTTCGGGCAAATCCACGCTGATGAAGACGGTCAACCGGCTGGTCGCACCCGACAGCGGTCGCGTCTTGTTGCAGGGCGAGGATGTCGCGACCCTGCCGCCCGCCCGGCTGCGGCGGCGGATCGGCTACGTCTTCCAGTCGATCGGGCTGTTCCCGCACATGAGCGTGGCCGAAAACATCGCCATCATCCCGCGCCTGGCGGGGGAGCGGATCGATGCGGCGCGCATCGCGGAACTGCTCGAACTGGTGGAACTGGGCGACAGCTACGCCGGGCGTATGCCGAGCGAGCTGTCGGGCGGGCAGCGCCAGCGCATCGGCGTGGCACGCGCGCTGGCGGGCGATCCCGACCTGTTGCTGCTGGACGAACCGTTCGGCGCGCTCGACCCGGTGACCCGCGATCAGCTGGGCGAACGGGTGCGCGAACTGCACCGCGATCTGGGCCTCACCAGCGTCATGGTGACGCACGACATGGCCGAGGCGCTGCTGCTCGCCGACCGGGTGCTGGTGATGGATGGCGGGTGCATCGTCGCCGATGAGGAACCGCGCGCGCTGGTGAACGGCGCGGGCGGCGACGTGGCGCAGGGCTTCGTCGCGGTGCCGCGCGCGCAGGCGGACCGGCTGGCGGCGATGGAGGCATGACCGGCTTCTGGGCCACGCTGGCGGGTCTGGGCGACAAGCTGGCGGCGCATGTCGTGCTGGCATCCTCCGCCATCGCGCTGGGCATCGCCATCGCCCTGCCGCTGGCCTTGTGGGCGAGCCGCAACGCCACCGTTTCGCGCCTGGCCCTCGGCTTCGCGAGCCTGGTCCAGACGATCCCCGCCCTCGCTCTCCTGGCCCTGTTCTTCCCGATCCTGTTGTCCCTGCGCGCGGTGTTCGGCGACGGTCTGCCGACGCTGGGTTTCCTGCCCGCGCTGCTGGCGCTCGCGCTTTATGCCCTGCTGCCGATCCTGCGCAACGCGGTGACCGCGCGCGAGCAGATGGAACCCGGCGTGCTGGAGGCGGCGGACGGCGTTGGCATGAACGCGTGGCAGAAACTGCGCCTGGTGGAGGCGCCGCTGGCCGCGCCCTACGTCATGGCCGGGATCCGCACCGCGGCGGTTTGGACCATCGGCGCGGCGACGCTTTCGACCACCATCGGGCAGACCAGCCTCGGCGATCCGATCTTCGCCGGGCTCCAGACCCAGAACTGGACGCTGGTGCTGGCCGGCTGCGTCGCCAGCGCCGCGCTCGCCATGGTGGCCGACGCGCTGCTGGGCACGATAGAGCGCGGCTTCGCGGCGCGCCGGCGGTGGATGGTATGGACCGGGTTCGGCCTTGCCGCGCTGGGCATCGCGGCCGCCGCCTGGGCGCTCTACGGTCCGCCCTTGCGCGGCGGTGACGGGAATCGCGGCCGCACGGTGACGATCGCCGCCAAGCAGTTCAGCGAACAGTACATCCTGTCGCGCCTGATCGGCGACCGGCTGAAGCAGGCAGGCTACCGCGTCGCCTATCGCGACGGACTGGGATCCGCCGTGATCCACGAGGCGGTGACGAGTGGCGCGATCGACATCGCGATCGACTACACCGGCACGCTGTGGACCAACAAACTAGGCCGCAAGGACAACCCCGGGCGGCAGGCGATGTACGACACGATCGTGGCGTGGGAGGCCGCGAATTCGGGCGCACGCGTGCTCGGCCGGCTGGGCTTCGAGAACGCCTATGCCTTTGCGATGCCGCGGTCGCGCGCCGGCGCGCTGGGCGTCACCTCCATCGCCGACCTGGCGCCGGTGTCGAACCGACTGGTCATGGGCGGCGATCCCGAATGGTTCGAACGGCCCGAATGGTTCGCGGTGCGCGAAGCTTACGGCCTGCGCTTCGCCGACACCCGCACCTTTTCCGCCACCTTCATGTACAACGCGCTGCAATCGGGGGAGGCGGACGTGATCGGCGCCTACAGTTCCGACGGGCGGATCGCGGCGGACGATCTGGTGACGCTGGACGATCCCAAGGGCGCGCTGCCCGGTTACGACGCGCTGATCCTGCTCGCCCCAACGGTGGCGCAGGACGAGCGGCTGCGCACGGCGCTGCGCCCGCTGCTGGGCGCGATCGACGTGGAGGAGATGCGGCGGGCGAACCTGTCGGTCGATCGCACCGACGCGAAGAAGGTCGCCCCGCAGGAGGCGGCCCGGCGGCTCGCCGCGCGAATCGGGCTCGACTAGTCGGCGCGTTTCCAGGTTTGCGACTTGCAGAACGGGCCGATGCAGCCTTTCACCGTCAGCGTGTCGGCGCCCGCCCGCTCCAGCCGCGAGCTGTAGGTCTTGCCCGCCTTGGGATCGTAAATCTCGCCCTTCCACTCGTCGCCCTTGTAGGGCTGGAAGCCGGTCAGCACCGCCATGCCGAGCAGGCGCCGGTCGCGCAGCTTCGGATCGGGGTTGTTGACGTCGCGCTGGCCCACGCCTTGCGGCGGGGCCTTCAAAAACTTCTCGATCCGGCCGCACACGGTTTTGCCGCAGCGCGCGATGCGCACGATGGCATCGCCGTCCTGCGTGATCCACCGGCCGGCGACCGATTGCTGGGCCAGCGCGGGTCCGACCGGCAGGGCGAGCGCGGCGAACAGGGCGGCGGGGGCGGCAAGGCTGAGTTTCATGGGCAGGCGGCTTCCCTGATCGTGCGGGCGGGCGCGCGGCAACCGGTCGTCCGGCCCGCGCCCCTCAGCCCGTGGTAGCGAAGCCGGCGCCGTCCGGCCAGCCGGTTGCGGCAAGGCCCATCACCTTGAACAATACGCCCATCTCATCCGGATGGGTCAGGCGACGGTGCGCGGCCGCGATCTCCTGCGCGCGATCGGGCGCGGCGCGGGCCAGCGCGGCGGCGCGGGCATCGATCCCCAGAGCGCGCAGCCATGCGCCCTGCCCTGTCGTTCCGTCCCACCGCGCGCCGTTCGCCTGCGCCACGTCGCGCATGGCGGCGAAATCGACATGGGCGGTGAGGTCCGCCTCGCCCGGATGCGCGAACACCTCCACCTTCTCGTGCCGGCGCGCCGCCTGCAGGGTGGAGCCGGTGCGCGGCTCGGCGTAACCGTAATCGATTAGCAGCGCCGCGCCTCCTTGCGCGCGCAGGCGACGGGCGATGTCCTCCACGCTGGCGGACTGCGCCGGGCTGGTTTCGATGATGGTGCCTTCGGGCGCGTCGCGGCGGGATGGGGGCAGCGCGGTGTCCATCGGCCGGTCGCCCGCGACGAAGACGAAGGCGTCCTGCGCCAGCCCGACCATCCGTTCGCGCCAGCCGGCCCCGGTCCGAACCAGTTGGCGGATGGGCAGCGCATCGAGAAACTCGTTGCCGACGAACAGCAGCGGCATGTCTTCCGGCACGCTGCCCAGATCGTCGTGGAAATGCGCGCCGGGCACGGCCTGCGCCTGCACGCTGCGCAGCGCGGGCGACCCTTCCACCAGGTGGACCTGCGGCGTCAGGCCGAAGCGGGCCATCGCGCGCAGCGCGTCGCGCGCCAGCGTGCCGCGGCCCGGCCCCGGCTCCACGAAGGCGATCGGGTCCGGGCGGCCCGCGCGGGTCCACAGGTCCGCGAAATACAGCCCGACGAGCTCGCCGAACATCTGGCTGATTTCGGGCGCGGTGGTGAAATCGCCCTCTGCGCCCAGCGGATCGCGCGCGGCGTAATAGCGCGCATTGCTCTCGCCCATGAATTGCGAGACGGGGATCGGCCCGTGCCTGCGGATGAGGCGGCGGAACCGTGCCGCCGTATCGCGCGGCGCGCCGGATCCTGCCTCATCCGGCTCAGGCATCGGCGGGCGTATCTCCCGGCCGGACCGGGGCGGATCCCGCCACCGGGCGTCGCCACAGCGACCAGCCCATGATGGCAAGGCCCACAAGGATCATCGGGATCGACAGCCACTGGCCGCGCGACAGCCCCGTTTCGGTCACGACATAGGCGAGGTAGCTGTCGGGCGCGCGGAAGAATTCGTTGATGAAGCGCGCGCCGGCGACGAACACGGTGAACAGGCCGACCAGCAGCCCGGGGCGCCAGCGGGCGCGGGTGTACCAGAACACCGCCAGCAGCACGATCGCGGGCACCAGCCCTTCCAGCGCGGCCTGGTAGAGCTGGCTGGGGTGGCGCGGCACCTGCAGCGGGTCGGTCGGGAAGATCATCGCCCACGCGACATCGGTCGGGCGCCCGTAAAGCTCCCCGTTGATGAAGTTGGCGATGCGCCCGAAGAACATGCCGAACGGCACGTTGACCGCGATGTAGTCGCACACGCGAATCCAGTTCAGCCCCCCGCGCCAGCTGACGAACAGGATCGCCGCCAGCACGCCCAGGACCCCGCCGTGAAAGCTCATCCCGCCGTCCCACAGCCGCAGCAGGCCCCACGGCATCCAGCCCGCATGGCTGAAATCGGTGAACAGTTCGGGCCGGTAGAACAGGGCGAAGCCCAGCCGTCCGCCCAGGATGATGCCCAGCGTACAGTAGAAGAACAGGTCTTCCGCGTGCCGCTGCGCCATCGGGGCGCCGGGCGCCTTCACCATTTTCGACAGGTGCCAGTACCCCAGCACGATGCCCGAGATGTAGGCGAGCGAGTAGAACCGCAGCGTGAAGAAACCCAGGTCGATGCCGGGGCGCAGGCCCAGATCGGCCCAGTAGATCGGATGCTGGGCGACATCCGCAGCCAGTAGTGACAGCACGCGCGAGACCTCTTATCGGTAGCAGCAAGAAACCCGTCGGTTTGCGCAGCGGGCTTTGGCACATGCCGGGGTCCGAAGAAACCCTGCGCGTTCTCAAGGCGGGTCATGACCCAGGAGAGACCATGCCGACCGAGCTCGACAAATCCCTTGATGCCATCATGGACCGGCTGACCGCGCCGGGCGCGCCGGCGGAAACGGTACCCTTCGCCCGCAACGGGGTAGAAATGCCGGTGCTGAAGAACGCCCCGCCCAGCATGGTGCACTATTTCGCGCATTACTGCGCCGAGCATGCGGATCTGGAATTTCTGGTCGATGCCGACAACCGGCTGACCTTCGCCCAGGCGTTCGACGCGGCGCGCCACGTCGCGGCGGGGCTGGTGGCGACGCACGGCGTGGTCAAGGGCGACCGGGTCGGCATCGCGGCGCGCAATTCGGTCAACTGGATCGTCGCCTACATGGGCATCATGATGGCGGGCGGCTGCGCCACGCTGGTCAACGGATTTTCGAACGGCGAGGAAATGGCCGACGCGATCGACATGGTCGATTGCCGGCTGGTGCTGGCCGACCGGCAGCGGGCCGCGCGGCTCGACGGGATCGACCACGGCGCGACGCTGCTCCCGCTCGAACACGACAGGGCGCCGGCCGACGGGCTCGCCGCGGTGTGGGGCGATCCCGATGCGACGACGCTGCCCGAGATGGGCCCCGACGATTACGCCACGCTGCTCTACACTTCGGGCTCCACCGGCCGGTCGAAGGGCGCCTATTCGGACCACCGCGCAGTCGTGCACGGGTCCATGAGCTACGCGCTGCAATCGCTGATGGCGTTCACCTATCTCGACGCAGGGGGCGAGGCGCCGACCGGGCAGGCCTGCACGCTGCTTGCCGTACCGCTGTTCCACGTCACCGGCGAGGTGCCGCTGTTTCTGCAAAGCTACGCGCTTGGGCGCAAGATCGTGCTGATGGCGAAGTGGGACGCGAAGGAGGCGATGCGCCTGATCGAGCAGGAACGGGTGACCTATTTCGCCGGGGTGCCGCTGATGACCTACGAGATGGCGACCCATCCCGAACGCGACCGGTTCGATATGTCGACCTGCCGCAGCTTCGCGGCGGGCGGCGCGCCGCGCCCCGTCGACCACGTGACCAAGATCAAGCAGGCCTTCCCCGAGGGATTCCCGCTGCTGGGTTACGGTCTGACCGAGACCAATGGCGTGGGCTGCGGCAATTTCAACGAGAACTATCTCGCCAAGCCCAACAGCACCGGCAAGCCGAGCCGCCCGCTGGTGGAGTTGGCGATCATGGACGAGGGTGGGACGCAATTGCCGCAGGGCGACATCGGCGAGATCTGCCTGCGCACGGTGTGCAATTTCCTGGGCTACTGGAACAACGAGGAAGCGACCCGGGCCGCGTTTACCGACGACATGTTCTTTCGCACCGGCGATCTCGGCTATGTCGACGAGGACGGGTACCTGTTCATCGTCGACCGCAAGAAGGACATCATCATCCGAGGCGGCGAGAACATTTCCTGCATCGAGGTGGAGGAGGCGATCTACGGCTGCGACGGCATCGCCGAATGCTCCGTCTTCGGCCTGCCGGACCAGCGCTATGGCGAGATCGTGGGCGCCACCTACCTCGCCAAGGAAGGGCATACGGTGACCGAGGCGGAGCTGCGCCGCTATCTCGAAACCCGCCTCGCCTCCTTCAAGCAGCCCGAGAAGATCTGGCAGGCGGACGAAGCTTTGCCGCGGCTCGGCACACAGAAGATCGACAAGCGTTCCTTGCGTGAACACTACACGAAGGAAATCCTCGGCGATTGAATAGTCTCAGAATTCCCAACCAGCGCGCGGTAATTGACCGGCGCGCCCTGGCGCTCGCGATCGAGGAAACCGTGGAGCGCGAGGGGAAGGATGCGCGCGGGCGCGTCCTGCATCTGTTGCGCAACGCGCTGGCGACGGGGCGGATCGAGATGCGCACGCGGCTGAAGCACCAGCCGTCGGCCGGGCACCAGATCACCGCCGGCTACGCCTTCCTGATCGACCAGATCGTGCGGCTGATCCACGATTACGTGGTCCAGCACGTCCACCCGGTCGCCAATCCTTCCGCGTCGGAACGGATCGCGATCATGGCCGTGGGCGGCTACGGCCGCGCGGAAATGGCGCCGCATTCGGACGTCGACATCGCCTTCCTCCACCCCGCCCGCCGTACGCCGTGGTGCGAGCAGGTGACGGAAGCGATGCTGTACCTGCTGTGGGATCTCGGCCTGAAGGTCGGCCATTCCAGCCGCACGCCCGACGATGTCATCCGCCTGTCGAAGGAAGACCTGACGATCCGCACCGCCATCCTGGAAGGGCGCTTCGTCTGGGGGGATCGCGCGCTCTACGATGCGACCTCGGCCCGCTACACCGCCGAAGTCGTCAAGGGGACGGAGCGCCAGTTCGTGTCCGAGAAGCTGGCGGAACGCGACGCGCGGCACAAGCGGATGGGCGACACCCGCTATGTCGTCGAACCCAATGTGAAGGAGGGCAAGGGCGGCCTGCGCGACCTGCAGGCGCTCTACTGGATCGGCAAATATGTGAACGGGGTGCGCAACGCCGCCGAACTGGTCGATGCCGGGCTGTTCACGCAGGCCGAATACAAGTCGTTCCGCCGCGCCGAGGGCTTCCTGCTGGCAGTCCGCTGCCAGTTGCACGACCTGACCGGGCGGGCGGAGGACCGGCTGACCTTCGACCTCCAGAAACAGGTCGCGGGCCGGATGCAGTTCGCCGACCGGCGCGGCAAGAGCTCGGTCGAGCGGTTCATGCAGTACTATTTCCTGCAGGCGAAGCGGGTCGGATCGCTCACCGGCGTGTTCCTCGCCCAGATCGAGGACGGTTTCGCGAAGAAGACCGCCCGCAGCGGCTTTTTCGCGGGCTTCCGCGCCCGGCCGCGCCAGCTGAAGGGCTACCGCGTCGAAGGCGGACGGATCGCCGCGCCGTCCGACGACTGGTTCGAGAAGGACCCGGTGCGCCTGATCGAGATCTTCCAGCTGGCCGAACAGCACGAGCTGGAGGTCGATCCGCGCACCATGCGCCAGGCCGACCGCGACAGCGGCTGCATCCGCGACGAGACCCGGGCCGATCCGCGGGCGAACGCCCTGTTCCTGGACCTGCTTGCGGGCCGCAACGATCCCGAAAAGGTGCTGCGCTGGATGAACGAGGCGGGCGTGTTCGGCCGCTTCGTGCCCGATTTCGGCCGCGTCAACGCGCAGATGCAGTTCAACATGTACCACCACTATACGGTGGACGAGCATACCATTCGCGCCATCGGCTTCCTTAGCCAGATCGAGAAGGGGGAGCTGGAGAAGGATCACCCGCGCGCCACGCGCCTGATCCGGAAGGTGGAGAACCGGCGGGTCGCCTATGTCGCGACCCTGCTGCACGACATCGCCAAGGGCCGCGGCGGGGATCACTCCATCCTCGGCGCCGAAGTGGCGGAGGCGCTGTGCCCGCGGTTCGGCCTGACCGCGGCGGAAACCGACCTGGTCGCATGGCTGGTACGATACCACCTACTGATGAGCGAGACCGCGTTCAAGCGCGACCTGTCGGACCCCAAAACGGTCGAGGATTTCGTCGCCGAGGTGCAACGGGTGGAGCGACTGCGCCATCTCGCGATCCTGACCTCGGTCGATATCCGCGCCGTGGGGCCCGGCACCTGGAACAGCTGGAAGGGGCAATTGCTCGGCCAGCTTTACGATGCCTCGGTCGAGCGGATACGGCTCGGCCATACGGTCGCCCATCGCCAGGCCCGGGTCGAGCAGCGCACGCACGATGTCGGCGTCCTGCTGGGCGATAGGGCAGGCCTGCTGGAAACCTATGACGGGCTGCTGCCCGACGCGTACTGGATCGCGGAGCCGACCGACGTGATCGCGCGCAATATCGTCCAGTACGACGTCGCGCGCGGCAAGGGGCACGAGCTGTCGATCCATACCGAGTTCGACGAGGATCGCGGCGCCACGCTGGTCACCGTGATCGCCGCCGACCATCCCGGCCTGTTTACTCGCATCGCCGGGGGCATTCACCTGGCTGGCGCGAACATCATCGACGCGCGCATCCACACGACGCGCAGCGGCTGGGCGATCGACAATTTCCTGGTGCAGGACCCGGTCGGGCGGCCCTTCGGCGAGGACGAGCAACTCGCGCGGCTGAAGAAATCGATCGACGAGGCGCTGGCCAATCGCGGTGAGCTGGTCCCCCGGCTGGCCCAGCGCCCGCTGCCCCGCACGCGCGCCGGCGCGTTCGACGTCGCGCCGCTGGTGACGGTCGACAACGACGCTTCCAACCGGTTTACGGTGGTGGAAGTCAACGCGCGCGACCGGCCCGCGCTGCTCAACCGGCTGGGCCGCGCGCTGTTCGAGCAGCGCACCATCCTGCATTCCGCGCACATCACCGCCTATGGCGAGCGCGCCGCCGACACGTTCTACGTGACCGACCTGACCGGCGACAAGATCACCGACAAGGCCCGGATCGAAGCGATGAAGACCGCGCTGGCGGAAGCCGCGAGCGACGAGCGCCAGGCGGAGCTGGAAACGGCCTGAGGGCTAATTGCGCCACCCACTACGTCGCCCCGGACTTGATCCGGGGCGACGGTAAAGAAAGATCGGGAATCTGGCCTATTCCCGCGCGCCGAACAGCGCGGTGCCCACCCGCACATGGCTCGCGCCCAGTTGCACCGCGGTTTCGTAGTCGCCGCTCATGCCCATGCTGCGCCCCTCCAGCCCGTGGTCGCGCGCCAGCTTGTCGAGCAGGGCGAAGAACGGCGCAGCCTCGATCTCCAGCGGCGGGATGCACATCAGGCCGACGACCGGCACGTCGAGATCGCGCGCCTGCGCCAGCAGCGATGGGAGGTCGGCGATCGGGCAACCGCCCTTCTGGTCTTCCTCCCCCACATCGACCTGGACGAAGCACGGCACACGCCGGCCGGTCTTGTCGTACGCCTTGGCGAGCGCCTGCAGGAGGCTCGGCCGGTCGAGCGAGTGGATGCAGTCGAACAGCGCGGCGGCATCCTCCGCCTTGTTGGATTGCAGCGAGCCGATCATGTGCAGCTCGATATCGGGATACGCCTCGCGCAAGGACGGCCATTTGCCTTGCGCTTCCTGCACGCGGTTCTCGCCGAAGACGCGCTGGCCCGCATCGATCAACGGCTGGATCGCCTGTGCGTCATGCGTCTTGCTGACCGCGATCAGCGTCACCTCGTCGCGCTCGCGGCGGGCGATGGTGCACGCTTTCGCGATGCGGGCTTCGACATCTTCGAGGCGGGAGGCTGCGCTTTCCATCGGGTCAGCCTATAGCTGCACGATGGCCGCGATCCACCCCCTGCCGCGCCAGTGGCTGCTGACCGATGCGCGCAACGACGCGCGGCTGGAGGAGGCCGTGGCGCGCCTGCCCGCGGGCTCGGCAGTGGTCTTTCGCCATTACCACCTCGATGCGGCGGCGCGGCGGGCGCGCTTCGATGCGATTGCCGCGGTCGCGCGCGCCAGCGGCCATGCCCTGATCCTGTCGGGCGAGGCGGCGACGGCACGGGCCTGGGGCGCCGACGGCATCTATGGCCCCGCCGCCCGGCTAGGCTCGCCCGACGGCGGAATGCTGCGCATCGCTACCGCGCACGACGCAGGCGAGATTGCCGCCGCCGAAAGGGCAGGGGCGGCCGCGATCATGCTTTCGCCGGTGTTTCCCACCCGATCCCACCCGGGCGGACCGGCCCTGGGTATCGGCGGCTTCCGCGCGCTGGCGGCGATCACCGCGATCCCCGTCGTCGCGCTGGGCGGCATGACGGCGGAGCGCGCCCGGATGCTCGACTGGCCGCGCTGGGCCGCCATCGACGGGCTGTCCTGACGGCGAAGGTCCGCGCGCTCGCTCCGCCGCACGCAGCTTGACCGGGAAACCGGCAGGATTCATGGTGAAATTCGACAAAAGGGACCCCAATGGCAACGCGCGCACTCTCGCCCCAATCCGCCGCCGACGTTCGTGCGGCCTTTCGCCGCAGCCTGCGCCGCGCGGCGCAGATGGCGGGTGCGGCCGTCCTGTTCTGCGCGTTCCTGTTCCTCGCGCTGGCTCTCGTCAGCTACACCCAGACCGATCCCAGCCCGTCGACCGCCGCCGCGCCGGGCGCCATCGCCAACTGGATGGGCAGCGCAGGCGCCTGGGCGTCGGAGCGGGTCCTGTTCCTGTTCGGCTTCAGCGGGTTGCTGCTGCTGCCGCTACTCTATGTCGGCGCGCGCAAGCTGTGGCGCGACGTGGAGGAGGACGACCGCGACACCGAAACGCGCTGGTGGCGCCCCACGCTGACGCTGCTGGCCGGAATGGCGCTGCTGTCGATTGTACTCGCGCTGGTGTTCGAGGGGCCGGGCGGCGGCCTGCCCGCGGGCGCCGGCGGGATCGCCGGACTGCTGGGGGCGAAGGCGATCGCGGCGATCGCGACGCGGATCGCGGGCGATGCGGGCGGGTGGATCATCCTCGCCGCCGCGCTGGTCGCCCTTTCCGGCGGGCTGGTGCTGGTGACCCGCGTCTTCGCGATCGACTGGCGCGGCCTCCTAACCCTGCCGCTGTTCCTGCACCGCCGGGCGCTGGCCCGCGTCGCCAGCGATCCAGACGACCGGCGGCCGAGCCCTGCACGCCGCGCGCGTCGCACCGCCGCGAGCGATGATGCGGGCGAACCTGCGAACGGCGACGAGGCGGCCCCGCCCGTCCCGCCGCGCCGGGCGCCCGAGATCGCCGCGCCCAGCGCCGCGCCGCGCAAGGCCGACCCGGCCCGCGCGGCCAAGCAACGCGACATGTTCGCAAGCTTCGACCTGCCCGCTCTCGACCTGCTGGAGGAAGGCGACGGCACCGCCGCGCCCAAGCTCGACAAGATGGCGCTGGAGCGCAACGCGCGCCTGCTCGAAACCGTGCTCGACGATTTCAACGTGAAGGGCGAGATCACCGCGGTCCGCACCGGCCCGGTCGTCACCATGTACGAGCTGGAGCCCGCGCCAGGCATCAAGGCCAGCCGCGTGATCGGCCTGGCCGAAGACATCGCCCGCAACATGAGCGCGGTCAGCGCACGCGTTTCCCCCATTCCGGGCAAGACGGTGATGGGCATCGAACTGCCCAACGCGCACCGCCAGATGGTCAATTTCAAGGAACTGGCGAGCTGCGCCGCCTTCGCGGATGCCAAGGGCGGGCTGCCGATGATCCTGGGCAAGGACATTTCGGGCGAACCGATCGTCGCCGATCTGGCCGCGATGCCGCACCTGCTGGTCGCGGGCACCACCGGGTCGGGCAAGTCGGTGGGCCTGAACGCGATCCTGCTGTCGTTCCTCTATCGCTTCACGCCCGACGAGTGCCGCCTGATCCTGATCGATCCCAAGGTGCTGGAGCTCAAGACCTACGACGATATTCCGCATCTCCTCAGCCCCGTGGTCACCGAACCGCACAAGTCGGTCCGCGCGCTCAAATGGGCGGTAGAGGAGATGGAGCGGCGCTATCGCATGATGAGCAGCGTCAATTCGCGCAATCTCACCGGCTTCAACGAGAAGGTGCGCGCCGCCGCCGCCAAGGGCAAGCCGCTGGGACGCCGCGTCTCCACCGGCTTCGACCCCGATACCGGCGAGGAACTGTACGAGGAGGAGCAGCTCGATTACCAGCCGCTGCCGCTGATCGTCCTCATTGTCGACGAACTGGCCGACCTCATGGTCACCGTCGGTAAGGAGATCGAGGTGCTGATCCAGCGCCTGTCGCAGAAAAGCCGCGCGGCGGGCATCCACCTCATCATGGCGACGCAGCGCCCCTCGGTCGACGTCATCACCGGCGTCATCAAGGCGAACCTGCCGACCCGCATCAGCTTCAAGGTGACCAGCCGGATCGACGCGCGCACCATCCTGGGCGAACAGGGCGCCGAACAGCTGCTGGGCAAGGGCGACATGCTCTACAAGCCCAATACCGGCGCCATGATCCGCGTCCACGGCCCGTTCGTTTCGGACGAGGAGGTGGAACGGGTGGCCGATCACTGGCGCGCGCAGGGCAAGCCCGAATATGTCGATGCCGTCACCGAGGAGCCGGAGGACGGCGGCTTCGGCTTCGACGACGAGCTGACCGCGAGCGACGATCCCGAAGAGCGCAAGTACCGCCAGGCGTGCCAGATCGTGTTCGAGAACCAGAAGGCGAGCGGATCTTGGCTCCAGCGCCAGATGGGCGTGGGCTACAACACCGCCGCCAAGTGGATCGAGCGGATGGAGGGCGAGGGGCTGGTCGGCGCGGCCGACCATGTCGGGCGGCGCGAAATCTTCCGCGACCGGGACGGCAGCCCGCTCTGACCTGCGCCCGTTCGTCATGAGCGGCGCGTGCGCCTTCACCTTTCGCGAAATCGGGATGGCGGGCACCGGCGCGGGCGACATCGCGCGCGCCGTGCCGCTGGAGGTGCCGGTGGCGTTCGAATTCGCGGGGCTCGCCTATGCGGTGATGATGGCGACCCCGACCGACCTGGAGGATTTCGCGCTGGGCTTCGCGCTGGCCGAGGGACTGATCGAAAGCCCGGAAGAACTAAGCGAGGTCGCGGTCGCGCCGATCGATGGGGGTGTGATCGTGCGCGCCGACCTGCCGCCCGAACGCGCCGCTCCTTTACGCGAGCGGGTGCGCCTGCGCGTAACCGAGGGCAGCTGCGGGCTGTGCGGTTTGCAGAGCATCGAGGAGGTACTGCGCCCCCTTCCCCCTCTTAGCGCGAAGCCGGTGGCGGACCGTGAGGCGGTGGCGGCGGCGCTCGGCACGCTGCGCGCCCACCAGCCGCTGTCGCGCGAAACCGGCGCGGTCCACGCCGCCGCCTTCGCCGATCGCGAGGGGCGGATCGTCGCCGCGCGCGAGGATGTCGGGCGGCACAACGCGCTCGACAAGCTGGTCGGCCACTGCGCGGGCGAGGGCGTGGAGATGGCCGGCGGGTTCGTCGTCCTCAGCGCGCGCTGTTCCTACGAACTGGTGGAGAAGGCCGTGCGCGCCGGCTGTCCGCTGCTGGTGACCATATCGGCGCCAACCAGCCTCGCGATCGAGCGTTCCCGCGCCGCCGGGCTGACCCTGATCGCTCTTGCCCGCGACGATACCGCTTTGGTCGCGAGCGATCCGCACGGGCTGTTCTCGTGACCGTGCTCGGCGCGGTTCTGGCGGGCGGCCAGGCGCGCCGCTTCGGCAGCGACAAGGCACTGGCGGAGCTTGCCGGGCGAACTCTGCTCGACCACGCGATCGCGGCGCTCGGCGCGCAGTGCGATGCGGTGGTGGTGGTCGGGCGCGGCGATGCAGGCGTGCCCACCGTTCCCGACCGCCCGGGGCCGGGGATGGGCCCGCTGGGCGGGATCGCAGGCGCGCTGCGCCATGCGCGCGAGCACGGTTTCGCCAGCGTGCTGACCTGCGGGGTGGACGCGCCGGGCCTGCCGCCGGACCTCCTCGCGAGCCTCTCGCCCGCCCCGGCCTTTCTCGCCAGCCAGCCGGTGATCGGCCACTGGCCGGTCGCGGCGCTGGCGGCGGTGGAGGCGATCCTGGCGGGCGACGGGCGCCATTCGATGCGGGCGCTTGCCCAAGCCTGCTGCGCGCGCGCGGTGGAAGGTCCCGCCCCCGCCAATATCAACACCCTCGCCGATCTCGCCGCGCTGCGCGGCGATTGATCTCAGCCGTCGAGTCGCGCTTCGCCCGAGACCGCCAGCCCATCGCCATGCGTGACCGAGAGCCGCACCGCGTCGCCTTCGACACTCGCCCCCAGCGCCAGTTCTTCCCCCACGAAGCTGGGCGACACCGCGCGGAAGGCAAATTCGGCGATGCGGCGGCCGTCGGCGATGTCCCGCAGATGCGCGAACAGCTTCGTCGCCAGCAGCGGCCCGTGGACCACCGGGTCGCGATAGCCCTCGACCGCGCGCGCATAATCCGCATCGTAGTGAATGCGGTGCGAGTTGAAGGTCAGCGCGCTGTAGCGGAACAGCTCGACCGGGCCGGGCGCGAAGCCGACGGTGTGCTCGGGCGCGAATTCGGGCTCCGGCGCGCGGCGCGGCGCGAGGTCCGGGCCGCAATGCGCGTCGCGATAGACGAGGTCCTGCTCCTCCACCATGAGCGGCGCGTCCCCGCCCTGCGCACGGATGGTATGTTCGACGGTGCAGAACGCCATCGCGCCCGAGCGCCCGCTCTTGGCGACGGCTTTGGTCAGGCGGGACGTGCGAACCAGCGCCATGCCGCTTTCGAGCGGCGCTTCGAAGCGGATACGGCTGCCCGCCCACATCCGGCGCGGGAGCGAAATCGCGGGCAGCATCCCCGCCGCGTCGCGCAGCGGGTGCCCGTCCTCCCCCAGCCGCGACTGGCGCGCATCGGGGCGGAACAGCACGAAATGCGCCAGCGGCGGCAGCGCGTCGCCCGGCTGCCAGTCGCGGTCGAGCAGCGCAGCCAGCCGCCGCATCCGCTCGGGATCGACATGGTCGTGGGCAGTTTCTTCGCGCCCGACATGGCGCGCCAGGATTTCCTCGTCGGTCATGTCCGATGGACTACCCGCCGTGTGCGCCGAAAACCAGCGCGGGCTTGGCGCGGGCGACGCAGGGCTTACATGGGGGCTCCATCCGACCGAGGCTTCCCGACCAGCATGACTGCAATCGAAGACGATCACGCCGCGCTGGCGGCCGCCTGCCAACCGGGCGTCGCGCTGTGCACGATCGTCGGGATCGCGGGCAGCTTTTCGCGCCGCATCGGCGCGCAGCTCGCCATCCTGCCCGGTGGCGCGGTGACGGGGAGCCTCGCGGACGGCTGTCTTGAGCGGCAACTGGCGAGCGACATCGCGGGCCTGGAGGCCCCCGAAGTGCGACGCTACGGCCATGGTTCGGCGCAGATCGACTTCCGGCTGCCATGCGGCGGCGGGCTCGACATCCTGCTCGATCCCGCGCCCGACCGGGATGCGTGCCGCGAGGCGCTGCGCCGGCTGGACGCCCGCGAGCCTGCGCGCCTGGCCCTGCCCGCCAACGACCACCTGACGGAGCGCGCCTACCAGCCCGCACTGCGCCTGCGCGGCTATGGCGAGGATCCGGAACTGGGCGCGCTGGAGGGCCTGGCCACCGCGTGCGGCATCGCGTTCGAGCGGGTGGAGACAGGTACCCTCTCGCTCGGCCAGCTACCCGACCTGCCGCCGCCCGACCGGTGGACCGCGACCGTGCTGCTGTTTCACGACCACGAGTGGGAAATCCCGCTGCTGCGCCACGCGCTGCGGGGACCGGGCTTCTATATCGGGGCGCAAGGCGGCGCGACAGCGCGCGACGAACGGGTGGCCCGCCTCACCCGGCACGGGCTGGACAAGGGCGACATCGCGCGCGTTCGCGGCCCGGTGGGGATCATTCCGGGATCGCGCACCCCGCGCACGCTGGCGCTATCGATCCTGGGCGAGATCGTCGCGGCGTACGAGGCGATGCATCCGCATGGCTGAGCGCGGCGGCGTGGCGGTCGCGCTGCTCGCGGCGGGCGCGGCGCGGCGCTTCGGCGGGGGCAAGCTCGATTCTCCATGCGCGGGCCGGCCGGTCGGGGCGCGCGCTGCCGCCGCGCTCGCGGAGGTGGGGGGCGCCGCCCGGCTGGTCGTGGTGCCGCCCGCCGCACCCGCCTTCGTCGACGCGCTGAAGGGCTGGCACCGTGCCACCAATCCCGACCCCGACGCGGGCCTGCAAGGGTCCATCGCGGTCGCCGCGCGCTTCGCCAGCGATCACGGGTTCGACCGGCTGGTGATCGCGCTGGCCGACATGCCGCTGGTCCCGGCGGCGCATTTCGCCCGACTGGTGGAAGCGGAGGGGATCGCCTTCACCCGCTACCCCGACGAAAGCCGGGGGGTGCCGGCGGCGTTTCCCCTCCGCTGTTTCGCCGCGCTGGTCGCGCTGCCGGAGGGCGGCGCGGCGAACCATGCGTGGGGCGAGGCGATCACGCTGCTCGATCCGCCCCACGCCGATGCCCTGTGCGACGTCGACACGCCGGAGGATCTGGCCGCGGTCGAGGCGCTGCTGCGCGCCCGTTAGCCGGCGAGGTCGCCCAGCGCGATCTTCAACTCGTCCAGCCACGGTTCGTAGGGCCGCCACGCGCCCTGCCCGCTGCGGTTGATCGGGCGGCGGACCTGTTCGCTGCTGGCGGTCCGCACCGCGCGCCGCGTCTCGTGGAAGGCGAGGCACTGCTCCTCGAACGCGAGCCCCAGAAATTCGAGCATCCGCCGCGTCTGCCCTTCCAGATCGTCGAGCACATCCTCGTGCTGCACGCGCAGCACCTTGCCCGGCAGCACGGCGTCCCAGTGCGCCATCAGCGCGACGTAGTCGCTGTAATAGCGCCCGATCTCGGTCAGGCCGTAGGTGAATTCCTGCCCTTCGGCGAACAGCTGCTTGAACCCGGAAAAGCAGCAATCCATCGGCGCGCGGCGCGCATCGATGATCTTCGCATTCGGCAGGATCAGATGGATGAGGCCGATATGGCGGAAATTGTTCGGCATCTTGTCGATGAAATAGGGCGCGCCCTGCCGGTGGACGCGCGTGTCCGCGATATATTGCTGCCCGAAGGCGCGCAGCTGCTCGCCCGTCAAATCGTGCAGGATCTGCGGGTAGCGCGGCGCCCCCGCCCGCCGCCCGCGCAGCCGGTGCGCCAGCGACAGGATGTTGGGCAATTCCAGCGTCCCGTCGATCTGGGAATGGCTGGCGAGGATCTGTTCGAGCAGGGTCGAGCCGGCGCGCGGCAGGCCGAGGATGAAGATCGGGTCGGGCGCATCGTGCCCCTCGCCCGCGTGCCGCGCGAACAGCTCCGGATCGCAGGCCTCGTGCTGGCGGGCAAGCTCGGCGGTCATGGTGTCGGCGCTGTAGCGCGTCTGTGCGCGCTTCAGATCGTTGCCCTTGCGATAGGCGGCGAAGCTGCCCGCGTGGTCCCCGCGGTCCTCCAGCGCCTTGCCCAGCGCGAAGGACAGGTGGACCCGGTCGGCAAAGGCGAGGCCGGGGCGCGCCGCCCGTGCGCGCAAGGCGGCGATCTCTTCGTCGGAGAAGCGATAGGTCTTGAGATTGGCGAGCGCGTACCACGCATCGCCGTGGTCGGGCCGCACGGCGATGGCGGCGCGATAGCTGGCGATGGCATCGTCCTGCGCGCCGGTGGTCTTGAGCGCGTGGCCGCGGCTGGTCAATGTCGCCGGATCGTCCGGCAGCGTCGCCAGCACCGCGTCGAACAGGGCGAAGGCGCGATCGTAATCGCCGGTCTGCATCGCCTCGATCGCGAGGTGCGACTGGAACAGCGGATTGCCCGGCTCGCGCGCGTGAAGCGCCTCCGCCTCCGCCATAGCGCGTTCGAATTTCTGCCGCCGCCTCAGGATCTCGATATAGTCGAGCCGCAGCTGGATATGGTCGGGGGCGAAGGCGACCGCGCTTTCGAGCAGGAATTCGGCATCGTCCAGAACGCCCAGCCGCTTGCCGATCTCGGCCAGCAGCCGCATCCCTTCCACGTCGCGGGGATGATTGCGCAAATGATGGCGGCAGATTTCCTCCGCGCGCAGCAGCCGCCCTTCGTAGAGGTGGTGCATCACCGCGACCAGCTCTCGCGGGAGCGCCTCGATCCGCGCCGCCTGCGCGCCCGCGGCGGCGGCCTCGGCGCCTTCCCCCCGCGCGCCGCGCAGGGCCTCCAGCGCACGCCAGCTGGCGGTCAGCGCCGGGTTGTAGCGGGTCGCGCGGGCGAAGGCGGCCAGCGCCTCGTCGCTCTGCCCGTCCGCGCGGGCGAGGTGCCCCGCCTCCTGCCAGGCGCGCCCGTATTCGGGCATCGCATCGTGGAGCCGGGCGAGGAACCCGCGCGCCGCGTCGCGCCGATTAAGATAGCGGCAGGCGACGGCGGCGAGGTACAGCGCCTCCCCATCGGCGGGATCGCGTGCCAGCATCCCTTCCGCCAGCGTCAGTCCGCCGGCGAAATCGCCTGCCTGCAACGCGGCCTTGGCCGCCTTCGCCCGCTCGTCCTCGTCCGTCATGGCTCCTGCCTACAAAGCGAAGCGGCGGAGGCAAGCCCGCCATGGGCCCGCCTCCGCCGCCGGTTCACGCATTATGCGCGGGTTCGATCAGTAATCGAACGACACGCGCACCCCGACCGTCAGCGGCCGGCTGATGTTGATCCGCGGGCGATCGTAGTAGAAATCGCCGGAAATCTGCGCCCGCTTGTCGAACAGGTTCTTGCCGTACACCTCCAGGCTCCACTGGTCGCGGCGGATGCCGGTCGACAGGTCGACCATCGCGTAATCGTCCAGCCGCAGGCTGTTGATCCGGATGATGTCGGTGTTCTTGGCCGCCGAATAGGTGACCTGCGGCATGACGAAGGCGGTCAGATCGTCACTCAGATCCCACTCGTACCGCACCCGCAGATTGCCCTGGAACGACGGCGCGTAGGCGAGTTCGGAACCGGCCACCACGTCGTCGGTCGGCGTCAGCACCTCGGTTATCTCGGTATCGAGGACCGAGAAGGCCCCCGCGACCGTCAGGCCCGGCACAGCGTAGGGCGCGAAGGTGAAGTCGCCCTCGATCCCCTTGATCTCCGCATTCGCCGCATTGTCGGAGAAGAACAGGTTGACGATGCTGGGATCGAAGATCGTGGTCTGCAGATTGCTGATATCGACGTAGAACGCGCTGGCGTTCACGCGCAGCTGCCGGTCAAACAGTTCGGTCTTTGCGCCGATCTCGTAGTTCTGCACCTCGTCCGTCTCGAGCTCGAACGGCACGTTGAAGCCGTTGGGCCCCTGGGCGCCGCCGGGGCGGTTGAGCAGGCCGGGGCGGAAGCCTTCGGAATAGGTGGCGTAGAACAGCAGGTCCTCGGTCGGGGTGAAATTGACCGTCCCCTTGAAGATCACGCCGCTGGTCTTCGCCTTGTCCGGCGCGCGCACCGCATTGTAGACCTGCGCCGCGCTGGCTTGCGCCGATGCGTTGTTGGCCGCGATAATCGCAGGATCGGTAACCCCTTCATTATAGGCTGCCGCGATCGCCTGGGCGATTTCGGCCTGGCTCTGGCCCCGGTTGAAGGTCTGACGCGCATCGGCATTGCACGTTCCGATGAAGGTGTACTGCCCGTCGCCGTCGTAGAGGTCGGAGATGTTGGTCCCGAACGCGTTCTGGTCCTCGGCCGCACCGGCGTTGCAGAACGATCCGGTCGCGCTGCCTTCCAGATCGACCTGGACGTCGTAATACCGCAGGCCCCCGGTGACGGAGAGCAGGTCGGGCACGACGTCGAAGCTCGCCTGGCCGAACAGGCCGAACTGCTCGTCCGTGCGCTTCACGTCGTTGCGGAAGATCGCGGAGGCGGGCAGCGGGCCGGGATCGGACTGGAAGGCGTCCGGGAACGGATAGTTCGGCGCGAACCCGCCGAACGGCGCGGCGGCGATGTTGCCGGGATAGTTGTAGTCGTTGCGTTCCTTCAGGATCGTCTTGGCATAGAACGCACCCGCGGTGACGCGGAAGCGGTTCTCGTCCGGCGTGCTGAAGCGCAGTTCCTGCGTGAACTTGCCAAGGTCGCTGTCCGACGTGACGTAGTTGTTCGGCGCCTGGCAGGTGCCGCTGGGATCCGTCCCCGCGGCGGGATAGGTGACCGAACCGTCGCAGATGTAATAGGGCAGGTACTGCCCGGCGAACAGGTAGTCGGAATAGTCGACCTTCTGCTCCGTCTCGCGGTCGGTGTAGGCGCCGTTGTAGATCAGGTCGAGCATGCCGAGGCGCCCCTCCACCGACCAGGCGGTGTTGGAGAAGCTGTCTTCGAGCCGCTCGTCCTGATAGCGCTGGATCGACGGATCATCGAGGCCCAGCGTCGGGTCGGCGTAGAACACGCCGTCGCTTTCGAGCGACTGGCGCGTGTGCGAGACGTCCAGCCGCCAGTCGAGCCCCAGTTCGTAGCGCCCGCTGATGCGGAAACCGGCATAGCGCGCGTCGTTGAAATCGTCTTCCACCAGGCCCGAATTGTCGGCCGGGACGAAGGTCACGTCGGAGAGGTCGGCATCGGACTGGAAGCCCGCGCGGGTCGCGGAGACCGGCACGCCGTTGTAGCGGACCGTGCCCTCGGGACGGAACCGGGCGCTGTCGCTCAGGTCCTGCGTGCCGGGCACGTTGTCGATATAGCCGCCCTGATCGTCCAGGAAAACGACGCCGCGCAGCGCGAAATCGTCCGTCACCGGCACGTTCAGCATGGCTTCCGCCTTGTAGCTGGGATCGCCGTTCTTGGTGAAGGAGGTGCCCACGGTGAAGCCGGCATCGAACGCGCCCAGTTCGGGCTTGTTGGTGATCAGGCGCACCACGCCCGCCTGCGAACTGGCGCCGAACAGCGTGCCCTGCGGCCCCGACAGCACCTCGATCCGCTCCAGATCGGCGGCATAGACGTCGAGATTGCGGCCCGGCTGCGACAGCGGCTGTTCGTCGAGATAGAGCGAGACGTTGGGCGCGAGGCCCGCCACGCCCGCGGTCGTCAGGTTGGGCGTGGTGGAGGCGAGGCCGCGGATGTAGATCGTGCTCTGCCCCGGGCCGCCGCCGCCGCCCGACGTCACCGTCGGCAATTGCTCCAGGTAATCGCCGAAAGTGTTGATGTTGAGCTGTTCCAGCTCCTCCTGCCCGATCGCCTGGACCGAAATGGGCACGTCCTGCAGGTCTTCGCTGACCCGCTGGGCGGTGACGACGATGACGTTGACCCCGCCCTTGCGCGGCTGGTCCGCGGCGGCCTGCGCCGGGCCGTCGGCCTGCTGGGCCAGCGCCGGCGTGGCCGACAGGGCGATCGCGATGGCGCCGAGCGACGCGCTGCGTGCGAATATCTTCATGGGTATACCCCCTTTGTATGGAATGCGGGGGGGATTGGGCCAAGGACCGGCACGCGGTCGACCGTGCGATTGCCCCCGCACAGAATAGGACAAGCCGATCGGCCGCCCGTTGCGCGCGCTGATAGCAGGGGGGCGGGTTAACTAAAGCGAAGCGGGCCGCGCATCGCGCCACAAACATTTCGTGTTGCATTAATATCACAAAGAATGGCGCGCGCTCGCTCGATTTTTTCGGTCGGGCCCCGTATTTTTTTCGTTGCCGCCCGTTTCGCGCTTTGTGTCACGCCGTTTCTCAAAAAAATGGTGACGCGGATCGCACGATACTTTTTTCGTGCCGCGTCGCCACTTCCTGTCAGGGCACGGTGGATTGCGCGCCCCGCGCCTTTCCGGCGGATGCGGCGGCGTCCGCCTCCTCCGCCTCGGCGCACCCGACCGCGGTGGTGGGCACGCCGTTACGCTGGCGCACGATATCGAACGCGATCGCCTTCAGCAGCGATACGCCCATCAGAGCCACCACGAAGGAGAACGGCAACGCGCCGATGATCATGGTCGTCTGGATCGCGTCGATCCCGCCCACGATCAGCATGCTGCCGACCACGAACGCTAGCGCGGCGCCCCAGAACAGGATGTGCCGCCGGCGCGACTGGTCGCTCTCGCCCGCGCCGTTGATCGTGTTAACGATCAGGATCGCGCTATCGGCGGAGGTGATGATGTAGGTCATCAGCAGCAGCACCACGACGGCGGAGAATACCCACGTCATGGTCGGGTCGAGCAGCACGGCCAGCGTCGCGTAGAGCTGGTCCGCCATCTTCGCGTCGATGATCGATCCGCCCGCGATCCCGCTCAGTTCGAGGTCGATCGCTGTCCCGCCGATCAGCGTCATCCAGACGAAGCACATCAGCGCCGGCACGAGGATCACGCCCAGCACGTATTCGCGCACCGTCCGTCCGCGCGAGACGCGCGCGATGAACATGCCCACGAACGGGGCGAAGGCGATCCACCACGCCCAGTAGAAGATGGTCCAGTCCATCTGCCACTGGACCAGCGCGGCAGCGGTCGGGGTGCCGGTATCCTCGAACAGGGTCAGCGACAGCGGCACCAGCTCGCGGACGTAATCGACGATGCCGGTCGCGAGCAGCTGCAGGCCGAACAGGCCCGAGCCCACGACCACGAACAGCGCGAGGAGGAGGAAGGAGAGGCCTAGATTGATGTTCGACAGCCACTTGATCCCCTTGCCCACGCCCGACATCGCGCTGAGCGTGGAGGCACCCACCAGCACCAGCAGCGCCAGCACGATGGCGAGGACGGAGGAGGATCCGTCCGCGGCCAGCAGCCACTCGCCCAGCCCCAGCCTGGCGAGGCCGGCCACGAACTGTTCGACCCCCAGCCCCATCGTCACCGCGACGCCCAGGATCGTCGCCACCACCGCGACGATATCGACCGCATGGCCCGGCAGGCCCGAAAGGCGCAGCCCGAACAGCGGCGCGAGGGCGGAGCGGATCGTCAGCGGCAGCCCGCGGCGATAGGACACGTATCCGATCGCCAGCCCGACCAGCGCGTAGGTCGACCACGCGGCGAGCCCCCAGTGGAGGAAGGTGTAGACATAGGCCGGGCCGATCGCCTCCGCGCTGCGGGCGGCCACGGTGCCCTGGATGATCTGCGGGTTGGTGCCGAAATGCGACAGCGGCTCGCCGGTCGAATAGGTCAGCATCCCGATCCCGATGCCCGCGCCGAACAGCATCGCGAACCACGAGAAGCGCGAGAATTCCGGTTCCTCGCCCGGCGCGCCGATGCGCAGCCGCCCCGATTGCGGCACGACCGCGACGACCAGGCAGGTCAGCATGATCCCGGCGATGAGATAGACGTACCAGCCGGAAAATTGCGAAATGAGGCTGCTGTTCGCGCGCTCCAGGGTCTGGCTGGCGGCGACCGGGAAGAAGATCGCCCACATGATCAGCAGCGACACGATGATCTTCGACGGAATGGTCACCGCACGGCTGAACCCGTCGTAGAACCCGCGCGATGCGGTCTCGATCGGAAGATCGACCAGCGGGGGCGCGATCGTGCTGTCGGACTGCTCGGACATCGGCGGTTCTCTTTTGCTTGGCGCGCGGAAAATCCCGCGCGCAATGGCGGGCAGGCCGGGGAATGGCGGTGGGCGCGATATTTCTAAACATAAGAAAAGTCGCGGCACATGCAAACGAAGCGGGACCCTGTCCGCTAGTGCAATGAACGAACCGGCGGTCTTTGGCCCGGTTCCCTCCCCTTCCAACGGCGCGCGTCGCAGCGGTTTTCGGGATGCGGCGGTGCACGAAAAAAGGGGCGGCTGCCAGCTGGCAACCGCCCCCTTTCGTTCGCGCTCGCCGCGCAGGTTAGAAGCGCAGCGTGACCGAGCCGTAATAGCTCTGGTAGGACACGTCGCGCCGCCAGATCGTGCTTTCCGCCGCGACGGAGAAGCCGATATTGCCGGCCTGGTAGCCGATGCCGCCGCTGACCTCGGCCCAGTCGTGGTCGGTGCCGGGCAGTGCGAAGGGCACGTTCGGCCCCAGCCCGCCGACGAAATTGGCGCCGAAGAAGGCCGGACGGTCGGCGAAATCGTGGACGTAGTTCGCGTTCAGGAACGGACGCAGCTGCGCCTTGCCCGCGACGTTGAACCCGGCCCGCGCCTGGTAGCTGTCGTAGCTCGGCACTTCGTAGGTCAGCGCCGGGCCACCGCCCCGTTCCGCCACGCGGTTGAAGTCGAGCCGCGCCGCCCGCGCCGCGATCCGCGGCGTGATGTCGAAATTGCCCGCCGTCAGAACCTTGCCCAGGCCCACTTCGGACGAGAACGCGAACGCGGTATCCGCGCCCCGGACGTCGAAGTCGCTGCCCCCGACCCCGACCGAGCGCCGCGTGCTGGTATCGAACGCACCGGCGTTGATCTGCGCATCGAGTCGCAGGCCGGAGAACGTCGTCACCCCGTAGAGCGAGCCCTGGTAGAGGGTGCCCTTGGCGCTGTGGTTGGACGCGGCGGTGTTCCCGTCGAGGTCGGCGTAGGTGAAGGCGAGGCCGATCGCACCGTTCTCGATCGCCTTTTCGAGGCCCGCCCCGATGTAGAACCCGTCGAACTGGTCGTCGCCCGCCGGGGTCGCAGACGGCATGCCGGGGCCTTTACCGTCGATATAGCCGCCCGCGAGGAAGCCGCTGACATCGTCCGGCAGAACGCCGGTGCGTTCGCTCATCGCCTGGCCGACGCCGTTCGCGCGGCTCATGTCGACCGGGGCGGAGGCGCGCTGCGCGACCTGGTTCGGCTGGCCGATGACCGACAGCGTGCCACCCATGTCGTTGCTGGCACCCAGCTGCGCCATGCGATCGCGGATCAGGCGGTTGCCGACATTGACCGCGGCCAGCCCGATCGAGCCGAGCAGCGACTGTTCGCGCGGGGCGAAGCTTTCCAGCGCGCCGCGGATCGTCGCCGCGTCCTGTAGGTCGAGCGGACCGTAAAGATCGGCGAACCGGTCGTACTGCGCCCGGTTGCGATCCAGCAGGGCGGCAAAGGCGCGCTGGATATCCGAGTCGCTATCGATCACGGCGCTGTAGGGACGCGCTTCCACCGACAGCGTGATCGCGTTTTCGCCGTAGGAGAACTCGGGATAGAGGATCGCGCTGATATCGGGCGAGGCGAACGTGCCCTCGTACCCGCCCTCGGCTTCGAAGATGGTGAAGGTCTGGCCCGAACGCGGGATCGACCCCTCGACCGGATTGAGCAGCACCGATCCGCCGACGCTCGCCATGCCGTCGAGCGGCTGGTCGTCCTCGTCGAACATCGTCGACACGACCGAGACGAGGTCGGAATCGCCATTGGCGTTGAAATCGACGCTGTAGACGCTGCCCGAGGTCAGGATCACGTTGCCTTCGAAGGTCAGAGTGCCGATCGTGCCCATGCCGCCGGGCGCGAGAATGCCCATCATGTTGGTGAAGAAGGGCGTCGCCACGGTGCCGTTGCCGGTCAGCGCGCCGGTGAACAGCAGGTAGTCGCCATTCGTTTCCAGCCGCCCGTCGACATTCATCATGCCCGCCATCTGCGTCACGTCGACCAGGCTGGTGAGCGACCCGTCGGCGGTGATGTCGAGCGCGGCATCGGCGCCCGCCAGCATGAACTTGTCGATCGTCACGCCGGTATCGAGCGTCGTGGTGCCGGCGGCGGCCAGCGTAACGTCGAAATAGCGGGCGTTGACGCGATCGCTATCCGCGGTTTCGGGCGAATAGGCCACGTTGTCGGGCACGAAGCCGGTCGCGCCGGGCAGTCCGTTTTCGTAAGTCGGCGTCAACACCTCGTCCGCAGCCGCCGCATCGGCGGCGGGCATTACGCCCGCGGCGCGCGCCCGGTCGAGCAGCGCGAGCGCATCGACCTTGCCGATGGCGTTCCCGTCCATCCCCTCGGGATCGGTATCGGCACCGCCCGGGACGATGATATTGCCTTCGTAATCGACGATGTCGCCGGTCGCGAAGTCGTAGCAGAGATCCCCGTCGCAGACCTGGCCGAACTTGGGCTCGGTGCCGTTCAGCCCGTCACCCGCGGTCGCGGGCACGCCGTTCACATACTCCCCGTTCTCGTCGATGATCATGTAATTGGGGTCGAGCGCCAGCTGCCAGTGATCGGCGTCGGTCCAGTTGCCGTCCCCTTCCACGGTCTGCGCGTAGCGATAGGGGTTGTTGGCCGCGATCCAGTCCCAGTGCAGGTAGAGCGGCTGGTAGAGGCTCGACGTGCCGTAGGACGAATCGGGCTGGCCGAGGAAGAAGCGCGAACCGCCCGAGAGCACGCCGATGATGAGATCGGTCGCCTCGTCGCGCTGCAGGAACAGCGGACCGCCCGAATCGCCGCCCGCAGTGCTGCCCTCCACATCCCGCGCATCGTCGCGGAAGAGATTGAAGTCGAAAATGTTTTCCCGGTTGGGATCGTCGAAATCGAGCTGATAGAGGTTCTGCGGCAGGCCATAATCACCCGGTCCGAACAGCCACTCGTTACGATCGTTCAGCGAAGCGAGCGCGCCGAGCACGTTCTCGGCCGCGCGGCGGCGGAAATCGACACTGCCGGCCGCGCCCGTCTCGCCATAGCCGTTGCGGCCGTAGCCGACGACGCGCACGTCGTAGCCGGTCCCCTCCACGCTATCGATCGAACCCGGGGTAGGCAGTGGCGAAAACAGCATCGCCCAGGTCGGCACCTGGCTGGCGGGCGTGTCGAGCGCGGCGAGCGCGGTGTCGGCTTCGAGGAAGCCATCCGCTTCGGGCCGGGCGAGCGAATCGGGATTGAACAGGATCTGTTCGATGTTGAACACGTATTCGTCGGGCACCGACTGGAACCCGGCGTTGATCCAGGCGATCAATCCGTCCAGCGCATCGGCGCGGAAGGCGAAGGCGGCGGGGATGTTGCCGGCCGCGGCGCCGAACCCGTCCTCGCCTGCATCGTTCACGCAGTGCGCGGCGAACAGCACGGTGCGCGGATTGATCAGCGTGCCGGTGCAGACCGAGCCGTCCGCGCGGTAGAACTGGCCGACGCCCGTCACGTCGATCGCGTCATCGTAGATCGAGCCGTCCTGGCCGGGGTTCAGCGTGTGCCCCTCGCCCGGACCCTCGACCACGACCTGAGGCGAATCGATGGCAAAATTGGGGGCGGACAGCGACAGCGAGGCGGCGTCCGGCGCCACCGGCGGCTGCAGCCGCACGTCCTGAACGGTGACGGTGTCGACCGACGGCGGCGCGGCGATCGACAGGTCGAGCGGGCCCGCAAACGCCGTTTCCTCGGCAAATTCGGGTCCGACGGCGTCGGCGGTTTGCGCCTGCGCGGCTCCGGCAGCGAACAGGCACACGGACGCCGTGGTGGTCATCAGACCCAGGCGCGAAAGAGTGGCAAGGCGGAAGGCTTTGGTACGCGGCATCAACAATCCCCTGTTTTTACTATTGGTTGCAACGGACCATAGCGCGGCCAAGGAGGCAAGCCGTCTGAGCCGGATTTCGGTGCGATGCGGGGGGCGAGGATGGTTTCGTGACATATCCGCAACGCGGTAACGTCTCTCTCGGTCGCGAGAGGAAACGCAATCGCGCGGCACCGGCAATAAAAAAAGGCGGCCCGTCGCCGGGCCGCCTTCGAAGTCGAGAGCTCCCGCCTTCAAGGAGCTCTCCGGGTCGCAGGCCCCTGTCTAGCGGGTCGTGCCGCTCGCTGTGATCAGTAGTTTCCCGGAAAGGGCCGTGCGGGCGCGGCGCAGGGTTTCGTCGGGGGACCCGCCGGCGTCGATGGCGCTCCAGCGGCCCAGCGGGCCCGAGTCGCGCGCCAGTTGCCTGTCCACCACCTCCGGCCCGGCATCGGATGCATCGCCGTGGCGCGCGCCGACCCTGGCGTGCAGCGCCGCGCGGTCGGCCTGCAGCCACAGGCCGGCGAAGGGTACGCCCGGCCGGGCCGCCAGCGCCTCGATCCGCGCCCGGGTTTCGGGAAAGTCGAACACGGCATCGACGATCACCGGCCAGCCCGTCGCCAGCGTAGCCCCCACCCGCTCTTGCAGGGCGGCGTAGACGGCTTCGTGCGCGGCGGGGGTGTAGGCGCTGTCGGGCAGGTGCGTTTCGGGATCGACCCCGGCCAGCTGCTTGCGCAGCACGTCGGTGCGCAGCCACCGCGCGCCCGGCGCCGCCCCCACGAGCGGGGCGAGCCGTCCCGCGAGCGTCGACTTGCCCGTCCCGCTCACCCCGCCGATCGCGACGAGCGCGGGGGCCGGATCGGTCAGGAACCGCTCCGCATGGTCGAGATAGGCGCGCGCCTTCGCCAGCCGCTCCGCCCGGTCCTGCGCGCCGCCCTGACGCTCGGCCACGCGCGCTTCCACATGGGCGCGCACCATCGCGCGCATGGACAGGAACAGCGGCAGCGCGGCGAGCCCCGCCGTCTCGCCGGTGCGATCGCAATAGCGGTTGAACACCAGCGACGCCTCGCGGTGCAAGCCGCGCCGCCACAGATCCATCAGCAGGAAGGCGAGATCGTAGAGCACGTCGGTGGTGGCGAGCTCGGGATCGAATTCGAGGCAGTCGAACGGCACCGGCTGCCCGTCATGCAGGTAGATATTGGCCAAATGCAGGTCGCCATGGCCGTGCCGCACCCGGCCTGCCCGCGCACGGCGATCGAGCAGGCCGGCCAGCCGGGCCGCCGTCGCCAGGCTGCGGCGATGGAGGCGCGCACACCGTGCAGCATCGAGCAGGCCGGGCGCGAGCCGGGCCACGCTGTCCCGATTGCCCGCGATCACCGCGCGCACGCGGGCCGCGCCATCGCCGCGTACGACCGGCGCGCCTTCGTGGAAGCGGGCGATCGTGTCCGCCAGCTCGCGCAGCATCGCGGGGTCGAGCGGGCCTGTCGCCGCCACCGTGTCGAGCAGGCAGGCGGAGGGAAAGCGGCGCATCTCGACCACCCAGTCGACCGGATCGCCCGCATCGAAGGCGAGGGTGCCGCCCGGCGTACGCCCGATCGCGCGCACGCCCAGATACAGCTCGGGCGCGGTCCGGCGGTTGAGGCGCACTTCCGCCTCGCACACCGCCCGGCGGCGCTCGCACGTGGAGAAGTCGAGATAGGACAGGCGCACCGCGCGCTTCAATTTGTAGGCCCGTTCGCCCGTCAGGAACACGATCGCGGCATGGGTGTCGATCCGTTTTACCGGGTGCCCGCCATGGGTCGCCGGATCGGCGAGGAAGGCGATCGCCTCGGCCTGCGCGGCTTCGCCTGCGCGGGCGTCCGGGGGAGCGGCGGGACCGGTCATCTTGCCATCCTACCACGCCCGCCAGGCCCGTGCCCATCGGCCCCGGCCCAACCAAGGCCCTAGTAAGATTGCGGATTTCGCGAATGCCCGGTCGTGCCCGAATTCTGGGGCATCCCGATGGCCCCGCGCGTCCATCCTTCCCACCCCGCCGCAAGTCCGGCCGGTTGTGACGCGCCCGGCCCACAGCAAGGTGGAGACGTCATGGCGATTTCAGCATTTTCCTTTCCCGCGCCCGGTATGGACGAAAGTCACGACGGCGCGGTCGTCGCCTGTCTCGACGGGACGCCGCATGCACGGGCGGTGGCGCAGGTCGCCGCGAACTATGCCCGGCGCCTGGACCTGCCGCTGGTGTTCTTCCACGCGATCGAGTTCGAACCCGCGCGATCCCGCCTGCCCGACCCGCTGGAATGGCATCTGCAACGGGCGACCGCGCGCAAATATCTCGCCGGGATCCGCGACACGCTGAAAGCCCCGGCGCCCGATCCCGCATTCGCCGTCGCGGAAGGGGCGTGGCCGCACGCACTGGCCGACTGGCTGGACGACAGGCCGGACGCGATGGTCGTGATCGGCACCCCGACCCGCGCGGGCACCGGCCAACTGGTCGCGCGGCTGCTGGAAGAGGGGGCGGGACGCCTGCTGGTGGTCCCCGATCACTACGTCCCGCCAGCCTCCGACACGCCGCGGATCGCGCTGCCCGTCGACGGGTCGCGCTTCGCCGACAGCGCCATCGCGCAGGCGGTCGCGCTGGCGCGGAGCTGGTCGGGCGAGCTGCTTTTGCTCCACGTCATGCCGGGCGCGGGGATCGATGCGTTTGGGCCCCCCGCCGACAGCGATCTGGAGCTTGAGGCGCTGGTCGACCGGCGCAACGAACGGGCGGCCGGCAGCTTCCTGGAGACGACGCTGCGACGCCTGCGCGATTCGGGCGTTCCGGCGCACAGCCGCTGCCTGAAGGGCGATCCGCGGTCGCGCCTCGTCGCGCAGCTGGCGCAGGACGCGCCCGAGCTCATCATCCTGTCCGCCCGCGGGCAGGGTGTCGCCGCGTGCCGTGACCTCGCGCTCGGCAGCACGGCGGCCTACCTCCTCGACCATCTCGACATTCCGGTAATGCTGGTCGCGGCGGGGACGGAGGCGAAGGCGAGCGGGACCGCCGGCTTCGCCGCCGGCGCGCATCGGACGGCCGCGATCCGCGGGCCGCTGAACAGTTCGCCCGTGGCGGCCTGATGCCGCAAACCTTCGCGGACCCGGTCGCCGCCCATGCGTGGGAAACGGCGCGGGCGACCGCTGCAGGCCCGCGCGGCGAACGACCGCGCCCGGTCGCGGCGTGGCAATGGATCGACCGGCTGGAGCCGTGGCTGGGCGCGGCGATGCAGGCGGCGGCACGGACCGACCCCGCCGCATCCTCCGCCGCCGAATGGCTGCTCGACAACGGCTATGTCGTGCAGCGCGCGCTGCTGCTGGTGCGCGACGACCTGCCGGGCGGGTTCTACGCGCGCCTGCGCCCCCTGACGGAAGATCGCGAGGATGCACGGGGCGGCGAGCCGCGCATCCTGTTCCTGGCCCACGATCTGCTGCAGGCGAGCCATTTCCAGCTCTCGCGCGAGAGCGTGCTCGCCTATCTCGCCGGCTTCCAGGACCTGCAGGTGCTCGACATCGCGGAACTGTGGGCCTTTCCCGCCATGCTGCGCCTCGCCTGTATCGAGCGGCTGGTGGCGGGCGCGGCGCATGCTTTCGGCAAGGTGGAGGCCCCCTTCCGGCCGAGCGCCAGTTGCCGCCGGTTCATGCCTGCGCCCGGGGACGCGTCCGAATGCGTCGGGCGGGCGATCGCCAATCTCGCGGTCGTTTCCAGCATCGACTGGAAGGAGACGTTCGACGCCACAAGCTGCGTCGATCGCGCGCTTGCCACCGATCCCGCCGCGACCTACGCCACGTGCGATTTCGAAACCCGCGACGCCTGCCGCAGCGCGGTCGAACGGCTGGCGGATCGCGCCGGGCAGGACGAGGTCGCGGTCGCGCAAGCCGCGCTGGCACTGTGCGCCGGTCACGATGCGCTGCCGCTGACCCATGTCGGCTACTGGCTGATCGGTCCGGGGCTCGCCCGGCTGGAAGAAACGCTCGCGATAGAGCGCTCCGCCCGCACGCGGCTGGCACGCCGGTTGCGGCGGCATCCCGGCGCGGCCTACGCCGCCGCGCTGTTCGCCTGTGGCATCGCCGGGCTGGCCGTGCCGCTCGCCTATCTCGTCTGGCACGGGGCCGGGCCGCTGCTCCTCCTGGCCGGCCTGGCGCTGGCCGCGCTGCCCGCCACGGTGCTCAGCGTGACGGTGGTGAACTGGCTCGTCACCCTGGCGGTCAGGCCGCGTCCGCTGCCCAAGCTCGACTTTTCGGACGGGATACCCGCCGCGCACGCCCCCGTGGTGGTCGTGCCGGTGATCGTCGGCGGCGTGGGCGAAGTGGCGGCGCTGATCGCCCGGCTGGAGGCGCACCGCCTGGCCAATCCGGGGGCGCGCGGCTACGTCCTGCTGAGCGATCCCGCCGATGCCGCCGAGAAACGCACGGGCGATGACGACGCGATTGAGCACGCGCTGGCGAGCGGGATCGCGCACCTCTCGCGCCGGCACGGCGGCGGCTTCTGCCTGATGCACCGCACCCGCCGCTGGAACGCGGCGCAAGGCTGCTGGATGGCGTGGGAGCGCAAGCGCGGCAAGATCGAGGAATTCAACCGCTTCCTGCTGACGGGCGACACGGCCCCCTTCCCGGTATGCGCGGGGGACACGCAGCGCCTGATCGGCGCGCCGTTCGTCGTGACCGCGGATGCCGACACGCGCCTGCCGCCGGGCAGCGTCGCACGGATGGCGGGAACCCTTGCCCACCCGCTCAACCGCCCCGCCTTCGATGCGGCGGGCCGGGTGGCGACGGGCTATACCGTGCTGCAGCCGCGGGTCGAGCTGGCCCCGCATGGCAGCGAGACGGCCTTCGCCCGCCTGTTCGGGGGCGATACCGCGATCGACATCTATTCGCGCGCGGTCAGCGACGTCTACCAGGACCTGACCGGCACCGGCAATTTCGTCGGCAAGGGAATCTACGACGTCGCCGCCTTCGCCCGCAGCGTGGAAGGACGGGTGCCCGAGAACCTGCTGCTGAGCCACGATCTGTGGGAGGGGCTGCACGGCCGTGCCGCCCTCGCCAGCGACATCATCGTCTACGAAAGCTTCCCGGCAAGCTACGCCGAATATGTCCGACGCTGGCACCGCTGGGTTCGCGGCGACTGGCAGCTATTGCCCTGGCTGCTGCCGCGCGTCCCCGGCCCCGACGCCACGCGCCTGCGCAACCGGCTGAGCGCGTTCGACCGCCTGAGGATCTGGGACACGATGCGGCGCAGCCTGGTGCCGCCCAGCGCGCTGGCGCTGCTGCTGGCGGGCTGGTTCTGGCTGCCCGGCTCGCCCGTGTTCTGGACCGCCATGGCGCTGCTGGTGTCGGGCGCGGGGCTGTTTACCGATCTCGTCACCGGCGTGGCGCGCGGGCGGCGGCGCGGGGTGCGCACGCGCGCGCGGCGTCGGGCGATCGATCACCTTGCCCGGTGGGGGCTGCAGATCGTCTTCCTGGTGTCGGACAGCGCCGTCGCGCTCCACGCGATCGGGGTGACGCTGCTGCGCCTGCGCCGGGGCCGCGGCCTCCTCGAATGGACCAGCGCCGCGCATGTGAACCACCAGCTGAGCCGCGCCGGACCGCGGCAGGCGCAGTGGCGCGCGACCTGGACCTCGCCCGCAACCGCGCTCCTGGCGGCGGGCGGGCTCGCCTTCGCCCCGCATGCGCTGGCGGCGGCGGCGCCGGTGCTGCTCGCCTGGCTGCTGGCGCCCGAGATCGCGTGGCGTACCGCGCGCACCCCGCGCCGCCCGGTCAGCGTCCCGAACGCGGCCGACCGGCGCTATCTGCGCCGCTGCGCGCGGCTGAGCTGGTTCTTCTTCGAACGCTTCGCCGGGCCGGAAGATCACTGGCTGCCGCCCGACAACCACCAGGAGGCGCCCGAGGCGGCGACCGCCCACCGCACCTCGCCCACCAATATCGGCATGCTGGCGCTGTCCACCCTGTCCGCGTGGCGGCTGGGCCATATCGGCACACCCGACCTCGCCGCGCGGATGGAGGCGCTGCTGGACAGCCTCGACCGGCTGGAACGCTGGCACGGCCACATCCTCAACTGGTACGACACGCGCGACCTGTCGCCGCTGGAGCCGCGCTACGTTTCTACGGTCGACAGCGGCAACCTCGCCGTCAGCCTGGTGGTGCTGGCGACCGGATGCGAGGTCGCAGGCCGCGCGCCGGGCTTCGCCGACCGACGCTGGGCCGGGCTGGAGGATTGCCTCGACCTGCTGGCGGACGCGGTGTTCGACGCGCGGCTGGATGGCGGGCTGGCGCAGCGCATCGCCGCCCTGCGCACCCGGCTGGAGGAGCGCCCGGCGCAGGACGCGGCGCACTGGACCGAGCTGCAACGCGACGCGACCGCGCAGATGGCACAGATCCGGCAGGCGCTGCTGCGCGCGCTCGAGCATCACGAGGACGTGGAGCCCGCGCTGCTCCAGCGGGTGAACGACTGGCTGGAACGCGGGGAGCACCAGCTGGCGCAAGGCGCGGCGGAACTGGCCGCCAGCCCGGAAGACCGCGATGCGCTGGCCCGCCAGCTGGGCCGCATCGGCCAGCGCGCGCGGGACATGGCGGAGGCGATGGATTTCCGCCCGCTCTACAACCGCCACCGCAAGCTGTTCCATATCGGGTACGACGTCACCGCCCAGCGGATCGACCAGCATTTCTACGATCTGCTCGCCAGCGAGGCGCGGCTCGCCAGCTATTTCGCAATCGCCAAGCGCGACGTGCCGCCGGAACACTGGTTCCAGCTCGGGCGTCCGATCGTGAAGCGCCGGCGCCAGCTGTCGCTGGTGTCGTGGAACGGTTCGATGTTCGAATACCTCATGCCCTCGCTGTTCCTGAGGAGCGATCCCTCGACCCTGCTGGGCGAGACGGAGACCGCCTCGCTGGCGATCCAACGCCATTATTGCGATCGGCGCGGCGTGCCGTGGGGCATCTCGGAATCGGGCTATGCCTCCGTCGGCGGCGACGGGGTGTGGCGCTATCGCGCGTTCGGGGTGCCCGACCTCGGCCTCAGGCGCGGGCTGGAGGAGGACCTCGTCGTCGCGCCTTACGCCTCCGCGCTGGGCCTGGCGGCGGATGCGCATGCGGCGGTCGACAATCTGCGGCGGCTGGAACGGGCGGGCGCGCTCGGCCGGTTCGGTTTCCACGAGGCACTCGATTTCACGCCCGGCCGAGCGCCGGAGGGGCGGCGCCCCGCGATCGTGCGATCCTACATGGCCCACCATCACGGCATGGCCATCGCCGCCATGGCGAACGCGCTGGACGACGACGTGATGGTGCGCTGGTTCCATGCCGACCGCCGCATGGACGCGGTCGACCTGTTGCTGAACGAGCGTATCCCGTGGGAATTGCCGCCCGAGCTGGAGCGCGCGGCCACCATTGCCGCGCAACAACGCGAGGTCGCGCTGCCGCCGCGACCCGAACCGTGGGAACTGGTGCCCCACGGCAGGCCGGTGCCGCTGCTGCTCGGCAACGGGCGCTTGCGCGTGCAAGCGGGCTCCGACGGACGCAGCGATCTTGCGTGGAAAGGTGCGGCGGTCACCTGCCCGGCCGGGCGCGACCGGAACCGGGGCCATGTCTTCCATGTGCGCGAATGGCGGGACGGGGCGGGCTGGACCCTGCCGCGCGCGCCAGCGGGCGACGGGACCGGACGGCTGGTGGTCCATCCGCACCGACTGGAATGGCGCGACCGGTACGACGGGATCGCCGCCACGACGGACATCCTGGTCAGCCCGTCGCAGGACGTGGAAATCCGCCGCGTCCGGCTGGTCAACCAGACCCCCGACGAACGCGTGCTGGAATGCGCCAGCCACGCCGATCTGGCGCTGGCCGAGAGCGGGGAGTGGGCCCGCCATCCCGCCTTCGCGCGATTGTTCGTCGAATGCGAAAGCCGCCCCGACATTCAGACGCTGGTGTTTCGCCGCCGCCCGCGCGATCCGGAGGGGCCGGGCCTTGCCATGGCGCAGCGCTTCGTCGCCCCGGACACCGGCGTCCGCATGCTCGGCTACGAGGTCTCGCGCGAGCGGACGCGCGGCCGGCTGGGCGATCCCGCCCGCTTCCCCCGCATCCGCCGCCGGACCGGCCCGGTGGAACGCTTTCCCCTCGATCCCGCCGCCGCGTTCCTGTGCGAAGTCGCGCTGCCGCCGCATGGCGAGGCGCAGTTCGCGATCGTCACCGCGCTCGCCCCGCTGGAGTCCGAAGCGGTGGAACTGGTGCGCCGCCACGGCTCGCTCGCCTCGCTCGACTGGGTCGACCAGGACGCGGCCGACAGCGTCCGGCGCGACCTGCAGGCGATCGATCTGCCGTCGCCGCGCCTGCGCGATGCTGACCGGCTGTTCGGCGCCGTGTTCGCGCCGCCGGGGCCGCGGCCCCTGCCGGAAAACGCAGCGGGCGCCGATGCACCGGTGCGCGAGGATCTATGGGGTCTCGGCCTGTCGGGCGACCTGCCGATCCTGCTGGTCGAGCTGGAGGAGGAATTCGACGCCGCCGGGGTGCGCTTCCTCCTCGCCGCGCATCGCCTGTGGCGCTGGCGCGGGGCGGAGGTCGACCTGGTCCTGCTGCACGCGGGGCTGCCCGGCTATGTCGAGCCCCTGCGCGAGCGTATCCTCGACCTCGTGCGCGAGGCAGGCTGCGACGACCGCATCGGGATGCGCGGGGGCATCGCGGTCGTGGGGCGCGACCATGCCGAGCCGCGCCGGATCGCGGCGCTGCGCAGCGCCGCGGCGGTGACCCTGCCCGATGCGACCGCGGACGCGCTGGAACGCGTGCTCGCCCCCGCCGACGCGCGCATTCCCGTCCCCGCCTTCGTCGCGACGCGCGCGGCCGATGCGCACCGCCATGCCGCGATTGCGCCGCCGCAGGCACCGCGCCTGACGCTGGCGAACGGCATCGGCGGGTTCACCCCGGCGGGCGATTACCGCATCGACCTGCCCGGCGGCCAGCGCACCCCGGCGCCGTGGGCGAACGTGATCGCCAATGCGGCGTTCGGCACCATCGCGACCGAAGCGGGGCTGGGCTTCACCTTCGCACTCAACAGCGGGGAGAACCGGCTGACCCCGTGGCACAACGATCCGCTGCTCGACCCGCAGGCGGAGGCGCTCTATCTGCGCGACGAGGAAACGGGCGCGATCTGGTCCGTGTCGCCCCTGCCCGCGGGCAATGCGGGCGACTGCGCGGTCGAGCACGCGCCGGGCGAAACCCGCTGGCACCGCACTGCGATGGGCCTGGCGCAGGCCATGACGTGTTTCGTCGCGGAAGACGACCCGGTGAAGATCGTCACCTTGTCGCTGCACAATCCCGGACCGGCGCCGCGCCGGGTCACCGCGACCTTCTTCGCCGACTGGCTGCTGGGCATCGACCCGGCGGAGCCTGCGCCCTTCCGCACCGCGCGCTACGACCCGCAATGCGCCGCGATCCTCGGCCGCAATGGCTGGCAGCGCGATTTCGCCGGGCGTGTCGCGTTCCTCGCCGCGACCGCCCCGGTCCATTCGATGACCACCTCGCGCAGCGATTTTCTCGGCTCGCCGCCGGACTGGCGCCGTCCCGCCGGGCTGATCGCGTGGGGTCTGGGCGAACGGGCCGGCAATAGCGGGGCGGATGCGGTGGCGGCGCTGCAACTCCATCTCGACCTGCCACCGGGCGCGCGGACCGAATGCGCCTTCGTGCTGGGCGAGGCGGAGGATCGCGCGGCGGTGGAGGGCCTGCTGGCCCGCTGGCGCGCGCCGGGCGCAATCGCCGCGGGGCGCGAAGCGGTGGCGACCGCGTGGCAGAAACGGTGCGGCGCGCTGCAGGTGACGACGCCCGACCCCGCCTTAGACCTGATGGTCAATCGTTGGCTGCCCTATCAGGCGCTGTCGTCCCGGCTCCACGCCCGTGCCGGATTCTACCAGGCCTCGGGCGCGTTCGGGTTTCGCGACCAGTTGCAGGACGTGCTCGCCATCCTGCTGCCGCTGCCCGGTCTCGCCCGCGCGCATATCCTGGAGGCGGCGGCGCACCAGTTCGAGGAAGGCGACGTGCTCCACTGGTGGCACCCCCCCTCGGGCCGGGGAGTGCGCACGCGCTGTTCCGACGACCTGCTGTGGCTGCCCTACGCCACCGCCCGCTATGTCGAGGCGACGGGCGATACGGGCATTCTCGACGAAACCGTTCCCTACCTGACCGCCGCCGAGCTCGCCCCGGACGAGCGGGACCGGTTCGGCGAGTATCCCCATGGCGGCACGGGGAGCCTTTACGATCACTGCCTGCGCGCGTTCGAGCGCGCCTGGCGCCTGGGTGCCCGCGGCCTGCCGCTGATGGGCGACGGCGACTGGAACGACGGGATGAACCGCATCGGCGCCGCCGGGCGCGGCGAGAGTGTGTGGCTCGCCTGGTTCATGGCGAGCGCGATCCGCGATTTCGCGGCGATCGGCACGGCGGCGGGACGGCCGGATTTCGCGGACCGCTGGACGCCGCGCCGTACGCAGCTGCTCGCGGCGGTGGAGGCGCATGGCTGGGACGGCGCGTGGTATGCGCGTGCCTTCGACGACAGCGGTCGGCCGTGGGGTGCGGCCCGCAACCGCGAATGCCGGATCGACGCGCTGGTCCAGTCCTGGGCGGTGATCGCGGGGGGCGATCCCGCCCGCGCGGCGCAGGCGATCGAGAGCGCCTTCGCCGAGCTGGTGCTGGCGCCTGAACACGTCGCGCTGCTGCTCGCCCCGCCGTTCCACCACACCCCGCGCGAGCCCGGTTATATCAAGGCCTATCCGCCCGGCGTGCGCGAGAACGGCGGGCAGTACAGCCACGCCGCCGCCTGGCTGGGCATCGCCTGCACCATGCTGGGCGACGGCGCGCGGGCGAAGGCGGTGTTCGACTGCCTCAACCCCGTGCGCCACGCGGACAGCGGCAAGCGCGCGGCGCTGTTCCGGACGGAGCCCTATGCCCTGGCCGCGGACATCGCGGGCGGCGCGCATCTGGGGCGCGGCGGGTGGAGCTGGTACACCGGCGCGGCGGGCTGGACCTGGCGGCTGGCCACCGAACACATCCTGGGCATCCGGCTGATGGGCGGTGCGATCGCGCTTTCGCCCTGCCTGCCGCCCGATTGGCCCGGCTTTTCTGCCCGGGTCGAACGCGGCGGCGCGGCCATCGCGATCACCGTCTCGCGCACCGGCGAGGCCGCCTGCCGGATCGACGGGAAGGAGGCGGCGCCGGGCCGGATCGAGTTCCCGCAACCGGGCAGGTGCGTGCACGTCGAACTCGTTTTGCCCGGTCACGCGCCCGCCGCCGACCGCGCGAGCGCGGAGGCGCAGGCGGGACCATCGGGCATCTACTAGGCGCCCGTCGCGCCGCCATGCGGCATGGTTCGGGGCAGGACCAGGCAGGAGAACCGGCATGAAAGTGAGCGAAGCGATGCACCGCGATGCCAGCTGGATCGATCCCGCCGCGCCGCTGCCCGACATCGCCGCACGGATGAAGCGGGAGGATATCGGCGCGCTGCCGGTGGGCGAGGACGATCGCCTGATCGGCATGGTCACCGACCGCGATCTCGTCGTGCGCGGCCTCGGCACGCATGACGATCCGCTGCAACTGACCGCGCGCGACGTGATGAGCGCGCCCATCGTCTATTGCTCCGCCAACGAGGAGTTGGAGGATGCGGTCCGCATCATGGAACGCAAGCAGATCCGGCGCCTGCCGGTGATCGACGGCCATCACCGCATGGTCGGGATGCTGACGCTGGGCGACGTCGCCGCGCGCGCCTCTGCCTCGCTCGCATCGGAGACGCTGCGCGCGGTTTCCGCCCACCATGCGTGACGGGCGGCCCTCGTGCTGATCGCGCGCGATACAATCGTGCTGGTCGTGGACGGCGCACGGATGCTGCTGCTGCGCAACGAAGGCGACGCCATTCACCCCACCTTTCGCGTCGTGGAACACCGGCAGGTCGACAGCCTGCCCGGCAGCGCGCTGATGGCCGACGCGCCAGGCATGGTGTTCCAGTCCGGCTCCCCCCACACCAGCACCTACGACGAAGGGAACGCGCACACCGCCGCGGAGACCCGCTTCATCGAGGCGGCGTGTGCGGCGCTGGACCGGCTCGCGAAGGAAACCGAGGGGGCCATCGTGGTCGCGGCGCCGCCCACCGCGCTCGGCGTGCTGCGGCGCTGCTACACCCACCCCGTCAGGGCGCGGCTGAAATGCGAGCTGGACAGGGATTACACCCGCCTGCCGGTCCCCCGGATCGCGCAGCGGCTGGACGCGCTCGAGATCCCCTGATCACTGCAGGCAGGGAATGTGTGACAGCGCGACCTCCACCGCCTCCTCGATCTGGTTGAGATGGAACGGCCCGGCATAGCTCGACGCCTGCTGGATGCGGCGCGAAGCGCGCTCCGGATCGCCGCTGACCATCAGCACCGGGATCATGCCGTCGGACGATATGCGCCGCGCGGCGGCCAGCGCCGATCCGGTTTCAATGTCGTCGCCGATCACGATGATGTCGGGCGTGCGCCGGTCGGCCGCGGCCAGCGCCTGCTGTTCGGTCCAGGTGTGGTCGAACGTGCCGAAGCCCAGCGGTTCCAGATAGCTCTGGATCGCGCGGCTGATGGCGATGTTGCCATCGATGATGAGTGCATGCCCCATGGGTTCGTGCCCGTCCTCTCTTCGCCGGTCTGGTCGCTTGTGAAAAGGATGGGCGCGCACCGGCCCCCGTGCGCTCCGCAATGTTCCGGAGCCGCATGCATCCGCGCCCGCCCGGTTCCGGAACATTACCGATGCAGCGCGCCCGTGAAGCGCGCTATCCCTGTGTCCTCGGTCGGGAGCGACAGTGTCGTTTTGGACCCGATCCACAGCGAGGAGGTCTTGGCCCGAGACTGTGCGAAGATCGACCGACGAAGGCCTGCGGTGAGTCCCAAGACATGATGCGACATGCATCACGGGCCGGGGAACACCGCAGGTTTTTCATGCGTCCTGCAACCTGCGCATCGCTGGAACCGCCGCGCCCCGCTCTCCGTAGATTTACCGGATGCAGGCCCCGACCCGCATCTCGCATACCTGCGGCGAGGGGCAAGGAGAGAGCCGATGCCCGCAACCGCCCGCGCCCGCAGCGATACCGATCCGGCAGATCTGTACCGGGTGCTGCACCATGCCGCCGAACCGCTGCCCGATCCCGCCGACGCCGCGCAATTCGGAGCCGCGTTCGATCGTTACGGCGATGCGCGCGTGGTCCTGCTGGGCGAGGCGACGCACGGATCGAGCGAGTTCTATCGCGCCCGCGCGGCGATCACCCGCCGCCTGGTGGAAGAACACGGCTTTACCATCGTCGCGGTGGAGGCGGACTGGCCCGATGCGGCGCGGATCGACGATTACGCCCGCCACCGGGCACCACGTCCGCGGCGCGGCGACGTCTTCGCCCGCTTCCCCACATGGATGTGGCGCAACCGCGAGGTGCTGGAATTCGCCGACTGGATGCGCGGTTTCAACGAAGGGCAGGAGGAGACGCGGCAGGTCTCCTTCCACGGGCTCGACGTCTACAGCCTCGACGAATCGATCCATGCGGTGCTGGACTACCTCGACCGCATCGATCCGCAGGCGGCGGCGGCGGCGCGGGCCCGCTATGGCTGCCTGACCCCGTGGCAGGACGATCCGGCGCGCTACGGCCACGCGGTCGTGCGCGGGGGCCGCGACAGCTGCGAGGACGCGGCGGTGGAGCAATTGCGCGCCCTGCTCGACCGGCGGCTGAAGCAGTTGCAGGCCGATGGCGAGCGCTGGTTCGACGCGGTCCAGAACGCACGCATCGTCGTCGCGGCGGAGCGGTATTACCGCGCCATGTATCGCGGCGGCCCGGAAAGCTGGAATCTGCGCGATCGGCACATGTTCGCCACCCTCCAGGCGTTGCTCGCCCATCGCGGTGCGGATGCGAAGGCGGTGGTCTGGGCGCACAATTCGCATGTCGGCAATGCCGCCGCGACCGCGATGGGCTGGCGCGGCGAATTCAACATCGGCGAGCTGGCCCGGATGGCGCATGGCGACGAAGCGGTCGCGATCGGTTTCGGCACCGACCGCGGGCATGTCGCCGCGGCGAGCGACTGGGGCGGCGACATGGAGGTGAAGGCGATCCGCCCCGCCCGGCCCGACAGCTGGGAACACGTGTTTCGCCACGCCGGCTTCGCCCGGTCGCTGACCGACTGGTGCGGCCCCGCCCGCCGCGCGCTTGCCGGGCAATTGCGCCAGTCCCGGCTGGAGCGGGCGATCGGCGTCGTCTACCGGCCCGAAAACGAATTGCTCAGCCATTATTTCGAAGCCGTCCTCGCCGACCAGTTCGATGCCTTCGTCTGGTTCGAGGAAACCGGCCCGGTCACCCCGCTGGGTATCGAGCATCCGCGCGGGGCGCCCGAAACCTATCCCTTCGGGTTGTAGGGGCGTGCCATGCGAAGCCCGCGCCACTTTGCCCTCGGCCCGCACCGCCTCCCGGCCGTGCTGCGGATCGCAAACACGCGGCGCGGGCTGATCGTCTTCGCGCACGGCAGCGGCAGCGGGCATCGCAGCCCGCGCAACAACCAGGTGGCGGAGGCGTTGTGCGAGGCAGGCTTCGCCACGCTACTGTTCGACCTCTTGACGATGCGCGAGGAACAGGACCGGCGCAACGTGTTCGACATCGATCTGCTCGCGGCGCGGCTGATCGAGGCGGTGCGCAGTCTGGCCGACGATCCAGAGCTCGCCGACCTCCCGGTCGGCCTGTTCGGGGCGAGCACGGGCGCCGCCGCCGCGCTGCTGGCGGCGAGCCGCCATCCCGAGCTGATCGCGGCGGTGGTTTCGCGCGGCGGGCGCCCCGACCTGGCCGGATCGATCGCGCTGGCGAGCGTGCGGGCGCCCACGCTGCTGATCGTGGGCAGCGTCGACTACCAGGTGATAGAGCTCAACCGCGCCGCCGCCGCGCTGTTTCATTGCCCGCACGAGCTGCGCATCGTGCCGGGGGCGGGCCACCTGTTCGAGGAGCCGGGGGCGCTGGCGCAGGTCATCGACCATGCGCGCGACTGGTTCACCCACTACCTCGTCGCGCCGAAAGTGGCGGGGCGATGAGCGCGATCCTGCCGCTGGCCGATCGCACCGCGGCCGGACGCCTGCTGGCGGAGCGGCTGGAGCACCTGCGCGCGGCCGACCCCATCGTGCTGGCCCTGCCGCGCGGCGGGGTGCCGGTCGGGTTCGAGATCGCCCGCGCGCTCGACGCCGAACTCGACCTCGTCATGGTGCGCAAGCTGGGGGCGCCGGGCCATCCGGAATTCGCCATCGGCGCGGTCGTCGACGGGGAGGAACCGCAGCTGATCCTGAACGAGGAGGCGATGGCCATCCTCAAGCCCAGCCGCGAATACCTCGAGCGCGAGATGGCGCACCAGCTGGTCGAGCTGGAGCGGCGCCGGCGCGCCTATATCGGCTCCCGGCGCAAGCCCCGGCTGGCGGGACGCACCGCGATCGTGGTGGATGACGGCGTCGCGACCGGGTCCACCATCACCGCTGCGGTGCGCGGCGCGCGGCGGACCGATCCCGCCCGGCTGGTGCTGGCGGTGCCGGTCGCCCCGCCCGACGTGGTGCGCCACCTGCGCGGGCTGTGCGACGAACTGGTCGTGCTGGCCCAGCCCGACCCGTTCTATTCGGTCGGCGAGCATTACCGCGATTTCACCCAGGTGGAGGACCGTGAGGTCATCGACCTGCTCGCCGCCGTGGCCCGGGCGCACGAGGGCGGGAGCTGAACGAACCGGGCGCTCAGGCGGTGCGTTCCGGGGTGCGCGCGAGGGGCGCGAGGCGCTCCACGTCCTTCGCCCGGGCCAGCCCGGTACCGGGTGCCAGCACGCTCGCCGCGCCGGCCGCGAGGCCGAGGCGGAAGGCGTCTTCCACCGCCGCCCCGCCCGCCAGCGCGAAGACCATCGCGGCAAGGAAGCTGTCGCCCGCCCCTACGCTGCTGCGCGTAGTCACGGGAACGGCGGGCAGGCGCAGATGATGTTCCGCGCCGACCAGCATCGCGCCCTCGCGTCCCATCGTGACGGCGACGTAGCGCGCGGCCTTGCGCAGCACGATCGCGCGGGCCGCGGCCAGGATCGCCGCGTCGTCTTCCAGCGCCCGGCCCGACAGGGCGCGCAATTCGCCGAGACTCGGCTTCACCAGCAGCAATTCGGGCCCCGAGAGCCCGCCCGCGAGGCCGCGGCCCGAACTGTCCAGCACCACCGCCGCGCCGCGCGCGATCGCCAGCGCGGCGAGGCGCGCGTAGAAATCGTCCGGCACCCCGCGCGGCAGCGATCCGCTCAGCACCAGATGGCCGCACTGCAGCAGGCGCATCCGGTCGAGGCAGTCCGCCTGTTCCGCCGCCGTGATTTCCGGCCCGTCGGTGGTGAAGCGGAACTCGCGCCCGGTGCCGCGTTCCAGCACGCTGGTGCTGATCCGCGTCTCGCCCGCGATCGCGATCCTTTCTGTGATCATCGCGTGGCGGCGGAGCAGGTGGTCGAGCGCCGCGCCGGTCGCGCCGCCCGCCAGATAATGGCACCGCGCCGTGCCGCCCAGCCGCGCGACGACCCGCGCCACGTTGATGCCGCCGCCGCCGGGATCGTGCCGCTCGCCGCGCCCGCGCATCTTGTGGACGGGCACGATGGTATCGACTTCGAACGAGAGGTCGAGCGCGGGATTGAGCGAGAGGGTGGCGATCTCGGCCATGGCGGTCAGCGCCGGCCGGAATGATCGCGCACCACGCGTGGGCCGATCTCCTCCAGCACCCGGCGCGCATCGAACACGCGCCCGCCATCGGGCGGCGCCACCCCGCGCCCCAGCCGGATATCGGCCTGCGCCTCGTATTCCTCGATCTCGCGCTGGTCGTAGCGATCGGCCCAGAACGGATCGGTGTACCAGGGATCCCACAGATACCAGCCCTGCCCGCGCAGGTGATAGCGCCAGTAGGGCCGCCAGCCGTAATAGCCCGGCCCGTACCACGGGCGATAGAGCGGGTCGGGCCGCAGGTCGCGGGTGATCCGCCGATCGGTCTGTCGCTGGAGCACCTCGAACCAGTCGTATCCCTGGTCGAGCGTCAGCTCGGCCGCGCGGTAGAGGAGATAGGCCTCCACCGTCTCGCGCGAGGTCAGGTAATTGCCGCTGAACGAGACGCGGTAGCGATCGGGCGCGAGGCGTTCGTCGGAATAGCCGCCCTCGTATGGCGCGTAGGCGGATCGCGGCTGATAGGGCGTGGCGTGCTCGCACCCTGCGAGGGCGAGGAGGATCGTTGGAGCGAGGAATGCGGCCAGCGCCTTTGTGCGTCGATCGAGCATGGCATGGGTCCTTTCACCGCCCGTCCATCACATCTCCCGCGATCAGTGAAGCGCGCCGCGCGCCGCGCCAGTATCGGTATATGTCCGGGGGTGCGCCTCCGCTCGCCAGCACCCGCACGCGCCCAGGGCTACGTAGATTAACGAATGCCGGGACGGCGACCCACCATTCCAATGCCAAGTGATCGCAAATATGGTAAAGGCAGTCAGGTGCGCTTGCGGGGGTGGGAGCATGAAGGCGAAAGGCATCGCAAGTATCGGCGGAGGGACGGCCGGGGAACTGGTCGCGCTGTTGCTTGAACAGGTGCCGTCGGCCATCGCCCTGTTCGACCACGATCTGTGTTATGTCGCCGCCAACCGCCGCTGGGCGCGCGATTTCGACTTGCGCGGCATCGATCTGACCGGTCGACAGCTGGACGAACGCTCCCCCGACATCGCTCGCCACTGGCGCCAGCACTGGCAGCGCGCGCTGGCCGGTGCCACGCTGCGGCAGGATCTCGACCGGTTCGAACATGCCGACGGCACGGTGGACTGGCTGCGCTGGAACCTGGCCCCGTGGCACGACGGCGCGGGGGCGGTGCACGGCGTGCTGCTGGTGTGCGAAGTGCTGACCGATCGGCTGGACGAACAGTTGCGGTCGCGCATCCTGGGGGAGGAACTGGCGCTGTTCCTCGACATCGCGCACAATTTCGCGCTCTGCATGCTCGACGACGCGGGCCGGATCACGATCTGGAACTCGGGCGCGGAGCGGCTGTGCGGCTGGGCCGAGGAGGAGGTGCTCGGCCGCAATTACGACTTCGTCTTCGACCCTGCCGACATCGGGCGCGGCCTCCCGGAGCGCCAGCTGGAACTCGCGCGCGAGAACGGCGTCTTTCGCGACCGCTCGTGGCGGGTGACCAAGGAGGGCGAACGCTTCCTGGCCGACATCACGCTGACCCGGATCGAAGGGGACGATTTGCTGCCCCCCGGTTACGGCCAGGTCATCCGCGACGTGACGCAGGAGGACATCCAGGCACGCTCGCTGGAGGCGAGCACCGTCCTGCTGCGGTCGATCCTGGAAACGGTGCCCGACGCGATGATCGTGATCGACGAACATGGCATCGTGCTGTCCTTCAGCAAGGCGGCCGAACAGATGTTCGGCTATGCCCAGGGCGAGGTGGTGGGCCGCAATGTCGACATGCTGATGCCCTCCCCCGACCGGGAATTGCACGATGGCTACATGCGGCATTACCTGCAAACGGGCGAGGCGCGCATCATCGGGCGCAACCGGCGGGTCATGGGCCGGCGCAAGGACGGCAGCATCTTCGCCCACGATCTGCGCGTGGGCGAGGCGATCGGGGGCGGTCAGCGGGTCTTCACCGGTTTCGTGCGCGACCTGACGGAGGCGGAGGAAGCGCAGGCGCGCACGCAGGAATTGCAGCGCGAGCTCGCCCATATCGCGCGGGTCAGCGAGATGGGCACGCTGGCGACCGCGATCGCGCACGAATTGAACCAGCCGCTGATGGCGATCGGCAATCTGGTCCAGGCATCCGCCGACCTGCTGACCCGCGACGCTGCGCCTGCCACCGAAACGATCGCGGACGCGCTCGACCAGGCGGGCAACGAGGCGCTGCGTGCGGGGCAGATCGTCAAGCGCCTGCGCCGCTTCCTCTCGCGCGGCGAGCTGGAAAAATCGATCGAGGCCCCGGCTTCGCTGGTGCAGGATGCCTGCGACCTCGCCACCGCCGACGCGGCCCAGCGCGGCATCGACTGCGCTCTGGAGATAGCGCCCGACCTGCCCGACATCCTGGTCGACCGCATCCAGGTGCAGCAGGTCATCGTCAACCTGCTGCGCAACGCGATCGAGGCGGTCGACGACAACGGCCGCGTCCGCTTGCGGGCCGACGTCGACGGATCGATGCTGCGGGTCAGCGTGGAGGATGACGGGCCGGGCGTTCCGCCGGACCGGATCGGGCGCCTGTTCGAACCGTTCGCGACCACCAAGCCGGGCGGAATGGGCCTGGGCCTGGCGATCTGCCGCACCATTATACGGGCGCATGGCGGCCGGATATGGTATGAAAAGGGGGCGTCCGGCGGTGCGCGATTCCTGTTTACCCTGCCCTCGCTGCAAGAGGAGGCCGGCCATGACGGATGAAAGACAACTGGTTCACGTGATCGACGACGACGATGCCATTCGCCGATCGCTCGATTTCCTGCTGACCAATGCCGGCTACCGCGTGATGCGGTGGGAAGATGGCTGCTCCTTCCTGAAGGGCGCCGACCGGTACGAGGCCGCCTGCGCGCTGATCGACGTGCGCATGCCGCACATGGACGGCATCGAATTGCAGCGCGAGATGCATGTGCGGGGCTTCAACTTCCCCGTCATCGTCCTGTCGGGCCACGGCGACATCGCGCTGGCGGTGCACGCGATGCAGGCGGGCGCGGTCGACTTCCTGGAAAAACCGGCCGATCGGTCACGTTTGCTGGAGGCGGTGCAGGCGGCCTTCGAAAGCGTCGCCGATTTCGAGAAACAGCGCGAGCGCAAGCAGTGGGCCGAGGCGCAGCTGGGCCACCTGACCGATCGCGAGCGCGAGGTGCTGGACGGCCTCGCCTGCGGCTATCCCAACAAGACGATCGCCTACGATCTGGGCATCAGCGCGCGCACGGTGGAGGTGTACCGCGCCAATGCGATGGAGAAGCTGGAGGTGGGCAGCTTCGCCGATGCGTTGCGGATCGCCTTCGCTGCCGGACTGGGATCGGAACGGCGCTGGCTGGAAACGCATACGCTGCTTGCCCCGCGCGAGAAGGCCTAAGGGGCGCTCACGCTCCGGACAATTCCCGATTCTTCGCGGCGCCTCCCGGGTTCACGGTCCCTTCCACGCAGGCGGGCCGCCCGCCACCAAGCCGATAGGTTCGCCTGCCCCACTTGCGCGAAATGGAGACTGGCGATGAAAACCGACGATCAATTGCAACGCGACGTGATGGAGGAGCTGGAATGGGATCCGCGCGTCGACCATGCCGATATCGGCGTCTCGGTGGTGGACGGCGTGGTCGCGCTCAACGGCTACGTCCAGAGCTATGCCGAAAAGGTCGCGGCGGAAAACGCGGCCAAGCGGGTCGAGGGGGTAAAGGCGATCGCGGAGGAGCTGAAGATCCGCTACGCCTCTGATTCCAAGACCGCCGATCACGAGATCGCCAAGCGCATCCTCGACATCTTCAAGTACAATGTCCTGATCCCCGAACAGAAGATCCAGCTGAAGGTGGAGAAGGGCTGGGTCAGCCTGTCGGGCAATGTCGAATGGAATTACCAGAGCGCCGAAGCGGCCAAGGCGGCGGGCAAGGTTTCGGGCGTGGTCGGGGTGTCGAACAGCATCACGATCCGCAACCGGGCCAGCACCATGGATGTGCGCAAGCGGATCGAGGACGCCTTCAAGCGGCAGGCGGGGCTGGACGCGGCCTCGGTCACCATCTCCACCACCGGCAACAAGGTGATGCTGGGCGGTCGTGTGAAGGCCTGGCACGAACGCAACCTCGCCGAACAGGCGGCGTGGGCGGCACCCGGCGTCACGCAAGTGGAGGATCACATCGTGGTCGGCTGACGCCGCCCTACGTCACGAAGAACGGCCCGCCCGGCTGCTGGCGGCGGGCCGTCCTGCGTTTCCGGGGACTTACCGTAGCGGCATGGGCGGCGCGTCAGTGCGCGACCAGCACGGGCATCGGCGCCTCCAGCAGCACGGTGCGCGTCGTTCCGCCGAACGCCGCCTCCACCAGCCGCGGCAGACTGTAGGCGCCCATCACCAGCAGGTCCGCCTCCCGGTGGCGGGCATGGGACAGGATGAGGTCGGCGACCACGCCGTCGGTGCGCCGCTCGACCAGCTCCACCCCGATCGCGTGGCGCGAGAGATATTGCGCGATGTGCGTCATCGCGAAGGCGCCGTCGGGCTGGTTCACCTCCAGCAGCGCGACCTCGCGCGCGCAGCGAAGCAGCGGAACGGCGCCGCGCACCGCCTCCACGCATGGGCGCGAACCGTCCCACGCGATCAGCACCCGCCCGCCTGTATCGAGCCCGCGCGCCTCGGGCGGCACGGCCAGCACCGGGCGGCGCGCCCTCAGCGGCAGGATTTCCGGGCGCCGCGCCAGCCCTTCGTTTGCGCGCCGCGAAGAAACCACGATCAGATCGGCGAGGTCGGCCGCGTAGTTGAGCGCGGAAACGACCGTTTCGAACGTCTCCCCGATGCTCCATGCCACGTCCTCGCCCGCCAGCCGGGCCTCCAAGCGGCGGCGATTGAGGCTCGCCCGGTCGCGCGCCTCCTCCAGCACCAGCGCGTCGGTGCCGCTGCCGTAATAGTCGGACACGATCATCGGCAGGTCGTCGACCTGCAGGCAGTGCAAGTGCCCGCCGAGCGCGCGTGTCACGTCGAGCGCGACCTGCAACCGCGCCTCCTGCCCTTCGTCGCCATGCGCCAGCACCAGGATGTTCTTCACGCCATGCCTCCTCTCGCGATCGCCGGAACGCCGGACCGCTCCGCCCCATCGGGCATCGCGTCCGCCGGGGGCGGATACTCGTCCGGCGCGCGGTCCGGATCGTCGATGTCGGGCGCGGGCGGTTCGGTTTCCGGCACCGCGCCGGGCGCCGGGGCATCGGGCACGGGCTCGATCCCCGGCGGCTCGTCCGGTTCGATCCGGTCGGGCGGCGTGGGCGGGACGCTGGCCATGCGGCGTTTCGCGAGATGCCCGCGTCGGTCAGCCGACCGCGATCTTGCGCACGCGTTCCGCCGCCTGCCGGTCCTTGCCGATCCGCACGGTCAGCACGCCGTTGCGGTACTTCGCCTCCACGCTGTCGGGATCGATGTCGCCGGGCAGCGTCAGCCGCCGCCGGAACGAGCCGTAGCTGCGTTCGCGCATCAGGTAGTCGCCCGACTTCTCCTCGCTCTGGTCGCGCTTCTCGCCCGAGATGGAGAGAACGCCGTCGGACAGTTCGATGTCGATGTCCTTTTCCTCCATACCCGGCAGCTCCGCGGCAAGGCGATAATGGTCCTTGCGGTCCTGCAGTTCGAGCGCGGGATGCATCCCCATCCCCGGCGCGAGGTGGAACATGGTGCGCATCGGGCGCGGGACGGTGATGTCGTCGAACAGCTGGTCGATCTCGTCGCGCAGGCGGCCGAAGACGCTGGGCAGGCTACGTTCGCGCGGCGCGGTGGCGGGCAGGGTCGTGGTCTGGTCTTGCATTGCCGGTCTCTCCATCGGGTCGAGGGGTCCGCCACCGGACGCAGATGCCCGCTGGCGGGATGGCCCCTGCCTAGCCGGGCGTTCACGCGCGCGGGATCGGGTAATCTACGGGGTGCGGCGCCCCTTGCGCGCCCCCCGCTTCCGGAGATTACCGGATGGGGCGCCGTGGCCCGCCGCCTAGGCTGGGCGGGGCGCCGGGCGATGGTGGCCCGGCGCAGACCATGGAAGGCCCCCAGCCATGCCATCCGAATATTCGCGCAGTATCCGCGTGCTCCCCTGGATCCTCGGCATTCTCGCCGTCCTGCTGCTTGCCGCGGGCTATTATCTCTACCGCCGGAGCGGCCCGGCCACGGAGCCGCGGCTGGTGCCCGGCCCCAGCAGCGAATGGACCACCGCGCCCGAAGGCGGGGTGCCGGTCACGCTGCCCAAGGTCCGCATGACCAACGCGCCCGCCACTCCGGCCCCAACCCCGACCTCGGCCGAGCGCCGGAACGACCGGACGCCGCAGGCCCCGGCGCGCGAGCCGGCCCGTTGATGCGCGGGGCCGGTGCGCGCCTGTCAGGCGAGATCGGCCTCCAGCACGACCAGCGCGGGATCGTGATCGTAGCCCTGCGCGGTGAAGCCGAGCGCGCGTTCGACCTCGATTGCGTCGTGATTGGCGCGGCTCTCGATCGACCGCAGCGTGCGCAGCCCGCGCTGGCGAGCGAGGTCGGCGGCGTGACGCAACAGGGTCCAGCCGATCCCCTTGCCGCGATATTCGCGCGCCACCACGATCGCGACCTCCGCGTCGTGCAGATCGGGATCGGCCACGATCATGACGCTGCCGGCCAGCGTTCCGGTGGCGTGATCGAAGGCGAGAAGATGCTCGGCCCGCCGGTGATCGACCTCCAGCATGCTGGCGATCACGTGCGGCTGGACGACGTTGAGCCCGGTGAGGAAGCGGAACCGCAGATCCTCCGGTGTCAGCCGCCCGAACAGGTCGGACAGCAGCGGCCCGTCGTCGATGGTAACGGGCCTGAGGTCGAGCGCGATGCCCGCGCGCGTTTCGAGGCGGGGCGCATCGCCCTCCCCCAGCGTCCGATCGACCGCGGTACCCATCGCCTTCCTCCGTGCCGCGCCGCCCGTCGTGGCGACCTGTTTCGCGACCCTCGCCCGCGCGCCCGGCAGCGTCGATGCGTAATGTTCCCGAACGCCCCCCGCTCTGCCTGTCGGGCGGGGCACTAGCGGGATGCGCCGCGCGCTGGTCCCGATCATGGCGGTGGCGGTGCTGGCGGCGGCGGGCGCGGCCGCCTGGGCGCTGCTGGACCGCCCGGTCGCGGTCACGACCGCGAAGGCGACGCGCGGCCCGGCGGTGGAGCTGATCTACGCCACCGGCTTCGTGGAGCCGGAACACCCGGTGACCGTCTCCTCGCGCATCCTCGCCCCCGTGGTCGCGGTGCTGGCCGACGAAGGCGACGCGGTCGCGCGCGGCCAGCCGCTGGTCCGCCTCGACGACAGCGAGCAGCGCGCCCTGCTGGACCAGGCGCGGGCGGAAGCGACCGCGCGCACCCTCGCCGAAACGCGCACCGTCACGCTCTTTCGCGAAGGATGGGTGACGAAGGCCGCGCGCGACGAGGCGGTCGCCGCCGCCGCCAGCGCGCGCGCCGCGCTCGACGCGGTGACCGCGCGGCTCGACCAGATGACCGTGCGCGCGGGAATTGCGGGCGTGGTCCTGAAACGCGAGGTCGAGCCCGGCGACCTCGCCAGCCCGGGCGTCCCGCTGTTCGAGCTGGGCGATCCTGCCCGCGCGCTCGTCAATGCGACGGTGGACGAACGCGACATCGCGCGGGTGCAGCCGGGGCAGCGCGCGCTGCTGTCCTCCGACGCCCTGCCCGCACGCACGATCGCGGGGCATGTCGCCCAGATCACCCCCGGCGGCGATCCGACCGTGCGCGCCTTTCGCGTGAAGATCGCGGTGGACGACGCCGTCGCCCTCCCCTTCGGCCTGACGCTGGAGGTCAACATCGTCGCCCGGCGCCACTTGCGCGCGCTGCTGGTGCCCGCCGCCGCACTGGACGGCAATGCGGTCTGGCTGGTGCGCGGCGACCGGGTGGAGCGGCGCCCGGTGCGCACCGGGATCGCGGGCACGGACCGGGTGGAAATCCTCTCCGGCCTCGACGACGGCGCAACGGTGGTGGTCGCTCCGCCGGCGGGGCTGGCCGACGGCGACCGGGTCCGCGTGCGATGACGGCGCACCGGCTGCGTCTGCTGCTGGGTATCGCGCTGCGCCATCTGTCGCGCCGTCGGCGACAGACAGGGGTGGCGGTCAGCGGCGTCGCGGTGGGGGTCGGCTTCTTCCTCGCGGTGTCGGCGCTGATGGTCGGCAGCCAAGCGGATTTCGTGAAGCAGCTGATCGACGCCGCGCCGCACATCATCGTGTCGGACGAGGTCCGCAGTCCCCCGCCCCAGCCCGGCATGCGCGCCTTCGGCACGGGCGCCGTCGAAATACACGGCTATCGCCCGCTGACGGAGGCGCGCGGGATCAAGGACTGGCCCGCCATCGTCGCCGCCGCGCAGGCCCGTCCCGGCGTCCTTGCCGCGCCCAGTCTGACAGGCGGCGTGACCCTGCGCCTCGGCGGGCGGGACGAGGCAATCGGTATCGTCGGCGTCGATCCCGCGATCGAGACGAAGGTGAGCACCATTGCCGATCAGTTGCGCAGCGGCAGCCTGCACGATCTCGAGACCACGCAGGGCGGCATCATAATCGGCGAGGATCTGGCCCAGCGGCTGAACCTCGCGCTGGGCGACACCGTCGCCGCGACCGCCGCATCGGGCCAGGTGCGGTCCATGCGGGTGGTGGGGCTGTTCAAGAAAGGGCGGACCCAGCTCGCCTCCAACACCGGCTACGTCCTACTGCGCGAGGCGCAGGCGCTGCTCGGCCGGCCTTTCGTCATCAACCGCATCGGCATCCGGCTGGACGATCCGTCCCGCGCGCCGGCGCTCGCCGCGCAGCTGGAGGGGCGGTTCAGCTACAAGGCGGAAAGCTGGCAGGAACGCTCCGCCGACCTCCTCTCGCTGCTCGTGACCCGCAACGTCATCATGTACACCGTCGTTTCCGCCATCCTGCTGGTCGCGAGCTTCGGCATCTACACCGTCGTGTCGAACAGCGTGTCGGACAAGCGCCGCGACATCGCCATCATGCGCTCCATCGGGTTCTCGCAGGCCGATCTGCAAGGCGTGTTCGTGACCGAGGGGATCCTGCTGGCGGGGGTCGGCATCCTGCTGGGCTGGGCGCTGGGCACCGGTCTGATGGAAATCCTGGGCCGGTTGTCGTTTCCCGTCGGCGGCGATGTGGAGCACATGCCGCTCGACCGGTCGACCCGCCAATACGCCATCGCCGCGGCCGCCTCGCTGGCCGCCGGCGGGATCGCGGCTTGGCTGCCCGCGCGCAAGGCGGCGCGCGTCGATCCGGTCGATATCCTGCGCGGCGCGGCGTGAGCGCGATTCTGGAGGCGCGCGGGCTCGGCCGCACCCTGCCCGGCGATCCCCCGGTCGTGCTGGTGCGCGACGTCAGCCTGTCGATCCCGACCGGCCGCTTCACCGCCATCGTCGGCCCGTCCGGGTGCGGCAAGTCCTCGCTCCTCTACCTGCTCGGCCTGATCGACCGGCCGACGACGGGCGAGCTGTTCCTCGACGGGCGGGAGGTCAGCCATCTGTCGGGCGATGCGCGCGCGCAGGCGCGGCTGGCGCGGTTCGGCTTCGTCTTCCAGTTCCATTTCCTGCTGCCCGAATTCACCGCGCTGGAGAACGTCATGCTGCCGATGGAACGGCTCGGCACGCTGTCCCCCGGCGCCGCGCGCGCGGGCCCTGCAGCTGCTCGACGGGCTGGGCCTTGCCGGGAAGGCGGACCGCACGCCCGACCGGCTGTCGGGCGGGGAGCGTCAGCGGGTCGCGATCGCCCGCGCGCTGGGAAACGATCCCGCGCTGGTCCTGTGCGACGAACCGACCGGCAATCTCGACAGCGCCAACAGCGCCCGCGCGGTGGAAACGCTCACCCGCCTCGCGCACGAGGAGGACCGGGCGGTGGTATGCGTGACGCACGATACCGGCATCGCCGCCCTGGCCGACACGCGGATCGAAATGCTCGACGGGCGGGTGGAGGCGATCACCGGTCCGCCCCCGGTGGCACCGCCCGCCTAAGGCGACGGCGTCATCGTTTCGGTCGCGCCCGTCTTGCCCGATGGAACGGGGGTGGCGGTTTCCCCCGTGACCGGCGTTTCCGCGCCCGTCGCGTTCGTCTCGCCGGGCATGGCGGGCGATGCGGTCTCGGTCGCGGGCGGCCCCATCGGCTCGGTCGCGGTGGGTTCGGGCAGCGGTTTCTCGGGCGATACGTCCTGTTTGCACCCGGCCAGCCCGACCAGCAGGGCGAGCAGGATTGCCGTTTTCCTCATGGCGAAATCTCCTTGCGGTGCATCGCGACGGCAGGGCCGCCATGCGATGCGATTGCGCCTCCCTAGGATCGCGGCCCTGTTCCCGGCACTCGCAATTGACCGGGTGGGCGCAGCCCTAGCCCGCCGCGCGCGCGATCCGGGCCGCCGTATCGCCCGTGTCCCCCACCGCCCCCTCGGCCGCCGCGATGGCGGGCAGCGCGGCTGCGAAGCTTGCCGGATCGAGCGAGAGGGAATCGATCCCCTCGCGCACCAGCCAGGCGGCGAAATCGGGATGCGCGGCGGGGGCCTGGCCGCAGATGCCGACCCGGATCCCGGCTGCGTGGCACGCCGCGATCGCCTGCGCCACCAGCCGGGTTACCGCCTCGTCGCGCGCGTCGAACGACCGGGCGAGCAGTGCCGATCCGCGATCGATCCCCAGGGTCAGTTGCGTCAGGTCGTTGGACCCGATCGAGAACCCGTCGAAGCGGTGCGCGAACCGATCGGCGAGGATCACGTTGGCGGGGATTTCGCACATCACGTAGATCTGCAGCCCCCGCTCCCCGCGCGCGAGGCCGTTATCCGCCAGCGCCGCCAGCACCGCATCCGCCTCGGCCACCGTGCGGCAGAACGGGACCATCACGACGACGTTGTCGAACCCCATCTCCTCGCGCACGCGCACCAGCGCGCGGCATTCCAGCGCGAAGGCGGGGGCATAGCGCGGGTCGCAATAGCGCGCGGCGCCGCGAAACCCGATCATCGGGTTCGCCTCCACCGGTTCGAACGATTCGCCCCCCAGCAACGCCGCGTATTCGTCGGTCTTGAAATCGGACAGGCGCACGATGGCGGGATGGGGGTGGAACGGCGCCGCCAGCCGCGCGATGCCGCGCGCCAGCGTATCGACGAAATAGTCCGCGCCGCTGGCATGCCCCGCGATCAGGCGCTCGATCCGGTGCCGGTCGCGCGGCCCCGTCCGCTCCGGCTCCAGCAGCGCCATCGGATGGACGCGGATATGATCGGCGATGATGAACTCCATCCGGGCGAGGCCGACCCCGCGGGCAGGAAGGCGCCACCAGTCGAACGCGCTCGCCGGTTCGGCCATGTTGACCATTACCTGCGTGCGCGTCGCGGGCAGCGCGGCAAGGTCGATCTCGTGGCTGGTGAACGGCAGGACGCCGTCGTAAACGCGCCCCGTCTCGCCCCCGGCGCACGACACGGTGACGGCCTGCCCGTCGGCGAGAGTGCGCATGGCGGCGCCGGTTCCGACCACGGCGGGCACGCCTAGTTCGCGGCTGACGATCGCCGCGTGGCTGGTCGCGCCGCCGTGATCGGTCACGATCCCCGCCGCGCGGCGCATCAGCGGCACCCAGTCGGGATCGGTATCGCGCGCGACCAGGATCGCGCCGTCGGGGAAACGGTCCATCCGGTCGGGCGAGCGAACGAGGCAGACCCTGCCCGCCGCCACCGCGGCGCCGACCGCCGCCCCTTCCAGCACGGGCTTCGCGGTCGTTTCCAGCGTCCAGTTGCGCAAAATGGCCGTGCTCTTGCGCGCCGCCACCGTCTCGGGCCGCGCCTGGACCAGAAACAGCAGGCCGCTCTCTCCGTCCTTGGCCCATTCCATGTCCATCGGCCGGCCGTAATGCCGCTCCACCGCGACGGACCAGCGCGCAAGTTCCAGGATGTCCGCGTCCGCCAGCACGAAGCGCGCGCGCTCGGCCTTCGTGGTGGTGACGCGGCGGGTCGCCCGGCGCTGTCCGTAGACCAGCTTGAACGCCTTGCGCCCGCAGGCCTTCTCGATGATCGGCACCGCGCCGGGGCGATCGAGCAACGGCTTGAACACCAGGTAGCGGTCGGGCTCGACCTCGCCCTGCACCACCGGTTCGCCCAGCCCCCACGCGGCGCTGATGGTGGTCGTCCGGGGAAAGCCGCTTTCGGTGTCGATCGAGAACATCACCCCCGACCCGGCGAGATCGGATCGCACCATCTGCTGCACCCCGACCGACAGCGCCAGATCGGCGGCGGCAAATCCCTTCGCCTCGCGATAGCTGATCGCCCGGTCGGTGAAGAGCGAGGCGAAGGCACGGCGGCACGCGGCGATCAGCGCCCGCTCTCCCCGGACGTTGAGGAAACTTTCGAGCTGCCCGGCAAAGCTTGCATCGGGCAGATCCTCCGCCGTTGCGCTGCTGCGCACCGCAACCGGCGGATCGGCGCGCCCGCAGCGACGCCCGAGCTCGCGATAGGCCGCGCGCAGGGCCCGGGCGAAATCGGGCGGCAGCGTCGCCGCGGAGATCCCTTGCCGGATTGCATGCCCTGTCTCCTGCAGGCTCGCCTGCCCGGCCCGGAACCGCGCCAGCTGCCGTCCGATCCCGTCCGCCAGCTCGTTTTCGGCCACGAAGCCGCGATAGGCGTCCGCAGTGGTGGCGAAGCCGGGCGGGACGCGGACCCCGGCAGCGCCGAGCGCGCGGATCATCTCGCCGAGCGAGGCATTCTTGCCGCCGACCCGCGCGATATCCGCCAGGCCCACTTCGTCGAACCACAGGATCGCGGGCGCTTGCGGCATCGCGGCCCCCCCTCACCCGGCCTCGGCCAGCACCGGGGCGACGAGGTTCTGCGGCGTGCCCGCGGCGAAGGCCCGGATATTGGCCACCGTCGTTTCCACGATGCGGCCCATCGCCTCGCGCGTGTTGAAGGCGCTGTGCGGGGTGACGACGACATTGGGCATGCGCAGCAGCACCAGGTCGGCGAGGAGGTCGCGCATGGCGTCCGGCGCGGCGAAGCCCGAACTGACCAGTTCCGCCTCCTCCCGGATCAGCGGCTCCCCCGCCAGCACGTCGAGCCCCGCGGCGGCGAGTGCGCCTGTGCGCAACGCCCCGACCAGCGCCGCCGTGTCCACCAGGCTGCCGCGGGCCGTGTTGATGAGGATCGCGCCGCGCCTCATCGCCGCGATCCGCGCTGCCGACAGGATATGGCGGGTCGCAGGCGTGGCGGGCAGATGCAGGCTGACGACGTCCGCCTGCGCGAGCAGGGTTTCCAGCGGGACATAGGAGAAACCCGACCGCGCGGCGAGCGCCGCATCGGGGGCGATATCGTGCGCCAGCACCGGCATCGCGAAGCCCCGGGCGATCGCGATGACGTGGCGCCCGATATTGCCGGTGCCGACCACGCCCAGCGTCTTGCCCGCAAGGTCGAACCCCTCCAGCCCCTCGGGCGAGAACGGCCCATGCCGCGCGCGCTCGGTCGCCTCCGGCAGGCGGTGGGCCAGCGCCAGTAGCAGGGCGAACACGTGCTCGGCCACGGTGTTCTCGCCATAATGCGGCACGTTGGACACTGCGACATGGTGCCGCGCGCACCACGCCGTATCGATGTGGTCGAACCCGGTGGAGCGGGTCGCGATCAGCGCGAGCGCGGGCATTTGCGCCAGCACCTCGGCCGTCAGTTCGGAATAGATGAAGGGCGAGATCGCCTGCGCCATCGCGAAGCGTCCGACCGTTTCCACCGTCAGCGGTTCGGCCACGATGGTGACGCGGTGCGCGCCCTTCAGCGCGTCGAACGCCCGCGCCTCGCGCGGCTCCGCCTCGAAGATGACAATCTCCACCCGCTTCGCACCCTTCGCCCCGGCAATCCGCGCCGGATCGCGATCAGCCGTAGGGGGAGGCGGCACCGCGCTGCATTGGGGATTGTCCCGAGCGGCCCCCGCGGGGCAGAGGGGGTGGGCCCCAAGGGGGGCGGGGAGCGCCGGGCGGGCATCGCGGCCCGCCCGGCTTCCGGATCAGGCGACGGCGGGCTTGCGCGCGAAGATGCCGAACCCGGCGATGATCGCGTAGCAGATGGCGGGCAGGACCAGCGCCGTGGCAAGGTCGGTCGCATCGGCCAGTGCGCCGTACATCGCCGGGATCACCGCGCCGCCGGCGATGGCGACGTTGATGATGCCCGACCCGTCGGCCGCGCGCGGCCCCAGCTTCTCGCAGGCGAGCGAGAAGATCGTCGGGAACATGATCGAATTCATCAGGCCTACCGCGAGCAGCGAGTAGCCCGACAGCGTTCCGGTGGTGTTGGTCGAGATCAGGATCAGGACGATCGCGCCGATCGCGTTGAACGCCAGCACCTTGCCCGGGCTGACGAGGCGCAGCACCGCCGAGCCGATGAACCGGCCGACCAGCGCGCCGCCCCAGTAGAGCGAGATGAGCTTGCCCGCGCTGTCCTGCGGCAGGCCGAGCACGTCCGCCTGCATCAGGTAGCTGACGATGAAGCTGCCGATCGACACCTCCGCCCCGACATAGAGGAAGATGCAGGCCGCGCCGTAGCCGAACCGCGCGCGCTTCAGCAGCGCCAGCCCCTCGACGAAGCTGGTCTGTTCGTGCCGTTCGCCCTTCAGCCGGTTGCGGAACAGCCACACCACCGCCGCAACGATCGCGATCGCCACCGCGAGGCCGAGATAGCCGTTCACGATCGCCTGCGATTCGGCCTGCTGGTAGGCGATCAGCGCGTCGCCCGACAGGTCCGACGCGTCGACCGCGGCTAGGCTGCCGAGGATCAGGATCGCGCCGAAATAGGGGAAGATCGTCGTGCCGAGCGAGTTGAACGCCTGCGCGAAGGTCAGCCGGCTGTGCGTGGTGTCCGCCGGCCCGAGCAGGCTGATGAGCGGATTGGCCACGATCTGGACCAGCACCACCCCCGTCGCGAGGACGAAATAGGCAAGGAGGAAGAAGCCGAACGCGGCCGACTTGCTCGCCGGGATGAACAGCAGGCAGCCCGCGATCATCGCCGCCAGCCCGGCCACCGCGCCGCGCATGTAGCCGATCTTCTTGACCAGCTTGGCCCCGGGAATCCCCACCACCGCATAGGCGATGAAGAACCACACCTGCACCAACGACGCCTCGAAGAAGCTGAGCGTGAACAGCTCCTTCAGCTTGGGAATGATCACATCGTTCAGCGACGTGATGCCGCCGAAGATGAAGAACAGCCCGAAGACGAAATATTTCAGACCGGGAGCATCGATGGTCTGCCCCCCGTCTTCCAGCGGTCGCGGATCGGTGCTCGACGCAACGTCGGGGGCAAGGGCCATGTCAGTATTCCTCCCAGATCGAGTGCCTTTCGCGCGGAGCTAGCCGCACATGTAACCGGTTGCACCCATTATTCTCTTCCTGCACACACTGATCCCGACAAAGCGCGCCGCCGTCAATTCGCATACGTGTGCGCACGGGAAAGGGATGGGGATGAACCGCCAGATGAGCTTCCGCAATCGATCTTGGTCGGCCCAGGCCCGCGCCTTCCTGCTGGCGATCGGCCTGACCGCGACGGGTTCGACCGCTGCAGCGGCACAGGACGCAGTCGCCTACACCCAATGTTCGCCCGACGCCCGGCTTTGCTTCACGCTGACCACCGTGGACGACATGCCGAGCTACACCGTGACCCGCGACGGCGAGCCGGTGATCGATCCGTCGTCGCTGGGCTTCATGCTGCGCGGCGCGGGCAAGTGGCAACACGGCATGACGCTGGGCGAAGCGACGCGGCGCAGCCATACCGGCCAGTGGGAACAGCCCTGGGGCGAGAACCGCGTGGTCGAGAGCGATTATCGCGAACTGCGCGTGCCGATCCGCGAACGGGGGCGCACGCAACGCCGGATCGACCTGATCGCCCGCGTCTTCGATGGCGGCATCGGTTTCCGCTTCGCGTTTCCCGACCAGCAGCAGCTTGCCGATGTGCGCATCGACGAGGAACTGACCGAATTCGATCTTGCCGGCGATGCCGAAGCCTGGTGGATCCCGGGCGGCGAGTGGAACCGATACGAATACCTTTATCGGCATACCCCAGCCAACCAGGTCGGGACCGCGCACACGCCGATCACGTTCCGGCGCGCAGACGGCCTGCATGTCGCGATCCACGAGGCCGCGCTGGTCGACTATTCCGCCTTCTGGCTGGAGCGGATCGAGGGGCAACGCTTCCGCACCCGGCTCGCCCCCTCCTCGCAGCCCTGGAAGGTGCGGCGCAAGGCGCCCTTCGCCACGCCCTGGCGCACGATCCTGATCGCGGACGATGCCCCCGGGCTCTACGCTGCGTCCGACATTCTGCTCGACCTCAACGAGCCGAACCGGCTGGGCGACGTGAGCTGGGTGAAGCCGCAAAAATATGTCGGCATCTGGTGGGGCATGCATCTCGACAAATGGAGCTGGAACGACGGTCCGAAGCATGGCGCGACCACCGACAACGCCATCGAGTACATCGATTCGCCGCCGCGCACGGCTTCGGTTCGGTGCTGGTCGAAGGCTGGAACAAGGGCTGGTGGAGCGAGAGCGGACGCAATTTCCAGTTCGCGCAAGCCTACCCCGATTTCGATATGGCGCGTGTCTCCGCTTACGCCCGCGAAAAGGGCGTGGAAATCATGGGGCACCACGAAACCGCGGGCAATGCCGGGCTCTACGAGCGGCAGCTGGCCGAGGCGCTCGATTATTACGAACGCTACGGAGTGCATGCGGTCAAGACCGGCTATGTCGCCGATGCCGGCATGGTCCTGCGCGAGGATCCGGACGGGACCGAGCAGTGGGAATATCACGATGGACAGTATATGGCCCGCCACCACGTGCGGGTTGCCGTGGAAGCGGCGAAGCGCCACATCGCGGTCAATGCGCACGAGCCGATCAAGGATACCGGCTTGCGGCGGACCTATCCCAACATGGTCAGCCGCGAAGGCGCGCGAGGGACCGAGTACAACGCCTGGGGGGAGCCGCCCAACCCGCCCAGCCACGAACCGACGCTGCTGTTCACCCGAATGCTGTCGGGGCCGTTCGACCTGACGCCCGGGATCGTCAGCCTCGCCGGACGCGACGGCCGCCCTATCCCCAACACGCTGGCCCGCCAGCTGGCCGATTACGTCGTGATCTATTCGCCGATCCAGATGGCGGCCGACCTTCCCGAAAACTACGCCAGGCGCCCCGATGCGCTGGCCTTCATCGAACAGGTTCCGGTCGATTGGGAAGAAACGCGGGTTCTGGAAGGCGCGATCGGCGAGTATGCCGTGGTCGCACGGCAACGGCGCGGCGGACCCGATTGGTGGGTCGGCGGGGTCACGGACGATACGCGGCGCAGCGTGACGCTGGACCTGTCCTTCCTGCCCGCCGGACAGCGCTTCGTCGCCGAGATCTGGCGCGACGGCGAAGACGGCGGGATCGGGGGCGACCGATTCGCGATGGTGCGGGAAAGCCGCACCGTGCGCGCTGGCGACGCGGTAACGCTGACGATGGAACCGGGCGGCGGTTTCGCCCTGTCGCTGCGCCCCGCCCGGTAACAGGCTCCGCGGCGCCGCCCCCTATCGGGTCGGCGCCGCAGGGCTTACTTCGTCAGCGTGAAGGTCACAGGCTCGCTCGCCTTGGCACCCGAGGACGGCGCGATCCACAGTCGGAATTCGCCGGGCTCCCACCCATGGCTCATGTCGGCGCGAGTGAATGCCAGGTTCTCGGGCCGCAGCGTGAACTCGACCCGCCGCGATTGGCCGGGAGCGAGCGCGATTTTCTCGAACCCCTTCAGTTCCTGCACCGGCCGGGTGACGGACCCGACGAGGTCGCGCACGTACAGCTGCACGACTTCCTCGCCCGCACGATCGCCCGTGTTGGTGATCGTCGCACTCGCGGTGATCGAACCGCCCGGCCCCATGCCCGGCGCGCTCAGCGTCACCGGCGAATAGCCGAAACTGGTGTAGCTGAGGCCGTAGCCGAACCGGTAGAGCGGATCGCTCGAGGTATTGAGATAGCGCGACACGTATTTCGCGCCGGGCGCGCCCAGTTCGATCGGGCGACCGGTATTCTTCATGTCGTAATGGATCGGCTCCTGCCCCACGGTACGCGGGAAGGTGACCGGCAGCTTTCCCGATGGGTTGTAATCGCCGAACAGCACGTCTGCGACCGCATGGCCGCCCTGCGTCCCGGGGTACCACGCCTCGATGATGGCAGGCACGTTGTCGTTCGCCCAAGTGATCGAATTGGGGCGACCGCTCATCAGGACCAGCACTACCGGCTTGCCCGTCGCAACGAGCTTTTCCAGCAGGGCCTGCTGGTTGCCGGGCAGGTCGAGCGAGGTGCGGCTGGCCGCTTCACCCGTCATGTCCCACTTCTCGCCCATCGCGGCGACGATCACATCGGCGTCCTGCGCCAGCGCCAGGGCCTCTGCGAAGCCGTCGGTCTTGCCCGCGTCGCCGAATTCGTAGCTCGCGCCCTTGGCATATTCGACGCTCACGCCCTTGCCGGCCCGGGCCTTCAGCCCTTCCAGCACGGTGACCGGTCGCGTCTGCCGGTCACCCGCGGCAGACCAGCTGCCGATCATGTCCGCCTTGCTGTCGCCTAGAGGCCCGATCAGCGCTATGCGGCGAGCGTTCGCGGCGAGCGGGAGAACGTCGCCCTCGTTCTTGAGCAGCACCATCGACTTGCGCGCAACGTCGCGGGCGGCCTCCAGGAATTCCGGCTTGTAGAGCGTCGCTTCCTGCCGCGCCTCGTTCGAATATCGATACGGGTCCTCGAACAGGCCGAGGCGGTACTTCATTTCCAGCACGCGGCGCACCGCGCGGTCGATGCTGGCCGGATCGACCCGGCCTTCCTCTACCGATCTGGCCAGGTTTTCCATGAACACGGCGCCCTGCATGTCCATGTCGACACCGGCGTTGAGCGCCTGTTCGCCGGCCTGTGCCAGATCTTTCGCATAGCCATGGGGGACCATCTCGTTGATCGAGGTATAGTCGGTCACCACGAACCCGTCGAAGCCCCACTGGTCCCGCAATACGTCGGTCAGCAGGAACTTGCTGCCGCTCGCGGGCACGCCGTCGTATTCGTTGAAGGCGGTCATGAAGGTCGCGACGCCTTCATCGACAGCCGCCTTGAACGGGGGCAGGTAGGTGTCGCGCAGCGTGCGTTCGGAAATATCGACCGTATTGTAGTCGCGCCCCGCCTGTGCCGCGCCGTAGGCGGCGAAGTGCTTGGCGGTGGCCAGCACCGTGTCGACCGCACCGAGATCGTCGCCCTGATAGCCGCGTACCCGCGCGCGGGCGACCTGGCTGCCGAGGAAGACGTCCTCGCCCGCCCCTTCGGAAATGCGACCCCAGCGCGCGTCGCGCGCGACGTCGACCATCGGCGAGAAGGTCCAATGAATCCCCTCCGCGGAGGCTTCGGCAGCGGAGACTCGGGCCGATTTCTCGATCGCGTCCATGTCCCAGCTGGCCGCTTCGCCCAGCGAGACGGGGAAGATCGTCCGGTGCCCGTGAATCACGTCATAGCCGAACAGCAGCGGAATCTTGAGGCGCGTGCCCTCCACCGCGGCGCGCTGCAACTCGCGCGTGTACTTCGCGGTGTAGGCGTTGAAGATCGCGCCCACCCGACCCGCGGCGATATCCTGCTTGTAGGTGTCGCGCATGGTCGGACCGGTCGATTCCCAGTCGCTGGTAAGCAGGGTCAGCTGACCGACCTTCTCCTGCAACGTCATGCGACCGATCAGGTCGTCGAGGAACCGGTCCATCGTCGCATCGCGCTGCGCCCAGTCGGGCTGCGCGGGGGCGATCGGCACCGCGGTGGGCCCGGACGCAGCCCCGGCGCGGGGCGCGTCGGCCTGAACCGTCGCGCAGCCGGCGAGTGCGAGGGCGGCAACGCTGCCCAGCAGAATATTGGCTGATTTCATCGTCTTTTCCTCCCCGTCGGACCGCCTGCCGTAGCGCAGGTCGAGCCGGAAGTCCCATGCCGCCTTCGGCAGTCGGGGGAGGCTATACAGGGCATATGAAACCGGTTACAAGTCCCTCGCTCAATTTGATTCGGCTGCCGCTTCGCGAAGAAGAACGGCCGAGAACGTGCTTTGTCGGACCGTGCCCATAAAGGCGGCCGATCATGGGGAGGAACACGATCTTGCATACCCTTTCACGCACCCGCTCCGCAGGCTTCGGCCGCAAGCTTGCCGCCGCGCTGGCTGTCGGCGTCGCCGGCGGCGCCATGTCGCTTGCCATGGTCGCCCCCGCGCACGCCCAGGAATCGAATGCTTCGCTGCGTGGCACGATCACCGGCGGCGCGACGGAAGTGACTGCCATCCGGGTCGATACCGGCGTGCGGCGCTCGGTCACCATCGGCGCCGACGGACGGTACAATTTCGCCTCGCTGGCGCCCGGCCGCTACCGGCTCGAGATCACCACTCCCGACGGCGTGCGTCAGACCGATTCGTTCGAACTGTCCGTGGCGCAGGACGCCGTGCTCGACTTCGATATCTCGGAACTGGCCGCCGTCGCCGGCGAAACGGCGCAGGAAACCGCTCCGGGCGCCGAGGAGAACGTCATCCTGGTGGTCGGTGAACGGCTCCGCACGCTGGAAGGCGGCGAGGTCGGCATCAATATCTCGCAGCGGCTGATCGACCAGATTCCGCAGACCAACCGCAACTTTCTCGCTTTCGCGGACCTCGCGCCGGGCGTGCAGTTCATCGACAGCTTCGGCGGCGACCGCCGCCTTCAGGGCGGGGCCCAGAACAGCAATTCGGTCAATGTCTTCATCGACGGCGTAAGCCAGAAGGATTACGTGCTGCGGGGCGGCGTGACCGGGCAGGATTCCACGCAAGGCAACCCGTTCCCGCAATCGGCGATCGGCGAATACCGCGTCATCAGCTCCAACTACAAGGCGGAGTTCGACCAGGTCAGCTCGGTCGCTATCACCGCGATCACGAAGTCCGGCACGAACCAGTTCGAGGGATCGGGTTTCGTCGACTACACCGACGAAACCCTGCGCGCGGCGCGCCCGATCGAGATTTTCGGCAACACCCCCGGCAAGGTCGCGAGCCAGGACCTGCAATATGGCGGCTCGCTCAGCGGTCCGATCATCAAGGACAAGCTGTTCTTCTTCGCCACCTACGAGGGCAAGGAGATCATCACGCCGCGCGATGTCACGCCCGGCCTCGACCTGTCGCCGGACTTCTTCCCGCCGGAATATCAGGACGTGTTCGGCTCGCAGAGCGAAATCTTCAACGAGAACCTCTATTTCGGCAAACTCGACTTCACGCCGAACAATTCCGACCTGTTCCAGTTCTCGGTCAAGTACCGGGACGAGGATGGCGAGGATTTCGGCAGCGGCAACGCGGCGTACAGCACGCGCAGCATTACCAGCGTGAAGGAATGGCGCGGTCTCGCCCGGTGGGAGCATACCGCGGACAATTTCATCAACGACTTCAAGGTCACCTACGAAGACGTGACCTGGAACCCGCGCCCGTTCGTGTTCGAGCCGCGCAACATCTTCCGCGCCGTCCTCGTCTCCGACGGCACGCGGCGCGAAGACACCATCCTGCAGACGGGCGGCGGTCGCAATTTCCAGGACAAGGGCCAGGGCGGCTGGCAGGTGTCGAACGACTTCACCTGGACGGGGTTCGACCGGCACACCATCAAGGCCGGCATCAAGGGCAAGTGGGTCACGCTGAATTCGACGCAGCAGAACAGCTTCAACCCGCAATACGTCTACAACGTATCGTTCAACCCCAACGACCCCGACAATCTCAACAGCGGACCGTTCAACGACGCGATTCCGTACGAGGTCAATTTCTCGTCTGTTGTCCCGGGCGACGATATCACGCTGAATTCGGAGACCTTCCAGTTCGGCGCCTATATCCAGGACGACTGGGACGTCACCGATCGGCTGACCTTGAACCTCGGCGTGCGCTGGGATTTCGAGCGCACGCCCGATTTCCTGAACTACGTGCATGATCCGGCGCGCGTCGCGGCGGTGTCCCCCGAAAACTATCCGAACCTCGTCAACGCCAATTACGACATCCGCGACTACATTTCGACCGGAACGGAGCGTAAGGTGTTCTATGGCGCGATCCAGCCGCGGATCGGCTTCTCCTATCTGCTCGACGCCGATGGCCAGTTCACGCTGTTCGGCGGATACGGCCGGTCCTACGACCGCAACCAGTTCGACTTCATCCAGCAGGAATTGCTCCAGGGCGCCTCGTTCGGTCGCACGTTCCGGTTCCAGAATGCAGGCGATCCCCGCGGCGACTGCACCGCGAGCGAGACCTGCGTGCTGTTCGATCCCATCTACCTGACTGCCGAGGGCCGCCAGCAACTGATCGCCAATGCCCCTCCGGGCGCGGGCGGCGAGCTGCGTTTCATCAATAACGACCTGAAACTGCCCTATTCCGACCAATTCAGCCTCGGCCTGCGCAGCACGTTCGACCGGTTGAACGTGGAGGTCGGGTACTCGCACATCGCGAGCCGCGACGGCTTCGGCTACCTGCTCGGCAACCGCCTGCCGAACGGGGACTTCTTCCCGGCCGAAGGCAATCCGAGCTCGCCGTTCGGTTCGCCGCCGACCCCGTACGGGTCGATCCTGATCGGCACGAATGGCATCAATACCGATGCCGATTCCGCCTATCTCAAGCTCGGCAAGCCCTACACCCAGACCTCGCGCTGGTCGTTCGATGCGACTTACACCTTCACGCTGGCGGAAGAGAACCGGCGCTTCGGCGAATACTTCTCGCTCGATTTCCCGTCGTTCGAGGACTACCCGGTCATCCGTTCGCGCGGGGTGCGCAAGCACCGGCTGGTCATGGCGGCCACGGTCGATCTGCCGCTCGATATCGTGGTGGGCAGCAAGTTCCAGATCGCGTCGCCGCTGTACGAACAGGCGTTCGTTTCGGTCGAGGGCGATCCCCTGTCGCGTGACATCGTGGCCGTCGAACGTGACGGGAACGGTGATCGCTGGGGCTTCCGCCAGTTCGACCTTTCGGCGACGAAGTACTTCAACCTCGGCCTAATCAACGACCGGACCCGGGTCTGGGTACGCGCCGATGTCCTGAACGTGTTCAACGATCGCAATTACAACAGCTTCAATGCGCTCACCGGCGAACGCAACAGGTTCGCTTTCAGCACCGACGGCTTCCCCCGGACGCTGAAGGTATCGGCGGGCTTCGATTTCTGATCGAACCGCCGTTTCGGGCGCGGCTCACCCCCCCTGAGCCGCGCCCTTTTTATTTTTGACGGGTCGCCATGAAAACAACTGCAATCCTCGCCTTCTCCGCAAGCGCCCTGTTAGCCGGCTGCGTCGCGCCGCAGGATGGCGCGCTGCGCGACGCGCCAATCGTCAACCCCGAGCGCGACGCGACCGAGGCGTTTTCCGAAGACCTGACGCGGCGCACCTTCGCCTATTTCTGGGATACCACCGATACCGAGCGGTGCCTCGCGCCCGATCGCTGGCCCAGCAATCCCTTCTCCTCCGTCGCGGCGACAGGGTATGCGCTGACCGCTTTCGGCATCGGCGCCGAGCGCGGCTACGTCACGCGCGAAGACGCCGCCGCGCGCACCCGCGACTGTCTCGAATTCTACTGGAATGCACCGCAGGGCCCGCAGGCAAGCGGCGTGTCCGGCCACAAGGGCTTCTTCTACCACTTTCTGAAGAACGGCGACGGGACGCGGTTCAAGACCGTCGAACTGTCGACCGTCGACACCACCCTCCTTCTGGGCGGGGTGCTGTTCGCGCAAAGCTATTACGACCGCGACGATCCGGTCGAACGCGAGATCCGCGACCTGGCCGAACGGATCTACGCCCGCGTGGACTGGACTTTCGCGCAGCGCGGCAATTGCGACGAACCTTCGGGCAATGGCGGCAGCGCCAAGGCGATCACGATGGGCTGGCGGCCCGACGGTTCGCCGAACGGCCAGTGCGAATCCTACGACTGGGTCGGCTATAACGAAGGCATGCTGGTCTACATCCTCGCGGCCGGATCGCCCACGCATCCGGTATCGAAGGAAGCCTGGGACACCGGCTGGGCCGCCAGTCTGGAAGACGACTGGGGCAGCTATTACGGCTACGAGCACCTCCAGTTCGAGCCGCTGTTCGGCCACCAGTACAGCCATGTCTGGGTCGAATTTCGCGGCATCCGCGATGCTTTCATGGCCAAGAAAGGCATCGACTATTTCGAGAACAGCCGCCGCGCGACCCTGAGCCAGCGCGCCTACGGGGCCGACAATCCCAACGCGTGGGTCGGCTATTCGGGCGAGCTCTGGGGCTGGACCGCGTCGGACGGACCGGGCGGCGCCGCCAATGGCCGCGTCGTCAATGGCAAGCCGCGCAAATTCATGGATTACTCCGCCCGTGGAGTAAGCTCCGATCGGGTGATCGACGACGGAACGATCGTGCCGACCGCGGCGGGCGGATCGGTTGCCTTCGCTCCCGAAGCCACGCTTCCCGCCCTGATGGCAATGCGCGACCGGTACGGCGACAGGCTGTACGCCCGCTACGGTTTCAAGGACGCCTTCAATCCCAGCTATACCTTCACCGATGCGGGCAGCCGCAGCGGAACGGTAGATGCACGCCTCGGCTGGGTTGCGCGCGATTATCTGGGCATCGATCAGGGGCCGATCCTGGCGATGATGGAAAACCATCGCAGCGGCCTGGTCTGGAAAACCATGCGCAAGAACCCGCACATCCGCCGCGGGCTGGAGCGGATCGGGTTCGAAGGCGGCTGGCTGGACCGCCCCGCCCGATAGGCCGGGCGCCCCCCCGCGCCTGCCCTAGGGGTCGATCGTCAGGTCGACGACGACCGGGTAATGATCGGACGGCAAGCGCCCGCCCCAGTGCTGCGTGTCGACTGCATAGCGCTCCACCACGACCGGCCCGGCGACGAACACATGGTCGATCGGCGAAGCGGAATTGCTGGAGATATCCCACCCGGTGAAGGTCCCGGTGGGTCCGTAGGGCGGTGTCGCCGAAATCTCCCGGCTGGCGCGCAAGGGAGACGCCTGCGAGGTCAGGATCGCGTAGGGCTCGCTGTCGGTCGGCGCATTGAAATCTCCCATGACCACGGTCGGCTCGGCCGGCGATTGCGCCACCCACTCCAGGATCATCCGCGCGCTATTCGCCCGCGCCACCTGCCCCACATGGTCGAAATGCGTGTTGAGTACGCGCAACGTACGTCCGCTGCGGCGGTCGCGCAGCCGCGCCCAGGTGGCGACGCGGGGGTAGGCGGCGTCCCACCCCTTGCCCGGCGTATCGGGCGTCGGGGACAGCCAGAACGTTCCCGATTGGAGCAGATCGAAACGATCGGTCCGGTAGGCGAGCGGCGAGAATTCGCCCTTTTCGCCACCGTCGTCGCGCGCCGCGCCGACCATCGCATAGCCGGGCAGCGCGTCTTCCAGATAGCGTTTCTGGTGCAGCAGCACCTCCTGCATGCCGAGTATGTCGGGTCTTTTGCGCCGGATCAGCGCCGCGACGAGATCGCGCCGGTTCGGCCATGCGTTTTCGCCGTCCGAGGCGATGTCGAGCCGGATGTTGTAAGTCATCGCCCGCAGGGGCACCCTCTCCTGCCCGGGCTGCGAGATATGCGCACAGGCGGCAAGACACAGCCCCAGCAGCACCACGGCGATGGTCTTCAGGCCGCCCATGACAATTCCCGTCCGTTGCTCTCGACGATCCGGCGATAGAGCCGGGCGCTCTGTTTCGGCGTGCGTTTCAGCGTTCCGTAGTCGACATGGACGATACCGAACCTCTTGGCATAGCCGAGCGCCCATTCCAGATTGTCGAACAGCGACCAGACCATGTAGCCGCGAATATCGACACCCGCCGCGATCGCATCGCGCACCGCGGCGATATGGTCGACGAGGTAACGGCATCGGTCGCCGTCCGCGATCGCGTCGCCATCTGCGACCTCGGGATCGGAAAAGGCAGCGCCATTTTCCGTGACATAGATCGGCAGGTCGCCATAGCGTTCGCGGAACCACAGCAGCGTGCGCGTCATGGCCTCGGGAAAGACTTCCCAGTCGGTTTCGGTATGGAGCGCCCCGTCCTGCACCACGCGTTCGGCGTAGAGCGGCCAGGCCGCTTGCGAGGCGCGCACGACGCTGCGGGTGTAATAGTTGATGCCGACGAAATCGATCGGCTGACACGCCAGCGCGAGGTCGTGGGCCGACCACGGCTCCCACGCCTCGCCATAGATCTCCGCCAATTCGGGCGGGCAGGTACCAAGCAGTGCGGGGTCGGCATATTGCCGGTTCATGTAGGCGTCCGCCCGCGCGGCCGCGGCAAGATCGTCGGCGCGGTCGCTGGCGGGATATTTGGGCTCGATATTGAGGACCAGGCCGATCGCGTGCTTCCCCGTGGCACGATAGGCCTGCACGCCGCATCCGTGCGCGCGCATCAGATTGCGGCTAACGATCGCGGTTTCGAAGACACTGCGATGCCCAGGCGCAAGCGCGCCGCTGAAATACCCGCCATCGGCGATCACCCACGGCTCGTTGAGGGTCACCCATCGCTTCACCCGGTCGTCGAGTGCGCGGAACATGACCGCGCCATATTCGGCGAACCATTCCGCGCTGTCACGGTTGAGCCAGCCGCCGCGATCGTCCAGCGCGGCGGGCAGGTCCCAGTGGTAGAGCGTAGGCAACGGCTCGATCCCCGCATCCAGCAGCCGATCGACCAGGCGGCGATAGAAATCGAGCCCCGCCTGGTTCACGCGCCCGGTCCCATCGGGGAGCACGCGGCTCCACGAGATACTGAATCGGTACGCCTGCAGGCCCAGCTCGCGCATCAGTGCCACGTCGCTCTCCATGCGATTGTAGTGATCGCAAGCAATATCGCCCGTATCGCCTGTCGCGATCATCAGCCGCGGATCGTGGGTGAACCGGTGCCAGATACTGGTGCCCGCCCCGTCGGCAAGGGGCGAGCCTTCGATCTGGTAAGCGGCGGTCGCCGCGCCCCACAGGAAATCGCTGGGGAATTTACTCATTCGGCATCGTCCGGGCGGCGCTGCTCGAGCAGCCACAGATAGAGCGCAGGGTCGTCATAGGCCGGATCCCAGGCATTGTGGCCCAGGTCGGGATAGACCGTCAGGCGGCTCTCGCGGCCACCGCAGGCGCGGATCGCGCGCGCCATGTCGAAGCTGCCTTCGGGCACGACCACGTCGTCACGATCACCGGCGAAGGCCCAGACGGGTTTGTCCTTCAGCGTGCAGGCGGTCGCGGGATCGCCCCGCCCCGCGACCGGCGCCAGCGCGGCGAAGCGATCGGGTTCGGCCGCGCCCCAGCGCCAGGTCGCATGCCCTCCGCGGCTGAGCCCGGTGAGGTACACGCGCTCGGGATCGACCGGCAGCGTCCGGAGCGCGTGGTCGAGGATCGCGTCGAGCTTCGCGATATCCCAGTCCTCCTCGGCTGGCAGCAGCGGGGAGATCAGGATGAACGGGAAATCGGGATCGGCATCGGCGATTTTGGGCGGGCCGTGGACCTTCACGCGCGCGATGTCGCTGCCGCGTTCGCCCGATCCGTGGAGGAAGATCATCAGCGGCCAGCGCGTGTTCCGGTCGGCTTCGGGTAGCGTGTCCGGCACGAACAGCTGATAGGGGTATCCCCCCTCGGCCAGCGCAGGCTGCGGGTACTGTCCGGGCTCGGGCGGCGGGGCCGACGCCCAGGTCGCGACCGGACCGGCGCAGGCCGACACCATCAGGGCCAGCGGCAGAAGTTTCACCAAATTCATCCCTTGATACTCCCATTCATCAGACCGCCGATGAAGCGGCGCTGCACCAGCAGGAACAGCGCCAGCACGGGGACGGTTGTAACCACCGACCCCGCCATCATCAGCTCGATATCCTGTGCCCGTTCGCGCCCGATGGCGGCGAGCGCGACGGGCAGCGTGTAGAGATTCTGATCGGACAGCACGATCAGGGGCCACATGAAGTCGTTCCAGCTGCCCAGAAACACGAACACGGCCAGCGTGGCGATTGCCGGGCCCATCACTGGCAGTGCGATGTGGCGGAAGATCGCCCATTCGCCCGCCCCGTCGATCCGTGCCGCCTCCAGCAATTCGTCGGGTATCGCCAGCGCATATTGCCGCACCAGGAAAAGGCCCACGATCCCGGCCAGCCAGGGGACCAGCACGCCGGCGTAGGAATTGACCAGCCCCATCGCCTTCAATTCGAGAAACAGCGGTAGCATCCCGATCTGCCCCGGAATCAGCAGGAGCGCGAGCAAGGCGCGGAGCGTCGCTCCGCGGCCCCGATAGCGCAGTTTTGCGAAGGCGTAGCCCGCCGGCAGCGTGAAAGCGAGGCCGAGCGCGGTCGCCAGGATCGAGACGAGCGCGCTGTTGACAAGGAAGCGCGCCATATCCTGCGTCTCGAACAGCGCGCGGTAATTGGCGAGCGTCGGGCGGTCCGGCAGAAACGGCGGCAGGAACTGTCCCGCCGCGCCGGGCTGCATGAGGCTGACCGACACCATCCAGGCCAGGGGCGCCAGTACCAGTGCCGCGACGACGGCCGCCAGTGCGGTGAGGGCGATGCGAGGGCCTTTCATGACCGTATCGCGAACCGGCGCACGAACATGGCGGGCACCAGCGTCGCCAGCAGGATCAGGATGAACACCACCACCGCGACCGCCGCCCCCGAACCCAGGTCCCACCACTCAAAGCCCCTGTCGTACATGAGATACAGGACGGTCACGGTCGACTGGGCGGGCCCGCCCTCCGTCATCACGTAAGGTTCGGCGAACAGCTGAAACATCGCGACGATCGCCAGCAGCACCACCAGCACGGTCGCAGGCGCGATCGCGGGAAGCGTCACGTGGCGCAGCCGCGCCCACCAGCCGGCACCGTCCATCCGCGCGGCATCCTCCAGTTCGTGCGGAACCGTCTGCAAGGCGGCAAGGAAGATCAGCATGGCATAGCCGAAAGTCTTCCACGTCACGAACAGCGTCAGGGCGGGGATGGCGAGGCGCGGATCGCCGAGCCAGTCGACCGGACCGATCCCGATCATGCCGAGCAGATGGTTCAACAGCCCGTGGCGTTCGTTCAGCAGGTATCGCCACACCACCGCCGCGGCGACCAGCGTCGCGACATAGGGTGCGAACAGGGCGACGCGCCACACCGGGCGCCACGCCACCATCCGCTCGTTCACGAGCAGGGCCGCCGCCAGCGAGGTCAGCACAACCAGCGGCGCGCCCAGCACCACGAACCACAACGTGTTCGCCACCGCGACATGGAACAGCGGATCGGCCAGCAGTTCGCGATAGTTTGCCAGACCGACGAAGCGCAGATTCGCGTTGTCGGCCAGGGCGTAGATATCGAAATCGGTCAGGCTGAGGCCGATCGACGCGACGGTCGGCAAGACGAAGAAGAACCCGATCGCCAGCAATGCGGGCAGGGTAAAGGTCCATCCGGCGCGCGCTTCGCTGCGTCCCACCGCCGCGGTCATGCCCACGCGCCCCGGTCCAGCAACCAGCGCCGCTTCGCCAGAATGGCATCGACCCGCCGATCCATCTCCGCCGCCGCCGCCGGGACGGTGAATTCGCCACGAACCATCCGTTGGGCGACGACCTGCATTTCCGTCACCACCCGTTCCCATTCGGGTATCTTCGGCAGCGGGCGCGCCCACTGCAATTGGCGGGCGAAGGGTGTGAAGACCGGGTCGGCCCCAAGGCGCGCCGTCCGCCACGCGGACCGTCGTGCGGGCAGGTTGCCGGTCGCATCGTTGAGGGCAGACTGCGCCTCGCGCGTCAGCAGGCGTTCGATCACGTCCCACGCCGCGCGCTTTCGTTCGCCCCGGGCGAAGACCACGAGGCTCGACCCGCCCGGCGCACCCGCACCCGCACCGTTAGGACCGGGGTTTGGGGCGGTCGCCCACAGATCCTGCGCCTCGGGCGGCAGCCGCCTGCGCATATCGGCGACGGTCCAGGGCCCGGAAGGATACACCGCGAACCAGCCGCGGGCGAATTCGGACCATCGATTGGCGATTTGCGGGGCGGTGACGACGGGAGCCAGCCCGTCGTCGAACAGCGACTTGTAGAACGCGAGGGCGTGCCGGAATTCGGGCGAGGAGAAATCGCCCCGGGCGTGGTCGTCGCGCAGGAACCGGGCGCCAGTGGACAGCGCCATGCCCTGAAGATGCTCGAACTCCTCCAACGGAAGCAGCGCCGCGAAGCCTTGCGCGTCCTGAGCCTGCTTTATCCGGGCCAGGGCGCGCTTCCAGTCAGGCCACGCCAGCGGCGGTTCGGCATAGCCTGCCCGGGCGAACATGTCGGTACGATAGAACTGGACCCGGGTATCGACATACCATGGCAGGCCGAAAAGGCGCCCGTCGATCCGGTTGCTTTGTGCGACCGCATCGAACTGATCCGCGATCGTGGCGGCGAAGCGTGCCGGCACCGGTTCGAGCGCGCCGATAGCGTCGAGTTCCGCCAGCCAGCTGTTGCCGACCTGGGCAAGATCGGGCAGCGCGTCGCCCGCGAAGGCGGTCAGGAACTTGGCGTGGGCGGCCGACCAAGGCAACGACTGGACATCGACACCGGCGATACCGAGGCGATCCAGCAATGCGGGCAGGCTCATGGCCTCGTTCCCGATCGCCCAGAAGCGCAGGGCGCCCGCCCTCGCGCGGCAGCCACCCAGCGCGACCGACGCGGCCGCGGCAAGGCCCGCGCCGATCGCTCTGCGCCGCGTGAGCCGCATGGGCATCAGCGCCCTGGAGCCCCGGCCGCCCGCTCCACCGTCGCGTCGTCTGCCGCAGAATTCCCGCCCGTCGATCCGCGCACGGTCAGCGAGGGCGCCTTCACCCAGCCATCCTTCGCGCCCAGGCTTTCCCCCCGCATCATGCGGAGCAGGAGCATCGTCGCCGACGATCCGATCCGGGCGATGTCGGAATGCATCGTGGTGAGCGCGGGCGTCACATGCTTCGCCAGCGGAATGTCGTCGAACCCGGCGACCAGCAGGTCCTTGCCAATCGTCATGCCGGCCTCAATCAAGGTGCCCATCAGGCCGACCGCCATCAGGTCGTTCGCCGCGAACACGCCGTCTGCCGGCACCTGCCCCGCCATCAGCAGGCGGGCAGCCTCCTGCCCGGCTTCTTCGCGGAAATCGCCGGGCAGCACCACCGGATCACGCTCCGCCAGGCGTTCGCGCATGACATCGCGAAATCCGCGCAGGCGCTCGGCCGCGTCGCGGTTGTGCTTGGGGCCCGTGATGTGGACGATCCGCCGGCATCCTCGGTCGATCAGGTGCTCGGTCACGGCCCGCGCACCGGCATAGCTGTCGACGGCGACGAACGGGACGTCGCCCTCCCCCGGCGGCGCGTTGAGCAGCACGGTGGGAATGTTGGGATCGAGGTTGCCGTTCAGCAGTTCGGCGGTGGAATCGGGCGGCATCAGGAGAAGCCCGTCGACCCGGCCGCGCATCGCCCGAACCGCCTTGGTCGTCTCGTGCGAGTTGCCGTGCATGTTGCCAAGCAACAGGTGCTTGCCCGCGCCGTGCGCGACAAGGTCGATCCCGCGGATCATCTCGGAGAAGAATTCGCCGAACAGGTCGGGCAGGATCACGCCGATGGTATCGGTCTGGCGGCTGGTGAGACTGCGCGCACCGCTATGCGGCACGTAATTCAGTTCGGCGGCCGCCAGTTCGATCTTCTCGCGCGTGGCGCGGGTCACGTTGTCGAGGCCGTTGAGCGCCCGCGAGGCGGTGGCGACCGATACCCCCGCCGCTTTCGCAACATCCCTGATCGTAACCATCCAGACCTCCCACGTACACGATGTAACCGTTTGCACGGCTAAGGACAATCGTTCGTGCCGGGTCAGCGAAGCCGCGCGCCCGCTGCATCGAACAACAAAACGCGGGGGGGATCGGCGCACAGCGAAATGGCGTCGCCAGGATGGGGCTCCTCATCGCGCGCCGTGCGCCAGACGAAATCGCCCGTCGGCCCCGTGCAGACCACGTGGCGTTCGCCCCCGAACCATTCGACCAGCCGAACCTGCGCTGCTGGAAAGGGCAGCGCTCCGGGCGACGCGACGGGTTCGATCGCCTCGGGACGAACACCGACCGTGATCGCCATGTCCGGTTTGGCCACGCCGCTCCTCGGCGCGGGAAGACGCCAGGTGGCGCCATCCAGTTCGATCGCAATTTCTCTGCCGTCCACGGCAGCCACGACAGCTGGAAACAGATTGATCGGAGGCGCGCCGAAGAAACCGGCGACGAATATGTCGTCGGGGTCGCAATAGAGGGTGCGCGGCGTACCCGTCTGGACGATTCGGCCATCGCGCATCAGGGCGACACGATCCGCCAGTGCCATGGCTTCCGACTGGTCGTGCGTGACATAGATCGTGGTGATGCCGAACCGTCGATGCAGATCGGCGAACTCGCGGCGCATCGTGGCGCGCAGGGACGCGTCGAGGTTCGACAGGGGCTCGTCGAACAGGAACAGGCGCGGCTCGCGTACGATCGCCCGGCCAATGGCGACACGCTGCCGCTCTCCGCCCGACAGCTCCGCCGGTCGCCGGTCGAGCAAGGCGCCAAGGCCGAGCAGGGCGGCGACCTCGGCGACCCGGCTCGCGATCCCGGCCCTCGGCATGCCGCCCATGCGCAGCGGGAAGCCGATATTCTGCGCGACTGTCATACGTGGGTAGAGCGCGTAGGACTGGAACACCATCGCCGCGCCGCGCCGCGACGGCGGCAGCGTGTCGATGCGTTCGCCCGCGATTGCGATCTCACCCGCATCGAGCGCATCGAGCCCCGCGATCAGGCGCAGCAAGGTGGATTTGCCGCACCCCGACGGGCCGACGAGAACGAGGAACTCGCCCTCGCGCACCGACAGGTCGAGCCCGTCGAAGACGACATGCGCGCCGAAGCTCTTGCGCGCCCCGGCGATCGACAGACCTGCCAAATGGACTCTCCCGCGGCCCTGGCCGTGTTCCGCCCGCCTATGTAGCACGCACGCGCCCGCCACAACCGCCCGCACGCCATGAGCGCGCCCAACCGCCGGAAAGAAAATCGCTCACAGGAAAAATGGTGCCCAGAAGAGGACTCGAACCTCCACGACCTTGCGATCGCCGCCACCTGAAGACGGTGCGTCTACCAATTCCGCCATCTGGGCACACTGTCGCGATGCGGTCATCCACTGCCGATCGCGGGTAGGCGGCGCCACTAGCGAATATGCCGGGGCACTGTCAACGCCGATTGCACGCTATTGCCGGCGGCGCTTGCGGGCGCCGCCGGCATGCGGCATGGCGCGCGCGACACATACCGCAAAAACAAGCCAGGACCGGCCCATGCCCGATCGCGATCCCCTCTATGGCAAGCTCGTCACCGTCTTCGGCGGTTCGGGCTTCATCGGCATCCATCTCGCCCAGCAATTGCTGGAGCGCGGCGCACGGCTGCGCGTGGCGAGCCGTCACCCGGAAGAGGCCTGGTCGCTGAAGCCGCTCGCCAATCTGGGCCAGCTGCAATTCGTGCGCTGCGACGTGCTGGACGAGCGCAGCGTGCGCGCCTGCGTCGACGGGGCCTATGGCGTGGTCAACCTGGTCGGCAGCTTCTCGGGCGATCTGGAGAAGCTGATGGGCGAGGTGCCGGGCCTGATGGCGCGTGCCGCGGCCGAAGCGGGGGCGCAGGCGTTCGTCCAGGTCAGCGCGATCGGCGCCGATCTCGATAGCGAGACCGATTACGCCTACGCCAAGGCGCTGGGCGAGGAAAAGGTGCAGGCTGCCTTCCCCAAGGCGACGATCATGCGCCCGTCCATCGTGTTCGGCGAGGATGGCGGCATCGTGAAGATGTTCGCCGATCTCATCCGCATGGCCCCGGTCATGCCGGTGTTCGCGCCCGAGGCGCCGATGCAGCTGGTCCATGTCGACGACGTGGCCGAAGCGATCGCGGTGGCGCTGGTCGATCCGGCCGCGCATGGCGGCAAGATCTACGAGATCGCGGGGCCCGAACCGGTCACGATGATGCAGCTGCACCGCCGCATCGCAGAGGCGCAGCGGCGCAAGCGACTGTTCGCGCCCATGCCCGATGCCGCCGGGGGCTTCTTCTCCAGCCTGCCCGCTTCGCCCATGGGGCCTGACCAGTGGAAGCTGCTGAAGGCGGGCAACGTGCCCAGCGGGAAACATCCCGGCCTGGCGAAGCTGGGGATCGAGCCCAAGCCGCTGTCGCTGTTCCTCGACCGGATGATGGTCCGCTATCGCAAGCACGGCCGCTTCGCCGACCGCACCGGGGTCGCCCCCGACGCGCGCTGACCCGCGGCGCGGCGCGGCGCCCGCGGGTCAGACCTGCGGCGCCTCGCCCTGCGTGATCAGGTTGAGCGGTTCGACCAGCAGGACCGACCCTTCGGTACCGGTGATGCGCACGCGCTCGCCCGCCGCCATGTCGACCCCGCGCGCCATCCATTCGCCGTCGCCATAGCGCACGCGCCCGCTGCCGCCCTCGATCGCGGTGGTGACGATGGCGGTCTGGCCCACCATCCGCCCGCCCGGCTTGTTGAGCAGCGGGTCGGAACTGACGATCGGGCTGTCGCGCAGGATGCGGCGCGCGGAGAACACCGCGATCAGCGCCAGCGCGACGAACTCGATCACCTGCAGCGCGAGGCCCGGATCGTAGATGAAGGTGAGCCCGCCGGTGACGAGCGCAGCGATGGCGAGCCAGATGAGGTAGACCCCCGGCACCAGCAGCTCCAGCGCGGACAGCACCAGGCCGATGACGATCCAGGCCATGTAGGGTTCGATACCGTCCAACATGGTGCGCGTGCGCCTAGCGGCCCTCGCCGCCCGAACGCGGCACGCTGGTCCGCTCGCGCCCGCGCGGCAGCGGGGTGCCGCTATCGACGCGCGGGCTCGCCTCGCCATCCGCGGTGATGCCCTTCACCAGCTCGCCGATCCCGCCGAGCGACCCGATGAGCTGCGTCGCCTCCACCGGGAACAGGATCGTCTTCGCGTTGGGACTGTCGGCGAACTTGCCGATCGCCTTGGTGTATTCCTGCGCCACGAAGTAGTTGATCGCGCCGTTCCCGTTGGCGGAAATGGCATCCGACACCACCTGCGTCGCGCGCGCCTCGGCCTCCGCCGCACGCTCGCGCGCCTCGGCATCGCGGAACGCCGCCTCGCGCTTGCCCTCCGCCTTCAGGATCGCCGACTGCTTGTCGCCCTCGGCGCGCAGGATGTTGGAGGCGCGGTCGCCCTCCGCCTCCAGGATTTCGGCGCGCTTCAGCCGTTCGGCCTTCATCTGGCGCGCCATCGCCTCGGAAATGTCGATCGGGGGGCGGATGTCCTTTATCTCGACCCGGGTGATCTTGACCCCCCAGGGCGAGGTCGCGTGGTCGACCACGGAAAGCAGCCGCGCGTTGATCTCGTCGCGCTTCGACAGCGTCTCGTCGAGGTCCATGCTGCCCATCACGGTGCGCAGGTTGGTGGTGGTGAGCGCCATGATCGCGTTGTTGAGGCCCGACACCTCGTAGGCGGCCTTCGCCGCCTCCAGCACCTGGAAGAACACCACCGCGTCCACGCCGACCATGGCATTGTCCTTCGTGATGATTTCCTGCCCGGGGATGTCGAGCACCTGTTCCATCACGTTGATCTTGTGCCCGATGCGATCGATGAACGGGGTGATGATGTGCAGGCCCGGCTCCGCCGCCTTGGTAAACTTGCCGAACCGTTCGATCGTGTAGACGTAGCCCTGCTTCACCACGCGCACCGACATCATCAGAAAGATCACCAGCAGCGCCAGCAACGCGATGAGTATGTAAGTCATTCCAGCCAGTCCCTCCTATCCCCGGCATCGTAGCGCCCGGGCGGGCGTGGGCAAGCGAAACCGGATCGGGCAGCGGGGAACGAAAGCCGCGCGCGATCAGCCGTCCGCGATCGTCCGGCCGTAAAGCGCCAGCAGCCGGTCGTACGCCTTTTCCGCCGCCGCCCGGTCGTAGCTGGGACTGTCGATCACGGTCCAGCCGTGGTCGGCAGGATAGACCTCGATCTCGGCCGGGACGCCTGCCGCCCGTGCCGCCTCGCGCAGCGTGGTCTTGGCCTCCGGTTCCTTCGCATCGTCGTTCTGCGCGATCGCGAAGAGGTAGCTCGCTTGCGTCCGGTCCAGCATGCGGTGCGGGCTCTTCGCACCGTCGCGCACCAGCCCGCCGCCGTGGAAGCTGGCCGCGGCCCTGATCCGGTCCGGCACCGCGGCGGCGCTCCACACGGTGAAGGGCCCGCCCATGCAATAACCCTGCGTGCCCGCGCCCTTCGCCGGGTCGACCGCGCCCTGCCCGTCCAGCCACGGCAGATAGGCCGCGGCGTCGCGCATGATGGCGTCCGCGGTCAGCCTGTCGCGCCAGGGGCCGACCTTCTCGAACCCGTTGCTGCCGGCAAAGGCGGAGAAATCCGCGAACTGCTCGCCCGCGACGTCGCGGTAATAGGGATTGACCGCCAGCACGGCGTAGCCTTCGCCCGCCAGCCGCGCGCTCATGCGGTAGAACGCTTCGCGCAGGCCCGCGATGTCGGGCCACAGCAGCACCGCGGGGTGCCTGCCGGTCGCGGGGTGGACGAAGAACGCGTCGGCCTTCCCGTCGGGCGTTTCGATGGTGACGTTGGTGCGCGTCAGCCCGTCCGCACCGCCTTCGCCACCGGCGGCGGTCGCATCGCCCCCGCCGCTCTTCATGCCGGTGCAGGCGGAAAGCGCCACCGCGCCGCCCAGCGCCATGGAGCCGGCGCCGAACTGGCGGCGATTGAGGCCCTTCATCCGGGCAAGATCGGTCTGGTCGCACATCGCCTTGGTCTCTCCTTCGCCCCGTCCGCGCCGCAGCATAGGGCGGCGCGCGCGGCGCGCAATAGCGTCACCCCCGGAAGACGACCGTGCGGCTGCCGTTCAGCAGCACCCGCTCCTCCAGGTGCAGGCGCACCGCCTCGGCCAGCACGCGCCGCTCTATGTCGCGGCCCTTGCGCACCAGTTCGTCGGGCGTGTCGGCATGGTCGATCGGCTCCACGTCCTGGTGGATGATCGGCCCCTCGTCGAGATCGGGGGTGACGTAATGCGCGGTCGCGCCGATCATCTTCACCCCGCGCGCATGCGCCTGGTGGTACGGTTTCGCGCCTTTGAACCCGGGCAGGAAGGAATGGTGGATGTTGATGCAGCGCCCTGCGAAATACGCCGCCTGTTCGTCCGAGAGGACCTGCATGTAGCGCGCCAGCACGACCAGCTCCGCCCCCGTTTCCTCCGCGATGGCCCGCACCTGCGCCTCCTGCGCCGCCTTCGTTGCGGGGGTGACGGGCAGGTGGTGGAACGCGATGGAGCCGATATTGGCATGGCTTAGCGCGCTCGCGGGGTGGTTGGAGACGATCGCGACCGGCTCCATCGCCAGTTCCCCGATCCGCCAGCGGTAGAGGAGATCGGCGAGGCAGTGGTCGAACCGGCTCACCATCAGCAGCACCCGGCGCGGGCGGTCGCGCCCGGTCAGCCGCCAGCGCGCGCCGATCCGCTGGGCCAGCGGGGCGAAGGCGGTGCGCATCGCGGCCGCATCCGCCGTGCCGCAATCGAATTCGACCCGCATGAAGAAACGGTCGGCGGCGCGATCGTTGAACTGCTGCGCTTCCAGGATGTTGCCGCCGCGTTCGAACAGGAAGCCCGTCACCTCGGCGGTCAGGCCGGGGCGGTCGGCGCAGTCGAGCGTCAGGATCAGCGGCCCCGCCATGTCGTCTCGCGCGCCGGTCAGCGCCGGGTCAGCGCGTCCTCGCTTTCGCGCATCAGCGTGGCGACGATGTCCGCCACGGGCTCTTCCGCCTTGACCATGCCCACGCTCTGGCCCGCCATCAGCGATCCGTTCTCGACATCGCCGTCGATCACCGCGCGGCGCAGCGCACCGGCCCAGTAATGTTCGACCTGCAATTGCGCTTCCGCCATCGCGATCTCCTCGCGGTCGAGCCGCCCGGCGATCTCGCGCTGGGTGCCCGTGAACGCCTCGGTCCCCTTGTTCTTCAGCGCGCGCACCGGGATCACCGGCAGCCGCGCATCGACCTGCACGCTGGCGATCGCGTCGCGCGCATTGGCGCGGAAGAACGCCTTCTTGAAATCGGGATGCGCGATGCTCTCGGTCGCGCAGGCGAAGCGCGTACCGAGCTGGACGCCCGCCGCGCCCATTTCCAGGTACCCCGCGATGGCGGACCCGCGCCCGATGCCGCCCGCGACGAAGATCAGGTGCTCTTCGGAAAGTTCGGGCAGCATTTCCTGCGCCAGCACGCTGGTGGAAACGGGGCCGATATGACCGCCCGCCTCCATCCCCTCGATCACCAGCGCGTCCGCCCCGCTTCGCAGCAGCTTCTTCGCCAGCGCCAGCGTCGGCGCGAAGCAGATGACCTTGGCGGGGTTCCTGCCCCCCTTGATCGCCTCCACGCTGCCCTTGGGCGGGATGCCACCCGCCAGCACCACGTGGGTGACCGCGTGCCGCTCGCACACCGCGATCAGGTCGAACAGGTCGGGGTGCATGGTGATCAGGTTCACGCCGAAGGGCCGGTCGGTCCGCTTCTTCGTTTCCGCGATCTCGGCATCGAGCAGGTCGGGCGTCATCGCCCCGCAGGCGATCACGCCGAATCCGCCCGCATTGGAAATGGCGGACACGAGGTTGCGCTCGGAAACCCAGCTCATCGCGCCGCACAGGATCGCGTATTCGCTGCCGAGGAACTGCGCGCCGCGCGCCATCAGCGCGCCTGTCTTGGGATAGGTGGTCATGGGGCCGGGTCGTTACTGCGCGCCCGCCCGCGCGGCAACCGCCATCGTCGCGCGCGTGCCGAACCGGAAACCGAAAGGCCGCGCGGTGCGTAACCCGCACATGACCCAGCCTTACGAAACGCTCGACCGCCTGTTCCTCGCCGGCGAATGGACCGCCGGGGACGGCGAGGACCTCACCAATATCTGCCCGTGGGACGAAAGCACGATCTTCACCATGAAGGGCGCGAGCGAGGCGCAGGTCGACGCCGCCTGCCGCGCCGCGGCCAAAGCACAGGCCGAATGGGGCCGGACCCCGCCCGCCGCGCGTGCCGAGGCGATGCAGACCATCGCGGGCATCCTGGAGGCGCGCAAGGACGAGATCGCGCAGTGGATCGTGCGCGAGGTCGGCGGCACGCGGCTGAAGGCCGCGCTGGAACTGCAACTGGCGACCGCGGTCGCAAAAAGCGCGGCCGCGCTGCCCTACATGGTCGAAGGTTCGATCCTGCCGGAAGACATCCCGGGCAAGGAATCGCGCGCCTATCGCCAGCCGGCGGGCGTGGTCGCGCTGATCTCGCCGTGGAATTTCCCGTTGCAGCTGACCGCGCGCACGCTGTTCCCCGCTCTCGCCGTGGGCAACGCCGTGGTGGTGAAACCCGCCAGCGATTCCATCGTCACGGGCGGCACCATCTTCGCCGCGATCTGCGCCGAGGCCGGCCTGCCCGACGGGCTCGTCAGCGTGCTGCCCGGGGGCGGCTCGACCGTGGGCGAGGCGCTGGTCAGCCACCCGATCCCCTCGGTCGTGTCGTTCACCGGGTCCACCCCGGTCGGCCGCGGCGTGGGCAAGGCGGCGCTCGATTCCAAACGGATCAAGCCGGTCGAGCTGGAGCTGGGCGGCAATTCGCCCATCGTCGTGCTGGACGATGCCGATCTCGACCGCGCGATCGAGGCGAGCGTGTGGGGCAAGTTCATGCACCAGGGCCAGATCTGCATGATCGCCAACCGCATCGTGGTGGAAGACGCGATATACGACCGTTTCGTGGAGGGGTTCGTCGAACGGGTGCGCCAGCTGCCGGTCGGCCAGCGCGAGGACCCGGCCTGCTTCATCGGCCCGATCGTCAACCGCGACCAGTTCGACAAGGTCACCGACCTCGTCGCCAAGGCGAAAGACGAAGGTGCCAAGCTTGCGCTAGGCGGCGATGCCGACGGGCTCGTCCTGCCGCCGCACGTCTTCACCGACGTGCCGGAGGACAGCTGCCTTGTCACCGAGGAGATCTTCGGCCCCGTCGCCCCGATCCAGCGCGCGCGGGACGAGGATCACGCGCTCGCGCTTGCCAACGCGACCGGTTACGGCCTGTCGAGCGCGGTCTTCAGCGCCGACGAAGGGCGCGCGCTCGCCTTCGCCAAGCGGGTCGAGGCGGGGATGACCCACATCAACGACCAGACCGTCAACGACAGCGCCTTCGCCCCCTTCGGCGGGGTGAAGAATTCGGGCATCGGGCGTTTCAACGGCCGCTGGGCGATCGACGCCTTCACCACGACGCGCTGGATCTCGGTCCAGCACGAGCGGCGCCAATACCCCTTCAGCGCCGACGATCTGGGCTGACGCGCCGCCCACAGCCGGGGAACGCACGCGCCGGATCGCGCGTATTGCTCCGCATGGCGGGCACAAAACAGGGCGGCGGCAAGAAGGGCCAGGCCGAGAAGACCGCGACGGGCGACCAGCATGCGCTGAGCCCCGGCAAGCCCGGCTCGCGCCACGATGCCTATGCCCATCTGGCGCAGCGGTTCGCCAGCGGCGCGGCGATCCCCCTGCCCACTTTCCTGACCGGCCAGGCCCGGCGCGAGCATGTGCGCGCCTGCATCCTGGAAGACCACGCCGTGCGGATCGACGCGCGGGCGAAGGGCACGCAGGAAAAGTTCGAGGAACTGGCGGGCGACCTCTACAAGTATTTTCGCGGCACCGCCCTGTCCTTCTACCGCGACATGGCGGGGATGGACGCCGCGCGGCCCAAGGTGCTGCTGCTGGGCGACGTGCACCCGGGCAATTTCGGCGTCATGCCCAATGCCGACAACGTGCCTATCTTTTCCGTCAACGATTTCGACGAGGTCGCCTACGGCCCCTACAGCTGGGATCTGAAGCGCGGGGCGACCGGCTTCATCCTGGCCGCGAAATGCGCCGGCGGGCTGAAGCGCAAGCAGCGCCGCCGCGTCGCCAAATGCTTCGTGAAAGGCTACATTGCGGGGATGCGGCGCTTCGCCGACGGGGCCGACCCGAACGACGACGTGTTCCGCATGGACAACGCGCCGGCCATCATCCGCGACCTGTTCGACGCCGCGATGCAGGAACGCGCGCAGTGGCTGGCCGAAACGCATCAGGACGAAACGCGCAAGGGCTTCCGCCCCGACAGCGGGATAGAGCCCGTGACCAGCCGCCGCGACGAATTCCAGACCCATCTCGACACGCTGGCCAAGCGCAACGGGATCGAGCCCGGCGGCCGCTTCGGCGACCTGCGGGTGAAGGACGTCGCGCGCATCTACGGCAAGGGGTGCGCCTCGCTCGGCCTGTCGCGCTTTCACGTCATGATCGAGGGGCCGGACGGCGACGGCACCGACGACATCATCGTCGAATTCAAGCTGTCGCGCCTCTCCGCGCTCGACGGGCTGGCCCCGCATGGCGACCTCGACCAGGGCAAGCGCGCGCGCCGCGTGGCGGAAGGGCAGCACATCCACATCCCCAATGGCGACGTGTTCTACGGCGCGGTGGAGATCGACGGCGACAGCTACATGACCCGCGAGCGCGCGCCGTTCCGCGACGACATCGACCAGGACGATCTCGATTACGACGGCTGGCGCGATTACGCCCACGCCTGCGGCCGCGCCCTGGCCCTGGCCCACGCGCGCAGCGACGATGCGGGCGCGATCGACTACGAGATAGAGCCCGCCATCCTGGAAGACATGGCGCCGCACCATCTGTTCATCCACGACGTCGCCTGCTTCGCGGAAGAGGCGGTCGACCGCCTCAAGCGCGACTGGAAGGCCTATCGCAAGGACTACCGGCGCGGCGCTTTTACCCGCCGCCCCGAAAGCTACGCCTAGGCCGGCGACCGCCCGCCGCGATCAGAAATCGAGCGAGATCGATCCCCTGACCGTCCGCGGGCGCCCCTGCAGCAGGCGCGCCGTATCGCCCGATCCGAAGGCGCTGTAGGAGGAGCTCCAGAACCGCTCGTTCGCGACGTTGTCGACGCCGAACCGCAAGGTCAGCGGCACGCCGCCCGCCGCGACGATATACCGCGCCCCCAGATCGACCGTGGTCCAGTCGTCGAGATAGCTGGTATTGGTCACGTTGGCCGCCTGCTCCCCGGTGTGGATCACCCGGCCGGTCAGCGTGAAGCCGGGCACGAAGGGCACGTCCCATTCGACATTGGCGTTGAGCGTGTAGTCCGGCACGCCCAGCGCATCGTTGCCTTCGTTCACCCCGCCCGGCGTGCGCCGCAGCTTCGCATCGACCACGGATCCGCCCGCGATCAGGCGCAGCCCGTCGACCGGCTGGGCGGTCACGAACAGTTCGATCCCGCGATTGCGCTGCTCGCCATAGCTGCCGAAGCGCAAGGCCCCCGGCGTATCGGGATCGGCGGCCAGGAAGAAGCTGGGCTGCGCGATCCGGAACAGCGTCAGGCTTGCCTGCAGCCGGTCGAACCCGACCTTGCCGCCGATTTCGTACTGCACCGACCGCGCAGGTGCGAGCGCCTGCCCGCCATTGACGACCGGCAGCTCGCCCGCCCCCGGGTTGTCGGGGTCGATCCCGCTCAGCGGCGCGCGCGTGCCGGGCTGCAGGCCCTCGATCCGGTTGGCGAACAGCGAGATGCGCTCGGTGGGCTTCACCACCAGGCCGACGACGGGGGTCACCGCGTCGCTGCTGAGCCGTCCGGTTTGGTCGCCGGTCGCGACATTGTAGCTTTTCTGCGTGATTTCCTGGAGGCGCAGCCCGCCGGTCAGCAGGATGCGATCGTCCCACAGCCCGATCGTGTCGGACGCGAACGCGCTCACCTGAACCGAGCGGGCGCTGAGGTTCGGATCGTCGAGGTTGCCGCTGGCAAACGTGCTGGTCGCGGAAATCGGTGCGTCGACCGGGGCGTAGAGATTGGTCGCATAGCCGCTGCGAAAATCGAACGCGGTGCGGAACTGCTGCCAGTTGACGTTGCCGCCGAAATTGAATTCGTGGCTGATCGTCTCGCCCAGCCGGACGCGCAGGCCCGCCTCCACCGCTTCGTTGTTGATGCGCGCGGGGATGATGGACGGGCTGATCGTGGCCGCGCCCGTCGCGGGGTCGGTCACCGTGATGCCGGCATAGGTCCCCGCCTCGTTGCCGTCGAGCGCGCCGCCCGCGACATAGAGCATGGCGTTGTCGGCGACGTCGTATTCGATCCGCGCGAGTCCGAAGATGTCGCGCAATTCAGTGCTGGCGAAGGACGGGCCGTAATTGAGGTCGGCGTCGGGCACCTCGGGGATGACGCCGTTGCCGATGACCACCTGCGGGCGCAGGCGATCGACCTCGTAACGCTGATAGGCGCCGTCGAGCGTGATGCGCACAGTGTCCGTGCTCCAGTCGAACGAGGCGCCGGCCACCGCGGTGCGGCGAAATTCGTCGTTCACCGCCACGTCGCCGCTGCGATAGGCGCCGTTGACCCGCACCCCGAACTGGTCGTTCGCGCCGAAGCGGCGGCCGACATCGGCGCTTCCGCCGAAATGCGCGTCGGACAGGTAGCTGGCGGTCAGGCGCGTCACCGGGCGCTCCCCGGCCCGCTTCAGCTGCAGCGTCACGTTGCCGCCGATGCCGGTCCCGCCGGGCGCGGCGCCGTTCAGGAAGGCGTTGGCACCGTTCAGCACCTGCACCCCGGAATACAGCTCGGGCGCGACCAGCTGGCGCGGGGTGATGCCGTATAGGCCGTTCATGCCCACATCGTCGCCGAACAGCGGGAAACCGCGGATGACGAACTGTTCCGCCGCATTGCCGAAGGCGTAGGTGGTCCGCACGGAGGGATCGTTCTCCAGCACCTCGCCCAGCGTCAGCGGCTGCTGGTTGAGGATCAGGCTTTCGTCGAACGTGCGCACGACGAAGGGCACGTCGAGCGAATCCTTGTCGCCCAGCGCGCCCAGGTCGCCGCCGCTGCGCACCTCCGTCGCGTTGATGCGCTGCGCGGTGACGACGATCTCGTTGCTCGTCTCCTGCGCCTGGGCGGGCATGGCCAGCGCGGCGGCGAGGATCGGCAGCGGCAGGGCGTAGCGGTGGAATGTCATGGTGCGGTGGATCTTTCCGGTCGTGTCGAAGGACGGGGTCGGTCGCGCCGCGCCCAGGCGGCGGCGATGGCGAAGGGGGCGGCGGCGAGCAGGGCGACGGCGAACACGTCCTCCCACCCGTCGCCGGTCAGGCCGAGCACCAGCCCCGCGAGGCTGGTGGCGAACAACGCCAGCGGCCAGGCGAATACCCGGGCGAGCGATTGCGAAGGGGCCTTGCGCGCACTCATGCCGGGGTACTCACCAGCGCGCGCCAGGTGCGCAGGCGATGCTCGCGCCCGCCGCGCCGCGGGCGCAGCCACAGGGCGATGCCGCTCCACAGCACCCAGATCAGTGCGCATGTCAGCGCGGCCCACACCAGCTTCAGCGGCAGCCCGCCGTAATCGCCGAAATGCAGCGGCTTCGACAGCATCAGCGCCTGGTTGACCGCGGGCATGGTGCGCGCATCGGTCAGCGTGCCGGTGCGCGCATCGACCAGCGCTGGGGTCAGCAGGTTGCGGGTCAGCGGACGGTCGCCCTGGAAGAAGATCGCGTAATGGTGCCCGCTCGACCAGCCGCCGCCGGGAAAGCCGATGAATTGCGGGGAACGGCCGGGCAGCGCGGCGCGCGCGCTCGCCATGGCGGTGTCGAGCGAGCCGTATCGGGCGGGATCGAGCGGCGCCTCGCCCGCATAGGCGGCGGTCATCGCGGCGACCTCGCCGTCGCGCCAGCTTTCGGTCAGCGGATCGGCGAAAGCGTTGATCGCACCCGTCACGCCGATCGCCAGCGCCCAGCCCAGCGTCGCGATCCCGACCAGGTTGTGCCGGTCCAGCTGACGCTTCGCACTGCGCCCCGTGGCCCCCGCGCCGCGCAGCCGGCCAAAGCGCAGGCGCCGCATGAACGGGGCATACAGCACGGTGCCCGACACCAGGCTGACCACGAACAGCCCGCCCATCGCGCCCAGGAAATACATCCCCCACCGGCCCAGCAGCATATCGGTATGGAGGCCCAGGATCACGTCCATCAGCCCGTCCCCCGCAACCGAGCCCAGCGCCCGCCCGGTGGTCCGGTCGTAATTGAGCAGCGTCATATCGCCCACTTCGGCGTCGGGCCGGGGCCCCAGCGTCACCGTGGTGAGCGGGCTGTCCTGGCTGAACGCCATGAACAGCGGCACCTGCCCCGGATGATCGGCCAGCGCACGGTCCATGATCGCGTCGAGCGGCAGGCCGACGCTTCCCGCATTTGCCGCCATGTCGGCCGAAGGCGGCCCGGCCAGCGTCGCCTCGTAATCGGTGCCGAAGGCGGCATCGATCTCGTCATGGAAGATCAGCGGCAGGCCCGTCAGGCACAGCATCAGCAGGAACGCCGTGGGCACGAGCCCGCTCCATTTGTGAAGCACAAACCAGAACCGGATTCGCCGCGGAGACATGCCGCCCGCCTAGGGACGCCACGCGGCTCCTGTCAATGATAATCACTCGCAATAGCGATCTTCGGCGTTCGTTTTCCTACTCGCCGCCGCCGCGCTACCGTGGGAGCGATGCGGGTTTCTCGATCTTTTCGGACAGATGGCGGGTGCAGGCGTGGAACGCTGCCCCCGTCGAAAAGTCACACATGGCGGCGTGGGGTGGGGCGCAAGGGCTTGCAAACACGCGGCTTTGCCGGAAAGTCACGCTTTCCATATGCGCGTTTCGCGTTCCATCGGGGTGGGGCGCTGCGGCGCGCACCCGTGCCGCGTGCGCCGGGTGCGCGCGGGCGTTACGCCGCTTCGTCGGCGCTCGCGTCCAGCCCGTATGCGGTGTGGAGGACGCGGACGGCCAGTTCGGTCTCGTCCTCGTCGATCATCACGCTGACCTTGATCTCGCTGGTGCTGATCGCCTGGATGTTGATGCCGCGTTCGGACAGGGCGCGGAACATGGTGCTGGCGACGCCCGCGTGGCTCTTCATCCCCACGCCGACCACGCTGATCTTCGCGATGTGGCTGTCGGTGATGATGCGGTTGAAACCGATCGCGCCGCGCCGGTCCTCCAGCAGGGCCTGCGCGCGCGGCAGATCGGTCTGCGGCACGGTGAAGGTGACGTCGGTCTCGCCCTTGTCGCGGCCCACGTTCTGGATGATCATGTCGACATTGATGCCCGCGCCCGCCAGCGGTTCGAAAATCTCGGCCACGGCGCCCGGCTTGTCCGGCACGCGGGTCAGGATGATCTTCGCCTCGTTCTTGTCGTGCGCGATACCGGTGACCAGCTGGCGTTCCATTTCGCCTCCTTCGATGAGTTCGTCCATTTCGGCTTCCGACACGATCATCGTGCCGGGCAGGTCGTCGGCCGGGACCGCGTCCTCCCCCACGAAGCTGGAGAGGACCTGGACGCGCACCCCCTCCTTCATCGCGAGGCCGACGGAGCGGGTCTGGAGCACCTTGGCGCCCACGGATGCGAGTTCCAGCATCTCCTCGTACGTCACCGCCTTCAGCTTGCGCGCCTTGGCGACGATGCGGGGATCGGTGGTGTAGACGCCGTCGACGTCGGTATAGATGTCGCAGCGGTCGGCGCCCACCGCCGCCGCGACCGCGACCGCGCTGGTATCGGATCCGCCCCGGCCCATGGTGGTGACGCGGCCTTCGGGCGACAGGCCCTGGAAGCCGGGAATGACGGCGATGACGCCGCCGGCCATGCTTTCGGTCAGCGCGGCGGAATCGATCGCCTCGACCCGCGCCTTGGCATGCGCCTCCACCGTGCGCACGGGGAGCTGCCAGCCGAGCCAGCTGCGCGCCTCGAGGCCGAGGGACTGGAGCGTCAAGGCGAGCAGGCCCGCCGTCACCTGTTCCCCGCTGGCGACCACGACGTCGTATTCCGCCGGGTCGTACAGTGCGTGGGCCTCGCGCGCGAAATTGACCAGCCGGTCGGTCTCCCCCGCCATCGCGGAGACGACCACCGCCACCTCGTCCCGCGTGCCGTCGGGCTTGGGCGCGGCCTGGCGGCGCACGATCTGCGCCACGCGGCGAATGCGCTCCGTCCCCGCCATGGAGGTGCCGCCGAATTTCATCACGATGCGGGCCATCGGGCTAGCGATCATCCTCTCTTCTGGTGCGAGCGCGCCCGCGCTGTTACGAAGCGGGCATGGGCGATGCAACATCTGCTGCGAATAGCAAAACTTCAGCCGGCGCAACCATCCGCGCGGAAGAAGCCGCGCATTTCGGACGGCTGGCCGCGGATTGGTGGGATCCGAAGGGCAGTTCCGCCATGCTCCACCGGCTCAACCCCGTGCGGCTGGCGTTCGTGCGCGCGGCGATCGACCGCCACTGGGCGAGCGATGTCGCCGATTTCCGCCCGCTGGAGGGCAAGCGCGCGCTCGACGTGGGCTGCGGCGCAGGCCTGCTGGCAGAGCCGCTGGCGAGATTGGGCGCGCAGGTCACGGGCGTCGATGCGGCGGCGGAGAACATCGCGGTGGCGCGCGAGCATGCGGCGAAAGCGGGGCTCGACATCGCGTATCATGCGGGCGAGCTGGGGGCGCTCGATCTCGGGCGGTTCGATCTCGTCACCTGCATGGAAGTGATAGAGCACGTCGCGTCCAAACCGGCGCTGATCGCCGCGCTGCGCCTCGCGCTGGCGGACGACGGGCTGCTGGTGATGTCCACGCCCAACCGCACACCGCAATCGCGCCTGCTACTGGTCGAAGGGGCGGAGCGGACCGGCATGATCCCGCGCGGGACGCATCACTGGGACGATTTCCTCACGCCCGAGGAACTGACCGACCTCCTCACCGCAGCGGGCCTGCGCGTGACCGAAACCCGCGGGATCGCGTGGCGCCCGGGCAAGGGGCTCCACCTGTCGGACGACGTCTCGCTCAACTACATCCTCGCCGCGCGGCGCGCCTGACGCCTACCGCGCCCCGCGCACCGCGATCGCGCGCCCGGGGGCGTCGGTGAAGATGCCGTCGACCCCCGCGGCAAGAAGCCGCCTTTCCAGCGCCGCCATGTCCCCCGGCGCGCCCGGCCCGCCGCCCGATTGCAGCGCCGGGGGCAGGAAGGCGTTCTCCGGCCGCAGCGTCCAGGTATGCACCGTCAGCCCGGCCGCATGGGCATCGGCGATGACCGGCGTCGCCGCGCCCGCCTGGTCCAGCAACAGATCGATCTGGGCGCCGATGCCGTCCGCATATTGCGCGATGTCGGCAAGTCCCGCGGGCGTCAGCATGTCGGCATAGGTCGTGCCCGGCGCATCCGCCGGACCGCCCTCGGCAGCGGCGAGCTGAACCAGGCGATACTCGCTGCGCTGGTTCAGCCGCCGCAACGGCTCGATCTCGAAACACTGGATGAAGACCGGATCGGTGGGCGCGATGCCTTGCGCCTTCAGCGCCAGCAGCAGCAGGTCGACCGTGTCGATCCCGGCATCCTGCAACAGGAATTGCGGATGCTTGAGTTCGGGATAGATGCCGATGGTGCGCCCCGTCTCGGCCTCCTTCGCCCGCACCAGTTTCACAACCTGGGCAAAGGTCGGGATCGCGTAGAGCCCGTCGAAGCGCGCATTGCCGGGGCGCAGGCCGGGCAGGCGTTCGCGCGCGTGGAGCCCCTGCAACTCCGCCAGCGTGAAGTCCTCCACGAACCAGCCGTTGACGAGCTCGCCGTCGATCGTCTTGGCGCGGCGCCGATCAGCGAACTCGGGATGATCGGCCACGTCGGTCGTGCCCGAAATCTCGTTCTCGTGCCGCGCGACCAGCACGCCGTCCTTGGTCGGCACGAGATCGGGCTCGATGTAGTCCGCCCCCTGGTCGATCGCGCGTTCGTAGGCGGCGAGCGTGTGCTCGGGCCGCTCCGCGCTCGCCCCGCGATGGGCGATGACAAGCGGCGCGGCCTCCTGCGCCAGCGCGAGCTGCGGCGTGAACGCCAGTGCCAGAGCGGCCAGCCCTTTCAGCACAGCGCCGCCTCCCACTCGCCTTCGGAAAAACCGACCAGCAGCCCGCCGTCATGCTCCACCACCGGCCGCTTTATCATCGCGGGGTTCGCCGCCATGATCGCGGCTGCGCCGCCGCCGTCGATCTCCGCCTTGTCCGCCGGGCTCAGCTGCCGATAGGTCGTCCCCCGCGTGTTGAGGACCGTGCCCAGCCCCTTCGCATCGACCCAGGCATGAACCTTGTACCGGTCGGTCCCGTCCTTGCGGAAATCGTGGAAGCTGTAGGCGAGCCCCTTCGCATCGAGCCATTTGCGCGCCTTGCGCACGGTGTCGCAGTTGGGAATGCCGTAAAGGGTGATCATGCGCGAAATCCTGCAAGGTGGAACACGGGTAAACTCGGCACAGTCATGGGGCCAAAGCGCGTGGCCCGCAAACCCCCACCGCGCCCTGTCGCATCCCTAGCGGTCGCGGGGGCGGCGGGACAGGGCGCGCAGCGCTGTTGCGTGCGCCGGCCCCACCTGTTAGCGGCGCGTTCGTCATCTGGGGAGTAGCCCGCCGCCCATGGGCGGTGCGCCTGCGTCAACATACTTGGCCGAGAGGTCATGGCGCAGCGGGACGGTGAACCGTCCGGGCGAGACCAATGGCACTGCGCTTTCGCCCGGCCGGGCGGGAGGCGCGGTGTCGTTGCCGTCTCGAATCGCCCGGCCCGGAGATACGCCTTGGAACCCATCCTCACTTCCGCCGCGGTCGTGGCCCTCGCCGAAATCGGCGACAAGACCATGCTGCTGGCGATCGTCCTCGCCACCCGATTTCGCAAACCGGTCCCGATCATTTTCGGCATCCTGTTCGCGACGCTGGCGAACCACGCCATCGCCGCCTTCCTCGGCCAGTCGATCGCCGCGCTACTGGAAGGCGCGTGGTTCCGCTACGCCGTGGGGGCCAGCTTCGTCGCCATGGCCGCGTGGACGCTGGTGCCGGACAAGCTCGACGAGGACGACGAACCCGCCCCCTCGCGCCACGGCGCATTCCTGACGACGCTGGTGGCGTTCTTCCTGGTCGAGATCGGCGACAAGACGCAGGTGGCGACGATCGCGCTGGGCGCGCAATTCGCCAGCGTGACGCTGGTCACGATCGGCACGACGCTGGGCATGATGCTGGCCAACGTGCCCGCGGTGTTCCTGGGGCACGCCATCGTGGAGCGCGTATCGCTGAAATGGGTCCGGGCAATCGCCGCGCTGATGTTCCTGACGATCGGCCTCTGGGTCATCGCCGACACCGCGATGGGATAGAAGGGCGGGCTAGCGCGGGGCGAGATGCGCGTCGGCAATGGCCACGGCCAGCGCGTCGGCCGCATCCGCACCCGCGATGCTCGCGCCGGGAAGCAGCACTTTCAGCATGGCCTGCACCTGGGCCTTGTCGGCGCCGCCGGTCCCGACCACCGCCTTTTTCACGAGCCGCGCGGCGTGTTCGCGCACGTCGAGGCCGGCCGCCCCGCACGCCGCCAGCACGCAGCCCCGCGCCTGCGCCAGCTTCAGCGTCGATTGGGGGTTCTTGTTGACGAAGATTTCCTCCGCCGCAGCGCGGTCGGGCCGGTGGGTGGCGATCACCTCCGCCAGAGCGGCCTGCAGGTCGGCAAGCCGGCGCGCCATCGGCACTCGGGGCGAAGTCGGTATCTGGCCGTTGGCGACATGCGCGATGCGGCTGCCCTCCGCACGGATCACGCCCCAGCCGGTGCAACTGAGCGACGGGTCGAGGCCGAGGATCAACATACCCACCCTCCCGCGTGCGGGAGGGTCGCGAGACTTGGCGTTGCGTAGCAGCGTCTAGTCGCAGCGGGGTGGGCTTCTCGGGTCACAGCCAGGCAGCCACGCCCACCCCCGACCCCTCTCGCAAGCGGGAGGGGAAGATAAGCACGGCGACGAGCGTTCCGTTCGGACGCAATCATCGCGCAGGAACCCGCCCTCTTCGACAAACCACCATGCGGCGAGGACGCCGATCGCCGGAACGACCAGTCATCCCTTTCTGCTCACGCCTCTACCTTCTCCATCACCTCGTCCGAGATGTCGTAATTGCCCCACACGGTCTGGACGTCGTCGTCGTCGTCGAGCGCGTCGATCAGCTTGAGGAGCACGCCTGCATCCTTCTCGTCCATCTCGACGGTAAGGTTTGGCTTCCACGCCAGCTTAACCGTCTCGGCCTCGCCCAGCGCCTTTTCCAGATCGGCGGCGACCTGGTGAAGGTCGTCGGCCGAGGTCCAGATCTCGTGGCCGCCCTCGCTCGACTGGATGTCGTCCGCGCCGGCTTCCAGCGCGGCTTCGAGGATCTTGTCCTCCTCGCCCGCTTCGGACGGATAGACGATCAGGCCAACCCGTTCGAACCCGTGGACGACGCTGCCTTCCGTGCCCAGATTACCGCCGTTCTTGCTGAAGGCGGTGCGGATGCTGGTCGCGGTGCGGTTACGGTTGTCGGTCAGCGCCTCGACGATGATGGCGCTGCCGCCCGGGCCATAGCCTTCGTAGCGCACTTCCTCGTAATTATCGCCGTCTGCCGCGCTCGCCTTGTCGATCGCGCGCTGGATGTTGTCCTTGGGCATGGACTGCGCCTTGGCCGCGTTGACCGCCAGCCGCAGGCGCGGGTTCATGTCGGGATCGGGCATCCCCATCTTCGCCGCCACCGTGATCTCGCGGCTGAGCTTGGAGAAGAGGTTGGAGCGCTTCTTATCCTGCGCGCCCTTGCGGTGCATGATGTTCTTGAACTTGGAATGGCCTGCCATGGGAACCCCGAAAAGGTGTTATTCTTTCGCGAAGGCCGTGGGATGCCCCCGCTACGCGCTGCGCCTTACACCGGGTGAGCGGCGCGGGGCAACTGCCGCCGCGCCCGCCCGTTCACACCTTCACCGCGGTCCCGCTGGCGCTGACCATCAGCATGCTGCCGGTGTCGCCGATCACCTCGTAATCGAGGTCGACCCCGACCACCGCATTGCCCCCGCGGCTGCCGCATTCGGCCTGCAGTTCCTGGATCGCCTGCTCGCGCGCATCGCGCAGGATGCGCTCGTAGCTGCCCGAGCGCCCGCCCACGATGTCGCGGATGTTGGCGAACAGGTCGCGAAACAGGTTCGCGCCGACGATCACCTCGCCGGTCACGATGCCCAGATAATCCTGGATCGGTCGCCCCTCGATCGTGGGCGTCGTGGTCACGACGATGTCGCGTGCGTCTTTCCAGGGACCTGCCATCGGGCTCTCTCCTTGTCAGCCGTTGATCACGGACCCGCCATTTGGATGCAGGACCTGGCCCGACATATAGGACGAGTCCTCGCAGGCAAGGAAGAGGAAGGACGGCGCAACCTCGTTCGGCTGGCCGGGTCGTCCCATCGGCGTGCTCTCGCCGAAATCGGGGATGTTCTCCTTCGGCTGCCCGCCCGAGGGGTTGAGCGGCGTCCAGATCGGCCCCGGCGCGACCGCGTTCACGCGGATGCCGTCGTCCACCAGGTTCGCCGAGAGCGAGCGGGTGAAGGCGGTGATGGCGCCCTTCGTGCTCGAATAGTCGAGCAGGATGGGCTGGCCCTGATACATCGTCACGCTGGTACAGTTCACGATCGCCGCGCCCCTCTTGAGGTGCGGGCGCGCGGCCTGCACGAGATAGAACTGCGAGAATATGTTTGACTGGAAGGTGCGCTGCAACTGTTCGGCGGTAATGTCGCGGATGTCCTCATCAGGATGCTGCTCGCCCGCGATGTTCACCAGCACGTCGAGCCGGCCGAACGTCTCGATCGTCCTTTCGACCAGCTCGGCGCCGGTTTCCTGCCGGCCGAGATCGCCGCGGAAGGTGAACGCGCGGGCGCCCTCCGCCTCGCACAGTTCGCGCGTCTTCTCGGCGTCGTCGTCCTCGCACAGATAGGCGATCGCGACATCTGCACCCTCGCGCGCGAACAGCACCGCGGTGGCGCGTCCGATGCCGCTGTCGGCGCCGGTCACGATCGCGACCTTGCCCTCGAGGCGCCCAGACCCCGGGTAACGCGGGCGCCAGTCGGGCTTGTCGTCCATCTGCGATTCGTGCCCCGGCATGCGGGGCTCCTCGGAGATGGGTTCGATGAAATCGGCGTCGGCGCGCCCGGTGGCCTGTTCGGTCATGATCAATCCTTCGATTTTAGGTTCGAAAGATCAACCACTTGCCCCGCATGCCTGTTCCGAGCGGCGCGTCGCAGGCGGCGAACCGCTCACCCCATGCCGAGCGCGGCCTTGTAGGTATCAAGGATCATTTCCTGTTCGCTGCGATCGTCGGGCTTCATCTTCCGCAGGCGCACGATCTGGCGCATGATCTTGGGATCGTACCCGGTAGCCTTCGCCTCGGCGTAGACGTCGCGGATGTCGTCGGCGATGCCCTTCTTCTCTTCCTCGAGGCGTTCGATGCGCTCGATCAGCAGGCGCAGGCGGTCGTCGGTGGCTTCGGCCATCTTGGGGTTCTCCAGCGAAAAATCAGAATCGGTTGGCGGCTCGATAGCCAGCCGCGCGCGACCGGTGAACCCTGCCGCGCCGATTAATCCGCCGCGTTCTTCGCGACGCTGGCCTTCATCCGTTCGAGCTGCTCCTCGGTCGCGGGCGACTGGAAGCGGTCCTTCCATTCCCCGGCCGGCATGCCGTGGATCAGGGCCCGCGCGTCCGCCTTGTCGCCGTGGTAGCCGGCGTCGCGGATCCAGTCGGCAAGGCAGTTGCGGCAAAAACCGGCGAGCCCCATCAGGTCGATGTTCTGTGCGTCGTGGCGGTGGCGCAAATGGCGCACCAGTCGGCGGAACGCGGCAGCCGCGGTCGCGTCGTCCAAGGTGTCGAGCGGGTCGTGGGCGGCGGGGGTGGGTGCATTCGTATCCATCGTGTCCATCTGGGGCTTCGTCCTTGAGTTGCAACGCACCTGTGCCATAGCGTGCCGCATGCAAAAGCTCGATCCGCGCGGCCGCAAGGTCAAGATTCTCGCCACGACCGGCCCCGCCAGCCGCTCCCCCGAAATGCTTCGCAAGCTGTTCAAGGCGGGGGCCGACGCCTTCCGCGTGAACATGAGCCATGGCGATCACGCGACCCATGCGGACACGATCCGCGCGATCCGGCAGGTGGAAAAGGAATTCGGCCGCCCGATCGCGATCTTCTGCGACCTGCAGGGCCCCAAGCTGCGCGTCGGCACGTTCAAGGACGGCAAGGCGGTGATCCGCCATTCGGGCCATTTCACGCTCGACCGCAATCCCGAACCGGGCGACGAGACCCGCGTCGAGCTGCCCCACCCCGAACTGTTCGGCCTGCTCGAAAAGGGGCAGCGGCTGCTCATCAACGACGGCAAGATCAAACTCCGGGTCATCCGCGCGGACGAGAACGAGATCCTGTGCTCGGCCGAGGTCGGAGGCGTCATCTCCGACCGCAAGGGCGTAAACGTGCCCGATGCCGAGGTGCCGATCCCGGCGCTGACCGAGAAGGATCGCCGCGATCTGGCCTTTTCCGTGGAGCAGGGCGCCGACTGGATCGGCCTCAGCTTCGTCCAGCGGCCCGAGGATCTGGCCGAGGCGCGCAAGCTGATGATGTCGGCCAAGGGCCAGCCGCCCGCCCTGTGCGCCAAGATCGAGAAGCCGATGGCGGTGCGCCGCCTGGCCGAGATCATCGAACTGTCCGACGGCGTGATGGTCGCGCGCGGCGATCTGGGCGTCGAACTCGACCCGGAGGAAGTGCCACCGCTGCAGAAGCGGATCGTCAACGACACGCGCCTCGCGGGCAAGCCGGTGATCGTGGCGACCCAGATGCTCGAATCCATGATCGAGAGCCCGACGCCGACCCGTGCCGAAGTCTCGGACGTGGCCAATGCAGTCTATGACGGGGCCGACGCGGTCATGTTGAGCGCGGAAACCGCGGCGGGCGACTGGCCGGAAGAGGCGGTGACGATCATGCACCGCATCGCGAAGCAGGTCGAAACCGACGACGCCTATCTGCCGCGGGTCCGGTTCCTCGAAACCGCGCCCGATCCGACCACCGCCGACGCACTGGCCCATGCCTGCATGACCATCGCCGATACCGTGCCGATCGGCGCGGTCACGGTCTTCACCGGATCGGGCAGCACGGCCCGCCGCGTCGCGCGCGAGCGGCCCAAGGTACCGATGCTGGTCCTGACGCCGTCCAACCGGATAGCCCGGCGCCTCGCCCTGTTGTGGGGAGCACACGCGGTCGCGACGCGCGACATCGGCAGCTTCGAGGAGATGATCGCCAAGGGCAAGCGCATGGCCCTGCGCCACGGCTTCGGCCAGGCCGGGGCGAAGCTGATCGCGCTTGCGGGCGTTCCTTTCGGCACGCCGGGCAGCACCAACCTGCTGCACGTCGTGACGCTGACGGGCGACGAGCTCGACAAGTACGAGGGCTGACGGTGCGAGGCAAACGTCCGGACCGGCATGCGTGTCGGCCCGGACGTCGCTCCTTGCGCTACTTCATCGCCAGCAGCGCGATTACCGCGCCCACGAACGCCATCAGCGCGAAGAAGGCGATACCCCAGTCGACCGGGCGAAACCGGTCGATATGCTCGGCGCGAAACGCGCTGTAGGCGGGGTAGAGATCGGCCTTGCTGGCAAGGCTCGCCACTTCGAAGGCGCTCGCCTCCTTCCTGAACCAGCGCCTGAGCTGTTCGAGTTCGGCGGCATCGATATCGGGATAGCGGCGCAGCAGCGCCTCGACCCCGTCGAAACGATCCGCGATGGTCGTGCCATCGCCGTTTTGCGAATTCATGTGTCTGATATCCTGAGTGAAACGAGCGGACGCACACCGCGGCATGGCGGCGTACGACGAAAGGTTCAGGCAGGAAGGGGCGGCTCGCGCGGGGATGCGATCGAACGGGGCGGCGGGGTCAGCGGAGGGCCGGTGGCACGATGGGCCGGCCACGGATCGGCCGGCATCGCCACGTGCGCGCCGTCGTGTTCTACAATCGGCAGGAAGCCGCCCGGTCGCACCGCGAGCGCCTGCAGGCGCACCACGCCCTCGCGCTGCGGCGGCAGCGTGACCTCGTAGGTCGCGGCACTGAAGACGGGGCCGCGTTCCAGCATCGGCTGCAACGGCCGCGCGGGCATCGCCTGCAGGCACAGGATCGCCAGCAGCAGCGCGATCAGGCCCCGGCCCGTCCTGTGGCGTGGAGACAGCGTCATCGCCGCCTCGATACCGGTGCCGCCGGCGCTAGGCAAATCCGGCGAGCAACGCGGCGAGGTTCGCCCCCAGCGCGTCGACGGCATAGCCGCCTTCCATGACGACGACCGTCGGCAGGCCCAGCGCGCCGATCATGCCCGCCATCGCGGTGTAATCGTCCCGGTGCAGCCGGAATTGGGAGATCGGGTCGTGTTCGAACGTGTCCGCACCGAAGGAGACGACCAGCAGGTCGGCGCCGTGCGCGCGCACCGCGGCAAGCGCCCGCTCCAGCGCCGGGGCGTAACCGCTCCACTGCGTGCCTTGCGGCAGCGGCAGGTTGAGCGTGGCACCCTCGCCCGCACCGATCCCGACCTCGTCGGCATGACCCCAGAAAAAGGGAAAATCGGTTCGCGGATCGGCGTGGATCGAAGCGAACAGGACCTCGCCATCGTCGTAGAAAATGTCCTGCGTGCCGTTGCCGTGATGGTAGTCGACATCGAGGATCGCGATGCGCTGCGCTCCGCGCGCCTGCGCCGCGCGCGCAACGATCGCGGCGTTGTTGAGATAGCAATAGCCGCCCATGTAGTCGGCGCCCGCATGATGCCCTGGCGGCCGACACAGTGCGAAAGCGCCCGCATCCCCGCCCAGCACCGCGTCGAGCGCGGTCAACGCGCTTTGCGCACCGCCATAGGCCGCATCCCACGTGCCAGCCGCAATCGGGGTCGACACGTCCATCGCATGGGCGCCGATGCGCGCCTCGATACGCGTGAGGTCGAGCTTGCGCCGCGCGACGACGGGGAAGATATAGCCCATCGCATCGCCTTCGCGCCCGGCGGCAAGCCACAGATCGTGCGCCTCGCGCAGGAACGCGACATAGGCGGGATCGTGGACCGTCAGAATCGGCTCGATCCCGAAATCGCGCGCCGGCTCGCCCGGGCCGCACGCCGCCAGCATCGCCTCGAAGCGTGCCGGGGTTTCCGCATAGTCGCTCCATCCGCCATTGTGCAGTTCGCGCACCGGCGCATGACCTGCCTGCCGGGGGTCGGAGAACAGCCTCACGCGTGTACGTCCGCGGCGCGGGCGAGCCGCGCGCGCGCCTCGTCCTCGCCGATCAGCGGCAGCAGTTCGGCCATGTCCGGCCCGTGATCCATCCCGGTCAGCGCCTGCCGCAGGGGCAGGAACAACGGCTTGCCCTTGCGGCCCGTGCGCTCCTTCAGCTCAGCGGTCAGCGCGTGCCACGGGTCGTCGACCCAGCGCAAAGCGTCGGCCGCCGCGGCGAGGTAGGCGCGGTCCTCGTCCGCGAACACCGGCTGCTCGATCGGGCCAGTGACGAGCCGCCACCAATCGCCCGCTTCGCCGACATGCGAAAGGTTGGGCCGCACCGCGTGCCAGCCTGCCTCGTCCATCCCATCGGGCAGGCGATCCGCCACTTCGGCGAAGGGGAGCTGGTGTACGATCGCGGCGTTCAGCCGCTCCAGTTCGGCGTCGTCGAACTTGGCCGGGGCGCGGCCGAAGGTCGAAAGGTCGAAGCTGCCGAGCAGGACCGCGCGATCCGCGATCGGTTCGACCGGCTGGCTGGTGCCGAGCCGCGCCAGCAGCGCGACCAGCGCGTCGGGTTCTATGCCGCGCTCGCGGAAGGCATCGCAGCCCAGCGAGCCCAGCCGCTTGGACAGCTTCCCCTCACGCCCCACCAGCAGCGCCTCGTGTGCGAAGCGTGGCGGCGGGGCCGACATCGCCTCGAACATCTGGATCTGCACCGCGGTGTTGGACACGTGATCCTCGCCCCGCAGCACGTCGGTGACGCCCATGTTGATGTCGTCGAGGACGCTCGGCAGCATGTAGAGCCACGAACCGTCGGCGCGGCGGATGACGGGATCGGACAGCTGGGCCGGATCGAATCTCTGCGTCCCGCGTACGCCGTCTTCCCAGACGATCGGGCGGTCGTGGTCGAGGCGGAAGCGCCAGTGGGGGGCAATGCCCTCGGCTTCCTTTGCCGCGCGCTGCTCTTGCGTCAGCGCCAGCGCCGCGCGGTCGTAGATCGGCGGAAGGCCGCGGCCCAGCGCGATTTTGCGCTTCACCTCCAGCTCCTGCGCGGTCTCGTAGGCGGGATAGACCCGGCCCGCACTGCGCAGGCGATCGAAGGCGATGTCGTAAAGGTTGAGGCGGTCGGACTGCCGTTCCTCCCCATCGGGCACGAGGCCGAGCCATGCGAGGTCGGCACGGATCGCGTGGACGTAGTCCTCGCGGCTGCGCTCCGCATCGGTATCGTCGATGCGCAGCATGAAGCGGCCGCCGGCCTTTCGCGCGAGCATCCAGTTGTGCAGCGCGGTACGGATGTTGCCGACATGGAGGCGCCCCGTGGGCGAAGGGGCGAAGCGCGTGATCGTCATGGCAAGGCGCTTAGCGCGACCGGTCCGCTATTGCGAGAAGAGCGTCACCGAATGGCGCGGCCCGGAAATCAGGATACCGTTTTGCGGCGTGCGCGCGATCCGGTCGGCACCGTCGAGAGCCGTGATCACCTCCGCCAGCCGGGGCGGCACGCCGATCCGGCATACCGGACGGCCCGGCGAGCCTTCCAGCGTCGCCGGGGTGGAAAAGCGCACGCGACCGCCGTCGATCGCGTAGTCGCGCACCATTCCCGCACAACGCGGGGCCCACCACAGCTGGGTCTCGTCGCCGCGCAGCGCGAGACCGTAGGGTTCGTCGAAATCCCGCCCGTCGATCCCCGCCACGCGCCATTCGCCGGCGAGCGACGCGACGCTGGACGACGGCCCCGCCGCGGGAACCTCTTCCTGCGTGGCCGGCGCGCTCTGCGACTTTTCCGCGCTTTCGATCATGGGCGCTTGGCAGGCCGACACGGCCAGCAGGACTACGGGAACAAGCGTTCGCATTTTCTATCCTCCTCCAAACGCCAACGCCTTCCCCGCCCGCATGCTCCCGCAGTCAGCTCGCGCGCCGCAGCGGTTCGACCACCGCGACCGGCTGGCCGACGGGGTACGGAAACCGACCCGCCACCTCGGTATCCTCCAGCGGCATCGGCCGCGCAATCAGGAAACCCTGCGCCGACGTGCAGCCCTGTGCGGCCAGCCAGGCATATTGCGCCTCTTCCTCTATCCCTTCCGCGACGGTGGACATGCCCAGTTCCAGCGCAAGGCCGATGGTCGCCCGGATGATCGCCTGACAATCGCTGCGCTCGATCACGTCCTCCACGAAGCAGCGATCGATTTTGATCGTGTCGAATGGGAAATTGCGCAGATAGTTGAGCGAGGAATAGCCGGTGCCGAAATCGTCGAGCGCGATGCGCACGCCCAGCGCCCGCAGGCGGTGCAGAAGGCGCATGTTCGCCTCGCTGTCGTGCAGAAGCGCGCTTTCGGTGATCTCGATCTCGACCCGGTTCGGCGCGATTCCGGACGAGGCGATGGCAGAAGCGACCACGGCGACGAGATTGGGATTGCGCAGCTGAATGGGCGAGAGGTTGACCGCGACGTTGAGCGGCTGGGCCCAGCGCGCCGCCTTCTGCAGCGCTTCGCGGATGACCCATTCGCCGATCGGCAGGATGAGCCCGGTTTCTTCCGCCAGGCCGATGAAGTCGCCCGGCGGGACCTGCCCGCGCGTCGGATGGTTCCAGCGCAGCAGCGCTTCCATCCCGTTACGCGCGCCGGTCTTCATGTCGACCTGGGCCTGGAAATGCAGCTCCAGCTGGCCTGCCGCGACCGCGTCGCGCAGATCGCGCTCCAGCGCGCGGCGGTCGCGGGCGATCATGTCCATTTCGGGATCGAAATCGGCAAAGCAGCCCCGCCCCGCATGCTTCGCGGCGTAGAGCGCGAGGTCCGACTGGCGCAGCACCTCTTCGGGATGGTGGTTCCCGCAATCGACATGGGCGATGCCGATGCTGCCCGATACGCGGATCACATGGTCGGACAGGCAGAACGGTTCGTCCAGCCGATCGAGAATGGCCTGCGCCTGGTCGTGGACCTGATCGACGTCGCGAACCCGCGGCATCAGCACCGCGAACTCGTCGCCACCCAGCCGCGCGGCGAGATCGTGCGAGCGAACGCAGAACGAGATCCGCTGCGCCACCTCGCGCAGCAGCGCGTCGCCCATCTGGTGGCCGTAGGTGTCGTTGACCGCCTTGAAATGATCGAGATCGATCGACAACAGCGCCATGCGCTGGTTCTTCATCCGCTCCTCGACCGCGTCGCACAGCGTTTCGTTGAATAGGTAGCGATTGGCGAGGCTGGTCAGCGTGTCGTACCGCGCCAGCCGCGCGATGCGCGCCTCCGCCCGGCGGTTGCCGGTGACGTCGCTGATCACACCCCGGATCGACCCGTCGGACTGCGGATTGCCCGACAGCGCCCACCAGTGGGTCGCGCCGTCATACTGCTCTTCGCGCTCCAGCACGAGGTCGCGAAACGGCTTGCGCCCCAGAAGGTTGGCGGCCAGCTGCTCGCGTTCCGGCGACGGCTTGAACAGGCCGACCAGTTCCGCGGCCTCGAGATCTTGGACCGGACATTGTGCCGCGGCGGCAAACCGCTCGCAGACATTGCGCAGGCAGTTACCCTCGTCCACCTCCCACAGCCAGTCGGACGACGATGCCTCGTACTGGCGCAGCAGCAGGCTGACGGTTTCCGATTGGCGCGCGAGTTCGCGCTCTTCCTTCATCCGGCGTTCGAAGAAGCGTGCCTGCGACCACACTCCCTCGATCATCAGGAAGCCGAAGACCGCCAGCAGGATCAGGGCGGTGATGGCGTACACCGGGGTCTGCACCAATGCCGCGCCGACGCCGGCAGCAACCCCGCAGACGATGATCGCGGTGGCGGATCGCGGCATGGTGCGATGCTGGATGAAATTGCTGGTCACCATGCCGGCGGCGATGATGCACAGCACCAGATAGGCGCCACCGGTCGCATGGACCCAGAAGGCGACGAACCCGCCGCCCCACAGCGCGCTGTTCACCTGCGACAGCACGGTGGCACGGCGCATGTGACGATGGATGTAGCCGGCATCGATCGTGTCGGGATAGTAGTCGCGCCGCTGCGCGAGACGCGCCCCGTTGACGAGCGCGACCAGCAGAAGCCAGGGCAGCCAGATGCCGAGATTGCCGGGCTGCGCCATGGCGACCACGGAAACGAACGCGACCAGCACCGAAACCAGCGAAGCGCTGCGCACACTGCGCATGTACAGGGCCAGTTGCTGTGCGCGCAGAAGGTCGGCGCTGTCGAAAATCGAAACCTGCTTGTTATCCGTCACGACCCGATCCCCCCTGGAAACCGGGGACGAGCGCTACACGCCGGTGGTTAACGACGAGTCAAGTCGTAACCAAATGTCAAAACATGACAAGATTATAACAAAACCGCCCGATCCTTCGTCGGGACCGGGCGGTTTTCAGTTATGGCCGGCGCCCCCTACGGGCCGCCTGTCCGTCAGCGATTTCAGGCGGCGGGATCGCTCGCTTCGCCCTCGTCGGAGGTCTGCAGGTACTCGCCCGCATCGGCATCGGTGCCGTGCGTTTCGCCTTCCATCCGCGCCAGCGGATCGTCGCCGGTCGCCGCTTCGGGCCCCTGCTCCAGTTCCGCTTCGTGCTCTTCCTCGGCAGTGTTCGCCGCGATGAGGTCGGCCTGCGCCTTCTTCCACTGTGCGCGCAGCGCGGCGTCGCGGCTGGAGGCAGTGATGCGCACCCGGTTCATCGCCGCGCCGGTACCGGCGGGGATGAGACGGCCCACGATCACGTTTTCCTTCAGCCCAATCAGCGTGTCCTTCTTCCCTTCGACCGCCGCCTGCGTCAGCACGCGGGTGGTTTCCTGGAACGAGGCCGCCGAGATGAAGGAGCGGGTCTGCAGGCTCGCCTTGGTGATGCCCAGCAGAACCGGCTTGCCCTGCGCCGGGGTCTTGTTCCGCGAAAGCTTCGCGTTGGTCTGGTTCATCTCCTCCAGATCGACCTGCTCGCCCGGCAGCAGCACGGTGTCGCCGCCGTCGGTGATCTCGACCTTCTGCAGCATCTGGCGAACGATCACCTCGATGTGCTTGTCGTTGATCTTCACGCCCTGCAGTCGATAGACTTCCTGGATCTCGTTCACGAGATACTCGGCCAGCGCTTCCACCCCGAGAACGTCGAGGATGTCGTGCGGATTGGGCGATCCCGAGATGAGCGTATCGCCCTTCTTCACGAAGTCGCCTTCCTGCACGTCGATCACCTTGGTCTTGGGGATCAGGTACTCGACGGCTTCGCCTTCCTCCGGCACGATCGCGATCTTGCGCTTCGCCTTGTATTCGCGGACGAATTCGATCTTGCCCGAAATCTTGGCAATGATCGCGTTGTCCTTCGGAATACGCGCTTCGAACAGCTCGGCAACACGCGGCAGACCGCCGGTGATGTCGCGCGTCTTGGCAGCTTCGCGGCTGGCACGGGCAAGGATGTCGCCGGCATCGACCGTCTGACCGTCCTCGACCGAAAGGGTGGTGCCGGGCGCCAGCATGTAGCGCGCGGCCTCCGACTCGTCGTTGGCATCGTTGAGAAGGGTGAGCCGCGGACGCAGGTCTTCCTTCTTCTTGCGGCCCGTCGCCCGGTTCTCGGTGACGACGCGCTGCGCGATGCCGGTCGCATCGTCGACCCGCTCTTCCAGCGTGGTGCCCTCGAGCAGGTCCTGAAACCGCACGACGCCCGACTGCTCGGTGATGATCGGCAGGCTGAACGGATCCCATTCGGCCAGGCGATCGCCTTCCTTCACCTGCTCGCCATCCTTGTGCATCAGCACGGTACCGTACGGCACCTTGTGGATTTCGCGCTCGCGACCTTCCGCATCGATCACCGCCAGTTCGCCGTTGCGAGCAAGGCTGAGGATGCGACCCTTCTTGTCGTTGATGGTCGGCATGTCGCGATAGACGACCTTGCCGTCCGACACCGCTTCCAGGTGGCTCGTCTCGTTGAGCTGCGCCGCGCCGCCGATGTGGAAGGTCCGCATCGTCAGCTGCGTGCCGGGCTCGCCGATGGACTGCGCCGCAATGACGCCGACGGCTTCGCCGATATTGACCGGCGTACCGCGGGCCAGGTCACGGCCGTAGCAGGTACCGCACACGCCCTGTTCCGCTTCGCAGACCAGCGGGCTGCGGATCTTGGCGACCTGCACCTCGGCCTCCTCGATCGCGCGCATCATCGGCTCGTCGATCAGGGTGCCGGCCTTGACGATCACTTCGCCGGTGGCGGCGTTGGTGATGTCTTCGGCGGTGGTGCGGCCCAGGATACGCTCGCCGAGCGACGCGATGACCGAACCGCCCTGCACGATCGCACGCATTTCGAGCGCGTTGTCGGTCTTGCAGTCCTCCTCGACGATGACGCAGTCCTGCGACACGTCGACGAGACGGCGGGTGAGGTAGCCCGAGTTCGCGGTCTTCAACGCCGTGTCCGCCAGGCCCTTGCGGGCGCCGTGGGTGGAGTTGAAGTATTCAAGGACGGTCAGACCTTCCTTGAAGTTCGAGATGATCGGCGTTTCGATGATCTCGCCCGACGGCTTGGCCATCAGGCCGCGCATGCCGGCAAGCTGCTTCATCTGCGCGGGGCTACCACGCGCACCGGAGTGGCTCATCATGTAGATCGAGTTGATCTGCGCCTGCTTGCCGTCGTCGTCGATCGGCTGCGACTTGATCTTCTCCATCATCGCGTCGGCCACCTGGTCGCCGCAACGGCTCCAGGCGTCGATCACCTTGTTGTACTTTTCCTGCTGGGTGATCAGGCCGTCCTGGTACTGCTGCTCGTAACCGGCCACCAGTTCCTTGGTCTGCTCGATCATCCCGTCCTTCTCGTGCGGGATGATCATGTCGTCCTTGCCGAACGAGATGCCGGCCCTGAACGCGTGGCGGAAGCCCAGGCTCATGATCGCATCGGCGAACAGCACCGTGTCCTTCTGGCCGGTGTGACGATACACCTCGTCGATCACGTCGCCGATGTCCTTCTTGGTCAGAAGGCGGTTGATGATGTCGTAGGGCACCTTGTGGTTCTTCGGCAGGCATTCGCCGATCAGCATGCGGCCCGGCGTCGTCTCGAACCGGCGCATCACGATCTTGCCGTTCTCGTCCGCCTGCGGGACGCGGGCGATGACCTTGCTGTGAAGCGAGACCGACTTCATCTCGAGCGCCTGGTGCACTTCGGCCATGTCGGCGAAGCGCGGCAGTTTCTCGATCTTGGTGCCGTCCTTTTCCTCGATGAACTCGGGCGTGTGCTCCTGCCGCTCCATCGACAGGTAGTAGATGCCCAGCACCATGTCCTGCGACGGCACGATGATCGGCTTGCCGTTCGCGGGGCTGAGGATGTTGTTGGTGCTCATCATCAGCACGCGCGCTTCCAGCTGGGCTTCCAGCGAAAGCGGCACGTGGACGGCCATCTGGTCGCCGTCGAAGTCGGCGTTGAAGGCCGAGCAGACGAGCGGGTGCAGCTGGATCGCCTTGCCCTCGATCAGCACGGGCTCGAACGCCTGGATGCCGAGACGGTGCAGTGTGGGCGCGCGGTTGAGGAGGACCGGGTGTTCGCGGATGACTTCATCCAGGATGTCCCAGACTTCCTTGCGCTCCTTCTCGACCCACTTCTTCGCCTGCTTCAGGGTCATGGACAGACCCTTGGCGTCGAGGCGGGCGTAGATGAACGGCTTGAACAGCTCGAGCGCCATCTTCTTGGGCAGGCCGCACTGGTGCAGCTTCAGCTCCGGCCCCGTCACGATGACCGAGCGGCCCGAATAGTCGACGCGCTTGCCAAGCAGGTTCTGGCGGAAGCGGCCCTGCTTGCCCTTGAGCATGTCGGACAGCGATTTCAGCGGACGCTTGTTGGCGCCGGTGATCACGCGACCACGGCGACCGTTGTCGAACAGCGCGTCGACCGCCTCCTGCAGCATGCGCTTCTCGTTGCGCACGATGATGTCCGGCGCCCGCAGCTCCATCAGGCGCTTCAGACGGTTGTTGCGGTTGATGACGCGGCGATAGAGGTCGTTGAGGTCGGACGTGGCGAACCGGCCGCCGTCCAGCGGCACCAGCGGGCGCAGTTCGGGCGGGATCACGGGCACGACTTCCAGGATCATCCATTCCGGACGGTTGCCCG